>JAXGQJ010000002.1:0-122672 GCA_040766505.1 Clostridiales bacterium
ATGCTGGGGATTCGCCGCTCCACCGTCTCCATGTGGGAGACGGGACGCAGCCGCCCCGATGGGGACACGCTGCAAAATTTGTCGGAAATTTTTGAGGTTTCCGTCGATTATCTTCTCGGGCTGACGGATTACCGGCAACCAAATCAAATCTGTTTTGAAATGCAGCCTTTGCCGGAGATGTCGGCCGTTCCCGTCGTCGGCACCGTCAAGGCGGGCTTCGGCGGCATCCCCGATATGGAGGATCTTGGCAGCGAATATGCCGCGGTGCGCCGCCCTGAAGACTATTTCTTTCTGCGTGTCCGGGGCGACAGCATGGAGCCGGATATTCGCGCGGGGGATCTGGCGCTGATTAAGCGGCAGGATACCTTGGAAAATGGTGAAATGGGGGTGGTGCTTCTCGACGATGAGGGAACGATCAAAAAATTCATAAAAAAGGATGGCGTTGTTATCCTGCAATCCTTAAACCCCAAGTATCCGCCGCGGATTGTTACATCGGGGAACGGGGACCTTCATATCATCGGTAAGCTGGTGGAAATCAAACGAAAATTCTGAGTTTAAAAGGCAAGGTTCTCCGCCGGACAAAGGCTTTCGCCGCGCTGTGGCCGGGATAGACCCCCATTTGCCGATTGCATTTACAGGGTCGCTATTGTATAATGTTTTTAAAAAAGGAGGGAATGCTACTATAGGTAAGAACGTGCAAAAAATGCTGCTCTTTTCCATTTGCCTCGCTTTGGCGCTCAGCTTTGGTGCCGGCATTGCCGCCGCCGAAGGCCCCGTCTACGTCGTTACCTTGAACGATACCATCGATTTCGCGGCGGAAGACCTGATGGCCAAAGCGATCCAGGAAGCCAATGCGGCGCTGTCTCCGCTCTTGATTGTCGAGGTGGACACCTATGGCGGCTATATCGCTTCCGCTATCAATATCAAGGATTTGATCTTGTCTTCGCCGGTGCCCACCGTGACCTTTGTGAATAAGAAAGCCATCTCCGCCGGTTCCCTGATCGCCCTGGCCGGGGAGGAACTTTTCATCTCTAAAGGCAGCACGAGGGGGGCGGCGGAAGCCAGGGCCGGTGAGCAAAAAGCCGATGAAAAGGTCACTTCGGTTTGGGTATCGGAGCTGACCGCCACCGCCGCGGCCCGGGGAAAAGACGGCAATATCGCCGCCGCGATGGCCGACAGCGACATCGCCATCGAGGGCATTGTCGAAAAGGGCAAGCTATTGACCCTCACCGATGAAACGGCGCTCTCTTTGGGAATGGCCGACGCCGCCGCCAATGATGTGCCGGAAGTTTGCGCCGCTATGGAGGTGACGCCCACCAACACGGTTACGGTGGAAAGGAATTTTCTGGAGCAATTCTCGCTCTGGATCACCCATCCGGTGGTCTCCGGTATTCTGATCGCCATCGGCCTTGCGGCTTTGATCATCGAGTTGTTGACGGCGGGTTTTTCCGGTCTCGGCATTGTCGGCCTCTGCGCCTTTGTTCTCTATTTTGCCGGGCACATGGTATTGACCAGCATTGGTTGGGTGGCTCTCGTTCTCTTTTCTTTGGGGATCTTGCTGATTATTTTAGAGGCCTTTGTGGTGCCGGGTTTCGGCATCACCGGGATCGCCGGCATTGTCGGCATCGTCGGCAGCATTTTTCTGGTGGCGCCGACGCCCCAGGCGGCCATCGTTTCGATTTTGATCGCAATCGTCCTCACCATCGCCTTTGTGGCATTGAGTGTTAAGCATATGAAAACAAGAAAAATTTGGAAGAAACTGATTTTATCCCACCGCACCGATACGGAAAGCGGTTATACCGTTCCCTATGTCGATAAAACGGCGCTCATCGGCAAGGAGGGCTTGACATTGACGGCGCTCCGCCCCGCCGGCGCCGTTGAAATCGATGGGGAACGGATCGACGTTGTGACCGAAGGCGATTTCCTTTCACCGCGCACGCCGGTGCGGGTCATCGGCGTCGAGGGCACCCGTATCGTCGTCCGGGCGACGGAATAAAGCGCCGCCGCAAGCAAAAATAAGGAGGAAAATTTATGGAGTGGCTTCTTGGTATTATTCCCATTGTTCTAATCGTGCTGGCCGTCATCATTTTGTTCAGCTTTGTGCCCATCGGCCTTTGGATTTCCGCTTTGGCCGCCGGGGCCAAGGTCGGCATTTTTGATCTGATCGGTATGCGCCTTCGGCGGGTATCGCCGTCGAAAATCGTCAACCCGCTGATCAAAGCGGAGAAAGCCGGTTTGGACGTTTCCGTGCGCAAGCTGGAAGCCCACTATCTCGCCGGCGGCAATGTAGACCGGGTCGTCAATGCGCTGATCGCGGCGGAACGGGCCAATATTCCGCTGGTATTCGAAAGGGCCGCCGCCATCGATTTGGCCGGCCGCAATGTGCTGGAAGCGGTGCAGATGAGCGTCAATCCCAAGGTCATTGAAACCCCCAATGTTTCCGCCGTGGCGAAAGACGGCATCGAAGTGAAGGTGAGCGCCCGGGTCACCGTTCGGGCCAATATCGAACGGCTCGTCGGCGGCGCCGGGGAGGAGACGATTCTCGCCCGGGTCGGCGAAGGGATTGTCAGCACCGTCGGTTCTTCCGGCAGCCACAAGCAGGTTCTGGAAAATCCCGATTCCATCTCCCAAACGGTGCTGCATAAGGGGCTCGACGCCGGCAGCGCCTTTGAAATCCTTTCGATCGACATCGCCGACGTTGACATCGGCCGCAATATCGGCGCCCAACTCCAAACGGACCAGGCGGAAGCCGACAAGCGCATCGCCCAGGCCAAAGCGGAAGAGCGGCGGGCCATGTCGTCGCCAAGGAACAGGAATGCGGCCGCCGTCGAAGAGATGCGGGCCAAAGTGGTGGAAAACGATGCCCAGGTGCCCCTGGCTTTGGCGGCAGCCTTTCAGAGACGGTCATCTCGGTGTGATGGATTATTACAATATGCAGAATGTGATTTCCGATACGAAGATGCGAGCGGATCGCCGGCGTCAACAAACCCGCCACTCAGGAACCGAGCAAAGATAAGAAATAATTGGTGAAGCGATGGATGGCATAATCAATTTCATTTCCGACAATATTTTTTGGTGATCATCGCCTTTTTCATCCTTTCCGGCTTTGGGAAGTCGAAAGAAAGCGCTCGGCGCCGCTCGCCGATGCGGGGGCGGATCGTCAACCTGCCGCCGCCGAGCGGGAGACGATGCTTGCCGAGGATACCGGCAATGACGAAGGTTGGGGCGGGGGAACGTGGAGGCCAAGGCCGATTCCCCTTGGCGCGGCTTGGAAAGGGAAATCGAGCAGATGCCCAAGCCCTTTCGGGAACTGGCCCGCAAGGTGGAGGATTGGGTTCCCGCCGATCAAAAGCCGGATTTTCCCGCGATGCCTTGGTCGCGGCAGCAGGCCGCCGGTATCGAACGGCGCAATGAGGAAAAGCCGGTTTTTTCCGGCGAGGGGCCGCCGCCCAAGGCCGGTGGCATCCGTTTCGGCAAAACCGGGGAAATGATGGTGGTAACGGCGCCTTTGCCGCAGCAACCGGCGGTTTCGATCGCCGTGAATCCCGAACGGCTGCGGGAAGCCGTCGTCTGGGCGGAGATTCTCGGCCCGCCCAAGGCCCGGCGCCGTTCCGGCCAAAGGTGAATTTGCCCGGCAACGGCGAAGTTTCACGAAAAGGGGGAACCGTTTCCGCCGGGTTGACCCCGTCGGAAGCGGTTCCTTTTTAAAGGAGCAGTGCAGCATGGAAAAACGGCGTGGAAGCATTGCAGCGGCTTTTGAGACTGCCGCGCGGGCGTGGGGAGTAGCGGGGTTGCCCCTGGGATCGGGAACAGAACCATCAGACCTTGAAACGGTATCTGATCGAAGAGCACTACGAGGTATTGGACGCCATCGAGCAGGAGGACGACGCTATGCTCGTGGAAGAATTGGGGGATTTGCTTTTGCAGATCGTATTCCATGCCCAAATTGGCCAAGAGGAGGGGCGCTTCGATTTTGCCGCCGTCGCCGACGGCGTCAGTGAAAAGATGATCCGCCGCCACCCCCATGTCTTTTCACCGGAGAAATTTCAGGCCGCCGACGCCGATGCGGTGCTGGTGAAATGGGCCGAAATCAAAGATACGGAAAAGAAGAAAGGGCGGATGGATGTCCCCAAGCCCTTTCCCGCCCTTTACCGCAGCGAAAAGCTGCAACGGAACGCCGCCCGGGTCGGTTTCGATTGGAACCGGAGCGACGATGTTCGCGCGAAAATATTGGAAGAATTGCGGGAGGTCGACGAAGCCTTGGCCGATGGTACCGGCATCGCCGAAGAGATGGGGGACTTGCTTTTCGCCGTCGTAAACTGGTGCCGTTTCTGGCAGGTGGATGCGGAGGGGGCTTTGCGGGATGCCAATGAAAAATTTATCCGCCGTTTTACTTTGATGGAAGAGCTGATTCTGGAACAGGGGCTTTCGATCGAGGCGCTGACCCTCGCGGAAATGGATCGCTTTTGGAATTTGGCGAAAAAACGTCTCGCCGGACAATAATTGCCTCCAAAGGTATGGAGCTTAGGGATTCCGGGCATAATGGGAATATCTTAAATCTTCATACCTAGAAGGAGGATATGGCATGAATAAGGGCGATCTGATCGACCACGTCAGCAGCCAAGCGGATATGACAAAGAAGGACGCGGAAAAAGCCATCAACGCGGTGCTGGACGGCATTGAAAGGGCGCTGGTGGCCGGTGAAAAGGTGCAGTTGGTGGGTTTCGGCACCTTTGAGGTGCGGGAACGCAGCGCCAGAAAGGGCAGAAATCCCCAGACCGGGCAAGTGATCGATATCCCCGCTTCGCGGGTTCCCGCCTTTAAAGGCGGCAAGATGTTAAAGGAAGCTATCGAAGGCAAATAAGCGCACAGATTGCCGGGCCGGATCAGACCATTTGGCCCGGCAAAAGATTAAAAGGGAGGGGTTGGCCCATGCGCCTGGATAAATATTTAAAGGTAAGCCGCCTGATCAAACGCCGCACCGTGGCGAAGGAGGTTTGCGAAGCGGGCAAGATTGAAGTGAACGGACGCGCCGCCAAAGCCGGCCATGAGCTGAAAGTTGGGGACAGGCTGTCCATCCGTTTCGGCAGCCGCCATCTGGCAGTGGAAGTTCTCGAATTGAAAGAAACCGCCCGGACGGACCAGGCCGCTTCGATGTACCGGGTTCTCGCCGATGAGAAGATTGCGGAAAAAAAGGAGCTTTGGTAAAGGGATGGATCTGGAATTTTGGCGGGATAAATTGGCCCATCTGCCAACCCGGCCCGGCGTCTATCTCTTTAAAGACGGGGCGGGGCGGATCATTTATATCGGCAAAGCCGAATCGTTGAAGCAGCGAGTTTCCTCTTATTTTCGCGTCGGCAAATATGTGGAGCCCAAGGTATTGGCGATGCGGGAACGGGCGCGGGATGTCGACTATATCCTTGTGGACTCCCCGGCGGAAGCATTGCTTTTGGAATGCAATTTGATCAAACTCCACCGGCCGCACTACAATGTCATGCTGAAGGACGACAAAACCTATCCCTATCTAAAGCTGACCCTGCGGGAAGAATTTCCCCGCCTTTTGGTGACCCGCATCCTAAAGGACGACGGCAGCCGCTATTTCGGCCCCTATACGAATGTGACGGCGATGAATGAAACCATTGCGGTGCTGCGCCAGGTATTTCCGCTTAGAAATTGCGGCGCAAAGCCTGGCCGCCTCAAGGGCCGCGCCTGCCTCAACCATCACCTTGGCCAATGCCTGGCGCCCTGTATCGGCAATGTATCCCGGGCGGATTATGGCAAGGTGGCGGAGGACGTCGCCTCCTTTCTGCAAGGAAACGGCGAGGGCATTAAACGGGATTTGCAGGAAAAGATGGCGCGGGCGGCGGAGCGCCTCGATTATGAGGCGGCGGCGGTTTACCGGGATCGGATCGCCGATATCCATGCGGTTTTGCTGAAACAGAAGATCACCGCCGCCGAAGCCAAGGGAGAGCGGGATTTGATCGCCCTTTGCCGCGACGGCGACGAGGCGGTGGCGGTTTGCTTCTTCATCCGCCAGGGCCGGCTGTTGGGGCGGGAACATATGTTTCTGTCCCACGTCGAGGGGCAGCCCCTTTCCACCCTCTATCGCCATTTTTTGCTCAGTTTTTATCAGGGGGATCGGGTCGTGCCGCCGGAAATCGTCGTTTCCGAAATTCCCGCCGATGGGGAAACCCTCATCACGGTGCTGCGGGAGAAACGTGGGGGGGCGGTTCGCTTCACGGTACCGAGCCGTGGCGACAAGGCCCGCCTATTGGGGCTGGCGCAAAAAAACGGCCTCTTGCTTTTGGACGAGGAGGCGCGGCGGCGTGAAACCGGCGAGGCGGAGGCCCGCGGTTTGGAGGAGCTGCGGCAGGCATTGGGCCTTTTGGCGACGCCCCGCCGCATCGAATGCTATGACATCTCCAATATTCAGGGCGCCCATATGGTCGGTTCCATGGTGGTGTTCCTCGACGGTAAGCCGCAAAAAAGCCAGTATCGGAAATTTAAGATCAAAACCGTCGCCGGTATTGACGATTTTGCCGCCCTCGGCGAGGTATTGGATCGCCGCTTTAAACGGGGCCTATCTGAGCGTGAAGCCGGGAGGAAGGAAGGCTTCGGCCATTTGCCGGATCTCGTCATCGTCGACGGGGGCAAGGGGCAATTGTCGGCGGCTTTGAAAATCCGGGCCAAATATGGGCTAGCCATCGCCTTTGTCGGCCTCGCCAAACGGGAAGAAGAGCTGATTTTGCCGGAGCGGGAAGAGAGCCTGCTGCTGACGAAGGAAGGCCCCGGTTACCATTTGGTGCAGAGAATCCGCGACGAAGCCCACCGCTTCGCCATCACCTTCCACCGCGCCCTGCGCCAAAAGGGGCAGACGAAATCGGTGCTGGAGGAAATCCCCGGCATCGGCCCAAAACGGCAAAAAGCGCTGCTTAAACATTTTCGCACCGTAAAAGCGATCGAGAATGCCAGCGAAGAGGAGCTGGCGCTGGTGGAAACGATGAACCGGAGGCCGCCGCCAATGTCTACCAGTTCTTCCGTTTAAAGAATAAAGTCGCAGAAAAACCATAAGATGAAAGGAGAACAATGCCGGCGGATTCGGCAATCCGCCGCAGGCTGTCGACAAATGGCCGGTAGCGTTATTGGCCCCAAAGCCGCACCCAATGGGCCATGTAGCGCCCGGGCCGCGGTTTTGGGCCGCCAAGCCCTTTGGCAAGCACGGATAAAATGGCCCCGGTGGCGAAGTGCCGCCGGCCCTTGGTTTTCCGCCCCCTTCACCGGTGCGTGCCTTGGCCGTTTCTCGCAGCCTATCGGGAGGTGATCCTTTGGGTTCGGAGGCGACTTTAGACGATCCCAAACACTATGAAAAAACGGATCCCGGCGGCATCGGCGCTTCCTTGGCCGATTTGCCGGATCAATATGCCAAAGCCCTCTTCATCGCCGCCAATGGCCGCGCTTTACCGGCGTCCGCCTATGACCGCGTCTTTTTTTGCGGCATGGGCGGTTCCGCCCTCGGCGCGGATCTGCTTTGTAATTTCGCCGGGACGCGAAGCGCCATTCCCTTTCAGGTGGTTCGCGGCTATAAGCTCCCTGCCTATGCCGGGAAGGGGAGCCTGGTTTTTTTGGTCAGCTATTCCGGCGAAACCGAAGAGACGCTAAGCTGTTATCGACATGCCAAGGCCCTGGGGGCGAAAACGGTGGCCATCGCTTCCGGCGGCGCTTTGCTGGCGCGGGCGAAGGAAAACTGGGACGCGTTTTTCCATGTTCCCGGCGGTTTGCAGCCCCGTATGGCCACCTTTTATCTGTCGGTACCGGCGCTGCTGGCATTGGCGGACGCATCGCTGCTCCGCTGGGACGATGCGGAAAAGGTTCAAATATACCTTGATCTTTTGGCGATGGAGGGAAAAATCGGTATGGCGGTTCCCAGCGCGGAAAACCCGGCAAAACAGATGGCATTGGCCTTGCAGGATAAAATCGTCGTCGTCTGGGGCAGCGAGGGCCTTACCGATACGGTGGCCCGCAGCTGGAAAAACCAGATCAATGAAAATGCGAAGGCGGCGGCCTGGTACAATGCGGTTCCCGAAGCGGATCACAATGAGATCGCGGCCACTGCGGCGCCGGCTTCGCTTGCCGGCGACATTGCCCTTGTATTGCTGCGGGATGTGGCGGAGCATCCCCGGATCGCCAAGCGTTTCGCCGCCAGCGCCGCGGTGCTCGCCAAACGCTTCGGCGTGGTGCTGGAACACCGCGCCGAGGGCGAAACCCTCTTTGGCCGCCTTTGGGGGCAAATGGTATTCGGCAACTATGTCAGCTACTATCTTTCACTGTTATACGGTGTTGACCCCCAGCCGGTTCGGGACATTCAGTCATTAAAACGGGCTTTGGGCGGCGACGCTGCCACCGATACGGTGGGCGCGGCGGGCGGAGACGGCTAAAACCGGCGAGGAACGATTGCCAAAAACCCAAAAATCCGTTATGATGAAGCAAAAGCGGTGATTTTGTCGAAATCGTGGCGGAAGGGGGCCGGCGGCGCATGAAAAGCAAGCGCAAACTCATTGTGATCCTCGTTTTTTTGCTGATGGCCACAGCCTTTGGCGGCGGCGTCGCCTATGGAAAGTTTCTCGTCTTTCGCGACGGCGACTATGCGGTGGCGGAATTGGAGCGCCGGGGCCTTATCGCCGCCGCGGCCGACGCCGCGCCGGCCGGGGAGGAAGCCGGGGAGAATGAGGGCCTTGGCGATGGCGACACCGTTAATATCAATACCGCCGATGTTTTCGTCTTGCAGCTTTTGCCCGGCATCGGCCCGAAAAAGGCGGCGGCGATCATCGCCTATCGGGAAGAGCATGGCCCCTTCACCGCCAGTAGGGATTTGCTGGCGGTTTCCGGCATCGGCGAAGCCACCCTTGCGGCGATCGAACCTTTTGTCACGGTGGATTGACCATGGACAGAGCGCTTAGAGGCATGTTCTGGGCCACCGTTTCTTTTGGCGCCGGCCTCACCGCCGGCAGCCTGTTTTCGCCGCCGTTTGCGCTCTTTTTCTGCTGCTCGCCGCGGCTTTTGCCGCCGCGCTGCTTTGGCTTTGGAAAAAGGAGATCATTCTTTGCCTGCTGCCCTTGCTCTTCGTCTTTGGCGGCTTATATGCCGGGCTTAGGGCTGCGGAACCGCCGCCGCTTTTGGAAGCGGACGCTGCCTATGAAATTATGGGCATGGTCGCCAATTTCCCGCGGCAAAGTGAAAAATCCACGGTATTTCTGTTACAGTCGGATACGGTAAACGGGGAAAAGTCCAATACCACTGTGCGGGTGCTGGCGGAACCCGGCCGTTCCTTCGCCTATGGCGATATGGTTTTCGTAAGCGGCCGGGCCTTGGCAGCGACGGCGGCCGCCAATCCCGGGCAATTTGATTATGGCCTTTATCAGCAGCGCCAGGGCGTCTCCGGCACCGTCAGCGCCCTCTATGGCGGTGAGGCAAGGGCCCTCGGCGAGAACCGCGGTTCCCGGCTGCCGGCCGCCGCCGCCTGCCGCGCCGCTTTCGACGCATCCCTGTCCCATCTTCCTGCCAGGCAGCGGGATTTAATCAGCGGCATCTTTCTGGGGATAAGGGGGGTCTGACCGCCCATGATTTAAACCTGCTTTCCCAAACCGGCGTGATGCACGCTTTCGCCGTGTCCGGTCTCCATGTCGGCTATATCATCCTGCTGGTTTTCGCCGTTTTTCAACTGGTGGGCATCCGGCGCTGGTGGGCTTTGGCCTTGCTTTTGCCGATCCTCTTCGTCTATGCGGCGATGACCGGTTTCGCCCCGCCGGTGCTGCGGGCTTCCGTCATGGCGGCGATGCTGCTTATGGCGAAAAATCTTGGCCGGGAAGGGGACGGCTTCACGGCGCTGGCGGTGGCGGCGCTGTTGCTGCTGCTCTATGATCCCGGCAATCTGTTCGATGTCGGCTTCCAGCTGTCCTTTATGGCCATGCTGTCGATCCTCTATTTTTCCCCTTTCTTCCGCCGCTTGCTGCCTTGGCATTTTCCGTTCAAAGAGGAAACCGTCGTGCTTCTCGCCGCCCAGATCGGCCTGATGCCGCTATTGGCCTTTTACTTTTACACCGTCAGCTTCTCTTCCTTCCTGGTCAATACCGTCGCCTGTTTCCTTGTGGGATTGGTGGTGGTTCTCTCCGTTTTCGCGCTGCCCCTCTCTCTTTTTTCTCCGTCGCTGGGGGCGCTGCCGCTCTATGCCGCCGGCCTTTTTACCGAAGCGACCTGGGCGATCGTGGCCTTTGGCGCCCACTTGCCCTTCTCTTACCGCTATGTGGGGGAAGTGGGGCTTTGGCAAGTTTTCGCTGCCTATCTCTGCCTCTTTTCACTGCCGCGCTGGCCATGGTTAAGGGAAAGAACGCCATTGGCCCTCGGTGCGATCGCCGTCGTCCTCATTCTCGTCCTTTTTCCCTGGAAACCCGGGGGCGGCCGCTTGGAGGTCACCTTTCTCGATGTCGGTGAAGGGAGCGCCATCCACATCCGCACCGCCGAAGGGAGGAATATCCTGCTGGACGCCGGCGGCGGCGATCCGGAAAGCGCCGCCCATTATGTGATCTTGCCTTATTTGAAGAGCGGCGGCGTCAATGCCATCGATTGCTTCATCAACAGCCATGCCCATGCCGACCATCTCGACGGCATCTTTGTCCTTCTAGACCATGTGGCGGTCAAGGCAATCGCCGTGGCCGAAGCCGGCCTCGATGAATCCGAAAGCCTGTTGAACGCTGCCTCGGCCCTAAACATTCCGGTGACCGCTCTGGTTCGTGGCGACCGGATCGCCCTCGACGGCGTCACCGATCTCACCGTGCTCTATCCCCCGGTGAATTGGCGGGGCGACGGCAATGACGCTTCGCTGGCCTTGGTTTTGACCTATGGGGAAACCTCATTTTTCTTCAGCGGCGATCTGGAACTGGCGGCGCTGACATCGCTGGTCGCCGCCGGCGGCGATCTTGCCGCCGATGTTTTGCTCCTGCCCCATCACGGCAGCGGCCATTCCTATCTGCCGGAATTCTACCAGGCGGTGGATCCGGAAGCGGTGGTAATCGGCGTCGGCCCCAATGCCTATGGCCATCCCGGCGACGCCGTCGTCTCCTATTGGCAAAAAAACGGCGTTTCCCTCTTTAGAACCGACCGGGATGGTGCTATACTGTTTACAAGCGATGGCAAGACCATCAGTGAATCCACATTCCGGTAAGGAGAGCGATATGGCAGAAATCAAACCCCTTTATCTTTTTTATGGCGCCGAGCGTTTCCTCATCGAGCGGGATTTAAAATTTTTTCGCCGCCACTTTTCCGCCGACGGCGGTTTTGGCGTGCAGGAAATGGACGGCGGGAAGGTTTCCCTCGCCGCCGTCGTCGACGCGGCGCGGACGCCGCCGTTCTTTGCCGAGCGTGCGCTGGTCATCGTCGACCATGCCCCCTGGTTCAAGGAGGAAAGCAAAGACAGCGCCGCTTTGCTGGATTATATCGAGAACCCCGCCGATTTCACCTGCCTCGTCTTTGTCGCCGACGAGGTGGATAAGCGGCGCAAGCTCTTCAAGGCCATGCTGGCAAACGGCAAGGCCCGGGCCTATGAACCGCCCAATCGCTGGGAAATGGCCCGCTATGTCCGGGAACTCTTCCAGAAGCAGGGCAAACGCATCGACAATGCCGGGATGGATCTGCTATTGTCCCTATTGCCGGAGGAATTGGCCGTCGTCCACAGCGAAGCGGAAAAGATCATCACCTACCTGGGCGCGGACAGTGCCGCCGATGCCGCGACCGTGCTGCGCCTGGTGGCGAAAAGCCAGGAAGCGACGAATTTTCAGCTTTCCGATGCGCTGGGAAGCCGGGACCTGAAAACCCTGACGCCGATTTTAAAGGAAGTCATCTCCCAACTGCCCCGGGACAAAGAGATGGCCCTCCACGGCTATATTGCCAATTATCTGCGGCTGCTCCTAAGGGCCAGGGAAATGATGGCCAAGGGCAAGGCCGTCAATGGCAAAAGTCTCGGCGTTCACGATTTCCGCGCCAAAAAAGCGGCGGAAGCCGCGGCCCACTATACGGAGGCCGAGCTGATCCAGGGATTGCGCCGCCTGTCCGACGTCGACTTTCGCCTCAAATCCGGCCAAGCCACTTTTGGGGAGGATTTTTTCACCGCCCTCCTCGCCTTCGCCAAAGGTTGATCCCGCCGGATATTTTCTCAAATATAGAGATATATAAATTTAACATGGAATCAATATCATAAGGAGCGCGCAAATGTGATAGGATGAACGGAATGATGGTTGAAAAAGGGGGAATAAAGATGCGCGGAAGAAGTTTGTTTCCGGTATTGGCCTTTGCCTTGGCTGCCCTGTTCCTTTTCGCCGGCTGCGGCATGGGAAATGAAGAATCGGCAAAGGAAGCGGATTTTGCAAAGCTGCAGGAACTGGAAGCCGAGATCGACAGGCTTGCCAAAATCGAGAACAAGACCGAAGAAGAGGAGCTGGCGTATCGCAAGGCAATCGAAAAAAGCATCCAGGACACCGTAAACTATTATGAGACCTATGGCTGGGATGAATACCCCTTTGCCTTTGAGGACAAGGAAAGCCTGATCAAAGAAGCCGAAGAAGGCATCAAGATCCATGAGGGATTTATCTACCAAATTGAGAATGACATTATGCCGATAGGAGCGGATGAGACAAAAGAGGAGCACATTGCCATCGAAAGAGGCCGCATTAAAATCATCGAGGACTTTATCGAAAAGGTAAAGGCCGCCGACGAATCCGATCTCAGGGCCTTGACCGGCGAATATGATTATCTCTACGAACTTCATGAAAACCGGGAAACATAAAAATTTAAACCATAATATGCACGAAAAGACAATTTTGTAGAAACAGAGCGCCCCTTTTCCGGGAGCGCTCTGTTTCTACACTGGTTACAATTAGAATCGTCTGTCCATGATATCGTCCAAATCCACGTCACGGTTAGCGACAGATAGGATATTCACTGTGAGAGAATACCCGTGAATCGTTTCCTCAGCCTTCCACCTTCCAATATAGGTTTTGTCTACTACGCCGATACGGGTGATCGATAGGCCAACCGCACATTCGGCAAGCTGAACGATGGCTTTGATATGCCCCAGCACAGCGCCATCCACGGCGATTCTTTGCGCCGCTTCCATCAATCGTTCGGAAATACTTGTTTCCAGTTCCCGGGCGGTTATCCTTGTTGCCAGAGAAATATCACTTCGCCTGCTCAAGCGAAATGCCTGGTTCGCGATATTCTCCGATTCCGAATGCCCATGTTCGTGATATGCACGGCCGCAGCCGGGGCGATGCGTATGGCGATCATGTCGGTGCGTCGCACTTGCTTGACGGTTGTTTGTCATTGTTTTGGCCCCCCATATGATGTAGAAGCCCTTCAAGCCTCTGCCAGAAACCCGTATTTTCAATAATCGCAGATACCGCAAGTGATTCCGCTTGAGGATTTATGCTCTTTATTGAGGCGGTGATCTCTTTGGTAATGGCTGAAACGTCGGTCTTATTCATTAAAATCACATTGGCGCCCTCAAGCTGATGCCTGATAAGTTGGGGCACCGTTTTATTTAATATTTCCCAGCGGGATATATCCAGCACAGATATCATATGCACCGAAACGCCCCCGCGCCCATACTTCAGGAATACATCTCTGATATTGTTCATCAATGCAAGGCCGGTCATCTCAACAATGAGCCAGTCGGGATTGATCTCATCCTGTATCTTCCCCGCGGCATCAAGCAAACTTCCTGATATTTGACAGCAGACACAACCGCCAAACAGCGGTGTGACGGATATTCCGTTGCCCCCGAAGAACACATCGTCGATTCCCACCTCTCCGATCTCGTTTTCAATCAGGGCCGCCGATGTGTTGTTTGCCGCCATGCCGGTGAGTATCTTGCCAATAACGGTCGTCTTTCCCGAGCCAAGAAATCCGCCGATTATCAGCACTTTCATATAGCCTCACCCCCCGCGGGCATGGGCAATTCGAGTTGGGCCCATGCGTCCGCTTGTTATTTCAAGGAATTCATCATCGCCATATAATTCTCGGGCTTGCAGTTCATCGGAAGCTCGCAGCCGGTGCCGAGGATGAAGCCGCCTTTCATGCCAATGCCCGTAATCAATTTCTCGCAGTATTTATAATGCTTTCCTTTACTTCCGAGAGCATGGCAATGGCCTTCTGCATTTCCTCGCTATCGCCGATTGCTATGGTCAGCGGATTGTGTACCATCATGAGAGCAGTCGGAGCCATTAACACAGTGGTTCCTGCCATCGCAACGACACTCGCCGCCGATGCCGCAATGCCGTCAATCTTGACAGTGACCTTGCCTTTGTAGTCCATGAGCATGGCATAAATCTGACTTGCTGCGATACAGTCGCCGCCGGGAGAGTTAAGCCAAATAACAATGTCACCCTCACCGGCATTCAAATCTGCTTTGAAAGCCTTAGGGGTGACATCATCATCAAACCAAGACTCCTCGGCAATCACGCCGTCGAGGTAGAGCGTTCGGGTGCCGGACTGTTCATCCTTTACCCAGTTCCAGAATTTCTTCATTCAGTTTCCTCCAATCCTGTTGTATTTGCGAACGCACCTGCGTCCTGTAATTTGGTCATCGCACCGTTGATAAGATAGAGATCGCCACCAAGTTCTGCTGGGATACGGTCGAGATTTTCAAGCTCACGGATATCGTTCGCTGACATCCATCCGTTCTGCCTTGCGGTTGCGTATCCGCTCATGCGGGAAACATAATCGCCGCGGAGCAAGCCGTCCACATTAAACTTAATAAATACAGTGGGCTTTTCGCTTTCCATGAGTAAGGCCCGGCACATTGATTGCTCCCAGCGCACTACCCACGGATCAAGTGTGTACTTCACAAACTCCAATGATTGCTGCTCAATATTAGAAAAGGACGATTTTTCAAGGTCGGCCAACATATGAGGCGGCACACGGAAAATGCGGGCAATCTCATTTATCTGAAACTTTCGTGTTTCTAAAAACTGCGCTTGTTCCGCGAGATGCCTATCGGCTGATACTTCATGCCTTCTTCCAGGACAGCGACGCGGTGCGCATTTGTGGAGCCTTGGTAGGCGGCATTCCAGCTTTCCTTGACCTTTGCGGGTCTTTGATTGTGCCGGGGTGTTCTAATACACCGCCGGGTGCGGCACCGTTGGCGAAGAATTTTGCTCCGTATTCCTCGGTAGCAATCGCCAATCCCACAGCATTTTTTGCCATAGCAATCGGTGAATAGCCGACCAGTCCGTCAAAGCCCAGGCCGGGGATGTGTAGGACATCGGACGGTGCAAGGTAGACCTGGCTATCCTTTCCGAGAGAAGGTGTATCCTCACTGCTGCGCTGATACAAATAGAAAAGTCGACCGTTTACATCACGGTCGACAGCCATTTTGTTCGGCATCAGAGGATATAGGGCGATAACCTCACCGCGGGCGTTTCGGATAATCTGTGCGTAAGCATTTCCCCATAACAAAAGATGACTCATCAGCGTTTCTCGGAACGCGAATGAGGTCATCTCAGGGTTCGGCTCATCGTGGAGCAGTTTATATAGCGGATGTTTTAGATTTTCTCCTTTCCACCCGAATCATTGTATCTGTACACATGGAGCGGTAGTCCCGCTAATGTTTCGGACAATATCCTCACACAAGAGTAGACCGCCGTCATCTGCATGGCTGTGTGCTCGTTGACAGGCTTCCCGGCAGTCGTGCCACCGAAAAGGAAGCTGTATCGACTACCGCCAAGTGCATCTTTAGGTTTGTCACGCGCCTTGAATATTCCCTGTAGGATTCCCATAGACATCACGCTCCTTAAAAATTTGCAATATTTTTTGTAAAGCTCTTGACAAAAACAAAAGTCCGTGGTACTGTATTTCTAGGGTTAGATATGTAACCTTAGAAATACAACCTAATGGAGGGAATTGTTATGTTAAAAACTTTTAATGACTATCTATCTGAGACGCCGCGTTTCAAAAACATTTGTGATACTCCCGAGTTTAAATTCATTTATGAGACTATAATTTGCGAGGAAAACACGATAATCAAAATGGTAGAAGCAGCCGAACATTCTATTTCACCTGTTTCCATCCCAGCAAAAGATATAGAAACCTATATTGACAGCATAAATAACCATGCTATAACGCTTGATAGGACAATAAATGAAAAAACAGCAGACTTGAATCGTCAAGCCATAGGCACAATGGTTGCCACACATTCTAAATCAGTTTGGATATGAAAAGAAAAAGTGGACAAAACCGACCAATTCCAATTGAATATAAAGGAAAGTATCTGTCCACGGGGGCAACATATGAAAAAACAGGCAGTGCGTCTATGCAAGTAATCAAACGTATTGCTGAAGTATAACTAAAATATTAGCAAACCGCGTTCGTCATAAACCGATGTGCCTGTTTGTCTCGTTGCATCGAATGGCACGGTCTAGTGCCATTATCGTTGCTACTGCACCGTCGATTTTCTCCGTCGACTTTTCTTTATCTGCCTTTATGTTTCCGGCTGGGTCGGTACGGATGAAAATGTTGTCCATCATCCATCGAAGGACCGGATGCCCGCCGTGTGCGATTTTCTGTTCCAAGGTCAGTTTCATCAGTTCTTTGGTCGGTGGAGACATATCTTTAAAGCCTTGACCGAACGGAACAACCGTAAAGCCGAGGTTTTCAAGATTCTGCGTCATTTGCACTGCACCCCAGCGGTCGAAGGCAATTTCTCTGATGTTGTATTTCATGCCGAGTTCTTCGATAAAGGCTTCAATAAAACCGTAATGTACCACGTTGCCCTCAGTGGTTTTGAGGAATCTCGCTTTTTCCATACATCGTAATTTGACATGGTCGCGTCGGACTCGGAGGTCGATGTTGTCCTCCGGTATCCAGAAGAACGGCATAACAATGTATTTATCATCCTCATCCAAGGGTGGAAAGACCAGTACGAAAGCCGTGATATCAGTGGAAGAGGAGAGGTCAAGCCCACCATAGCAGACACGCCCATGCAGAGCTTCCGGGTCAACAGCAAAACCGCATGCATCCCATTTGTCCATTGGCATCCAGCGTACAGCCTGTTTGACCCATTGATTGAGCCGGAGCTGCCGGAAGCTATTCTCCTCAGCCGGATTTTGTCTTGCTGACTCAAACGCCGCTTTGACTTTATCCATCAAAGACAGTACGAACATAGATTCGGAGTATGGAAGCGCCGTGATCCTGGTTCACGGCAATGACATGATGGTCATTGACGGACAGAGCGTGGAATCGGTGTTAAACGATGTTCTGGCCGCCTTTGACTTTTATAATTCCTGGGAGGCATCGCTGTGGGCCGCGTCGGCCCATAGTGACCCGATACAGCACATGGTCGACCTGAGTGAAAGGGTGATGCGCGCGCCCATCGGCATCGCCGACAGCCTGGGCCATGCCGTAGCATGGACAAGAAGCGAAGGTTCCCATAACCGGGACGAGGGTTGGCGCTATTTCACCGAGCGGGGAATCGTGCCAAACTCCTATACCAGCTCTCAGATAAGGGATGCAAACGAAAATGTGCTCAGCGACTGGTCGGCGGCTCCACAGATCTATAAGATGGACGGCAGAGTCTGCATCGGCGCACAGATAGTATCCGGCGGCGAATATGTGGCGATGTTTTATATGCAGGAGTTTGAGAAAAAGTTTACCCTCGGTGATGTGCAGCTTGCCGAGGTATTCTGCGGCGTGCTGTCGGAGCTTGCCTCAATGCGGGCGGTCAACTCGGACATCAAGTCCGGCGCGGCGACGATAAGCGCAATGCTGGACGGCGTCGAACAGGACGGGCGTGCCTATGCGAAGCTGGATGAACTTATGGCGGGAGAGCCGCCATATCGGCTGATTCTGATGTACAGCATCACCGCAAGCACGAATATTGTCCGGAAGAGCACCCTCCTGGAGACGATAAAGCAATCCGGCGTCGGAAGTGTTTCCCTGATATACGGTGACGATATTGTCAGCATAGTGCCCGGAGCCTCAAGCGGGGCGTTTCTTGACGCATTGGGGGCCCATATCAACCTGGCCCACTATGCCGCCGGTGTTTCCATGCCCTTTGACAGCTGGGGAAAAACCCTGCCCGGGTATAAGCAGGCGCGGTTTGCCATCAACCGGGCGGCCGATAGGCCGGGAGTATTTTATTACCGGGATTATGCCTTTGAACATCTACTTATGGGAATTGGCAAACTCAACTGGGAGTTGGGGCTATTGCACCCCGGGCTGGATGTGCTGTCGTCTTATGACGGCAAACACGGCACGGAATTATACAAAACCCTTGAACGCTATTTGATAAATGAGCGCAATATGGTGAAAACCGCCGAGGAATTATGCCTCCACAGAAATTCCATGAAATACCGGGTACGCAGAATCAAGGAACTTATCGACTGCGAACTAGACGACCCGGCGGAGCGCATGTATCTGCTATTATCCTATTATTTGGCATATCCGGCAGCTGAAATTACCGGCCCCGGCCATTTTAAGCAAAACAGGCGATAGGCGCGGGGCATCCCCATCCATTGGGATCGTATCATCCGCCAAGCTACCGGCGCATTCGGGAAGATTCCATGCCTGAACCATTGTCTATAAAACCCTTTTGAACATCGGATTTATTCCAATAAAGGCGATTCTTGTTATGGGCGGCGATGGGAATGGATCCAAATTGGCGGATTCGGAAATGGATGGATCAACACAAATGGTCGGAATATTGCCATCAAAAAGCCATCCCATGAAATCATTGCAATCATGGGATGGCTTTTTTGTTAAAATTTTGAACGTGCCGCTTTTGGCGGCGGATGGGGGCCGCGCTGCTCTTTAATTTTGAACAAGCAAAAGGGACCCTGATGCCTGGTCCCCGGTTGTTCTTGCTTTAGGCGCCGATCTGGTTGAACTGCCTTTGCAGTTTCGATTTTTTCCGGTCGGCGGCGTTTTTATGTATAAGTTTTTTGCCTGCGGCTTTGTCTAAGAGGCAAAGAACATCTTTCAACAAAGGTTGGGCGGTTTCCTTATCGCCGACTTGGGCGGCTTCCTTAAATTTGCGGGTGGCGGTTTTTAGCTGGGATTTCGCGGCGACATTCCGCCTTCTGTTGGCTTCGGCAATTTTCATCCGTTTTTCGGCCGATTTGATATTGGGCATGTTTTCACCTCCTATCAGCCTGTATGCTTTGTTTCGTCACTACAACTCAGTATAATAGCATAGCGACCCTTAAAAAGCAAGGCCAATTTTCATGATTTTTGGCCGGTTTTGCTTTAGGCAGCCTGTAAACAAAGCTGTTTAAAGCAAAAATCAAAGCCGCAAATCCAAACGATCGGTTTTGGTTTAGAAGCCGCGCCCTTTCCCGGATTCGGCGGCGCGGCTTGGTGCTGGGCCACAATGGCGCGATCGGTCATGGGCGGAACCTGAGAATAAGTTGGCGGCGGTTTTCATATACCTTATGGAAATTGATTTTTAAAGGAGGTTCCCCAATGGCGCTGACGATATATAGCCGCCGACGGCGACGCAAGAGATGGGCCAGGCTTTCTCTATGGTTATTTGCCCTTCTCTGCTTAGGCGTGGGTTTATACTTTGGGCTGCACCATCCTTCCGGGCCATCCTCGGTTCGGCGCGACGTGCCTTTTTTCTATTACCTCAAAAGCCAATTTCTCTTTGCCGGCGCCATCGACGGGATCGACGGCTTCTACGGTTTTTTCCCCTCCCATCCGGAATCGGAAGGGGAAAGCGAGGATTCTTTGATCGCCTGGGACGTGGCCTATGACGAAGATGCCTTCAGCGGTGAGATGATCCCGGTTTTTATCAGCAATTCCGAAGAAGGCGGCGATGTGACGGATCTTGTGCGCCGGGAAGCGCCGGGCAATCTCGATTTGGTGGCCATCCGCTCCGCCGAGCCGGAGGTGCTGATCTATTGCACCCACACCGCGGAATCCTATGCCGGCAACCGCAAGGACGCCAATGGCCGGGGCGATGTGCTTAAAGTGGCCCACCACCTGTAAGAGGTGTTGGATCGGGACTATGGCATTGCCGCCGCCGTCAGCGACAATGTGCACGATTCCCCGGATTGGTATCGCAGCTATGCCAATTCCCGCAATACGGCTTCGGATCTTTTGACCCGTTACCCCAAGGCGCGGTTGCTGATCGATCTGCACCGTGATTCCGGCCCCGCCAAAACCGCTACCACCCTATCCATCGACGGCGAGGCCACCGCCAAACTGCTGCTCGTGGTGGGAAGCGACGCCACGATGAACCATCCCAACTGGCGGCGGAATTGGGAAACGGCGAAGGCGGTGGGGGCGGCCATCGATTCCGTCGACGACGGGATTCTGCGGGCTGTCCGGGTACAGAAAGGCCGCTATAATCAACATCTGACGAAAAACGCCATTCTGCTGGAGGTCGGCACCGAGCTAAATACATTGGACGAGGCCTATAGGGGCGTCGAGGTTTTTGCCGAAGCCGTCTTTGCCTATCTTAAATAAGCGAGGGCGAAATGGCCGCGGCAGTGAAATGCCGCCGGCCCTTGGCTTTTCGCGGCTTGCCCCGGCAAATAAGGGCGCGCGGATGCGGATAAAGGAAGCGCCTTTCGGGCAAGATGGGCGAGAGGTGGTTTTTTATGAAGTATTGGCTGCTGTTGGCCGCTGCCGTGGTTCTTCTCGTTCTTGGTCTCAATGGCGCTGCCTATAAAAACGCGGTGATTCTCGGGAAGCCCCCGTTTATCCGCTGGCCCTGGAGAGGACTGCCGACGGCTATGCCTTGTCCTGCTTTGGCTATTCATTGTCTCTGCCTTAAAAGGGCCCGGCGCCGGTTCCGTTTTGTTCCGGAGAGCAAGGAGGGCAAGGATGGAAAAATAGATTGGATTTTTCGAAAAAAAAGGGTATAATGGGGGAAGCCTTGAAACCTGCCATGCTTTTGGCCCTCAACCGGCCGGGCAAGCGAAACCTAGGGAGAGGAGCTTCTCCATGACGGAACAAAGAAACAAAGTTGCCCGCGCCGCGGGCACCGTCGCCATTGCCATGATCATTTCCCGCATTCTCGGCTATTTGCGGGATGTTTTTATCTATGCCCAGTTTGGCCAAAACCGCATCACCGATGCATACCAAGCCGCTTTTTCTATTCCCGATTTTATCTATATGATTCTGGTGGGAGGCGCATTGAGCGCTTCCTTTATCCCGATTTTTTCCTCTTATATCGCCAAAGGCCGAGAGGATGAAGCCTGGGAAACGGCGAGCATCGTTTTAAACGTCGTCTGCGGCGGTATGCTCCTTTTCCTTTCCCTGGCTTATCTTTTCGCGCCGCAGATCGTCGCTGTCCTGGTGCCGGGTTTTGACGCCGCCGCCATGACCCTGACGGTCTATCTGACGCGAATCATGTTGCTGCAAGTGGTCTTTCTCGGTTTGGCGGGGATCATCGCCGGGATTTTGCAATCCTATAAAATCTTCGGCCCCACCGCCTATGGTTCCGTGATCTACAATCTCGGCATCATCGTGATCGGCGTCGCCATGAGTGGCTATATCGAGGGGATCAAGCCGGGCTTCGGCATCTCCGCCTTTTCCATCGGTGTGGTGGTGGGGGCCTTTTGCAGCTTCGCCGTTCAGGCGGTGGCCCTGCGGAAGGTGGGCATTCGCTATCATTTCTCCTTTAATGTTCGCCACCCCGGCTTTGTTAAGGTCATCCTTTTGATGATACCGGTGTTTATCGGCCTTTCCGTCAGCCAATTCAATCTGTTCATCAACCAGAATTTGGCCTCCAATCTCGATGATGGCCTGGTGGCGGCGTTAAGAACCGCCCAGCGCTTCATGCAGCTTCCCGTTGCGATCTTCGCGATTTCATCGCCATCGCGCTGTTTCCCACCTTAACATCCCATGCCGCCCGGGAGGAGGATCACCAGTTTCGCAGCCAATTTTCCGGCGGCATCCGCTCCATTGTTTTCGTTTCTTTGCCCTGTTCGATCTTGATGGGTGTTTTGGCGGTTCCCTTTCTGCGCTTTATGTTTCAGTTTTCCGGCGGCATGTTTACCGCCGAGAATGTTCTCAATACGGCCTTCGCCCTTTATTTTTATTGCATCGGCATCTTTGCCTATGGCGCGATTCACCTGGCCAGCCGGGCCTTTTATGCCTATCAGGATACGAAAACCCCGGTTTTCCTCGGTGCGGTGGCGGTGGCGGTGAACATTGTTTGCAGCTTGCTGCTTGTCAAGGTTTTGGCCCAAGGGGGCCTTGCCCTCGCCTATTCCATCGCCGGCATCGTAAATTTTTTGCTCCTGATGGTCTTTTTGCGAAGGAAATTGGGGAGCGTGGATGGCAGGCACATCGCTGTTTCGGCGCTGAAAACCCTGTTCGCGTCAACGGTGATGGGCCTTTGCGCCTTTGGGCTTTCCTTTCTTTCTGGGCGCCTATTGGGTACCGCCTCGAAGTTTGCCCAGGGGGTGCAGTTGATCGGCGCCGGGGCGATTTCCGTTTTGATCTTTATCCTGATCGCCAAAGCCATCCATATGGAAGAGGCCGACGCATTTTTGGCCATGATGAAACGGCGTCTGTTCCGCCATCGGGAACCGGGACGCTGAAGAAAAATCCCTGTTTCAGGTAGGTGCGGCCTCGCCCGCTTGTGGCGCCTGCTCTATGCCCCGGGCCCGTCCGGGGCAAGTTTCCTAAAGCGGGACGGAACGATCGCTTGTGCAAAGGGCAGAGTTCCTATATAATATAAAGTTGATTAGAAAGCTGTATGGAGGAGCCATCTTTGAAAACGGAATTGAATACGACGCGGAATTTCTGCATCATTGCCCATATTGACCACGGAAAATCCACCTTGGCCGACCGGATCCTGGAGATGACCGGTTCCGTCGCCGGGCGGGACATGGAGGCCCAGCTTTTAGACCAGATGGATCTGGAGCGGGAGCGGGGCATTACCATTAAATTGCAGGCGGTGCGCCTCAAATACCGGGCGCGGGACGGGGTGGAATATACGCTGAACCTGATCGATACGCCGGGACATGTTGATTTTACCTATGAGGTGTCCCGCAGCCTCGCCGCTTGTGAGGGGGCCTTGCTCGTTGTCGACGCCGCCCAAGGCATCGAGGCCCAAACGCTGGCCAATGCCTATCTCGCCATCGGCAATGATTTGGAACTGGTTCCCGTGATCAATAAGATCGATTTGCCCAGCGCCGACCCGGAAGGGATCAAAGAGCAAATCGAAGATGTTTTGGGTCTCGACGCTTCCGAGGCGATCCTCGTTTCCGCCAAAACCGGGCAGGGCATCGAAGAGGTGCTGGAGGCCGTCGTCGCCAAAATTCCGCCGCCCCGGGGGGATCGGGACGGGGAATTGCAGGCTTTGATTTTCGATTCCCATTTCGACGCTTATAAGGGTGTGATTCCCTATATCCGCATCGTCAACGGCCGCCTGCAAAAGGGTATGCGCATCCGCATGATGGGCAGCGGCAAATCCCTTGAGGTAACGGAAACCGGCATTTTTACCCCGTCCCAGCGGCAGGTCGATGTTTTGGAGCCGGGGATGTCGGCTATTTTGCCGCCAGCATCAAGAATGTGAAGGATTCCCAGGTGGGGGATACCGTCACCGACGAAAGCCACCCCGCGCCGGCGCCTTTGCCGGGGTATCGCCCGGCGATGCCGATGGTCTATTGCGGCATTTATCCATTGGAAAACAATGATTACGGCGCATTGCGGGACGCATTGGAAAAGCTGAGCTTGAACGACGCCGCCTTGGTTTACGAAGCGGAAACTTCCGCCGCGCTGGGATTCGGCTTCCGCTGCGGTTTTTTGGGCCTGCTCCATATGGAAATTTTTCAGGAAAGGCTGCAAAGGGAATACGGTTTGGAGCTGATCACAACGGCCCCCAGCGTCGACTATATCGTTTACCGCACCGACGGTGAGATTCTGCACATCGAAAACCCCAGCAAAATGCCGGAAACCCAGAAAATTGAACGGATGGAGGAGCCCTATGTTAAAGCCACCATCATGTCGCCCAAGGAATATATCGGCGCCATTATGGAACTGGTGCAGGATCGCCGGGGCATCTTTAAGAATATGGAATATGTCTCCACCAGCCGTGTTTTGATCGTCTATGAATTGCCCCTCTCCGAGGTGATTTTCGACTTTTTTGACCAACTAAAATCGCGCACCCGGGGCTATGGTTCCCTCGATTATGAATTGTCCGGTTATCGGGATTCGAATCTGGTGAAGCTCGATATCCTCGTCAATGGCGACGCCGTCGACGCCCTTTCCGCTATCGTCCATCGGGACGCCGCCTATCAGAGGGGGCGGCAGCTCAGCGAAAAGCTGCGGCAACTGATTCCGCGGCAGCTCTTTGAGGTGACGATCCAGGCCGCCGTCGGCAGCAAAATCATCGCCCGGGAATCCGTGAAGGCGCTGCGGAAAAATGTGATCGAAAAATGCTATGGCGGCGATATTTCCCGCAAGCGCAAATTGCTGGAGAAGCAAAAGGAAGGGAAGAAGCGGATGAAACAGATGGGGAATGTGGAGATCCCCCAGGAAGCCTTTATCGCCGTGTTGAAATTGGAGAAATAAAATGGAATCCCTCTATGTCCATTTGCCCTTTTGCCGAAAAAAATGCGCATATTGCGACTTTGTCTCTTTTGCGGCCTCCTTTCAGGAAAAGGAGGCCTATCTGTCTTTGCTGGCGAAAGAGGCGGCACTGTATGCGGGCCGATCCGGGACGGGGCTTGCCACCCTTTATTTCGGCGGCGGTACGCCGTCTTTGCTATCGCTGTCCCAATGGGAAAAACTGCTCGCCGCCATCGACGCTGTTTTGGCATCCCGGCGGGGGGCGGAAATCACATTGGAAGCGAATCCGGCGGATCTTGGAGCCGCCTATGGCCGCGGCCTTCGCCGCAGCCTCGGCTTCAACCGGGTTTCCATCGGCGGACAGGCATTTCAAAACCATCATTTGCGGGCGATGGGCCGGGATCACGATGCTGCCATGCTGGAACGGGCGGTTGCAAATGCCGCCATGTGCTTCCGACAATCTTTCCCTCGACCTGATCTATGGCCTGCCGGGCCGAACCTTGGCGGAATGGGAGGAAAGCCTAAAAAAGCGACGGCACTGCCCCTGCGCCATATCTCCACCTATGGTCTGAAGCTGGAGGGACGCAGCCTGGAGCCGGGCCTATGCCGCCGGCCGCTCGCCCTCCCCGGTGAGGCGGAGAATAGCGATATGCAGCTCTTCGCTTTGGAATATTTGGCCTTTGAGGGCTTCCCCCATTACGAAATCGCCAATTTCGCCCGCCCGGTTTCGCCTGCCGCCACAACCTTGCCTATTGGTCGGGCCGGGATTATCTCGGTTTGGGCTTAAACGCCAGCTCCTATCTGGATGGGCGGCGTCGGCGAGATGTGACGGATCTTTCCTCCTATCGGGCCCTATTGGCGGCGGGAAAGACGCCGGTGGCGACGGAGGAAATTCTCAGCGCCGATGCGCTTATGTTGGAGGAACTGTATCTAAAGCTTCAGCTGCTCGCCACCGGGGTAGATTTGGCGGAAATGAAAAAAATACCACCTCGATTTTTTTGTGACGAAAAAAGGTCAAATGGTCAAATTATTGGAATCCGGCCTGATCCGAATAGAAACGTTAAGCCTAACGATCGCCGGCATTCCGCTTCACGATGAAATCTTGCTTCGGCTGATTTGAAAGGGATTTGGCTCTTGACAAAATTTTCCCGGGGTGCTATTCTCTTGTTAGCACTCGACAGGAAGGAGTGCTAACAAAGAGGGGGGAGGACCGATGGACTCACGCAAACAACAGATACTTCGGGCGATTATCACCGATTATATCAATACGGCGGAGCCGGTTGGTTCCCGCACCGTTGCCAAAAAGTATGGCCTGGGGGTCAGTTCCGCGACGATCCGCAATGAAATGTCGGATCTGGAAGAATTGGGTTATATCGAACAGCCCCATACTTCGGCGGGGCGCGTGCCTTCCCACAAGGGCTATCGCTACTATGTGGATTTTTTGATGGACCATGACGAGGCCTTGACCGACGCGGATCGCACCGTGATCCAGCAGACCTTTCAGGAAAAGCTGGGCCATGTCGATCGGCTCATCAACGACACTTGCCGGCTTTTGTCGGAACTTTCTCATTATACGTCGATGATGATGGTGGCGGTGAAAAGCAAGGGAACCTTGGAACAGATGCAGCTTTTGTCCATCAATCCCTTTCAGGCGGTGCTGATTTTGATTACCGACGTTGGCCTCGTTCACCACCGCATCGTCGATTTTCCCGTTCCGGTAGCGGAAAAACGGCTGAAAGAAATCTGCGAAACCCTGCTTGCCAAATTGAAGGGCCGCAGCATCGACGAGGTCAACAATTCGCTGATCCAAGAGATCAGCGGCGAGCTCCACAGAGAGCTGGAAATTGTCGACGCGCTTTTTGAAATGATGGAAGAGGGAGTCAAAGGCAGCGGCGAGGAAAAGGTTTTTCTCGACGGCACCTTAAACATCCTGAACCAACCGGAATTCCATGATATTGACCGCGTTCGGGATATTTTAACCTTTTTACGGGAAGAAGATGTGTTAAAGGAACTTTTAAGCAGCCGTTCCCGGGAGGGGATGACCTTTTCCATCGGCAGCGAGCTGTCCCACGGGCGGATCAACCAGTGCAGCATGGTTACCTATAGCTACCAAGCGGATGACAATACCATGGGCACCATCGGGGTATTGGGGCCGACGCGCATGGAATATTCCCGCAGCGCCACTTTGCTGCGGGAGATTGCCGGGCGGCTCTCCAAAAACCTCGATGGCAAAGGCAAGAAAAATAAACGGAGGTATCGTCTTGGAAATGAGGATGAAAAGGTGGTCAATCAGGAGGAAATGGCGGCGGATTTGGAGAACGGTACCGATGCGGAAATAGCGGCGGAAACGGTGGGCCAAACACTGGTGGAGTGCCTGACCGCCGAAAATGAAAGCCTGATCGCCGAAAACGCGGCCCTGGCCAAGGAATGTGAGGAAGCAAAGGAAGGGCTGCTGCGGATTAAGGCGGAGTTCGACAATTACCGCCGCCGCACCCTAAAGGAAAAGGAAGAATTGTCCCAGGTGGCGGCGGGCAACCTGATCGCCTGCCTTTTGCCGGTGCTGGATAATTTTGAACGCGCCTTGGCCCACGGAAGTGAACAGGGCCTTTTGGCCGGAATGGAGATGGTGCAAAACCAGATGATCGCGATTTTAGGCGAAGCGGGCCTGACCGCCGTCGGCAAAATCGGTGAAGCGTTCGATCCCAAGTTTCACGATGCAATCGCGCAGGAGGAGACGGCGGAAGCCGAAAAGGACACCATAGTGGAAATATGGCAACAAGGGTATATGATGGGGGAGCGCCTGCTCCGTCCCGCCCTGGTGAAAGTGGCAAAATAAAGTATAAAAACGGATGAAATCCAATACGATACAAAATAGAGGAGGTCAAATGATATGAGCAAGGTAATCGGTATAGATTTGGGTACGACAAATTCTTGTGTGTCGGTGATGGAAGGCGGCGAAGCCACCATCATTCCCAATGCGGAGGGCGGCCGTACCACCCCTTCGGTGGTGGCCTTTTCCAATACGGGCGAACGGCTGACCGGCGCCGTTGCCAAACGGCAGGCGATCACGAATCCCGACCGCACCGTGATGTCGATCAAACGGCAGATGGGGAAAGATTTTAAAGTACACATCGGCGATAAACAATATACGCCCCAGGAAATTTCGGCGATGATTTTGCAAAAGCTCAAAGGGGACGCCGAGGCTTATCTCGGCGGCACCGTGAGCCAGGCGGTGATCACCGTTCCCGCCTATTTTTCCGACAGCCAGCGCCAAGCCACGAAGGACGCCGGCAAGATCGCCGGTTTGGAAGTGCTGCGCATCATCAATGAACCGACGGCGGCGGCCCTCTCCTATGGGTTGGACAAAGGCAATGACCATACGGTTCTCGTTTTCGACCTGGGCGGCGGCACCTTCGACGTTTCCATTCTGGAACTGGGGGATGGGGTTTTTGAAGTCAAAGCCACCAATGGCAACAATCTGTTGGGCGGCGACGATTTTGATAAACGCGTGATGGATTACTTGGTGGCGGAATTTAAAAAGAGCGAAGGCGTCGACCTTTCCCGGGATAAAATGGCGATGCAAAGGCTGAAGGAAGCGGCGGAAAAGGCGAAGATCGAATTGTCGGGCCTCGTTACCGCCAGCATCAATCTGCCCTTTATCACCGCGACCAGCGAAGGGCCGAAGCACCTTGACATCACGTTGAGCCGGGCGAAGTTTGACGAGCTGACCCACGATCTGGTGGAAAAAACCATGGGCCCCGCCCGGCAAGCCCTGTCCGATTCCGGCCTTGAAGCCAAGGACATCGACAAGATCATTCTGGTCGGCGGTTCCACCCGCATTCCCGCGGTGCAGGAAGCCATCAAGAAGCTGCTCGGCAAAGAACCCCATAAAGGCGTTAACCCTGACGAATGCGTCGCCATGGGCGCGGCGATTCAGGGCGGCGTACTTTCCGGCGAGGTCAAAGACATCTTGCTTCTCGATGTCACGCCCCTTTCTTTGGGCATCGAAACCTTGGGCGGCGTCAATACCCGGCTGATCGAACGGAATACGACGATCCCGACATCGAAGAGCCAAATTTTCTCCACCGCCGCCGACAACCAGAGCGCCGTCGACATTCACGTTTTGCAAGGGGAGCGCCCGATGGCCAAAGACAATAAAACATTGGGCCGTTTCAGCCTCAATGACATTCCCCTCGCCCCCCGGGGCGTGCCCCAGATTGAGGTGAAGTTCGACATCGACGCCAATGGCATCGTCCATGTCAGCGCCAAGGATTTGGGAACCGGCAAGGAACAGAAGATCACGATCACCGCTTCCAGCGGCCTGTCCGATGCCGACATTCAAAAATGGTGGACGGGCGGAACGCTATAAGGAAGAGAGGATGAGAAGCGCAAAGTCAACATCGACACCCGCAACCAGGCAGACACCGCCGTATATCAAGTGGAAACCATGAAGGATATGGAGGACAAATTGTCCGCCGAAGAAAAAGAACGACCTGGAAACGGCAAAGGCCGATGTGAGGGCCGCGCTGGAAGGGGACGACGACGAGGCCATCAAAGCGAAAACCGACGCCCTTTATACCGCCTTGCATAAGATCAGCGAACGGATTTATGCCGAACAGGCCCAACAGCAGGCCGGGCAGGAACAGCCGGGCGCCGGCGGATCCGGTGCCGACGAAGACGTGGTGGACGCCGATTATACCGTCGTTGACGAAGAGGAAAACAAACAATAAACCAGGATAAAACACCGATGAAGGGGACGGGGGGCCAAGGATCTCCGTGCGGGCGGCTAAGATCGAGGCCGGCAAGGGCATGGCGGCGCTATGTTCGGGCGGCCGAGATCGCATCCGACCGCGCCGGGATCGCTTCGCCGCCCCGGCCCTTTCAGCGGTGATCGCCTGGGATTGGCGTAGAGAAGGGGAGAGCTTTGGCGAATCAGAAGAGAGATTACTATGAAGTCCTCGGTGTGCCCCGGGGGGCCAATGAGGAAGAGATCAAAAAGGCCTATAAAAAGCTGGCCAAACAGCACCATCCCGATTTAAATCCCGACGATCCCCATGCGGCGGAGCGTTTTAAGGAAATCAATGAGGCCGCCAGCGTGCTGACGGATGCCGAGAAGCGCGGCCGTTACGATCAATTCGGTCACGACGGCATCGACCCCAACGGCATGGGCGGCGGTGGCTTTGGCGGTTTTGGCGGCGCGGAACATATGGGTGGTTTCGGCGATATTTTTGATATGTTCTTCGGCGGCGGTTTCGGCGGCACCGTTTCGCCAAACCAGCCGCGCCGCGGCGCCGATATCGAAACGGAACTGGCGGTCAGCTTTGAAGAAGCGGCCTTCGGCGCCCAGAAGGAAGTTTTTATTCACCGTTTGGAAAACTGCTCCACCTGCGGCGGCAGCGGAGCGGCGGCTGGGAGCAGCCCCTCCGCCTGTTTAAATTGCAGCGGCACCGGACAGGTGCGGGTGGTGAAAACGACGCCTTTCGGCCAGATGCAAACCGTAAAAACATGCCCCCGTTGCCAGGGAAAAGGGGTGACCATCGACAAACCCTGTTCCGACTGTAATGGCTCCGGGAAAGCGCGGCGGAAGCGGAAAATTCAGGTGACGATTCCCAAAGGGATCGAAAACGGCGCGCAACTCCGCATCTCCGGCGAAGGAGAAGGGGGCTTCAACGGCGGCGCATCCGGCGATCTCTATGTGGTGGTGCGTGTCAAACCACATCCCCTCTTTGCCCGGGTAGGGAACGATACCCATGCCCAAATGGATCTGACCTTTGCCCAGGCGGCCTTGGGGGCCACCCTCGAAGTGCCGACCTTGGACGGTAAAATTTCCTTTAAAATTCCGCCGGGAACCCAAAACAATGCGGTTTTTCGCATCAAAGACAAGGGCATTCCCTATCTGCGGGGCATCGGCCGGGGCGACCATAAGATCAAGGTGCGGATTATGGTTCCGGTTAATTTAAATGAAGAGCAGCGGGAGGCCCTGGCGGCCTTTGAGGATGGCCTGGGGGATGAAAACTACCGCGACGTCGGCAAGCGCTCTTCCGACGGCAAGGAAAAAGGCTTTTTCGGCAAAATGAAGGACGCCTTCATGAATTGACAATGATCCCCGGGGGCCTTGTTTCTCGAAACCGAGCCTTGCTTTTAGCAAAATCAAGGAGGATCTATGCAAATTTCCGGAATTGAAATCTTTTTATCTCTGCTCAATATCGTTTTACTGCTCGGCTCCGTCGCTCTTGTTGTTCTGCTGATCGTTTGGCTGGTAAAAACCGCAAGGAAAGCCCATACATTGGAACGAGGACAGGCGGAAATCCGGAGGGAACAACAGGCCATCGCCGCCAAACAGGAAGAAATCCTAGCCCGTTTGGAGGAAATGGCGAAGCGATAAACGGGGAGAAGTATATGGTTCAAATATCAAAGCAGGGCGCGGGGGCGGTCTGCTTTTTCCTCGGTTTTTAAACAAAAAGCGGGAATCCTTCCTTGACAAGGGAGAACCCGCCGTATCATAATATAGCGTGATGAGGAAAGCGGCGGATGTGGCGTTCAGAGCGCGGCGCGCCGATGCCCTCGAAATACAGTTTTGAAAACGTGACGCGTTTTTCATAGCGATACGATGCTTTTTGAGGAAAAGGAGGCAGTTCTATGTCAGAGGCCGTCTTATGGGCCGCCGCCGGAACGGGGTTTACCTTTCTGATGACGGCGGCCGGGGCTTCCCTGGTTTTTTTCTTTCGCCGGGAAATCAACCCCAATGTCCAGCGCGTTTTTCTCGGCTTTGCCGCCGGGGTTATGATCGCCGCGTCGGTTTGGTCGCTGTTGATTCCCGCCATCGAGGCCGCGGAAAACCAGGGTATGACAGGCTGGATACCGGCGGCGGGCGGCTTTCTGTTGGGGGCCTTGTTCCTGTTTGTTCTCGATACTTTTCTGCCCCATCTGCACCACGGCTGCCAATCGCCGGAAGGGGTCTGCACGAACAAATTAAAACGGTCGACATTGCTGGTTTTCGCGGTCACCCTCCACAATATCCCCGAGGGTATGGCGGTGGGGTTGGCCTTTTCCTATGCCGCCCAAAACGGTGGCGATCCCGCCCTGTTGGCGTCGGCCATGGCCTTGGCGCTGGGAATGGGCCTGCAAAATCTGCCGGAAGGAACCGCGGTGGCATTGCCCTTGCGGCAAGAGGGGCTCAGCACCGGCCGCTCCTTCCTATACGGCAGTCTGTCCGGTTTGGTGGAACCGGTTTTCGGCATCCTCGCCGTTCTGGTCGCCGGTTCCGTCTTTTCGCTGATGCCCTGGCTTTTGTCCTTCGCCGCCGGGGCCATGATCTATGTGGTGGTGGAAGAATTGATCCCCGAAGCCAATCTCGGCAGCCATTCCCATTCCGGCACCTGGGGCGTCCTCGTGGGGTTTCTGCTGATGATGATAATGGACGTCGCTTTGGGTTAAACTAAACGATCAAAGGGACAAGGCCTGCGGCCTGTTCCGATTGGGGAAAGGAACAGAGCGATGATGAAACGAATGATCCGGAATGCCGGCAAGCCCCAGGGTTTCTGGGGTTCGATGATGATCCGTAAGATGAATAGAGGCCATAGCCGCCTAACGGCTTGGGGGCTGGAACAGGTCGGCTTTCGCCCCGGCGACAAGGTGCTGGATATCGGCTGCGGCGGCGGCAAAGCGGTGGCCCGCATCGCCGCCCAAGTTCCCCAAAGCCAAGTCTGGGGTATCGACTATGCGCCGCTTTCGGTAAAGAGGGCCAAAAAAGAAAACCAAAAGGAAATTGCGGCCGGGCGGGTAACCATCGTCGAAGGCTCCGTTTCCCATTTGCCTTTCGGCGACGGTGTTTTCGATGTCGCCACCGCCATCGAAACCGTCTATTTTTGGCCGGATCCTCCCGGCGATCTGAGGGAAATCCGCCGTGTCCTGAAACCCGGCGGCCGCCTCGCGGTGGTCTGTGAAATGGTGCGGCAAGAGGGGGTAAACCATACCGACGTGGAAAATTTGCTGAACATGCGGGTTCCCAGCGTCGCCGAGGTAGAAGCCCTCATGACGGCGGCGGGCTTTGTGCATATTGGGTCGGTTTTGGATAAGGGTAAGGGCTGGCTCTGTATGATCGGCCGCCAGGCTTCCGATAGATAGCCGATAGCGTCGTTGTCGCCACAGGGCCGGATCCTCACATACCTGTCAGTATTGTTCGGCCCCGGCCCTATGGCTCCGCCTTTGCCCATCGTGGGGAATGGCCCGGCATGGCCGTCTTTCTCTGTAAAAGCGAATGCGCCACAGCCGGAGGGGCATCATCGGCGGTTCGTTTGATGCGGCTATAGATCCGATTTTTTCATCTTTATAAGGCATTTTATCCGCCGGCGACCTGAATATAAAAAGCTAAAAGCGCCAATTCTTCTCACCGGCCATTGGGGCATACCAGCTTTTTGCTTTTTCCTTGCAAAAAAGGGGGAAACATATTACTATTGTATTATAGGTATACCATTCGGGAACATTATGCTTGCCGCTGGGATGAGGAAGCGACCGTCGGCGAAGGCCGGAAGTGAAAGCGCCGTGCTCATGGCTTGATGCGGGGGCTGATCGCCGGTTCGCTGTTTTGGCGTGTCGGGGAAAGCCGGGGCCGGTGCGCCCCGCCGGGAGAAAGGGGAGGAAAGCATGGCCTATCATATTGTGGAAATTAAGACCCACCGCCAGCTCGAGGAAGGTTTCTCCAATCTCTTGCTGACCTTGGGAGCGGAAGGCATCTCATCGGAAGGCCCCCGTTTCGTACAAAACAGCCTCGAATCGGGGCTGGCCGAAATCTGGGATCCCTGCCAGTTGGAGGATGGCGACGATGAAATCGTCATCAAAGGCTATTTCGCCCAGGGGGAGCATTGGTATGAGCAAAAGGGCCGCATCGAAACGGGCATCGCACTGATGCGGAAGGCCTATGCCGCCTATCCCGTCGCCGTGATTTTTGCGATTCTGGAGGACGATAGTTGGCAGGACGCCTGGAAACAGTATTATAAACCCTTCGCCGTCGGCCGCCATCTCATTATCAAGCCCCTGTGGGAACCGTATGATCGGCAGCCCGCTGATGTGGTGATCGAGCTGGATCCCGGCCTCGTCTTTGGCACCGGCGACCATCCCACCACCGGCGGCGCCCTTCGCCTATTGGAAGAGCGGGTGAAGCCCGGTATGCGTGTGCTCGATCTCGGCTGCGGCACCGGCATTCTTGGCTTGGCCGCCGCCAAATTGGGGGCGGAGCATATTGTCGCCATCGACCGGGATCGCGAGGCCCTCAAAACCACCGCCAAAAATTTTGAGGTGAACGAAATTTCCGGGAAGCTGACGCTGATGGAGGGGGATCTTTCCGACCAGGTTTTTGCCCTGGAAGAGCGGTTCGATATCATCGTCGCCAATATCATCGCCGCGGTGATTGTCGACATTATGCCCTGGGTGCTGAGGTCGATAAAACCCGGCGGCCTCTTTATCGCCGGCGGTATCATCAAAGAAAAAAAAGACCGGGTATTGGCGGCGGCGGAAACCCATCGGCTGCAACCGTTAGAAATGCGGGAAGAAGGAGAATGGGTGACCCTTCTGCTGACGAGGAGATAGCATGGCCAAGTACTTTGTTCCCCCATTGGATCCGGGCGAAAGACAGATCGCCGTCACCGGCGAATTGGCCCATCACCTTGGGCAGGTATTGCGGGTACAATTGGGGGCAAGATTGCGCTTTTCCGACGGGGAAAGCCGGGAATATGAAGGCACCGTCGTCTCGGTGGAAAAAGGCCGTGTTCTGGCGGATATCATCGCTTCCGGCCCGCTTAGCGGCGAGCCGCCGCTGCGCCTCTTGCTTTTGCAGGGCATCGCCAAAGGCGAGCGAATGGACTTTATGGTGCACAAAGGGGTGGAGCTCGGCGTTGCCGAGATCTTGCCGCTGGAAACCGCTTTTACCGTGGTAAAAACGAAGGGCAAGGAAGAGGAGAAGCGCCAACGCTGGCAAAAGATCGCCGCCGCCGCGGCGGAACAGTGCGGCCGGGGCCGGATTCCCAAGGTGCGCCGGCCCCTTTCTCTCGCCCAAGCCCTCGATGATATTGCCGGCGCCCGCCTGGTCTTCTGCTGGGAAAAGGAGGGGCGGGGCAGCCTGGAACAGGCGCTGAAGGGCCATCATGGCGAGGACATCGCCCTTTTGATCGGGCCGGAAGGGGGCTTTTCCGGGGAGGAAGCGGCGGAAATTCTCGCCAGGGGCGGCCATGGCGTACGCTTGGGCCCCAGGATATTGCGAACGGAAACGGCTGCCGTCGCCGCTTTGGCGGCCATCTGCTATGCGCTGGGAAGTTGGGAGCAACATCATGAAAAAGGACAGCTTTACTTTTGTCACTTTGGGCTGCAAGGTCGAAAATCAGTATGAATCGGAGGCGATGGCCAAAGACTTTACCGATGCCGGCTATACCTATATCCGAAGCGCCGATAAAGCCGACATTGTGATCGTCAACACCTGCGCCGTCACGCAGATGGCGGAAAGCAAAGGCCGCCAGGCCATCCGCCAGATCCGCAAAGCCAATCCCGGCGCTTTCGTCGTTGTTGCCGGCTGTTATGGGCAGCGGGCCGGCGCCGATCTGATGCGGATCGACGGCGTTTCTCTCGTTGTCGGCAATGGTGAAAAGGAGAATATACTGCGCATCGTCGAAGCGACCAGAAAAAAAGGAGAGCGCCGCATCCTGGTGGGGGATATATCGAAACGCCATGTTTTCCCCCAGGCGGAAGTGACGGTCAAGGAGAACAACCGGGTGCGTGCCTATCTAAAAATACAGGACGGTTGCGAGCAGTTTTGCACCTACTGTATCGTTCCCTATGTGCGCGGCCCGGTGGTGAGCCGTTCCTATCAGGACATTCTGCGGGAAGGGGCCGCCCTCGCCGCCGACGGGTATCGGGAGATCGTTCTGATCGGCATTCACACCGGTTTTTATGGCCGGGATCTAAAAGACGGCAGCAATTTGGTTCGGGTTCTGAAAGGTTTGCTGCGGGAAACCGACATCCCGCGCATCCGTTTAAGCTCCCTTGAACCGCTGGAAGTGGGGGACGATCTTTTGGATTTGATGGCGGCGGAACCGAGGCTTTGCCCCCATTTTCACATCCCGCTGCAAAGCGGCGACGATGAAATTTTAGAGAAAATGGGCCGGAAGTATACCGCCGACGACTATCTTGCCATTACCGAGCGGATTTTTTGCCGCCTTCCCGGCGCCGCCATCTCCAGCGATGTGATGGTGGGTTTTCCCGGTGAAACGGAAAAGAACTTCCGCCATACTTTGCGTACCATCCAGTTGGCATTGCTTGCTTTCATTCATGGTTTTCCCTATTCCCCCCGGCCGGGAACGAAGGCGGCTTCCTTCCCGAACCAGGTGCCGATGGCCATTCGGGAAGAGCGGCAACAGCGCCTATTGCAGGTTGGGGCTTTGCTGAAGCAATCCTATGCCGAACAGTTTTTGGGCCGGGATCTGTCGGTGCTGGTGGAATCCCGGGACGGCGAAGGCTACTATTGGGGCCACACCCCCAATTATTTAAAGGTGCGCTTCAAGGATTCGGCCCTGGATTTGGCGGGAAAATTCCGTACGGTGCAGGGAATCGAAAACCAACAGGGAATTCTAATAGGAAAACTACGAAATGAGGGATAAAAAGTGTCCGATTGCATTTTTTGCCGTATAATAAAGAAGGAGATTCCCGCCACCATCGTCTACGAGGATGAAAACTACTTGGCTTTTGAGGACATTCAACCTTTGGCGCCGGTTCACATTCTGCTGATACCGAAACGGCATTGGGAAAACACGGCGGATCTGGAGGACGGGGCTGTTTTTGGCGGGCTGTTCGCCATCGGCAAAAAAATTGCCGCCGACAAGGGTTTGGCCAGCTATCGCCTGGTAAACAACTGTGGCGAAGAGGCGGGGCAGACCGTGTACCATCTGCATGTTCATCTTTTGGGTGGCGGACGCCTCGGCGGTTTTGGCGTTTGAGCGCCCTCTTTCTCGCGAAAGGCGGATTGTTTCTCTTGACTTGAAAATTAAGATTTGCTATAATTACGTGGTACATTGTGTTTATCACTCTTGTATATGGTAGCAGCGGAGGGAGGGATAAGGATGAGCGAAGTACGGGTTGGGAAGAATGAAAGTTTAGACAGTGCACTGCGCCGCTTTAAACGGAGTTGTCAAAAGGCCGGTGTAATGGCTGATATACGTCGTCATGAGCATTATGAAAAGCCGAGCGTAAGACGGAAAAAGAAAAGCGAAGCAGCCAGAAAACGAAAATGGAAATAAACCTTTACATTGGATGAAACATTCGCAGCATCGGCCGCCCTTTGGGCGGCCCGGAGTGTAGACAAAGCCGCCGCAAGGCAGGTTTGGGCTACAGGCTGACAGGCTTTGAGAAACGGCCTGGAGCTAGGCGCGAATAAAAGGCCAGGCCCGCAGCGTATAGGGACATACGCAGGGGTCTGGCCTTTTGTGAATCATGGCGCTATCGGCCATTTGTCGGCGGCCCGTAGCCGCCGCCGGTCGGCCCTTGGAATCCACATGCCTGCCGGAGGAAAGGAGATCTGAGATGGAAAAAAATGTTCTGATGCTTGCCTGCCCCATTTTGCGGGATGAAATTGAGATGGTCGCCGCAAGAACTTCGGTTCGCTTTCCCATCGTATTCATCCCCACCGACCTGCACCAAACCCCAGATCGGCTCCGGAACTATCTGCAGGAAACCATCGACCGGCTTTTCCATGTGGATCTGCTGCTTTTGCCGATGGGGCGCTGCGGCAATGGCACCATCGGCTTGAAATCCGCCAATGCCGCCATCGTTTTGCCCAGATGTGAAGACTGCGTCAATCTCATTCTCTCCGGGGAAAGCGTTGAAGTCGAGCGGCCGAAATATACCTATTTTCTGACCGATGGCTGGCTGAGAGAGAAGGGTGCCATCAACAATGAATATGACCGTACCATCGAAAAATACGGGCCGGAAAAGGCAAAAATGGTGATGGAGATGCTATATGGCAATTATCGCTATTTTTCCTTGATGGACACCGGCGCCTATGATCTGAAGCAAGCGGCGAAAAAGGTGCGGCCTTTGGCGGATTTAACCCGGTTGGAAATCAATACGCTGCCGGGCCCCTGCGGCGTTTTGGAAAAAATGATGCGGCTGGAATTTGATGAGAATTTTATCGCCATTCCCCCCGGCGAAGAGGTGACGGAGGAGCATTTTTTATCTCATTGCCGCTAAAATCCCGCTATATTATGATATTTCGACGGCCGAACCCCCAGGCGCCGCAAAGCGCCGGGCAGGTTTGGCCTTTTTTATCCGGCCCGGAAGGCTTTGGCCTCAGAAGCACCGGCCCAGCCCTTTGGGCAAAATAGCCAATCTATGGGCCGGCATCCGGCGTGGGCTTTTCCTCCTGCAAAATATTGTTCTTTTAAGCGGGTATTGACAAGAAAGCTGCGGCGTGCTATTCTCTTGTTAAGATGTATATACAACATAACATTTTAGGGAGGGTTGGCTATGTCAAAGGATTTAATTGCCGCCATCGTCAATATGGACGATGGCAAATCACTGGAACTGGCCAAGAAAATGCTGGAAGGCGGCGTGGACGCCAATGAAATTTTGGCCGCCTGCCAACAGGCCATGTCGGAGGTAGGAAATCGCTTTGAAAGCGGCGAATACTTCTTACCGGAGCTGATTATGAGCGGTGAAATTTTAAAGGGCATCACAAAGATCATCAAACCGAAACTGGAAGCGAACCGTGGCGCCGGTGAGAAGGCCGGTAAAATTGTTTTCGGCACCGTGGCCGGCGACATTCACGACATCGGCAAAGACATCGTGATCTTTATGTTGGAAACGAACAATTTTGACGTGGTGGATCTGGGGGTCGACGTTCCCATCGACCGGTTTGTCGCCGCGATTGAAAAGGAAAACCCGGACATCGTCGGCATGAGCGGCTTTTTAACCAATACCTTCGATTCGATGAAGGAAACGGTGGCCGCCATCGAAAAGGCGGGCATCAGAAATAAGGTGAAAATCATGATCGGCGGCGGCACCGTCACCGAAGACATCACCGGTTATGCCCAAGCCGACGCCTACGGCGACAATGCCATGGCCGCCGTTACCCTGGCAAAAAACTGGATGGGAGGAAAATAAGATGAACGAAAAGTTCTTGGAAAAAAGAAGGCGATTGGACGACGCCATCGCCCTCAAAACGCCGGACAGAGTCCCCATTTTTCTCACGCAAGGATATTTGCCGGCCCTGACCGGGGGCATAACCTACAAAGACGCTTATTATGACCCCGAGGCTTGGATCAAAGCGAACCGGGACTTTGTGGAACGCTATGATCCTGATATGTACTTTCCCGTCGAATCCTCGGCGGTGATCGGGGCCGGACCCGCCCACGACATTTTGGGTACGCTGGCCCAAAAATGGCCCGGCAGTACCCTGCCGGATATGGTGGGGCACCAGTTTGTGGAAGGGGAATATATGCAGCAATCGGAATACGACCATTTTCTCGATGATCCTTCCGATTATCTGCTCCGGATTTTCACCCCGAGGGTGTTCAAAAATTTGGCGGGTCTCGCCAAGCTGCCGCCATTGAAATCCCTTTCCCTTGGCTGTTACGGCACGTTCCTCTGGGGGATGACCATTTCCGATCCCGATGTTATGAAGGCCCTCGAGGCCCTATTGGCTATGTCGAAGCCATCGGCGGAATATGCGCTGAAATTGGCGCAATTCAATGGGGAAATGGCGGAAGCCGGGCAAATGAGTTCCAGCGGCGCCCCTGTTCTTCATCCCTTCGACATCATTTCCGATATGCTGCGGGGTATGCGTGGCGCGATGCTCGATATGTTTCAGGTTCCCGATAAGCTCCTGGCCGCTACGGAAAAACTGTACCCTTATGTGATCGCCTCCGCCATCGGCGGCGCGCAGGTGTCGGGGAACCCACGGATATTCATCCCGCTGCACCGTGGCGCCGACGGCTTTATGTCGCCGAAGCAGTTTGAAAAGTTCTACTGGCCCTACCTCAAGCGGTTGCTGGAAGATCTCATCGCCGCCGGTCTCACCCCCATGCCCTTCTTTGAAGGCACCTATGAAAAACGCCTCGATTATTTAACCCAGCTTCCTCCCGGTAAGATTTTGGGCTGGTTTGACCGTTCCGACCTCAGTCTCTTAAAGGAAAAGCTGGCAGATGTGATGTGCGTATGCGGCGGCATGCCCGCCTCGATGTTGCAGACCGGTACGCCGGCAAGCATTCGTGATTATACGAAACAGATCATCGAAACCTATGGCAAACGGGGTTTCGTTATGAATACGTCCACGATGTTGGATGAAGTCAAACCGGAACTATTAGAAGCTTGGATCGCCGCGACGCGGGAATTCGGCGCTTGACCGAAACGGCAACCGGGCGGTTCCCGCCGCATGTGCGGCAACCGCCCGCCCCTCTTTTTTCTATGAAGAGATAGCGAAATGCGGAAAGGAGACGGTTCGATGTTGAAACGGTTGTTCGGCGCCTTTCTTTGCGGCGGCCTGATCGGCGTGATCACCCAAACCGCCATGGCGCTCTATGCCTCTATGGGGGCAACGCCTTTGCTGGCCATCGTGTTCAGCCTGGTCACCATCGGCTTGATCGGCGTTTTATTGTATGGCTTTGGCCTCTATCACAAAGTGGAGCGATGGGGCGGTTTCGGCGTGATGGCAACCTTTGTCGGGCTGCCGCCGGCCATCGCCATCGGCATCGCCGCCGCCCGGGCCGAAGGCGTTCCGGCGCTGAAGGCCATCGGCAAGGGCCTTCTCCCCATTGCACTGCTGATTCTTTTCGGGGTGGCGGTCACCACCGTGGCGGCTTTTGCCGCACATCTTTTATAAGGAGGGGAAGCGGTGATATTTTTACGGGCATTTCTATTGGGCGGCACGCTGTGCCTGCTCTTGCAGCTGATTTCTGAAATGGCCAAACTGCCGCCGCCAAAAGTGCTGCCGGGCGCTTTCGCTCTCGGCGGCCTATTGGCGCCCTTGGGCGTCACCGCCGCATTGGGGGCTTGGGGCGGCGGCGGGCTGTTCGCCAATATCATCGGCGCCGGCGACGCGACCTTTACCGCCGTGACCATGGCCTTGGCCGGGGATTTCCTGTTTCTCATTCTGCTTCCGCTGCTGTTTCTCACCGTCTTTTCCTTGGGAATCGCGGCCCATTACCTGAATGCCCGGTTGACGGTAGGGAGAAAAAACGGTAAAATGCCTATGTAAATGGAAGCATCGAGAGGGAAGGGGCCCTTGGAGGAAAGATGAAATATCCGGTTTTGGACAAAAGCTCTTTTGTCCCGATCTATTATCAACTGTATAAGCATTTCGAGGCGATGATCCGCAGCGGCGAACTGGCCCCCGGGGATATGCTGCCTACGGAGATGGAATTTGCCGAAGCCTTTGGCATCAGCCGCATGACGGTTCGAAGGGCCATCGGGGAACTGTCCGCCGCCGGTATGGTCCATTCGGTGAAGGGCAAGGGCACTTTTGTGGCCCAACCGAAGCTCGATGAGATCACCTTCAACCTCAACCAGCGTTTCATCGACGGGGAAAGCGACGAAGAGGTCAGCCAGACCCTGCTGGAATGCCGCATCATCAGGGCGGATGCCCATATTGGCGGCCGCCTGGGCATCGATGTGGGCACCCGCTGCCTGTTTTGCCGTATGGTGAGCAAGGCCGGGGGCATTCCCTTGGTCTATGAAACCCGCTATGCGGTGTATACGAAGCGGGCGCCATTGATCGAAAATCAGTTGAAAGACATGAGCCTGACCCACATCGTTTCCGCCCACAGCGACAAAGTGCCTTCCCGGACGAAGCGGGTTTTAATGGCTTCCCGGGCGATGGCGGACGAACCGAAGGTTTTACAGATCGAGGCCGGTGATCCCGTTTTTTTGATGATCCAGACCATCTACGATGACGACAATCAAACGATCGCCTGGGGAAAATCGATTCATCGGGGGGATCGCTACCGGCTGGTAAGCTATAATGGCTGGAATTTGGAGGAAGTGAAAAAGACGGGGGGGAAAATCGTTTATGTATGAACCGTTGGTCATCTCGATGGCAAGCCTGGAGGCCGATGCCGTCAATGATCTGGTGCGGCAATATCTTGCCGGCGGCGTTTCCGCGCTCGACATCATCGAAAACTGCCGCAAAGGCGTGGACATCGTCGGCAAGCGGTACCAGAATGGAGAATACTTTTTGTCGGATCTGGTGATGTACGAGGCGATCTTTAAAGAGGTGATGGAAATCGCCGAGCCCCATCTGCCAAAACTTCCTCCGGCGCCCCAAAGCGATCACCCGCAAATCGTCCTCGGCACCATTGAGGGGGATATTCATGACCTGGGCAAAAACATCGTCGCCTATCTGTTGCGGGCCGCCGGTTACGATGTTCTCGATCTCGGCGTCGAAGTGCCGGTGGAGCGCTTCGTAAAAGAAGTAAAGGAAAGGACGTCAGAATCCTCGGCGTCTGTTTTCTGCTGACAAGCTGCATGAATACGGCGAAACGGCTGATCGAGACATTGCGGGAGGAGGGCCTGCGGGAAAAGGTCACCGTTGTGATCGGCGGTTATGCCGCCGACGAAGCCACCCGGGTCTATGTCGGCGCGGACTTGAGCGCAAGTTCCGCCGTGCACGTGGTGGATTTGTTCGACGGTATCCTTCACCGTGTCCGCTGACGCCCCCCTTTGCCTAAGCCAAAAGCCTTCCCCGGCCGCGGCCTGAAGGGAAGGCTTTTTATTTTATTCGATTTTTAAAAACCGCCGGAACACGGCCCCCGCTTTTCGGCGGTTTACAGCAAATGGGCCAAGGTTTCCGCCGCGTCGGGGAGGAAACGATCCTCGATGGCCGTCAGCCGGCCTGTGTCGCAGCTTGCAGCGATGCGCGGATCGATGGGCAGCCGCCCCAAAACCGTGAAGGCCCTCTCCCTTCGCGAAGGCTTCGAGCTGGCTTTCACCAAAAACCGGGATTTTTTTGCCGCAGTCGGGGCATTGGGCATAGCTCATATTTTCAATCGCGCCCAAAATCGGCACCGACATTTTTTCCGCCATGCGCACCGCCTTCGTGACAATCATTCCCACCAGCTCCTGGGGGAGGTGACGATCACAATGCCGTCCACCGGCAGGGACTGAAAGACCGTCAGCGGCACATCGCCGGTTCCCGGCGGCATGTCCACCAGCAGGAAATCAAGATCGCCCCAAACCACGTCGCTCCAAAACTGTTTCACCACATTGGCGATGACCGGGCCGCGCCAGATCACCGGCATCTTTTCATCGTCCAATAATAGATTGATCGACATGATCTGCACGCCGTTTTCCGCCGTCAGCGGTTGAATCCCCCTTCCACCGGGGCGGCTTTCCCTTTCAAGCCAAAGATGCGGGGGATCGACGGGCCGGTAATGTCCGCGTCGAGGATGCCCACCCGGTATCCCATCCGCTGCAATTCGATGGCGAGAAGCGAGGTGACGAGGGATTTTCCAACGCCGCCTTTGCCGCTGACGACGCCGATCACCTTTCGGATTTTACTGCCCGCATTGGCGGCCACGGCGAAGTTCGGTTTTTCCTCTTTTCGGGAAGGGCAATCCTTCTCTCCGCAGTGGTCACAGGATGTGTTGCAATTCTCTCTGTCGTCCATTGTATTCTCCTTATGTGTTGCGGGGCCGGTGGCTCCGTATTCTTTATGGTATCGATTATAGTGGTCTGAACCGCCGCTGTCAAATCCCGGTTCGGCCATATTGAAGCCACAGGAGTGGGCTCGGCGGCGGTTTCATGTAGTTTCCGGGTAGTATCGGACAGGGCCATTGCCATTTTTAGCCATCAAATGGTATAATAAAAGATGATTATATTTCACGCATCATTCTCACCGGAGTTGTAATAAAGGCTATGCAGCGGTTTTCGCCATTACCGCTGAAATTTTTTTAATGGTTGCCGCTCCGGGGGTTTTTATCAGGAAAGGATCTTCGCTATTATGATGAAATGGAAACATATATTTGGCGCATTGCTCGTTTTTTTACTCCTTACTTTGCTGAGCGGCGGCCTTTACGGCCTGGAAGATGACGACCGTTGGCTGGTACAATTTCGCTCCGACACCCCTTTGGCCCGGCAGCTTTCCCTGCTGGGTGAAAGCGAATGGGAAGTGGTCGGCTCCGACAATATCGGCCTCTATGTGGTTGGTCGGGAAACCGCTTCCCATTTGGCGGCGGCGGAGGAAGTGGACTATGTGGAAAAAGACGCGCTGGTCTATCTTGGCGCCGTTCCCAATGACCCCTTCTATGCCGGCGACAGCAGCCAATGGGCCTTGGAATGCCTGCATGCCGACGCGGCTTGGGACATTGCCGTAGGTTCCGGCGATGTGACGGTGGCGGTCGTCGATTCCGGGTTTTTTTATGACCATGAAGACAATACAGCCGGGCATATCCGCCCGGGTTTGAATTATCTTCAGTATCCCGATACGAAAACGGATACGGCGCCTTCCGGCAAACATGGCTCCATGGTGGCGGGGATCATCGGCGCCACCACCGGCAATGGCGTCGGCATCGCCGGTGCCGCCTGGGATGTGGACGTCGTCATGCTGCACACCATGGATGTGAAAGGGGTTTCCCCCGTCTCCCGCGTCATCGCGGCGATCTATGATGCGATCGGCCTTTATGACGCCGACATAATCAATCTCAGCGTCGCCACCACCAACAATTCCAACTCCCTGAAAAGGGCGACGGAATTCGCTTATGCGAAGGGGGTGATCGTGATTGCCGCCGCCGGAAACAAAGGCACCTCCGCCTATTGGTATCCCGCTTCCTTCGATACGGTCATTTGCGTCGGTTCCGTCGGCAAAGATTTGGGCGTGTCCCCTTTTTCCCAAAAGAACGACGGCATTACCGTTGTCGCTCCCGGGGAGGAGATCTTGTCCCTGTCGGATTCTACGGCGGGCTATGCCAGCGGCAATGGCACATCCTTCGCCGCGCCCTATGTGGCGGGCCTGGCGGTGCTCGCCCTCTCCATCGATGAAAATCTGACCCCCGATGAATTTGAGACCCTGCTGATCGAAACCGCGACCGACCTCGGGCCGCCGGGGTATGACAATGGTTATGGCTGGGGCCTTGTCAATTATGAAGCATTGCTGCACGGGGTGGCGACGGAAGACGGCGTCCGGGAAACCCCCTATGGCGAGGTGGTCACCGCGTCCTGGGACGGCCGGGTTCTGCTGGACGGCGACAAAACCCCACAATTGGTCGCTGTCGGCCAGGAACTGTCGGTCGATGTATCCGGTGTTAATTGCCGCCATTGGGATCTGGAAATTCCCGTCGCCGTCCTCGACGATCTATTGGCCAAAAAGGGCAGCCTGAAAATTTCCACCCGTTTCGGCGCTGTGAAGCTGCCATATGGTTTGCTTTCCCAAGCCAAGGCGGAACTGGCCGTTGCGGCCCCCGGCGTCTACCGTCTCGCTTTGGACAAAACCGCCGTTCCCCTCAATTTGCAGGGGGATGCCTATGCCTTTCCCAGCGGTTTAAGCTTCGCTTTGCAGGGAGCGGGAAAGACGCTCTCCGGCTATGATACCGCCGCCATCGTCACCCTTTCCGCCGCGGAAGGCTCCTTTTCAACGCTGCTCCGCGTCGAAGGCGAAACGCCATATCCCGTTTCCACCAGGGCAAACGGCGCCGCTTCGGTATGGAACCCGGGGCTTTATGTTCTCGCGAAGCGCACCGCTTCCTTCGCGGACATGGCCGGCCACTGGTCCGAGGGAACGGTATTGGATCTTTATAGCCGCTTCATCGTCAATGGGGTCAGCGAGGCGAGTTATCTGCCGGCCCGCACCGTTACCCGGGCGGAATTTGCCGCCATGCTCGTTCGCGGTCTCGGCCTGGGGAAAGATGGGGTCGGCGGCGTTTTTTCCGATGTGCCGGCCTCGTCTTGGTATGCCGACGCCGTTCATACCGCTTACAACCACGGCATTGTTCAAGGCCTAGGCAATGGAAAATTTCAGCCATTGGCGATGGTCACGCGGGAACAGGCCATGGTGATGGTGGCCAATGCGCTCTCGCTATTGGACGCCGGGATCACGCCGCCGCCAAACATCGATGTTCCGCTGGGCTCTTTCAGCGATGCCGGTCAGTGCAGCGGCTGGGCCAAGGCCGCCGCCGCGCTGCTCATTCAGGAACAAATGATACAGGGCTACAATGGCAAACTGACGCCGAAGAAGCCGGTAAACCGGGGGGAGGCCGCCCAGATGGTCTATAACCTTTTGGCGGAAACCGGCTGGATCGATGCGCGGCCATCATGAGGAAAGGATAGCGGAAGAAAGGCGATGCGCTATGCGGAAGTTTTAATTGAGAGAAAGGTGGCCCGGCTGGATCGCGGCTTCACCTATGAAATACCGCCCCATCTTTCGGGGCTGGTCGCCGTAGGCAGCTTTGTGCAGGTGCCCTTTGGCCACGGCGTCGCCAAAGGCATCGTCGTCGACGTGAAAGCCGAAAGCGACGTTTCGGAACTGAAATCCATCGACTGCCTGCTCCACGGCGAAATCCTGCTGCCGGAAGAATTGCTGAAGCTGGCCCGTTTCATTGCGGAATACTATTTGAACCACACCATGTCGGTGCTGCGGGGGATGCTGCCCGCCGGCGTCAATATTTTCGGCAAGGTGGAAGGAGCCAGGGTGGAGCAGATTCTGACCCTGGCTTCCGGCGGTTCCGGCACCGGATTCACCGGTTCAAAACAGCGCGCGCTCTATAAATTGCTATGGGAGGAGGGGGCCGTTTCCCGCCGGGCGGCGATGGAAGCCCATGGCATCGGCGCCGGTACCATCGCTTCCATGGTGAAAAAAGGCGTCGTCGTCGTCACCGAGCGGGAAATTTTTCGCCGGCCGCCGTCACCGGCGGAAGGGTTTGGGCCGCCGCCGGTTTTAACCGCCGACCAGGAAAGGGTTTTGGCCGAAATCGAAAGCCGCCGCAAGGAGGGAAAGCCCTTTTTGCTGCGGGGCGTCACCGGTTCCGGCAAGACCGAGATCTATCTGCGGCTGATCGGGGCGGCCTTGGCCGAAGGGAAATCCTCGCTGTTGCTCATCCCGGAAATCGCCCTCACCCCCCAGTTTGTCGCCATCTTTGCCGAACGCTTTCCCGATGAAGTGGCGGTGCTGCACAGCCGCTTATCCGCCGGAGAGCGCAGGGACGCCTGGCATCGGGTGAACCGCGGTGAATTGCGCATCGTTTTGGGGGCGAGATCCGCCATCTTCGCCCCCGCCCGCCGTTTGGGCCTCATTGTCGTCGACGAGGAACATGAGCAGAGCTATTATCAGGAAAACAGCCCCCGTTTCCACTGCCGGGAGGTGGCGGTGCGCCGGGGCGCCGATGCCGGGGCCCTGGTGGTATTGGGCAGTGCCACACCGTCCCTCGAATCCTACCACAAAGCGATGGGGGGAGACTATATCGTATTGGAGATGGAAGAGCGGGTCGGCGGCCGCCCGCTGCCCAAGGTGGAAATCGTCGATCTAAGGCGGGAACTGCAAGAAGGCTGGACCCAGGTTCTCAGCCGCCCGCTGATGGCGGCGGTTCGGGATCGGCTGGCCAAAGGGGAGCAATCGCTGCTCTTTCTCAACCGCCTCGGCTCCCATACCTTTGTTTCGTGCCGGGACTGTGGCTTTGTTTACCAATGCCCCCACTGTTCCGTCAGTTTGGTTTATTATCGAAACAGCAAATCGCTGCGCTGTCACCATTGCGGCTATGCGACGCCGATGCGGGAACAATGCCCCGCCTGCGGCGGCCGGCGCATCCGCTATTTCGGCCTCGGCACCGAAGAATTGGAGAAGGTGGTGCGGCGCGCCTTCCCCAAAGCCCGGGTGGCCCGGCTTGATTCCGACAATATGCGCCGGAAAGGCAGCTTTGAAGCGGCCTATGCCGCGGTACGCCGGGGCGAGGTGGACATTCTGATCGGCACCCGGATGGTGGCGAAAGGCTGGGATTTCCCCCATATCACCCTGGCGGCCATCGTCGCCGCCGATCTGACCTTGAATTTTCCGGATTTTCGGGCGGCGGAATGGACTTTTCAGCTGATCACCCAGGTGGCGGGCCGCGCCGGTCGCGGCGACGGTGAAGGCCTGGTGATCCTGCAAACCTATCGCCCCGAGGAGCCGGCGATCCTTTTAGGCGGCGCCCAGTCTTACCGCCGCTTTTACGAATGGGAGATCGGCAATCGGGAACAATACCGGTATCCGCCGTTCACCCATCTAATCAAAATCACCGTCAGCGGCGAACGGGGCAAATTGCCTTGCCACTTTTGGAGAGAATTGCTATAATTTTAAGGAGGGCGCTTCCTATACGGTTCTCGGCCCCGGCCCCGCGCCGCTTCATATTTTGAAGGATGCGGAACGGTGGTTGTTCACGCTGTCCGGCGCCGATCTCGCCACCATGCGCGGCGATTTGCAAAACGCCCTTTTAAAATGGATCCGGGAAAGATCTTGTCGGCAAAAACAGCCATTTGCAGGTGGAAGTTGAACCGATGCGCTTATTTTAGGAGGAAAGATGGCCATTTATGGAATTCTCACCTTGGGCGATGAAACATTGCGGGAAAGATGCGGGGAAGTTGCTAAGGTTGACGATACGATCTGGCGGCTGCTCGACAATATGAAGGATACGATGTACGATGCCAATGGCGTCGGCCTTGCGGCGCCGCAGATCGGCGTTTTGAAACGGGTCGTCGTCATCGACATCGAAGATCACCTGTTGGAACTGGTCAATCCGGTGCTGGAAAAAGGCAAAGGCAAACAGGTCACCTATGAGGCTTGCCTGAGTGTGCCGGATTATGAGGCGCCGGTGGAACGGTATAAACAGGTATGGGTGAAGGCTTTAAACCGGGACGGAAACCATTCGCATCGAAGCGCTCGGGCCTTCTCGCCATCGCGCTTCAGCATGAAATGGACCACCTCGACGGTATACTCATCGTCGACCGGGCCAGGGACGGCGCGTGATGCGCATCGTCTTTATGGGCAGCCCCAGCTTCGCCGTGGCGAAGTCTCGACGCCCTTTGCCGGGCGGGCCACGATGTGGCCGCCGTGGTCAGCCAAAGGGATAAGGCGCGGGGCCGGCATAGGAAATCCGCCCCACGCCGGTGAAGGCCTATGCCCAGCAACACAATCTCCCATATTATGCGCCGGACAGCGACATCCGGGAGCCGGGCTTCATCTCCCTAATTCGGGGTTTGAAAGCCGATTGCATTGTCGTCACCGCCTATGGGAAGCTCCTGCCCAAAGCGCTGCTAACGGCCTGCCCCTTCGGGGCCGTCATCCACGGCTCCCTTTTGCCGACTTATCGCGGCCCCTCCCGATCTATCAGGCGATTTACGATGGCGCAGCGGAAACCGGTGTCACCACGATGTATATGGCGGAAGGGCTGGACGACGGCGATATCTGCCTGCAAGAGGCATATCCTCTCGACGAGACGATGGTATTTGGCGCCGTGTACGACGCTTTGGCGCAAATCGGCGGCGGCCTGTTGGTGCGGACTTTGGCGCTGCTGGCGGCGGGAAAGGCCCCCGCATTCCCCAGGAAGGGGAGAGGCCACCTATACCCGGCTTTTAAGCCGTGCCGATGAAGCCGTTGATTGGAACCGCCCCGGCGCGGCCATCGCCCGGCAGATCCGAGCCCTGTCGCCGGAACCCGGGGCCTATGGACGTTTCGGCGGGAAGCCGCTGAAGCTGTTGGACGCCGCCTTTGTCTCCGAAGAAAGCGCGGGAGCCCCCGGCGCGATCCTCGGCGGCGACCGGCAGGCCGTCTTTGTGGCGGTGCCCGGCGGCAAATTGCGGATTTGCCGGTTGAAGCCCCAGGAAAAAATGAGATGCGGGCCGTCGATTGGCTTCGCGGCCAGCGCGGATCGGACTTCCGCTTCGACTGAAGTAAACATCAAAACAGACCAAGATAGGCGGCCATTGTTTTTCCCGCCGGCGCTTTGTCGGCCAAGGGGAAGGAGCCGGGCCTTTGGGCCCCGCCGGAGAAAAGGCCGCCGCGGAAAGGAAGGGAAAATGGATGGGCTGGTATTTTGATCCACTTTATGATTCTCATTCCGGCGATTGTTTTGTCTTTTTGCAGGCCCAAACGCAGGTGACGGGTACCTTTCGCCATTATTCTCAAATCGCCGCCGCGTCGGGCCTTACCGGGGCCGATGTGGCCCGGCAGCTTCTGGCCGCCAACCATATCCACGACGTTCGGGTGGAAGCGGTGGCCGGCAGTTTAAGCGACCATTATGACCCAGAAAACAGGTGGTGCGGCTGTCGGAATCGGTCTATCGCCAAAACGAGCCTTGCGGCGCTGAGCGTCGCCTCCGAGGTGGGCCATGCCATCCAGCATGAAAACGACTATGTGCCGCTGCGGATCCGTTCCGCTTTGGCGCCGGTGGCCAGTTTGGCAGCTACAGCTCCTGGATTTTGCTGATCCTTGGCCTATTGCTTTCTTTCGCCGCTGGTGCAGATCGGCATTTATCTTTTTGTCGCCGTGGTCATCTTTCAGCTGGTCACCCTGCCCGTAGAGTTCAATGCCTCTTCCCGGGCCTTGGCGCGGCTGGAAACCGGCGGCTATCTGACGGCGGAAGAGATTGGCGGCAGCAAAAAGTGCTAAGGGGCCGCGGCCCTGACCTATGTGGCGGCGGTGATCATGGCCATCGCCCAGTTGATCCGGCTGCTGGTCATTTCCGGTTTGCTGCGGAGATAATGGCATGGAAACGATGGAAAATCCCGCCGCGTCGCCTTCGCGGTTTTGCTGAAGGTGCTGCAAGACGGAGCCTATGCCAATTTAGAATTGGCCCAAGCATTGAAACAAAGCGCCGGGGCCCGGCGGGAACGGGCCTTCATCACCCAGGAGGTCTATGGCGTTCTGCGCCATTTGACCTCCCTTGACTATTATATTTCCACCTTTCTGACGAAACCGTTAAAAAGAAGGAAGCCCCCCTGCAAACGATTTTGCGGTTGGGCTTCTTTGAGATTCTTCACACCGAGATCCCACCCCGGGCCACGGTACACCAATGGGTGGAGGTGGCGAAGGAAGCGGGGCCGCCCTTTTGGGGCAAGCTCGTCAACGGCGTTTTACGGAATTTGCTGCGCCGAAAAGGGGATTTGACGCCGCCGCCTTTCGACGGCCCGGCGGCGGCGGCGGCCTTCCGCCATTCGCTGCCCCTCTGGTTGCTCGAAATGTGGAGCAAGGAACTGGGAGAAAGCGAAATGCTGGCGCTGGCGGCGGCCATGGACCAAATCCCCCGGCTGAACCTGCGGGTGAACACTTTAAAGACCGACCGCGATTCCCTGCTGGTTCGGTTGGAGGCGGCGGGGGCCGAAGCAAAGCCCGGCGCCCTTTCCGGCGACTGTGTGAAGGTCGACGGCAGGCTCGCGCTGGAACGGCTCCCCTGTTTCAGGCGGGGCTTTGCACCATGCAGGAAGGCTTCGCAAATGGCGGCGATCGTTCTCGACCCCGGCCGGGCAGGCGGGTTTTGGATCTCTGCGCCGCTCCCGGCGGCAAAACCGGCCATATCGGCCAAAAGATGGAGAACCGCGGCCATATCCTCGCCGTCGATCTGCACCGGCATAAGCTGGCCTTGATCGAGGGCAATCTGCGCCGCCTCGGCATTGCCATTGCCGAAGTGCGGGCGCTGGACGGCCTTTCGCTGCCCGCCGCTTATGACGGGACTTTTCAGCGGGTTTTGGTGGACGCTCCCTGTTCCGGTTTGGGGGTGCTGCATCGCCGCATCGACGCCCGCTACCGCCTGCGGGAAGCGGACATTTCTTCCCTCGTTTCCCTGCAGCGGGGCCTGTTAAAGCGGGGGGCCGCCGCTTTAAGCCCCGGCGGCGTCCTCGTCTATTCCACCTGCACCGTCAGCAAACGGGAAAACCAACAGAATTTCGCCTGGCTGTTGGAGCAGGAAAAGGATCTGGAGCCGGTGGCGATCACGCCCTTTTTCCCCCGTCTGCCGGCCGAGGATTTCCCCGCCCCGTGGATGGTGCAGCTTTTGCCGTCCCGCCATGATTGCGACGGTTTCTTTATCGCCTGCTGCCGCAAGAAGGGGGGCCTTGGCGATGGTTGATCTCCTTTCCCTGGATCAAAAGGATCTGGAGGTTCTGATGCGGGAAAACGGCTATCCCGCCGATCGCGGGCGACAATTGTTGTCCTGGCTGTTTGAAAAACGGGTGACAAAGATCGACAAAATGACGAATTTGCCGGTACCGTTGCGTACTTGGCTTGAAAAGCATGCCGCCGCCGCTTTGCCCGCCGTCGTCGCCCGCCGGACAGCAGCGGACGGAGAAACGGTAAAATTTCTGCTCCGCTATGACGACAAGACGGCGGTGGAAACGGTGCTGATGCTCTATGAACGGGAAGAAAGCCGCCGCCGCAATACGGTTTGTGTCAGCACCCAGGCCGGTTGCGCCATGGGCTGCGCCTTCTGCGCCAGCACCTTAAATGGTTTGGCGCGGAATTTAACGGCGGGAGAAATCGTTTCTCAGCTTCTTGTCGCCGACCGCCACCTTAGGGAGGAAAAGCGCACCGGCATTACAAATCTCGTCTATATGGGCATGGGGGAACCGCTCGCCAACTGGAAGGCGGTGCGGAAAAGCATCGCCATCGCCCACCGGGGTTTTGGCATCGGTATGCGCCGCATCACCGTTTCCACCTGCGGCCTCGTGCCGATGATCTATGAAATCGCCGATCCCGAAACCCCTTTTACCTTGGCGGTATCGCTGCATGCGCCAACGGATGCGCTGCGGAGCCGACTGATGCCGGTGAACCGCCGCTATCCCATCGCATCGCTGATGGCGGCGGTGGACCATTATATTGAAAGAACAAACCGGCGGGTGACGATAGAATATGCGCTGTTCCGGAATGTAAACGACGCTGCGGGTTCCGAATTGGCGGCGCTGCTGAAAGGCCGCCTCGTCCACGTCAATCTCATTTTGGCCAATCCGGTGCCGGAAAGCCCGCTGCAACCTGCCGGGATCGACAGGGCGAAGGCCTTTGCCGCCGCACTGGCGGCGGCGGGCGTTCCCCATTCTCTAAGGGAATCGAAGGGCGGCGACATCGACGCCGCCTGCGGCCAGTTGCGCCGCGGTTTTCGTGGCGATCGGGCGGAAATTGCCGCCGAAAAAGGGGAATAAAAAAGGGAATAAAGCATTTATAAAGAATAGTAGTATTGAAGCAATGGGCGGTGAAATGGATGCGGCCGCGCCGCGCCGCCGCCCTTTGGCTCCCCGCTTCTTTCGGCGGTGTTTACCCGGGCGGTTATCATTCCATTCACGGCGAAGGTTATGAGGTGATTTATGCTGGTTCAGGCTATGAGCGACATCGGCTTAAAGAGAAAGAACAACCAGGACTCCTTTTTCTATGACGCGGACAAAGGCATCTATGTCATCGCCGACGGCATGGGGGGCTATGCCGGCGGTGAAATCGCCAGTTCCATTGCGGTCAATGTGTTTCGGGAAGGATTCCAAGGCCTCGACGGCGCCAATTACCGCGCGGTATTGGACGCTCTTCTGCAAAAAGCCAATGAAGCGGTTCTTGAAAAGGCCCGGGAAAACAGCGATTTAGAAGGCATGGGCACCACATTGCTGGCCCTCGCTACGGTGGGGCGGGCCTATTTTCTCGCCTATGTGGGGGACAGCCGCGCCTATCTGATTCGGGAAACGGGGATTTTTCGCCTGACCGACGATCACAATGTTTCCGGCGAATTGATGCGGGAAGGGCATTTAACCGAGAAAGAGGCGATGCACCACCCGGGGAAAAATATGCTGACCCGGGTTTTGGGGCGGCATCCGGAACTCAAGGCCGAGTATCGCCGCGGCGAATTGACGCCGGGAGAGCGGATTCTTCTCTGCAGCGACGGCTTGACGGGCCTTGTGGAATCGCAAGAAATTTGGCGCATGGTTCGGGAAAGCGAAAGCCTGAAGGAAGCCTTAAACGAAATGGTTCGCCTTGCGCTCGACCGGGGCGGAGACGACAATATAACCGCAATCTTATTGCAAAACTGCGAAGAAAACGATGGGGTGAAGAAATGATAGGCAAACTTTTTATCGGCCGCTATGAGATCGTGGAACGGTTGGGCAGCGGCGGCATGGCGGTGGTCTATAAAGCGGTGGACAATGTCCTGCATCGAACCGTTACCATCAAAATCCTACAGGAACAGTTCGCCAGCAATGAGGATTTTATTCTCCGTTTTAGGCGGGAAGCCCAGGCGATCGCCGCATTGTCCCATATCAATATCGTGCACGTTTTTGATGTGGGCTACAGTGAAGGCGTTCACTATCTGATTATGGAGTATATCGAGGGACGGACTTTAAAGGAAGTGATTCAAAGGAAAGGCAGCCTGTCTTTGGAAACATCCCTGGACTATGTCAGCCAAATACTGAGCGGCCTCGCCCATGCCCATGAATTCGGAGTGATCCACCGCGACATCAAGCCCCAAAACATCATGGTGACGAAGGACAATATGGTGAAAATCATGGATTTCGGACTGGCCCTCAATATGACCGATTCCACCATCACCTATGACAATAATATTTTAGGCTCCGTCTACTATATCGCGCCGGAAATTGCCCAAAAAGGCAGCGGCGACGCCCGGGCCGATCTCTATGCCACCGGCGTCGTTCTCTATGAGATGCTCAGCGGCGAATTGCCCTTTTCCGGCGACAGCCCCATCTCCATCGCTTTGCAGCATGTGGAGGGCAAATATACCCGGGTCGACGAACTGGATGAGGACATTCCCTTTGAAGTCGCCCGTTTGGTGGACAAAGCGATGGCCAAGGATCCGATGAACCGCTACCAGAGCGCCAAAAAGATGCTGCGGGATTTAGAGAAGGTCGCCATGCAGTATGACGTCGCCTTGCCCGCCTATATCGTCGGCGGCGATCTCGACGCCACCGGCCCCGTTGCCGGCCGCGGGCACCGCCTGGCCTATGACGACGATTTGGATTTCGACTATGAGCAAAAAAAACCGAAGAAAAAGCGGGAAAGCGGCGGCGAGACCGGCAAAACCGGCAAAACCGGCAAAACCGGCAGGAAGAGGCCTTTGACCCGGGAACAAAAGATGAAGCGGGCGATCCTGATCACCGCTTTGGCCGTTCTGTTTCTGGCGGTGGGCACCTACGCCTTCGTGCAGATTTTTACCGGTACCGGCGAAGTGGAAGTGCCGCTTGTCGAGGGTTTGCATGTCGATGACGCTACGGAAATGCTCGACCAGCTGAAATTGAAATACAATGTCAATTATGTCGAAAGCGATGAGGTGGAAAAAGACCTCGTCATCAAACAGAGCGTCAAGGCCGGCCAAATGGTGAAGGCCGGGCGTGAGATCACCCTCACCGTCAGCTCCGGCGCGGAAACGGTGCGATTGCCCAGCTTGATCGGGAAAACACAGGAAGAAGCGGAACGGGCCCTGTCGGATCTCGGCTTGGAACCGGAAATCAAAACCACCGCCTCCGCCAGCGTCGACAAAGGGCGGGTCATCAGCCATGCGCCGGGGCCCCAAAGCGAAGTGGCCGTCGGCGGCAAAGTGACCTTGACGGTCAGCAGCGGGCCGGAAACCGAGGAGGTTACGGTGCCCAGCGTCATCGGCTTGACCTTGGGCGACGCCAAAACGCTGCTGCAAAACCGCGGCCTCGCCATCGGTGATGTGGCGGAAAAGGAAAGAAATGATGTGGCGGCGGGGATCGTGTTCTATCAAAGCATTTCCGCCAATACCACGGTGGAGAAGGGGACGACGATCAATCTTTCCGTCAGTACCGGCAGCGGTTCCCAAACGGTGCAGGTCGACTACACCGTGCCCGACGGCAATGACGGCGTCACCATCGCCATCGTGATCGAGGACAAGGAAGGCCGTTCCACCATCTATTCCCAAACCCACAATGGCGGCGATGTGGTCTCGAAAAGCGTTACCGTCCATCCCCCGGGCGCCGTCATCGTCACGATGAATGGCGGCGAAGTGTTTCGTAAGGTCGTGAGCTAAAATGCGGGAAGGTCGTTTGCTGAAAGCCTACGGAAGTTTCTACTATGTGGAGTCGGAGGGAATGGTTTGGAGCTGCTCCCTCCGGGGCCGCTTCCGTTTGAAAGAAGAAACGGTTCTTCCCGGTGATTTTGTACGCTTTACACCTTTGGAAAGTCCGAAAGGTGTGATTGAAGAGGTGATGGAGCGGCAAAACGCTTTGCTTCGTCCCGCGGTGGCCAATGTGGAGCGGGTGCTGGTCACCTTTGCCGTCACACAGCCGGAACCCAACCATCTATTGTTGGATCGCATCCTCATCCAGGTGCTGGAGAAGGGCATCCGCCCGGTGCTCTGCTTCAATAAGGCGGATCTCGTCTCCCCGGAAGAGGGAGCGGCGCTGGCGGCGCCTTATCGCCGGGCGGGCTTTGAAACGCTGCTCGCCTCCGCCTCGGCGGAAACCGGCCTGGAAGCGCTTAGAGAGGCCCTACGGGGGCATTTCACGGTTTTGGCGGGGCCCTCCGGCGTCGGCAAGTCGAGCCTGATCAATGCCCTCTACCCCCAATTCCAGCTGGCCACCGGCTCGCTGAGCAAAAAGGTGGCGAGGGGTCGCCACACCACAAGGCGGGTGGAATTGCTAAAACTGGCCAAGGAAACCTATCTGGCCGATACCCCCGGCTTTAGCAGCTTATACCTGCCGGAGGGCCTGGAGAAGGAAGATTTGCAGCGCCATTATCCGGAATTTTCAGGCTTTGCCGATCGTTGCCGCTTCGTTTCCTGCCGGCATGTGAAAGAGCCGGATTGCGGCGTTCGCCACGGCGTGGAGCAAGGGGAGATCGACGCTGGCCGCTATGACCGCTACCGCGCTTTTTTTGCGGAGATTCAACAGAGAGAGAGGAAATATTGATGGCAATTTTAGCGCCGTCCCTATTGGCGGCGGATTATAGCCGCCTCGGCGAGATGGTGGGCGCGGTGGAAGCCGCCGGGGCCCAATGGCTGCACCTGGACGTGATGGACGGTCACTTCGTGCCCAATATCAGTTTCGGGCCGGGGCTTGTCGCCGATTTGCGGCGGGTCAGCGGCCTTTTCTTTGATGTGCATCTGATGATTTCCGAACCGATGGCCTATATCGACGCTTTCGCCGCCGCCGGCGCCGATCTGATCAGCTTTCACTGGGAAGCGGCCGGAGAACCGGGGCCGGTATTGGACAAAATTCATGGCTTGGGCCTTAAAGCGGGAATTTCCATCAAGCCCGGCACCGACTGGCGCTGTTTGGAGCCCTATCTTCGGAAACTCGACTTGGTGCTGGTGATGAGCGTGGAACCGGGTTTCGGCGGCCAAAGCTTTATGGAGCCGATGCTGGAAAAGGTGGCGGGGCTGAAGCGGAAAAAGGCGGCGGCGGGCCATTCCTACCACATACAGATCGACGGCGGCATCAACCGGGAAACGGCGCCAAAGGCGGCCGCCGCCGGTGCGGAAGTGTTGGTGGCGGGAACCGCCGTTTTCGGCGACGCCGACATTGCCGCGGCGGTGCAATATTTTACCGGCCTGTAAATATTTGCTTTCGGCGTCACCGGCTTGCCATCGCGTTGTTCCTGTGCTATAATGATACCAATTTAAAAAGATTCTTCGGGGACGGTGCAATTCCGTACCGGCGGTGAAAGTCCGCGAGCCTGCGATAATCCATGTTTATCAAAGGTCGAACCGGTGCAATTCCGGTACCGACAGTACAGTCTGGATGAGAGAAGAGTGGGAGATGGATGGCGGATGCCGTTGTTCTCTGCTGCAAATGTCACGGATTTCGGGGATTTTTTATTTTTCTTGGAGGCGTAAGATGCAAAAGAAATCGCTTATATGGAAGAAGCCCTCCACCTCGCTTCGCTGTCGGAAGGATTTACCTGGCCGAATCCGATGGTTGGCGCTGTCATCATCAAGGATGGGGCCATCGTCGGCCGGGGATACCACCAAAAGCCGGCGGCCCCCACGCGGAAATTCACGCGCTGCGGGAAGCCGGCGCCGCGGCCCGGGGGCCAGCCTTTATGTGACGCTGGAACCCTGTTCCCACCAGGGGCGAACCCCTCCCTGTACCGAGGCGCTGATTGCCGCCGGAATCGTTGAAGTCCATGTCGCCCTCGCCGATCCCAATGAAAAGGTCGACGGCCTTCGCCGTTTGCAAGACGCCGGCATCCGGGTTCGGCTCGGTCTATTGGGGGCCGCCGCCTTTGCCTTGAATGAGGTTTTTATCACCAATACGGTTAAGAAGCGGGCGCTGGTCGCCTTAAAATCCGCTCAAAGCCTTGACGGCAGGATTGCACTGCCCGACGGGGCCTCCCAATGGATCACCGGCGACGCCGCCCGGCAGCGCGGCCACCGGCTGCGGCGGCGCTATGGGGCGGTTCTGGTCGGGGTGGGAACGGTGATTGCCGACGATCCCTTGCTCAATATCCGCTATGGCCTCTCGGCGCCGGACGGCGTTCCGGCCCGGATTGTTCTCGATTCCAAGCTGCGCATACCGGAACAGGCCCGCATCCTCAACCGGGAATACGGCCCGGTTTTCCTCTATGTCGCCGATGGATATGATAGGGAAAAAGCCGCCCGCCTGGAGGAGCGGGGCATCGCCGTCATTCCCCTTTCCGACGGGGAAGGCCGGGTGGATCTGGCCGCGCTGCCCTTCGATCTCTATCGCCGGGGCGTCGGCGGCGTTCTCGTCGAGGGGGGCGGCGGCGTCGTCACCGCCTTCTTCCGGGGCCGGCACTGGGACAAATACCATCTCTTCATCGCGCCGAAATTTTTGGGAACCGAAGGAAAACCGGCCCTGGCCCTCGCTTCCCCGCCGGAAATGGCGGCGGCGCCGGCGCTGCGCTTGGTGCAAACGGAAAAGATCGGCGGCGATGTTCTGCTGGAATGTGAGCCTAAGGAGGGGATACGCCAATGTTTACCGGCATTGTTGAAGAAAAGGGGATCATAAAAAGGGTTGTATCCGGCGGTGAGGATGCCGGCCTTTCCATCGGCTGCCGCCTGGTTTTGGAGGGGACGAAGGTCGGCGACAGCATCGCCGTCAATGGCGCTTGCCTGACGGTGCGCCGCTTGGAGAAGGATGGCTTCTATGCCGATGTGATGCCGGAAACCTTGGCCCGCACCGCTCTTTTGGCTTTGATACCGGGAAGCGGCGTCAATCTGGAGCGGGCCATGGCCTTGGGGGATCGCCTCGGCGGCCATCTGGTCAGCGGCCATATCGACGGCGTCGGCGAGATTCTGCGGCTTTCACCGGCCGGCAATGCCCTTATGATCACAATCCGGGCGGCGCCTTCCCTTTTGGCGGAGATGGTGATGAAAGGTTCCGTCGCCATCGACGGCATCAGCCTGACCATTATGGAATTGGCCCGGGATTGCTTTTCTGTTTCCGTCATTCCCCATACGATGGCGGAGACGACATTGGGCCGCTGCAAAGCGGGGGACAAAGTCAACCTGGAAACCGATCTGATCGGTAAATATGTCCGCCGGGCTTTGGCGCCGCCGGAAGAGAAGGGAAAAATCGACATGAATTTCCTAGCCGAACAGGGTTTTCTATAAGCGGGAAGAAAGAGAAAGGAAAAGGAAAAAACATGATGAGTAAATTTGACAGCATTGAAGCCGCCCTCGCCGATATTCGCGCCGGTAAAATCGTGATCGCCATCGACGATGAAGATAGGGAGAACGAAGGCGATATGGTGATGGCGGCGGAGCGGGTGACGCCGGAGGCGATCAATTTTATGGCCACCCATGCCAGGGGCCTGATCTGTATGCCGATCACGAAAGAGCGTGCCGATGAACTGGAACTCCATTATATGGTGGAGAAGAATACCGACAATCTCTGTACCGGTTTCACCGTTTCCGTCGACGGGCCTAAGTCTACCACCGGCATTTCCGCCTTTGAACGGGCCGAAACGGTACAGTCCATCATGGATCCGGCCACCAAGCCCTGGGATTTGAAGCGGCCGGGCCATATCTTTCCGCTGATCGCGAAAGAAGGCGGGGTTTTAAAGAGAACCGGCCACACGGAAGCCGCCGTTGATTTGGCCCGGTTGGCGGGTTTGTATCCCGCCGGGGTCATCTGTGAAGTGATGAACGAGGACGGCACGATGGCCCGGGTCGGCAGTTTGATGGAAAAAGCCAAGGCCCACGGTTTGAAAATCATCACTGTGGCGGCGCTGATCGAATACCGCCGCCACCGGGAAAAGCTGGTGGAAAAAGAAGTGGAGGCAAAAATGCCGACGCGGTACGGCAATTTCACCATCCATGCCTACCGAAACGATTTGGACGACAATACCCATGTCGCCCTCACGATGGGGGATATCGGCGGCGATGAACCGATCCTGGTTCGGGTGCACTCCGAATGTCTGACCGGGGACGTATTTTCCTCCCTCCGCTGCGATTGCGGCGACCAGCTTGCCATCGCCCAACAGATGATAGCCAAAGAAGGCCGCGGCGTACTGCTCTATATGCGCCAGGAGGGCCGCGGCATCGGCCTTGCCAATAAAATTCGCGCCTATGAATTGCAGGATCGGGGCAAGGATACGGTGGAAGCCAATTTGCTGTTGGGCTTTCCCGCGGATATGCGGGACTATGGCCTCGGCGCGCAAATTTTGGCGGATTTGGGGCTGCATAAAATCCGCCTCATCACCAACAATCCCAAGAAGATCAAAGGGTTGGAAGGCTATGGTTTGCAGGTGGTGGATCTGGTCAATCTGGAAGTGCCGACCAATAGTTACAATGCCTTTTATATGGAAACCAAAAAGAAGAAGATGGGCCATATCTTAAAGTAACGAAAAAGGAAAAGGAGCGAAACCATGCAAAAAGTGGAAGCCAATCTGTTGGGAGAAGGATTGCGGGTCGCCATCGTCGCCGCCCGTTTCAATGAATTCATCAGCGAAAAACTGATCCAGGGAGCCGAAGACGGCCTGGTGCGCCACGGCGTCAACGGGGAGGACGTCGTTCTCTACCGGGTTCCCGGCGCCTTTGAAATCCCGTTGCTGGCGGCGAAGCTGGCCGCCCGGGCCGATGTAGACGCGGTGATCTGCCTCGGCGCCGTCATCCGCGGGGCGACGCCCCACTTTGATTTTGTGGCGGCGGAAGTCTCCAAGGGCGTGGCCCAGGTTTCGTTGCAAGCCGGCAAGCCGGTGATCTTTGGCGTTCTCACCACCGATAGCCTGGAACAGGCCATTGAGCGTGCCGGCAGCAAGGGCGGCAACAAAGGGTACGACGCGGCCCTTTCCGCCATCGAAATGGCCAATCTGATGCGGCGGATCTAGGCATGGGCAGGACGGTTTTATTTGCCAATGGCGGGATCGCCGATTATGCATGGCACCGAAGCCGCCTGCGGGGTGACGATGTTATCATCGCCGTCGACGGTGGCGGCCGCCACTGTTTGGCTTTGGGCCTCCGCCCCGATTTGGCCATCGGCGACTTTGATTCCCTGCCGGAAAATGTGGCGTCTTTTTACCGGGAAAGGCAGGTGCCTTGCCGCCGCTTTCCCGCCGATAAGGACGCGACGGATCTGGCCCTTGCCCTTGAAGCGGCATTGGAGCGGGGGGCGAAGGAAATTTTGGTTTTTGGCGCTCTCGGCGGCCCCCGCCTTGACATGGAGCTTGGCAATGTCCTTGCGCTGCTGCCCTTCGCCGGTAAAGGCGATATCTCCCTTGCCGCCGAGGGCGCCGTTTTCCGGGTGGTTTGCGGTGGGGAAGAGGTCGCCGTTGCCGGAGAGCCCGGGGACTATGTTTCCCTTTTTGCCATCGGCGCCCCCTTCATAACCGGAAAGAGCCAAAATTTAAAATACCAATTGGAAAATTTGTCCTTCGCCGTCGGCGAAACCCGAGGCATCAGCAATGAGCTGACGGCTCCGTCGGCGTCTTTTCTGTTTTGGCGGGAACGGGGATTTTCGTTTATCAAAAGCGGGACGGCGGCGCTTAAAAGCCGCCCCGCGGCCATCATTTCGCCGGGTTTGACACTGTTTTTTCCTTCTAAAGCGCAAGGGAAGACGATATACATAGATAGGAGATGAAGACGAAAAGACGCGATAGGTAAACATTGCTTACCTCGCCAAGAGAGGAGAACCTGCCTATGAACAATCATAAGAGGAAATCGAGAAAGGGAGACGGAAGGAAAACCGCTCTTTTGCTCGTCGCCTTTGTTGCGGTGGTGGCTGCCATCTGGTTTTTTACCTCCCGGGAGGATGAAAAGACGGTGGCGGCTACAGATTTTTTCGCGACGGAAACCTTCAATGTAGAAGAATTGAGAAACCGGGAGGTGCCCCTTATCGTCGCCTTCGGCGCCGATTCCTGCCCCAGCTGCCGGGAGATGGTTCCTTTCTTGCAACAGATGGGCCGGGACTATGAAGGCAAAGCCACCATTGTCTATGTCGACGTTTCCACCTATTATGAGATTGCCCGGCAGTTTTCGATTATCTATATTCCAACGCTGCTGTTATTTGACGCCAAAGGCCAACCGTATCAGCCCCAAAACCCCGAGGGTAAAAATATCCGCTTCATGAAAGATGAAAACAGCGGCGAAATCCTCTATGCCACCCATACCGGTTATCTGGGCGAGGCGGAGGTAAAAGCCCTGCTTCTCGATATGGGGATGCAGGAATGACGGCAGCCGTCAGCCCCTGGTTGGAATCATTGGCGGCGCTGATCGGCGGCCATTTGCTGCTCGCGCCGATTCTGGCCTTTGCCGCCGGCATTCTTACCTCCTTTTTGCCCTGTTCCCTCGGAAGCATCCCGCTGGTTCTCGGCTATGTCGGTGGTGTGGGGCAAAAGAAGCCCGGGCGTTCCTTCGCCCTTTCCGCCGTTTTTGTGCTGGGCATGTCGCTGTCGCTGACGGCCTTGGGGGCCGCCGCCGCCCTTTTCGGCCTGCTTTTTTCGGCGGGAACCTGGTGGTATCTGCTTTTGGGCCTATTGATGGTGCTCATGGCTTTGCAGGTTTGGGAAGTTTTCCAGTTCATCCCGGCGACCCACGCCATCGCCAAAAGTAAAAAACGCGGTTTTGCCGGGGCTTTTCTCGCCGGAATGCTGGGGGGCCTCTTTTCTTCCCCTTGCGCCACACCGGTTCTCGTCGTCCTTTTGGCTTATGTGGCGGAAGAGGGAACCCTGCTCTTAGGCGCGGCGCTGCTCTTCCTCTATTCTTTGGGCCACGGTGTTCCCGTCCTGATCGCCGGAACCTCCCTCGCCTTTATACAGAAGGTCGCCGCCGGTTCCCAGTACGGCAAAGTCAGCGCCGCGCTGCGGATTCTGCTCGGCGCCGCCATCCTTTTGCTCGGCGTCTATATGCTTTCCTTCGCCTTTTAAAATCGCGGAGATTGGCTTTGTTCAAACCGCTCATATCAGCATTTCGGAAGATGCGAACCGAGAAAATATATTTTGTGCAATCTATCCGTTCTAGATAAGACAAGCGGCATAGGCGCTCCGCCTTGATTTAAGAGAAATGCTTTTTGGCTGTGAAGGGCATTGTCGGCTTCGCCAATGCTTCCAAGCATTATGCCAATGATGAGAAAATGATAAAAATCAATAGATTGTGCAAAAAATAGCGGCGCTTAACCCGTATAATGGGCCTATCATAGCAAATTTTAATTTAGGAACGATAGAGAGGACTTTAAGGAATGGACAAGATAAAAGATCGTTTGGCTGTCAATGCTATTGCTTATCTTGCTCGGTCTCTGCCTCCACACAGAAACGGACGTTTTTTTATAGAAATTGGAGTAAAATTTCGCCATTTACAAAAATATCGGTGTCGGGTTTTTGCTTATATTGCCCCAATCGCACTTTCGCTCTTTTTGGTTGGTTGCGGCTCCGGTTCATTGAACGGACTGGATGAACAGGAATATGCGGATGCTCTGCTCATCATGGGCCTTTCCGTTCCCAGCAATGCGGCCATTTGCCGCGAGGCCCTCGACCTGGGAGCGAATATCGAATATTTGCACCTCCCCTTGCAGGAACGATATGGGTGGAGGGAAACGAATCCTTTAAACTATGCGGTCGGCGACGATGAGATTGTGAAAATGCTGCTTGATGCCGGCGCTGAAGTGAATTATGAAAACAGAAATGGACAATCGACCTTGATTTATGCCGCTGACAGAGGGTTCTGGAATGAGGTGGAATGGTTTTTGGCAGCCGGCGCGGATGTGGAGAGCGAAAACAAGGCAAGGGGCGATAATGTTGGCTATACCGTCATCGACTATGCCGTCAGCGGCGCTGTCTATGAGGACCGGACAAAGGAACATGTTGATCTTGCCCTCTCCTATGGCGCGGTACCTACCGAACGCACCTTACGTTTGCTGTTGGAAGGAACGCAATTCCAGACGGCGAAAAAAATCCTTAATATCATGGAGGAACGGGAGATTGCAACGGGCTTAAATCCGCCTTTGGAGGCGGCGTTAAAGGGTGAATTCAATCGCTTGCCGACGCTGATGAAAGATCAGGAAATTGCCGCGATGGATGAAAACATCATTTTCTTTATGGCGGCGGCTTTGGGGACGCCGGAGGATCTCTCCTACCTTTTGGCCAGGAATCCTTCCTTTGATTTAGACACTCCCATGGCAGAGCGGGAAGGCAATCTATATTATTCCGCCAATAGCGGTCACACCCCCTTATCCATTGCGGCATTTTATGAGAATGTGCCAAATTGCCGTTTTCTCTTAGAACAGGGTGCGAATGTCAACCAAAAAAGTGACGGTTATTATATTGCCTTAACGATGGCGGCAGCCAAAGGCAATGAGGAAATTGTGGAGATGTTTCTGGATGCCGGCGCCGAAATGCCCCCGGTAAATTTATCAAGGATGGTAGAAATGATCCCTTTGACGGAGGCGGCGAAATTTGGTCATGCGGAAATTAGCAAAATCCTTTTGGATGCCGGGTATCCAACAGATGATGGATCGATAACCGTAGCGATGAACCGGGCCGCAATGTATAATCAGAGGGAAGTTATCGATCTCTATTTAAACCGGGGATTTTCAATCAATCTGAGGGGTAGATAGAGGTATGATGGAGAGTTGCAGCCCCTTAGAAGCGGCGGTCTATCGCCATCATTTTGAACTTGCGGATTATCTGTTGTCGAAAGGCGCGGATATTGACGGCGGGCAAGTGAAGGGGCAAGGGCTTTATATCATGGTAACGGAAAATAATCTGGCCGGTGTGGCTTATTTGCTGTCCCATGGAGCCAATCCCGACGAGCGAATTGCGGTCGGTGATGGAACTTATTTGGATCCGCCTTTGCTCTTCGCCGTTGATGCCGGTCAACTGGAAATGGTTCAACTGCTGATTGAAAATGGCGCCAACCCAGACAATGATGCGAACGGTTACAATGCTTTACATATGGCGGTGTCATGGGGCGGCAACTATATGTTAAAATATCTTTTGCCCCATACCAAAGGCATCAATCAGCAGACAGACAGTGGCGGCGAGACACCCCTAATGATTTTGGTGGCAAGAGGTGATTACCCTGCGGTCAAGATGCTCCTCGCTTATCATCCCGACCTGGATTTGAAAAACGCGGAGGGAAAAACCGCTCTGGATATTGCCGAAGAACATGAGTATGAAGACATCGTCCGGCTGTTGAAGAACAGAGAAAATCTATAATTGCCGTTACAATCTTATAAAGAAGCCGGCCATGGTTTGCTCATTCCTTACGAAGAATGCGGAGATATTTTTTTGCGGCATGTCTCGGTTAAGGACAAAGGGTGAAGCGGAGATCGGGAACCGTTTGCGGTCGCCGACGCATGAAAGCCCCCGCTGCTTGGGCAGGGGGGCTTCTATGTTGATGTCGCTGCCACGGGAAAACGGCGGTTTCGCCGTTTTCCCGGCTTTTAGACTTTTTTAATGGTATACGATGTGATAGCGATCCATCAAGTCGCCGGAAGGCAGCTCGATGTCGAGAACCCAAAAAAGGATTTCCAATTTGTCCACGAGGGATAAAATCAGCAGATCCAATTCGCCGGGGCCTTCGCCGGCCAACCGTTCCTTTTCCGCTACCGCATGGTTGAGCTGGCATTTGTATGCCTCGGTTTGGGCCATAATCAATTCTTTGCTCTTCATATTTCACGATCTCCGGAAATCTTTTCCTGCACTATCTTATTAGAATCCGGGGTTAAAGGTGCAGAGAAAGACGCGCAAAATGGGAAATCGGGAAAAATGTCGGCCCTTATGGCCGCCGCAGGCTGTGAATGGCCAAACCGTCTACATCCTCCAAGGCCTCCGTGACTGCCTCACAAAAAGTGGGATGGGGGCGGATCACCGATTTCAGTTCGTCGACGGTGAGGCCGTGCCGAACCGCCGTCGCCATTTCGGCGATCAGATCGGTGGCCCGGGCGCACATCAGTTGGGCCCCGAGTATGCGGCGATTTTCCGCCTGGGCAATGATTTTAACGAAACCCCTGTCTTCCTGTTCCACCAGGGATTTGCCATTGGCGGCCATCAAAAATTTGCCGGTTCGGATCGGAATGCCTTGGTTTTTGGCTTCCGCCGCCGTCAGCCCTACGGAAGCGATTTCCGGCGCCGTATAGACGCAACCGGGAACGGTGGCGAGGTCAATGGAGGGCGCGTGGCCGGCGATGGTTTCTACGGCGCATATCCCCATGGCGGCGGCGAAATGGGCCAGCTGTATGCTGCCCTTCACCACATCGCCGATGGCATAAATGCTGTCGACGTTGGTTTGTCCAAACCCGTCGGCGACGATGAAGCCCCGTTCCATGCCGACGGAAAAGCCTTCGCCAAAAAGCCCTTCCGTATGGGCCCTGCGGCCGACGGCGACGACTATGCCGTCTCCGGTTGCCATTTCCTCCTGTCCTTTCTTCTCGAAGCGGCAGACAAGGCTTTCTTCTTGGCGAATTTCCTTCACCATGGCCCCGGTGTGCACCTGAATGCCCTGTTTTTTAAAGAGCGCGGCCAGGTTTTGCGAGAAATCCCTGTCCATCGTCGGCAGCAGCCGGTCCAGCGCTTCGATGATCGTTACCCGGCTGCCCAGCCGTTGGCAGACGGTGGCGAATTCCACGCCGATCACGCCGCCGCCAATGATGACGACGCTGGGCAGAAGCTCTTCCTCCCGGGCCAAAAAGCCGTCGCTGTCCATCACATTCGGCAGGTCGATGCCGGGGATCGGGACCCGGGCCGGTTCGGCGCCGGTGGCGATCAGAATGTGGGCGGCGCTGACTTCTTCGCCCCGGGGGGCGATGCGAACCCGGTGGGGCCCGATGACGGTAGCGGTTCCCTGCATCGTGTCGACCTTATGGCTTTTTAGCAGGGCGACAACGCCGTTTCTCAGCTTTTCCACCACCTCGTTTTTTCGCCGGTGGATTTGCCGATAATCGAAGGAGAGGCCCTGAACGGAAATGCCGATCTCGGCAAAGCGTTTTACCTCTTCATAGGCTTTGGCGGCGTGGAGCAGGGTTTTCGTTGGTATGCAGCCCCGGTTCAGGCAGGTGCCGCCAAAGTCCCGGTTTTCCACGATCGCCGTTTTCAAGCCCAATTGGGCGCTGCGAATGGCCGCCGTATAGCCGCCGGGGCCGCCGCCGATGACGATGAGGTCGTATGTCCAATCCATAATTTTCTCCTTTTTTTGCGGGGAAGGTGAGTTAGGGTGTAGGCAAACGCCGATGAAGGGGGCGAAAGCTGGGGCCCGGCATCGGGCCGATACAGCCTCAACCCCCGGCGATCGCGGACATCTTTGGACGCCTGCGGTTCCGGACGAAGATTGGAACGCCTAGGGCCTGTCCTTTGGGTTGAACGGCGCCGTGCCGTTTGGCAGCTGTTCCCTAAGGTATTGCCGTATGTCCTGGAGGATGGCGATGGCTTCCGCGTCGGCCTGTGCCTCCAGCGCCGCCAGGGCCCGGTCGCAGCAGGGGCCGTCGGCGCTTAAACCCTGAAAGCGGGGGGCGATCGCGGCAATCAAGCCGCCGTCCATTGCGTCGGAATAGACCGCCGCTTTCGTAATCAGGCCATTGTCGGTTTCAAGGCCGATTTCCAAATCGCCCCCAGGGGGAAGCGCCGCCCAAAGGCGATGGAAAAAGCGCCTTTGGAGCCAAGATCCACGGTTCGGCACTGTATCTTCGAGACGCCGCCGCGATCTCTTCGGCGGGCAGCGCGTCAATTTCCGCCGGTCTTTTGCCATATTCCGCCGCAAAGGGCGGCGATCAAGCCTCCTGCAGCGCCTGAACCGACAGTTCCGGGGCCATGCTTTGCAGGTTGACGACGCGGGAGCGCAAGCCACCCCCTTCGCCGCCAGCTTTTCCAAGGAAGGGCTGAGGATAGCGGCTGAGAACGTCTTCTTCACCGCCAGCATGATGGTGCCGTGATGAAAGGCGTTTTCGCCCCGGCAGTAAAAGGCATTGCCGGAGAATTTTCGCCCGGCGAACCTCTCCTCCGTTGCGGCGACGACCAGGTCATTGCGGCCGGATCGAACGGCCGGGGATTCCGTGTCGGGCCAGTGCCGCCAAGATGACATGGAGTTGGCGGAAAGATCATAATTCTCCCTTTTCGCCAGAAAGGTGAAATTGACATTGCCAAGGTCGTGATAAACGGCGCCGCCGCCGGAAAGGCGGCGGGCCAAATGGCCCCCGTCTTCCGTCAGCAGCCGGATCGAACATTCCTTCCAGGCATTTTGATTTCTCCCGATCACCACCGTCTTTTGGTTTTGCCACAGGTAGAGTATCACTTCATTGGGGGTGAGGTGATCCAGTAAAATTCTTCTTTGGCCAAATTTTCATAGGGGTCTAGGGACGAACTGATATGGAAGCGGCAATGTTCGATCATCGGTTCGGCCTCCCGTTTTATTCTTCGTCGGCCCGATAGCGCAGGCGGGGATTTCTGGCGGCCCCCACCTCGTCGAGACGGCGCACGGCCGCGGCCTTGGGCATTTCGTGCATGGCTTCCGGATTTTTTGCCGCCGTCTCATAGGCATCGATGAAGATCTGGGCGGCGGCGTCCCAGCGCTTCTTTGCTTTCGGTTTCCGTCGGCTCGATCATCAAAGCTTCATGCACGATGAGAGGAAGTACATGGTGGGGGATGGATGCCCAGGTCGATCAGGGCTTTGGCAATGTCCAGCGCCGAGACGCCCTTCTCCTTCTTCATCGCCTCCAAGGTGACGACGAATTCGTGCATACACAGTTCCGGGAAGGCCAGATCATAGACGGCGGATAGTTTTTTCATCAGATAATTGGCATTGAGAACGGCATTTTCCGCCACGGCGGGGATGCCTTCCTTGCCCAAAGTGACCAGATAAGCGAAGGCTTTGACGACAACGAGAAAATTGCCATAAAATGCCTTCCTTCAACTGGCCGATGGATTTTGCCTGCTTTCGGTCGAAGCGGTAAGGGCCTTTCCCCTGCACCACCGGAACCGGCAGATAAGGGGCGAGGAAGTCTTTGCAGCCCACCGGGCCGCTGCCGGGGCCGCCGCCGCCGGGTGGCGAAGCTCTTATGCAGATTGAGGTGAATGGTATCGAAGCCCATATCCCCCGGGCGCACCTTGCCCATAATGGCATTGAGATTGGCGCCGTCATAATGAGACGAGGCCGCCGGCCTGATGAACGATGTCGGTGATGGCGAGAATGTTCTTTTCGAACAGGCCGACGGTATTGGGATTCGTCAGCATCAAGCCCGCCGTATCGTCGCCGACGGCGTCTTTCAGCGCCGCGATGTCGACGAGGCCGTCGGGGCCCGATGGGATATTGACGACGTCGAAACCGGCCAAAGCGGCACTGGCGGGGTTGGTGCCGTGGGCGGAATCGGGCACGATGATCTTTTTGCGCCGGTGGTCGTTCCTGTCCTCATGATACGCTTTGATCAGCAATAGCCCGGCAAATTCCCCGTGGGAGCCCGCCGCCGGTTGAAAGGACATGCGATCCATGCCGGTGATATCGGCCAGATAGGTTTCGGCTTTCGCCAGCAATTCCAAACAGCCCTGTATCGTATGGTCCGGTTGCAGCGGGTGCACATTGGCGAATCCCGGCAAAAGCGGCCATCTCCTCGTTTAGCGCGGGATTGTATTTCATCGTGCAGGAACCCAGCGGATAAAAACCGTGGTTTACCCCATAGGTATGCTTCGACAATTCGGTGTAATGCCGGGCGATTTCAACTTCCGGCAATTCCGGCAAGGCCGGCGGCGTTTCCCGCAGCGCAGTGGGACGGGGCGCCAGGGGAACGTCGAGAGGAGGCAGGATTTCGCTGCCACGGCCGGGTTGGCTTCTTTCAAACAGCAACTTCATCTCTGGGACACCTCCTTCAAGATCGCGGCCACGCCGTCGATTTCCTCTTTCCCGTTCATCTCGGTAAAGCACCAGAGCAGCCGGTTGCCCTCCAGGGGTTGGCCGCCGAGGATGCCTTTGGCTTCCAGCGCTTCCAACACTTCGTCGGTGGGCAGCGGGGAGGAGGTGACGAATTCATTGAAAAATTCTCCGGCATAGACGAGGCCGAAGCCGGGCAGGCCGCCGATTTTCTCAGCGGCATAATGGGCTTTGTGATAGCATTGCTCCGCCACCTGCCGCAAACCCTTTTTGCCCATGGTCGCAAGGTAAACCCCGGCGGTGAAGGCGCAAAGCGCCTGATTGCTGCAAATATTGCTGGCGGCTTTCTCCCGGCGGATATGCTGTTCCCTGGCTTGCAGGGTAAGGACGAAGGCCCGTTTGCCGTCGACGTCTTGGGTTTCGCCGACGATGCGCCCCGGCAGTTTTCGCATCATTTCCCGGGTTGTGGTCATAAAGCCGAGATAGGGGCCGCCGAATCCCAATGGCAATCCAAGGGGTTGTCCCTCGCCAACGGCAATGTCGGCGCCGACTTCCGCCGGGGAGGCGATCAGGCCGAGGGCGATGGGATAGACGCCCAGAATCAACTTGGCCTTGCCCCGGTGGGCCAGATCGGCGATGGCTTTGGCGTCCTCGATCAGGCCATAATAGTTGGGCTGTTGTACATAAACGGCGGCGGTGGTTTCGTCAAGGGCCTCCGCCAATGCCGCCGGATCGGTTTTGCCGTCCTTTTCCGGCAGGATGACGATCTCGCCGCCGGTGGCATAGGCATAGGTTCTGATGGCGGCGAGCACCTCGGGATTGGTGGTGGCGGAAACCAAGGCCTTGTTCCGCTTCCGTTCCTTCGCCATATTGATGGCCTCGGCGGCGGCGGTGGCGCCGTCATAAACCGAGGCATTCGATGTATCCAATCCCGTTAGTTCCGAGATCATCGTCTGGTATTCAAAGATGGATTGCAACACCCCCTGGCTGATTTCCGCCTGGTAGGGTGTGTAGGCGGTGACGAATTCATCCTTCGAGGCGATCCGCTTTACGATGGAAGGGATATAGTGACGGTAAGCGCCGGCCCCCCGGCAAATGGTAGCAAAGACCCGGTTTTTATCGGCAATGGCGCCGATTTCGGCCCGTACCTCAAATTCCGATTTGCCCGGCGGCAACTTCAATTCGCCGCGAAAGCGCACATTTTCCGGTATCGGGGCAAACAGATCCTCCACCGTCTCTACGCCGATGAGGTCGAGCATCTCTTCCTGATCCTTCCGGGTCGCCGGTGTATAGGCGCCCATCAGTTTTCTTCCTCGGCGATGGCGCCGGCATATTCTTCCGGCGAAAGAAGCCCGTCCCCCAAGGTAAAGGGGCTGACCTTGATGATCCAGGCATCATAGGGGGCGTCGTTGATCTTCCCCGGTTCATCCAGCAGCTCTTCATTGACGGCGCTGACGGTGCCGCCGACCGGGCTGTAGATGTCGGAAACGGCTTTGACGGATTCCAGATCGGTGAAGCTCTCTCCCGCTTCCACCTCGTCGCCGACTTCCGGCAGATTGATAAAGACGATATCTCCCAAAGCATGTTGGGCAAAATCCGTCAGGCCGATGGTGGCCTCTTCGGCGGTTACGGATACCCATTCGTGGGATTTGGCATACCTAAGATTATTGGGAACGTTCATGATATTTCCTCCTTCATTTTCCGTTATTTTTTCCTTTTATAGAAGGGGAGGGGAACGATGACCGCCTCCACCTTTTTATTGCGAATCGAAACCGCGAGGACATTGCCGATGACCGCCGTGTCGACGTCGATAAAGGCGGTGGCATAGGCGCCGTTTAAGGTCGGGCAGAAACTGCCGGACATGATATACCCCACGTCTTTGCCGTCCTTTTCCACCCCATAATGCTCCCGGGCGATGCCGCGGCCGGTAATTTTCAGGCCCACCCGCTTCCGCTTAGGTTCCCCCCGGTTCAAAAGGGCTTGTTTGCCGATGAAATCTTCCTTGTCCATTGCCACATAGCGGCCAAGTCCCGTTTCCAGCGGGCTGATAACATCGTCCATCTCATGCCCGTATAGGGGCATACCCGCTTCCAGCCGCAGCGTATCGCGGCAGCCGAGTCCGCAGGGGGCCAGGCCTTCGCTTGCGCCGGCCTCCATCAATTTTTGCCAGAGGGCGGCGGCGTTTTCATTGGCGGTGTATAGTTCGAAACCGTCTTCGCCGGTATAGCCGGTGCGGGCGATCAGGCAGGGAATCCCCGCCACCGTCGCCTTTTCGATGAAGGAATAGTACCGGGCCGGGATTTCTTCCTCCTTCACGAGGGTTTGCAGAATCTGTTTTGCAGCCGGGCCTTGCAGGGCGACCTCCGCCGTGCCGTCGGATTGATCCTCAAAGGATACCGCCCCGGAAAGGTGCTTTTGAATCCAGGCGGCGGCCTTTTCCCGGTTGGAAGCATTGACCACCAGCAGATAACGATCCTCCGCCATTTTATGGACCATGAGATCGTCGACGAAGCCGCCCTCTTCATTGCAGAGGGGGCTGTACTTGATCGGGCCGACGGTCATATCGGCGCAATCGTTGGAAACGAGGTAATTGACGTTTTTCAAGGCATCCCTGCCGGTGAGAACGAGTTCCCCCATGTGGGAAACGTCGAACAAGCCCGCCCCATTGCGGACAAAATTGTGTTCGGCGATGATGCCGGTTTCATATTGAATCGGCATCAGATAGCCGGCAAAAGGAACCATTTTTCCTCCCGCTGCCACATGGATTTCATAAAGGGGCGTTTTCTTTTACATGATGTTCTCCCTTCTATATTTTAGCCGTAAGTTTTCCATATGAAAAGGGCAAATAATAAAGAACTTTTATCTCAGAATGTAGACAAAGTCGCCATCAGGCACCGGGCCGCTTTGCGCTATAAACTAAAAAACCTCGAAAAACGGCCTGTTTAGCGGGCGTTTATCGACAGCCTGGGATAAAAGGAACTTTCATTTGCCCCTGTCACTCAACCTGAAGGATTCTCCCCGTCGGCGGGGATGGCTTCTTCAATGTGCCGAAACGCTTTCCGGAGTATCGTCCGGATCGGGGCCCTTTATCCCGGCGCGCCGGTGTACCGCCTTGCCGCCGGTCTTTGCCCGATCCCTCATTCGATACGATATGCAGTTTTTATCGTTCAGCGCCGCCCTTAGATATTTTTTGTCATGTCTTTTCTGGGCGGCGGCGTTGCTCTCTTTTCCATTGTTTGCATGACCGCTTGCTTCATCAATTTCCGCCGGTATTGCCCCGGCGTGATGCCCTCTTTTTGTTTGAAAACCCGGTTAAAATGGCTTTGGTCGCCAAATCCCACCTGGCTGCAAATGTCGGCGATGCTGAGCTTGGGATCCGCCAATAGATCCTTGCTGGTATCGATGCGCATATTGTTCAGATAGGAGCGGAAATGGCAATTCAATTCCTTGTTAAAAACCCGGCTTAAATAGGATGGATTGACATAGGTGGCCTTCGCTACGTCGCTTAAAGTGATGTCGTTGGCATAGTTGGCGGAGATGAAGTCGATGACCGAATAGAGCAGCCTGGAACAGACCTCTTCATTATAATTAGAGTTCGGTTCCTCCAGTTTTATGCGCCCTCCCTCCTGTAGAATGCTGAAATGTCCGCCGTCATAGGTGGTGAGCGCGCTCAGAATCTCCGAATGGGTGATGATCTGGTTGGTGTTGAAGCACGGGTAGGCTTCCAATTCCTGTTTTAAATAGTGAAAGAGCTGGCCTTCAATGGGAAAGCGCGGCGCGATCTCCCGCTGCAAAAATTTTTCGGGGTCTTCCGTCAGCATCGGCCCCCCCAGCAGCGCCGCCTTGATGCGATTGTTTTCCGTTACCGGCACGATGATATTGGTAAGGCCGAAGGGGCATTTATAGATCAGCTGCCGGTTTACATTCGTCGGTAAATTGCAATTTTTATACATATGGCTCAGGTCTACATTGATGTGCAGGGCGGCGGCAATCTTCTTGCAAAGACAATTCTTTAAAGTGTGGCGAGGGATCTCTACGATTTTGCGGTTTTCAACATCGATGACATAGGTGTGGATATTGGTAGCCGCGTAAAACAGATTCCCTGCGTTTTCCAAACGGCCGATCAAATATTGATGATCCATGGAACCCCCCCCTTTCCGGTTTCCACGCTGTCCTTTCCCCTAAAAATTTACCTCCCGCTGTACGGCTTTTGCCCAAGGTTTCCCCCTCTCCCAAACGCGTAATCCCCCGGTGTCGCTAGCGATTGGTTTCAGTATACTGAGAAAAATTTGCGCTGTCAAGCGCAGAATGGCATAAAAACAAAGTGGTAAAATTCTCGGTAAGAGACGTAAAGAATATTCTATATTTTCGCAAAATTTTAGCCTAAGATGGAATGGAAAACATGGAAGAGAAAGGAGAGATGAATGTTGACGACGAGAACCAATTATAAGGCGAACGCCTCCGCCCATATGCGCATCTTCACGGAATCCCAATGCCAGGAACTGGTCTATGCCGCGGAAGAAGCCATGTGGAGGACGGGTACGGAATTTTATGATCCGGAATCCATTGAAATCCTGCGTCGTGCCGGTTGCTGGGTCGATGGCCGGCGGGTGCGGATCCCCGCCTATATCACCGAACGCGCTTTGCGCTCCTGTCAGAAACACCTTGTTCTATGCAATAGCCGAACCGGCGCGAGGGAACTGTTCATTGCGGGCAACAACTCCTATTTTGGCTCCGGGCCCTGCACTCCCTTTACCCGCAATCCGTATACCGGGGAACGTCACCGCGCCACGCGCCAAAGCGTCGGCTGGGCGACGAAAGTTCTGGACGCGCTTCCCAATATCGACTATGCCATGTCCCTCGGTATCGTACAAGATGTGCCGCTTCTGATCTCGGATCGCCATGAATTTGAACAACAAATCCTCAATACGGAGAAACCGATCATCACCGTCTGTGTCGACCAGTGGGGCCAGGAGGACTGCATCAAGATGGCGGAAATCGTGGCCGGCGGTGAGGAGGAATTGCGCCGCAATCCCTTTATTTGCCTGTACGCGGAACCGATTTCCCCCGGCGTTCACTGCATCGAGGCTGCGCAAAAGCTGGTGATGGGCGCGAAAAAAGGCTTGCCCACCATCTATACCCCCTGCATCATGGCGGGCGGCACCGCCCCGGCGACGATGGCCGGCGTGATGGTACAAGGACTCTGTGAAAGTTTGAGCGGATTGGTTTTAAGCCAGTGCACGCGGGAGGGCGCCCCCTTCATCATGGGCGGCGTCTATACGATCCTCGATATGGGTTCCACCATCTTTTCTTATGGCGCGCCGGAGCTGCATCTGTTGCTGGCCGGCCTCGCCGAAGTGGCCCACCATCTCGAGCTGCCGATGTTCGGCACCGCCGGCTGTACCGACACCTGCATCATCGACGAGCAGGGTGGCGTGGAGGCCGCGCTTTCCATCGCGATGACGAATCTGTCCGGCGCCAACCTGAACCATGACATCGGCTATTCCGAATATGGCACAACTTCCAACCTCGATCTCGTGGTCATCGCCGATGAAGTGCTCGGCATGGCCCGCCGCCTGACCGCCGGCATCGAAGTGAACGACGAAACCATGTCCATCGACCGGATCGAAAGCGCGGGCCCCGGCGGCCGCTTCGACGGCTTGGCCCCCGAAGGCGACGACGATGACGACGATGAGGATTATGTGCCGAAAAATCTTAGGGTTGACTATAAACCGCGGCTGGTGGACAGGGGGGCGCGGGAACTTTGGCGGAAAGCCGGCGGCAAAACCCTGACCCAAGTTGCCAATGAAAAGGCAAGGAGCATCATCGAATACCACGAGCCGACCCCGCTGCCCAAAGACGTGCAGGCGAAGGTGCGCGACATCGTTGAACATGCCGTGGGCCATATGCCGGGTGAAGACTGAGCCGTCTCTCCGGTTAAAGCCGATGCAAATAAAGAAAACAATCATGGAGGAGGATATACAATGGCAACATTAGAACAACTTGCGCAGGAAGTAATCAAAGGAAAACAAAAAAAAGTGGCGGCTCTCGTTCAGGAACTGCTGGATAGCGGCGCCGCTCCCCTCGATATCATCAACCTCGGCCTGATCGCCGGCATGACGGAGGTGGGGATTCGCTTCAAAGCCAATAAAATGTTCGTGCCGGAAGTGCTGATGTGCGCAAAGGCGATGGAGGGCGGCCTTTCTCTGGTAAAACCGCTTCTCACCGCCGGTGAAATGCAGACGGTGGGCACCGTGCTGCTGGGCACCGTGAAGGGGGATCTTCACGACATCGGCAAAAATTTGGTGGGCATCATGTTGGAAAGCGTCGGCTTTACGGTGATCAATGCCGGTATCGACGTGTCCCCCGAGGCTTTTTTGGAAGGGATCAAGGAGCACCATCCCGACGTCATCGCCATGTCGGCTCTTTTGACCACCACCATGTTGCATATGAAAGACACCATCGAATTGCTCCGTGAGGAAGGTCTTAGGGACCAGGTGAAGGTGATCATCGGCGGCGCCCCGGTTTCGCAGGATTTCGCCGATGAAATCAGCGCCGACGGTTTTGCTCCCGATGCGGCTTCCGCTGCGGATCTTTGCAAAAAACTTTTGGCTTAACCGACTGGGCCAGGGAATAGAAAGGAGCGATGCGTTTTGTATACCACGAAAAGTTTGTTTACAAGAGCCAATTTTGATATCAACCAAACCATTACCTGGAAGATGCTGAGCGACGACCAGTGTGAAGAAATCGTCATGACGGCCTTTGAAATTTTGGAGCGTACCGGGGCCGATATCTTGAGCGAAAAGGCCCGCGACATCTTTGCCGCCGGCGGCTGTTGGGTCGATGGCGACCGGGTGCGCTTCCCCTCCGCCAAATTGGAATGGGCCTTGCGGTCTGCGCCCTCCCGGGTCACACTGTGCGACCGAAACGGCAAACGCGCGATTCTGATGGAAACGGACAATGTGCATTATGGCCCCGGTTTTGGCAATGACAGCATACTCGACATGGAAAGCGGTGAAATTCGCGCCATAACGAAAGCGGATGTCGCCGATATTGCGAAAATGTGTTGCAGTCTAAAAGATGTCGATTTTGTTATGGACAGCGGCCTTCCCGGCGATGTAAAGGAAAAAGTCGCCGCGGTTCACGCCTTCGAGGCCATGGTTTCCCATACAACGAAACCTATCATCCAGGAGGTTGATTGCGTACAGCAGGCCCAAACCGTCATGGATATGGCGGCGGTTGTGGCCGGCGGAGCGGATAAATTGCAGATGAACCCCTTTGTCGCCCTCTGTGTCGTCAACAAAGAACCACTCTCCCATGCCGCCAACCTCCTGGACATTGTAATCGCCGCTTCGCAAAAAGGTGTGCCGGTCATTTATAACAGCCAGCTGGTCAGCGGCCTGACGGCGCCGAATCAATGCGCCGGCGCTCTGGTGGTGGCACTTTGCAATGCCCTGGTGGGGGTAATGCTCAGCCAGTTGGCGCAGGAAGGCGCCGCGCTGATCGCCGGCGGCTTCTTCACGATCCACGACACAGACCATGGTGTCGCCCCCTATGGCGCGCCGGAAGTCAGCCTGATGGGCACCGGCTTCGCCAATGTGCTGCGCTTTCTCCGCGTACCCAGCTTCGGCTTTGCTGGCGGCAGCGACACGAAAACCTCCGATGCCCAGCTCGGTTTGGAATCGACCTTCAGCATCCTCCATGCGGGGCTGGCGGGAACCAATTTGGTGCATGGCGGCGGCCAGATTGAATCGGGACGCACCTTCAGCGCCATTTCCCTTGCCATCGGCGATGAAGTGATGGGGATGACGAGAAGGATCATGCGGGGCATCGCCATCGATGAAGACAGGCTGGCCCGCGGCGTCATCGACGATGTGCAGCCCGGCGGCCATTACCTTGGCACCGAGCATACGATGTACTACTTCAAAACGGAACAGTTTTGGCCCGAACTGATGAACCGCAACCGGATCGACGACTGGATGGCCGCCGGCAGCAAAACCCTCGGCGTGCGGGCGAAAGAAAAGGTACAGGATATGCTGAAGTTTTATGAAGGCCAGCCCCTGGACGATGCAATTGCCGCCCAGTTGAAAGAGATAATTGCCAAAGCAGAAGCAGCTTTATAAAAGGGGGCGAATGATTTGAAGACCAGATCGAATTTTAAGGCCAACGCATCCACCCGGATGCAAGTATATACAGAGTCCCAATGCCGCGAACTGGTATTGGCGGCGGAAGAGGTGATGTGGCGGACGGGACGGATTTTCACGATCCCGAAGCCATTGAAATTCTGCGCCGTGCCGGTTGCTGGGTGGACGGCATCCGGGTGGATTCCCGCTTATCTGACCGAGAGGGCCTTGCAAACCTGCCAAAAGCATGTGGTTCTCTGCAATAGCCGCACCGGCGCCCGGGAGCTCTATCTGGAAGGGAACAATTCCTACTTCGGTTCCGGTTCCGGCACGCCCTTCACCAGGGATCCCTATACGAATGAGCGGCACCGTTCCAACAATCGCAGCATCGGTTGGGCCGCTAAGGTCTTGGACGCCCTCCCCAATATCGATTTCGCGATGTCCCTCGGCTTGGTGCAGGACGTACCGCTCCTCGTCGCCGACCGTTGGGAATTTGAGCAACAGCTGCTCAATACCGAAAAACCCATCGTCAATGTCTGCACCGACCAGTGGGCGCAGCAAGACTGCATTGATATGGCGGAAGCGGTGGCGGGTGGCGCCGAAGAATTGCGCCGCAACCCCTTCATCTGCTTCTATGTGGAGCCGATTTCCCCCGGCGTTCACTGCCAGGAGGCCTTGCAGAAGGTCATCATGGGGGCCAAAAAAGGCTTGCCGACGATCTTTACCCCCTGCATCATGGCGGGCGGCACCGCCCCCGCCACCCTGGCCGGCGTTGTGGTGCAAGGGCTTTGCGAAAGCCTGAGCGGCCTTGTCCTTAGCCAATGCACACAGGAAGGCACCCCCTATATCATGGGCGGCGTCTATACCATCCTCGATATGAACTCCACCATCTTTTCCTACGGCGCGCCGGAACTGTCGCTGCAATTGGCGGGCCTTGCCGATGTGGCCCATTTCCTCAATCTGCCGATGTTTGGCACCGCCGGCTGTACCGACGCGAAAATCATCGATGAACAGGCCGGGGTGGAAGCCGCCCTCTCGATCGCGATGACGAATATGGCCGGCCCCAACCTGAACCACGACATTGGTTATTCCGAATATGGCTCCACTTCCAATATGGACTTGGTGGTTCTCGCCGACGAGGTGGTGGGGATGGCCCGCCGTCTCACCGCCGGCATTCCGGTAAACGAAGAAACCCTGTCCCTGGAATGCATCGAGGCGATCGGCCCCGGCGGCCGGTTTGATGCGGTCAATGCCGCGGTGAACGATGATGACGACGACGAGGACGATTATAGTCCGAAACAACCCCACAAAAACTTTGAACCCAGCATCGTCAGCCGGGCTGCCAGAGAGCTCTGGCAGAAAGGTGGCAGCAAGACCCTAACCCAAATCGCCAATGAAAAGGTGCGGACATCATCGAATACCATGAACCCGCGCCGCTGCCGAAAGACGTTGTGGCCAAGGTGCGGCATATCGTGGAAAATGCCGTCGGCCACATGCCCGGCGAAAACTGATCGTGGTTTTCGGTTTCAATTTTTTGAAGCCGTGCCGTTAAAAAACCTCCGGATGTTCCTTCTATTTGTTTTAGTTCCCGAACGATGGGATTCGGGGAGGGAATGGGCCGATCATTCTGAAATGGCCGGCCTCTTCCCTTCTCTTTTTCCTGAAGTTCGGTTTATCATCCGGTAAAAACGGGAGGGATCTCTATGTCACTCGTGCTTGGTATCGACACCGGCGGCACCTATACCGACGGGGTCATCATCGATCGGACGACAAAACGAGTCGTAGCCAAGTCGAAAGCTCTGACAACCAGGGAAGACTTGAGCATCGGCATCAGCGATTGCATCAACCGGATGGAGTTTGATGATTTTGCCGATATTGGTGTCGTCTCCCTTTCCACCACGCTGGCGACGAATGCCATCGTAGAAGGAAGAGGCTGCGAAGTGGGACTTTTGATGATCGGCTTTTCGCCGACGCAGAAGCTGCCGGTGCAGGAAATTCGTGTCGTTCCCGGCGGACACAATGTCAAAGGGGAAGCCAAAACGGCGATGGATGAAGCCCTGACGAGGGAAGCGATCGAGAGCTTCCGCGGCAAGGTGGATGCCATCGCCATTTCCAGCTATTTGAGCATCCGCAATCCGGAGCATGAATTGGCCGCCCAAAAGCTGGTGCATGAAATTTTGCAGGTGCCGGTGGTTTGCGCCCACCATCTCACGCGATCCCTGGGGGTTCACGAGCGGACGGTAACGGCGATTCTCAATGCGCGCCTGATCCCCATTATTAAAGAATTGCTCGTATCCGTAAAAAAAGTATTGATGGAGAAAAAAATAAAGGCGGCGATCATGGTGGTCAAGGGAGACGGTTCCCTAATGGGCGAGGCCCGGGCGGAAGACAAGCCGATCGAAACCTTGCTTTCCGGCCCCGCTTCCAGCATCATCGGCGCCACCTATCTTGCCGCCGAGCCCAATGCGGTGGTGTTCGATATGGGGGGCACCACCACCGATATCGCGATCCTGAAAAATGGCGTGCCCCGCATCAATGAGGAAGGGGCCCTGGTCGGCGGCTGGCTGACCCGGGTGGAAGCGGCGGATATTTGCACCTACGGCCTGGGTGGCGACAGCTATTTACAAAAAGCGATGGACGGCGCCTTTAAAGTCGGCCCCCAGCGGGTCTGGCCCATCAGCATTCTTTCCCATCGCTATCCCTATCTTGTCGAAGAATTGGAGAATACGGCGCTGTCCCGTTCCTATCTGCTGATTTATTCCCAGGCCACCGATTGCTTTATGATTCTGAATGAAAAGGAAACGGTTACGCTGAACGAAAGCGAGCGCCAACTGTTAGAGGTGCTGCGCAATGGGCCCCATAGCCTGTTTTATATCGTGCGGGCATTGGAAACGGAGCCGAATCTGATCGATTTCAGCCGCCTGGTCAATACCGGCGTTTTGGGACGCATCTCCGTTACCCCCACCGACATTTTACATGTGCAGGGGAATACAAGCAATGGAACCTCGACGGGGCCAAGGCGGCGGTTCGCCTTCTGGCGACCCGCTTCGATATGGAGATGGAGGAATTCGTTGTCTGGGCCGCCGACCAGATCGTCGATGAATTGTGCTATGCCTGTTTGCAAAGTATTTCCAACTATGAAGGAAATGGCTTTTGCTTAAAGGAGCAGGCGGTGGCCCGGTATCTGATTGAAAAGCAGCTTTTTGCCGGCAAAGACGGTTTGCTTTCCTGCAAGCTGCAGCCGCAGATTCCCATCATCGGCATCGGCGCGCCGGTTGCGGCCTGGCTGCCGCGGATGGCGGAAAAGCTTTCCGCCCGGCTGGTGATCCCGGAAAATCCCGAAGTGGCCAATGCGGTGGGTTCCGCCGTCGGCAAAATCATGGAAACGGTGAAAATTTTAATCAATCCCGGTGAGGGGGTTCCGGCGTATTGCTGTATTCGGTCTGGGAACGGAAATATTTCGACCGCCTGGAAGATGCCGTCGCCTATGGCAAGGCTTTTGCCGAGAAGAAAGCTGTGGAGCAGGCCCGGCAGAACGGCGCCGTCCGGATTGATGTGGTCATCAACCACGAGGATATCTACGCCCAGGCCAACCAGATCGAGAACGACATCTATATCCAATCCCATATCGAAGCCATCGCTACGGAAAGGCCCGAATGGGAGCGCTGCGAAGAGGACGAGCGATTCTTCGTCGATACCAGAGATCGGGGCCTATAAGCGCTCTGGCGCGGTTTTGGCCGGGCGCCGGTAAGCCGTTGCGCAATGTGCAATAGAAGGCTGGACTTGAACCGTTCCTACCATACGGAAAAGCCCGGCCTTTGCTTGCGGTAAAGCGATGTGCCGCCCTTCACCAATCTTTTAGGCTTCCGCGTAAGGCCGGAGAGCCGGTAAAAACAAAGGCCGCCCCAAGTATTGATTTCTGCCTGGGGGTCTTGGTCTTTGCTAACGAGGGTACCATCGTCCGGCTGCCTTGGCGGCACGAGATCGCTGTTTATAGCAGATTAAACGCCGATAAATGGATGCGGCAGCGAAGTGCCGGGGCCGACGTGGACAGGTATGCGCGGGATCGGCTTTTTGGTGACAACAATATGATCGGATATCTAAAGTTGGGGGCCGGTGGAAGTTTTCCACCGGCCCCCGGGTGTAGGTATGAGGGCAACCGCTTTGTTTTTTATCCGGTCACGCCGCCTTCCGTTTCGGCGGCCTCCGCCGCTTCCGCAGCGCCTTTTTTGGTGGGTAAATTTTCTTCTCCCAAGCATTTAAAGAGGCTGACGATGCAGAGGAACATGACGAAGATGAAGGGGAAGGCGATGGCGATGGATACCTTCTGCATTGGCGCCAGACCTCCGGACTGCAATAGCAACAGCGCGACGACGGCGATGATCACGCCCCAGAGGATCTTCAGGCTTGTCTTTGGATAGAGATGTCCTTTAGAGGACATCATCGCCACGACATAGGTGGCCGAGTCGGCTGAGGTGATGAAGAAAATCAGCACAATCGACATGGATACGAGGCTTAACAGGGTGGAAAGCGGTAAATTGCTCAGCATGGCGAAGATGGCGGTGGTGCTGTTTTCCGCCACCGCTTCCGAGATCGGCAGCCCTTGGAACAGCTCCATATGCAGCGCGGTGCCGCCGAAGGCGGTGAACCACAGGCAGGAGAACAGGGTGGGCAGAATGAGAACGCCGAAAATGAATTCGCGAATCGTGCGTCCCCTTGAAATACGGGCGATAAAGGTTCCCACACAAGGAGCCCAAGCGAGCCACCAGGCCCAGTAAAAGATCGTCCAGGCGCCGACCCAACCTTCATAGGTGCGGGCGGCGGCTTCGCCATTGCCGTCAACGAAGAAACTCATCCAAACGATATTTTGCAGATAATCCCCCATCACCTGGGTGAAGGTATTGAGGATATAGCCGGTGGGGCCCAAAGTCAAAATAAAGGCCAACAGGATGATGGCCATGGTCAAGTTGATATTGCTCAGCCATTTGATCCCCCTGTCGACCCCGGTCACGGAAGACAAGATAAAGATGCAGGTGGTGATCACGACGATGATAACGAAGGTCGTCATATTGCTCGGGACATTATAAAGATAATTCAAGCCGGTGGCCACCTGCATAGCGCCCATGCCCAAAGAGGTGGCGACGCCGAATACGGTGCAGACGATGGCGATGATGTCGATGGCTTTACCGAGGGGGCCGGTCATGCCTTTTTCTCCCATAAAGGGATAAAGGGCGGTGCTGAGAAGCGGCGGCAAGTTCCGGCGGAAGCCAAAGTAAGCCAGAGACAGGCCGACGACGACATAGATGGCCCAAGGGTGGATGGCCCAGTGGAAGAAGCTTTGCCGCAGGGCCTGTTGGGCGGCGAGAATGGTGCTGCTGTCGGCAAAGGGCGCGGCCGCGAAGTGCATCATCGGTTCCGAGGTGCACCAGAAGAGCAGTCCGATCCCGGTGCCGCAGCAAAACAGCATGGCTACCCAGGTAAACATGCTGTAAGTCGGTTTTTCATCGTCTTTGCCAAGCCGGATTTTCCCGTATTTGCTCAAGCCGATGACCACGCAAAAGCCAACAAAAATGGAAGCGCCCAGCATGTAAAGCCAGGGGAATTGATTGATGATTAAGTTGAAAAGGCCGTTGAACAGATTGGCGGACTGATCCGGAAGTACCAATGCGGTGACAATAAACAATAGCGATATGCCAAGAGAAATATAAAGAATCGTTTTGTCAACCACAGGGCCCTTCAATTTGACTTCCTGATTTTCCTTTGTGTTGTCCATGAGTTTTCCTCCCCTCAATAACAGAATCAAAACGGAGCCGCAGTGTCTCTCTCTGTCGGCGACTTCATTTTATTCGATTCAAAACGTGATCGGCAGAGTGTGTCGGTGTCACTGCCGGCCCTCCGCGATGGCCCCGGTTTCAACCGCCCTCCTTTCCTATAGGCCCCGGCGTCGTTGTCGGCTTTTTGGCTCGGGGGTTCCCTGATGCGTATCAGACATTGACAGATTGGTTTGCCTTCCGTAAATAAGGAAGCGTTTTTCATCTCGTTGGCTTAAATTTTGTCATTTAGCAAAAAAATGCCATATTTATAGCTTACTGATTTTTCAGAAAAATGATAGTAAAAAGTTTTACAGTTTTAGCAAATTCTTTACCTTTTCGTTTGCCGGCTTAAAACTGGGAAGGGTTGTGGGTGGGGAAAATTGGCTGTATCAGGCAAATGTTCACGGGGCGCGGCGCATGTTTGGATTGGAAAGATGTGGCCATAGGGAAGGGTTGCTGTTTTTTTTAGGGTAGGGCGGAAAACATGGCTGCGATTTTTTGCAGAGGATCAAAGGAAAAATAAAATCGCGGCGTAAACGCCGCGAGCAGTGAGCCCTATCTTTCATATCATATCATATACCGCACATACGATATACCGTATGTGCCGTTTGTTGGTTAAGGGAAAATAGAAGGCACTTTAGACGGTTTCGTCTTTTTTGCGCATTCGGCGCCGCCCCGGGGTTTCGTGATGATGGTGATGGCGCCGGGTTTATTTTCGATCAGCACTTCCTTGGGATTGCCGCCGTCCTCTCCGTCGATGGTCCAACGGGTGTCTTCCTCCGTTGTGATCTTGACCCGGGAAGTTTTGAAGTTTAGAAAATAGTGGGTATCGATCTGCTGCCAAAGCAGCGTATTGAGGATGGCCTGGTGCTCGGCGACGCTTTTTGCCGGTTGCACGAGAATCACTTCCAGCAGCCCGTCGCACATTGAGATGCGTTCCTCGCCCTTGACCTTGAAGCCGCCGACAGAGGAGGAATTGCTGAAAAGTCCCAAAATAAAATCGCCTTCGATGGTTTCTTCGCCATGCTCCAATTTGATGTGGTATGTTTTCATCAATGGCAGGCGCTTGATGCCCTCCAATATATAGGCGGTACGCCCCAACAGGTTTTTAGACAATTGGGACGTCTGGTAGGGCACCTCGGTAAAGGCGCCGAAGGCGGCGATATAACTGAAATAGCGGGAATTAAAGCGCCCCACATCGCAGAGAAAAGGTTCGCCCTCGATGATGTTCTCCACCGCTTCCAGCAAATTTCTGGGGATTTCCAAGCTGGCGGCGAAATCATTGGTGGTGCCGGTGGGGATATAGCCGAAGGGAACGGAAATTCCCGCCTTAATTAAGCCGTTGACGGTTTCGTTCAAGGTGCCGTCGCCGCCGCAGCCAACGATCAAATCATAGATGGCCCCTTCCTGTTGGATCAGTTCGGGGATTTCCAATGGTCTTTGGGTAGGGTGGAGGGTCGTGCGATAGCCGGCTTTGGCAAACAGATCGACGATATCCAATATTTTATTTTTAATGTCGGCCCGACCTGCCTTCGGGATTGACGAGCAGCAAAAGATCCTTCTTCATTCTTCCACCCTTTCTTCGCCGTATTTCCATAGGCGAACTGTGCTGAAAGCCCCAGCAAAGCCAAGTAGGCTTCACCTGGGCGGGTTTTATACGCGCTGGAACCTGTAGTTATATCGCTCTTTGCACTTTTCCGGAACGAAGGCATCTGGTACAGACATGAAGCCTTTTGGGCGCGCCATCGACAACCACTCTAACTTTCTGCAGGTTCGGTTTCCAAACCCTTTTGGTTCGGATGTGGGAGTGGCTGATTTGCATTCCGGATTTGGTTGTTTTTCCGCAAATTTGGCAAACGGCCATTTTGACACCTCCTTCGCACGGTTCTGGTCGCTGAAAAAGACCGTTACCATTTTAACAGATTGTTTTGTCGATTGCAAGGGCAAATTCCGGTTTGAAAAAAAAATTCATCTATGATATAATTGCTTTGCTTATCATACCATTCCATCTTTAGGAGGTGTGAAAATGGGAAATGTGATCGAAACCGATAAGGGCAAGATCTATATCGCGCCGGAGGCCATCGCCCAGCTGGCTTATAAAGCCGTTTCCGAATGCTTTGGCGTTGTCGGTATGCAGGCGAAAAACTTCGCGCAATATCTCCGCGGCGAAAGCGGGAACAAGGGCATCGAGGTTAAAATCAAGGACGATGCGCTTTATCTCACCATCCAGATCCAAGTGGGTTACGGAACGAAGATTTCCGAAGTGGCTAAAAATGTTTCCGAAGCGGTTTCCTATGCCGTGGAGCAGGCCACAGGTCTGAAAATCAATCATCTGGATATAAAAATTGCCGGGATCCGCGTTTTGGATTGAGGAGGGTTTTTCCACCATGGCGAACATTGTAAATCTGTCTCCGTCCATGCTGAAGGCATTCTTCCGCATGGGCGAGGCCATTTTGAATCTAAATAAAGAGGACGTCAATGCCTTAAACGTTTTTCCGGTTCCCGATGGAGACACAGGCACCAATATGGGGCTGACCCTCAAATCGGCGATCAAGTCTTTGGATCTTGCCGATACGGTGAAGGAGATATGTTCCGTCGTCTCCATGGGCGCATTGATGGGGGCGCGGGGCAATTCCGGCGTCATCCTGTCCCAAATCCTGCGGGGATTTACCGGCGCCTTGCAAGATAAAAGGAAAATCAATGGCAAAACATTGGCGAAGGCGCTGCAAAGCGGCGTGAACATCGCCTATAAATCCGTTTTGAAGCCGGTGGAAGGCACGATTCTGACCGTCGGCCGGGCCGTGGCCAATGGCGCCCTCGAAAAGGCCGAAGAGGAAGAGGACATCGTCGCCATTTTGGAATATGCCCTGCAAATGGGCAGGATCGCGCTGGAAAATACCCCGAATCTGCTGCCGGTTTTGAAGGAAGCCGGCGTAGTCGACGCCGGCGGCAAAGGTTTCCTCTATATTTTACAGGGTGGCATCATGGGCCTGAAAGGGGAAACCGTGGCGGATCTGCCGGAAGAACCGCCGGCGACTCTGGCGCAGATCACCGACGCCATTGTCGACGATTTGCCGGCCGACGCCGAGGATCTCGTCTTTCAATATTGTACGGAATTTTTAATTAAAGATACAAAAGCCGCCCCGGAAAAAGTGCGGGCCCGGTTGCAGCGGGAGGGGGATTCGCTGATCGTCGTCGGTGACGGCGGCGTAATCAAGGTACACATCCACACCAATGACCCGGGGAAGGTACTGTCCTTCGCGGCGGGTTTGGGCGATCTGCTCGACATCAAGATCGAGAATATGAAGGAGCAGATCCTGGAGCGGCAGGCGGCGAAAGCCGCGGAAAAGCCAAAGATACGGAAGGGCAGCGGCATTGTCGCCGTGGCCTCCGGCGACGGCATGGCGGAAATCTTCAAAAGCATGGGGGTCGACGTCGTCATCAATGGCGGACAAACGATGAATCCCAGCGCCGAAGATGTTTTAAACAGCATCGACGCGGTTCCCGCCGCGGAAGTTGTTATTTTACCGAACAATAGCAATATCATTTTAACCGCGCGGCAGACGGAAAAGATGGCGGAAAAACCCGTTACGGTGGTGCCGACGAAGTTTGTAACCCAGGGAATTCAGGCGGTTTTAAATTTTAATCCCGAACTTTCCGCCGCGGACAACGGGGAAGCGATGGCGGCGGAACTGGAAGCCGCCGTCCACTGTGAAATTACCTATGCCGTTCGGGACACGGCCTTCAACGGCTTTGATATCAAGGCCAATGACATTCTCGCCCTGGCGAACGGCGACATCGTCGCCGTCGGCAAAGAGGTCGGCGCGGTGACGCTGGAACTGCTCAAAAACGCAATGATCGACGATGCCGAGCTGCTCACCTCTATTATGGCGCCGACGTGGAAGAGGCCGCCGCAGAAGCCCTGGCCGCCACGGCCCGGGCCGCTTATCCCGACTTGGAGGTGGAGGTATACCGTGGCGGGCAGCCCTTATATTTCTATTATGTATCCATTGAATAAGACATGGTATTTTAGGTGAAACGCATGGGGCATGAAAAGCAAACGGAAGGGATCGCCCGGGAGCGCATCGAAGCGCTGCTGGCGCTGATCGATAAAGAAAGCCGCTTGGGATATGGCGACAGCGCCGTATTCGGCGGCTTTTGCCGCTATTTATTGCGGGAACTGTCGGCGGCGGGCTTGGATGGGGACGGCCCGGCGGGGTCTGCGCTTCTCGACCTTTTGGTGGCCTATGGCCGCGGTTCCCGGTGGGAAAGGGAAGAATTGCTGGGGAAAATCCGCGCCCTCGTCGCTGCGCTGGCGAAAAAGGAACCGGCTTCGCCGCCGAATAAAAGCGGCGTGGACATCGATGCGAAGGATTCTCTCCGCTGGCTGCAGCATGTCGGGCCGAAACGGCAGCAGCTTTTGGGGAGGCTGGGCATCGACAGTTTGCGCGCCCTGCTGTTCTATTTTCCCCGCCGCCATGAGGATCGGCGGGAAACGACCGCCATCGGCCATCTGATACCGGAACGGCTTTCCACCATTTGCGGGGAGGTCAGAAAGAAAGAAGTTCGCCTGATCCGCAAAAACCTGAGTCTGCTGCGGGTGGAGATTGCCGATGAAAGCGGCGCCATCACCGCCGTTTGGTTCAACCAGACCTATCTGAAAGAGCAGCTTCACCCCGGGGATCAACTGTTTCTTTATGGACGGTTGGAACTGAAATACGGCCACCGGCAGTTTATCGTCTCAGATTTTTCCTTTGCCTCGTCGTCGACGATCGGCCGCATTTTGCCGGTTTACGGGTTGAGCGAAGGTCTGAATCAAAAATTGATGCGCCAAATCGTAACCACCGCCCTGGCCACAGCTTTGCAAGCGGTGGAAGATCCGCTTCCCCAAAAACAGCGGGCCGCCTGGCGATTGCTGCCTTTGCGGGAGGCCATCGCCGGCTACCATTTCCCTGCCGATTTGGAGCAATTGGCCGCCAGCCGCCGCCGCCTGGTTTTTGATGAATTTTTTCTGGCCCGGCTGGCCATGGATTTGGCCATTGGCGAAGGCCGCGGCGGTGGCGTCGCCCACCGGGCGGATCCGGAAATCGAAGCGGAATTTCGGGAGCTGCTGCCTTTTGCCTTAACCGCCGCCCAAAACCGGGCCATTTCGGAGATCTACCGGGATATGGAAGGAACGGAACAGATGAATCGGCTGTTGGAAGGCGATGTCGGCTCCGGAAAAACCCTGGTGGCCGCCGCCGCGATCTATAAGGCTTGGCGCTCCCGGCACCAGTCGGCTCTTTTGGCGCCCACGGAAATCTTGGCCCGGCAACATTTTCATACCCTGGAAGCATTGTTTGCCGCGCTGCCGCTGCGGCTTGCTTTTCTTCGCGGCGCGACGAAGGCGGCGGCGCGCCGTGAGGTGTATCGCGCCGCCGCCGAAGGCGCCGTCGATTTGTTGGTCGGCACCCACGCCCTGCTGTATGACAAAACCCTTTTCGCCGATTTGGGCCTTGTGGTCATCGACGAACAGCACCGTTTCGGGGTGCGCCAAAGGGAAAAGATGCGGGGCAAAGGCAAAAACCCCGATCTGTTGACTTTGACGGCGACGCCGATTCCCCGCACCTTGGCTTTAACGATCCTGTCGGGGCAAAGCCTTTCGGTTCTCGATGAAATGCCGCCGGGCCGCAAACCGATCGTGACGATGTTGGTAACAAAATCGGAAGAAGAAAAAGTTTATGGCTTCATCCGGCGGGCGGTGACCGCGGGCCGGCAGGCCTATATCATTTGCCAGCTGATCGTAGAATCGGAAAGCCTCGATCTGCACGCGGCGGAGGATCTGTACCGCTCGCTGCGGCACGGCGTTTTCCGCGATCTCCCCATCGCCTTGCTGCATGGCCGGTTGGCCCCGCGGGAAAAAGAGGACATTATGGCGGCGTTTTATCGGAATGACCTTTCGGTTTTGGTTTCCACCACCGTCGTCGAGGTCGGCGTCGATGTGCCCAATGCCACCGTGATGTTGGTGAAGGATGCCCAGCGCTTCGGCCTGGCCCAATTGCATCAGGTGCGGGGCAGAATCGGCCGGGGCGGGGCCCAGTCCTATTGCATGTTGGAGTACGACGGCGGCCCCGCCCACCGCCGCCTCGAAGTGCTGCGGGACCATCAGGACGGTTTCAAAATCGCCGAGGAAGATTTGAAACTTCGCGGCCCCGGCGATTTTTTCGGCGTACGCCAGCATGGCCTGCCGGAAATGAAGATCGCCGACCTTTTCATCGACCACGAAGTGCTGGCGGAAGCCTCTGCCCGGGCGAAAGCGCTTTTGGCTGAAAACCGGGGTTTGGCGGGGGAAGAATGGGCGCCGCTTCGGGAAATTTTGGCGAAATCCTATGCCGTCGGCGTCTAAAAAAGGCCGCGGGCAACGGCGCCCCGCGGCGTATAGGAAAACACATTAGAACCCGGTCTTTTGTGAACAACGGCGCGACCGGGTCTTTGCCGACAACCTGAAAGGGCGGAGCCTATGCTCCGCCCTTTCCCATTATGGCTGTTCCTGTGGGTTACCCTTTATTGCTGGGGAAAATCGGTCTGGGCGGCACTGTTGACCGCACCGGTCTGACCCTGAGACATGGCGTTTTCAGCGAAGGCCAGCTCATCTTTTTGGTCATATTGCCACCGACATAGCCGTTCTGACGGGAGCTCAGGTTCCCCCTTGTCGATGTTTTCATAGTCCTGGATGCCGAGTTCATTTGGCGACTTCCATTTTGAAGCGATTCAAAGCTCCTTGCGCGCTCTTTTTCATGGGGTTGTTTTGTGCCATTTCATTTTCCTCCTAATAGATTGTTCATATTTTGGTTTATTTGACAAAACGGAATTTTGGCAACAGCTCAGCGATGAAAGACAATCCTCCCTTGCGGAATCGGTTTGTTTCGGACGCCTCGTGCCCTTTCATGGTGACAGTTTCCTAATCGGTTCGACTGCTCGGCAGGTTCCTTAGACATCGGCCTTCCTCATGCCCTTGGCTTTGCGTCCGCCTTAACTTCTCGCCGCAATTTGCTTTTCGTCGCTATGGTCTTATTTTTGCAATAAACCGTTGATTTATTCCCGAAAAACCGTAACATATTTTTCCTAAACCATCGGGGGGAACGATGCATACCAGGTATTAAGTATTAGAGGTTGAGGTAGAGGCCATAGTTGTCCATATTGAGGCGGCGTGCAGGCGAGCCAGGTTTGTGCCGATGGCGATGGTTTTGGCGAGATCGGCGGTGATTGTGTCGATATTTTTGGGGGTTACGGTATAGCCGCTGTTTTCTTTTTCTAAAATATGGTCGATGATCCTGGCGGATTCTTCCGGCACGATGTGGCCGGCGGCGCCCTCTTTTTTCTTGTCCAGGGTCCAACTGTCTTTTAACAGCGCCAAGGCTTCGTTGATGATGGTTTCGGCATGTACCACCGTTGGCACGCCCATCGCGATCACCGGCACCCCCAATGTGGCTTCGTCCAAAGCGAGGCGATGGTTGCCGATGCCGGAACCGGGCGTGATGCCGGTATCGGCCAATTGGAAGGAAGTGCCGACGCGTTTTATCGAAGCGGCGGCCAACGAATCGATGATCACGATACAGCTTGGGTTGACCTCCTCTTTAATGCCTTTTACCACTTCAAAGGATTCCAGCCCCGTATTGCCGAGCACATTGGGGGCCACCAGCGTCACATTGCGAAAGCCCTCTTCCACTTGGTCCGGCATCTGCACAAAAAAGTGGCGGGTGGCCATGGATTTGCGGATCACCTGCGGGCCCAAAGCATCGGGCACGGCGGCTTCATTCCCAAGGCCGACCAGGAGGATCGGCCGCCCATCCTCCGCCGGCAGCAAAGGCCGCAGCTTTTCCGCCAGCAAAGCGGCGGTTTTTTCGATCAACACGCAATCCTCGTGAATTTCCGGAACCTCTACGGTGATATAGGTGCCGATGGGGCGGCCGAGGGATCTGGCGCCATTTTCATCCAAAATCTTAATGGTGGAAATGTGGGCGAAATCCGTCTTTTCCACGGTCTCCGCAACGCCGGGGATTTCAACATCCCGGTCGCCGCGCAAAAGCGCGTGGGCTTCTACGGCCAGGTCGATGTGGACGCCGAGCCTCGCCTGTTGTTCAATGCTGCGCATAGGGGCCTCCTTTAGGTAAAATTTGGATTTGTAAACCTCTTCTCTTGTGATACAATAAATAAGGAAAAGGTCAGGATAAAAAAATGCGGCGGTTTGGCCGCCGCGAGTGGCTGCTAGGCAGCCTTATGGGAGAGGAGAAACCGGATAGAAAGCCTTTTTGGGGACTTCAAAGAAAGCTTTTCGGTTTCCGAGCCTATTTTGTCCGGTAAAAGAAGGAAATATGCGTTCCGAAGAGAAATAATTTTATGACAAAATTCGCCAAAAAGAAAAAATTGTGCTGAGTACTCTATTAAATGGGTGGATAAGGTGATATAATAAGTGAGGATTATTGCCGGAGACGCCAAGGGCAGGTGTTTAAAGACCTTGTTCGGCACGTCGACGCGACCGACGACAGATAAGGTGCGGGGCGCGATCTTCAACAGTTTGGGCCCCGTAGAGAATATGCGGGTTTTGGACGCCTTTGGCGGGAGCGGCGCTCTCGGTCTGGAGGCTGCTGCCACGTGGCGCCGCCTTTTTGCGCTTTTTTTTGAAAAAGACAGGCGGGCTTTGGCGATGATCCGGGAGAATATCGATCTGCTCCGCTATCATGAAAGGGCTGAAACACGCCTTTTGGATTTTGCAAAGCGGATGTGTCCGGACTGGACGCATTCGATGTCATTTTTCTTGATCCGCCCTATGGACAAGGCTTAATTTTACAGGCGATGCAGACCATCCGGGCGGCCAATCTATTGGGGGAGGGCGGCATTGTCGTCGTGGAGACCGGCGGCAAGGCGCCGGAACCCGGTTCTCGGCGAGGGCTTTCGCCTTCTCGAAGGTAAACGGTATGGAGATACCGAGGTTCAATATTATATTTTAGAAAATTAGAGGTGTAACGATATGGAAATATTGAAATATGTCGATAAATTGGAAGAACTTGTCGATACGGCATTCAAGGTGCCTCTTTCGGGAAAAGTGATGGTCAATGTCGATGAGATTTTTGAAGTAATCGACCAAATTCGTGAAACTCTGCCGGAGGAATTAAGGGAAGCCCAATACGCCCTATTGGAAAAAGACCGCCTGATCGCCGAAGCGCAGGCGAAAGCCCAGCGGGAATTGGAAGAAGCCCGCCGGGAGGCGAAGGCCATCATTTCCGAACATGAAATCGTGCGCCATTCCCAGGCCGAAGCCGACGCGATTATGGAACGTTCCCGGCAAACCGCGATGGAAGTGCGGGAGGGCGCAAGAAGTTATGCCAATGACATCCTTTACCAAATAGAAAGCAATTTGGATAAAGCCCTTTATACAATTAAAAAAAGCCGCGATGAGCTGCGGGCGACATCTAAAAAGCCGGTCAGCGGCGGCGGCGGATATAGCGGCAATCTCGAGTGAAAATGCGCCTCCCGGCGGCGAAAGCGATGCCGGCGGCCGTCAGCAGGGCATAGGGCCCTAAGAGCAGCGCCGCCGAGAGCCGAACACCGGGAGACAGTGCCGGGCCCCAGGCCAGAACTTCTTCATGAATGGGGACCACAACAGCGATGAGCATTGCAATTGTAGCTTGCAGAACTTTATAAGCTACAAATTTTTGCATGCTTAATTTCGTTTCCATGATCTGCCCGGCGATCTGCATGTGGACGCAGAGGCCGCCAAAAGCGAGTATGCCTGCGGCGATCACCAATTGAATGCGAAGGGAACCGCCGCTTTCCGGCAAGGCCTTCAACCCTGCGGTCATCTCAAATACGCCGTGAAACAATGGGGATAGGGCTTTGCCGTCAAGATTTGGAAATGCAGCCATTGCGATGCTGCCAAGGGGAAGAGCGTTGATAAGTGCGATCAGAATGAAGAAAACGATGATCAGTCCTCCGATTAGACCGAGGGAACCGATGGCGGTTGTGATGGCTTCCAGTAAGGCCTTACCGGCAGGCGGTATTTTTTTGGCCTTTTCTCCGGCGGCTTTTTTTTTGGCGGGAGGCGTTTCGCCCGCTATCAGGCCCCAAACGATGCCAAGCAGCAAATTGCTGCCGTATACGATGGCCAAAAGGGGCAAACCCAGATCGGGCCGGTTGAGGAAAGAAAGCGCCGCCACCGATAGCATAAAGACGGGGCTGGGATTGGCGGAGAGGGCGAGCAGCCTTTCCCCCTCTTTTCGCTGGATTTTCCCCTCCCTTTCCAGCGCGGCGACGAGGGCGGCGCTAACGGGACTGCCGCTGGTATAGCCGGTGATAAGCACGAAGGCCGCCTCTCCCGGCAGGCGAAAAAGGCGGCGGGTCAGCGGCGCCAAAGGCGGGCTTAAAAGATCGACAATGCCGAAAGAAAAGAGCAGCCCATTGAGAACAAAAAAGGGAAACAGTGCCGGGACAACGGTTTCAAACCAAGTGAACAGCCCCGCTTTGGCCGCGTCAAGAATCAAAGCGGGCCTAAGAAGAAAAAGCGCCAGCAGTGCCAGGAAAAAAACGGGATACAATCTCTTCATCTTTTCATTGCTTCTCCTTCTCCCGATATGGCCGCTTTAACGGTTTGGCGTAAAAAAAAGACCCAGAGAGAGAGGCCGCGGTGGCGGCGCGTCTCTTACAATATTATGTTGAATGCAAATGGAGGTAGAACTAATGAAAATTCTTGTGTTGAACTGTGGCTCCTCTTCCTTAAAGTACCAACTGATCGATATGGGGGATGGCTCCACAAAAGCGAAAGGCCTGGTGGACAGAATTGGGCTCGACAATGCCGTTCTTAACCACACCCCGGAAGGGAAGGAAAAAACGGTCATCGAAGCCGAAATTCCCAACCATACCGTAGCCATTAAGATGGTTCTCGACGCTTTGAGCGATGGGAACCATGGCGTGATCAAAGACCTTTCCGAAATCAACGCAGTCGGCCACCGCACCGTCCATGGCGGTTCCGCCTTTAATGACGCCGTGAAAATTACCGACAGCGTCATCCAAAAGATCAAGGATCTCTATGTCCTGGCGCCGCTTCACAATCCTCCCGCCATCGCCGGGATCGAAGCCTGTCTAAAGGAAATGCCCGGCACCCCGATGGTCGCCGTTTTCGATACCGCTTTCCATCAAACGATGCCGGAGAAAGCCTATACCTATGGCGTTCCCTATGAAATGTATGAAAAATATGACATCCGCCGTTTCGGCTTTCACGGCACCTCCCACCGTTTCGTCAGCGAACGGGCCGTCGAACTGATGGGCCGCCCCGCCGAGGAATTGAAGATCATCACTTGTCACCTGGGCAACGGCTCCAGCATCTCCGCGGTGGACGGCGGCAAATGCGTCGACACCTCCATGGGCTTTACGCCGCTGGAAGGGGTGCTGATGGGCACCCGCACCGGCAGCATCGACGCCGCCATCGTTCCCTTTTTGATGGAACAGGAAAAATGGTCGGTAACGGAGGTCAACAATTTTCTCAATAAAAAATGTGGCTTCCTGGGGGTTTCCGGCATAAGCAGCGACCTTCGCAATGTGGAAGAGGCGGCGGCGAAAGGCAATGCCCAAGCCCAGCTTTCCATCGATGTTTCTATTATGGCATCCTCAAGAGTACATCGGCACTTATACCGCGGTGATGAACTGGCCTAGACGCCATCGTTTTCACACGGCGGGAATCGGCGAAAATTCCATCGACGCCGGCGGTCTTGTCCGGTTGGCATTATCTGGGCGTGGAACTCGATGAAGAGGCGAACAAATGCCGCGGTGTGGAGCGCTGCTTGACGACGAAAAATTCCAAGGTGCAGGCATTTGTCATTCCCACCAATGAAGAGTTGGTCATTGCCAGAGACACCGCCGCCGTGGTGCGGGGCTGAAAAGCAAACGGCTAAAACCGGCGGGAAGGCGTTGAAATGTCCGGCGGATCCGACGGCTTTCGCTATAAAACGGCCCATGGAAAGCCGGTTTTGGTAGGAAGCTTTGTCGGATCAAGTCTTTCCGCCTTGACAGGCGGGAGATGGTTATATATAATATCTCTGTTAATTGTGAAGAAAAGTGGGAGCCGCCAATGAAACTTCCGGTAGGAAAACTGAAAAATGTGCCGGGGGAAACCATGCGCTTTACGCTGCCTTCGCCCAAGGATGCGCCGGGCCTGCTTTCCCATGCGATAGGGCTGGAACTCCGGGGAACGGCGGAAAATGCCGACCGGGTGATCCGGGTGGAAGGCGACATCGTAGGTGAATTGGAGTTGCCTTGCGACCGTTGCGGCGAAGGCTGTCGGCAGCGGATTTCCACCCCTTTCTTCGAGCGTTTTACCAACCTGGCGGAGGAAACGGGGGAAGATGTGCATCGCTTTTCCGGCGATGCAATCGACCTGCTGCCCTTTGTGGAGCAAGCGGTTTTCCTGGAAGCTCCGATGAAGAACCTCTGTAAGGAAGATTGCCGGGGGCTCTGCCCCGTTTGTGGAACCAATTTAAACAAAAGCGTCTGCACCTGCGAACATAGGGTGCCGGATCCCCGTTTGGCCGTTCTGGCCGATTGGCTGGACGAGGGTCGAAAGGAAGAAGGGGGTGTAAAAGATGGGAGTACCTAAGGGAAAGACCTCTAAATCCAATAGGAGGCAAAGAAGAGCGGCGGACAAAATTACCGTGCCGGGCTTATCCAGATGCCCGCAATGCCACGGTATAAAAAAGCCGCACCAGGCTTGCCCTGCCTGCGGCTACTATAAAGGCCGTGAAGTGGTACAAAAGGCAGCCGGAAACTAAGGTGGAAGATGGTGCATCCCTTTGTTTGCGTTTTCGATGAAGGGGTGCATTTCCAGTTTTAGGCAAACCGGGATCCACCCGGCCCCTTATGCCATGGTTCGCCTAAGCAAAGGAGACAGCGATGAGAATTGCCTTGGATGTAATGGGCGGCGATTATGCGCCAAAGGAGTTAATCGCCGGTGCTTTAGAAAGCAGAAGAGAGATGGAGAACCTGGAGATCGTTCTCGTCGGCAGTGAAGCGGCGATCAAAAAGGAATTGATCACCTATCCGCCGGGGGTTTTTGCCGTCTATTCCCAATCGGTGATGGCCATGGACGAGCCGGTGGAGAATGTGCGGCGCAAAAAGGATTCCTCCATCTATATGGCGACGGATCTGGTGCGCCAAGGCGAAGCCGACGCTGTGGTATCCGCCGGGAGCACCGGCGCCCAAATGGCGGCGGCATTGCTGCTGTTGGGCCGCATCCCCGGCGTACACCGCCCGGCGATTTTGATCCCCTATCCCACGCTGGCGGGAAGCAAAATCCTTTTGGACGGCGGCGCCAATGTGGAGGCCGACGGTGAAAGCCTGGTTCAGTTCGCTTTGCTGGGCGATGGCTATGCCAAGATTTTGCAGCGGGCAAAGGCCCCCCGGGTGGCGCTGCTGTCCAATGGCAGCGAACCCCATAAGGGCACGAAGGCCGTGGTGGCGGCCCATGCCGCCTTGAAAGAGGAGGAAAACCTGCATTTCATCGGCAATATTGAGGGGCGGGATTTATTGCGGGGCGACTATGAGGTCGTCGTTTGTGACGGTTTTAGCGGCAATATCGTATTAAAGCTAACGGAAGGGTTGGCCCAAGGCCTGTTTTCCCTCATTAAAGATGAAATGACGGCGACAGCGCTCCGGAAGGTCGGCGCCGCCTTGGTAAAGCCGGGCCTGGCGGATATCAAGAAGCGTTTCGATTATTCGGAGTATGGCGGCGCGCCCCTTTTGGGCATCCGGGGTTTAAGCATCGTATGCCATGGCAGTTCCAAACGGGTCGCGATCAAAAATGCCTGTAGAACAGCGTTAACATGCTGGGAAAACAATTTCATTGGCGGCTTGACAAAACGGATTGCCAGCCGCGGCACCGCTAGGACGGAACAACAGGAACCGGAACAATGTGAACCATGAAATGAAAATATAGGAACAATCTGATTTGGTTAGGTGGGATACTGATGATTCAAGACAGGATTTTTGAGATCATTCGGGAAAAACTGAACCTTCCGGACAATCGGGAGTTTACGCTGGAAACAACATTTGCCCAATTGGATGCCGATTCCCTCGATTTATTGGAAGTCATCGTTGCGATCGAGTTGGAATTCGACATCGAAATTCCCGACGAGGATTTGGCGAAAATTGAGGATATTGGCGCCGCCGTCTCCTATGTGGAAGAAAAGCTGGACTAGAGCCCCGGCGGAGCAGGGAGCACGGCAGCCGGCGAAAGACATGGGCAACGGAAAGATCGGTTTTCCAAGGTGAGGCGATAGGAAATGACAGCGGAACGGTTCGCGGAAAAAATTTTGGCATGGCATCTGGAAGGAATCGACCGGGAACTTTTGGAAAGGGCTTTCGTGCATCCCTCCTATGAGAAGGCAAAAAGCAATAACCAGCGTTTGGAGTTTCTCGGCGATGCGCTTCTCGGCATGGTATTGGCGGAATACCTCTATGGCGCCTATCCCCAACAGGGGGAAGGGGAATTGACCCGTTACCGGGCATTGCTGGCCAGGGAATCGACCTTGGCCTATGTGGCACGGAAACTTGGCGTAGGGCCTTTGCTCTTTCTCGGCAAGGGAGAAGAACATGACAATGGCCGGGAAAAACCGTCGACATTGGCGGATGCGATGGAGGCTTTGATCGCCGCCATTTTTCTGTCTCTCGGCCTTGAGAAAACGAGGGCCTTTATTTTGGCGCACTTCGCCGGCCTGGAAAACGCCCTCGATACGGAAACGAAAGAGGATTATAAAACCCTGCTACAGGAATATGTGCAAAAAACCGGCGGCCAAAATGTGAGCTATCAGATCATCGCCGAGGAGGGGCCGGCCCATCGGCGCGTCTTTACCGCCGCCGTCTTTTTTCGTGGCCGCCAGATCGGGCAGGGACAAGGCCGCAGCAAACAGCAAGCGGAGAAGGGTGCCGCGAAGGAAGCCTATCGCTTTTTGCTGTCCCAAGGAGGGGAGCATGGCAAAAAAGGCTAAACGGGACATCTATCCCGTTTTTCTGCCCCAAGGCGGCTGTGAAAACCAATGCATATTCTGCGACCAAGCGCGCATCACCGGCCGGCATTCTCTGCCGGAACCCGCCGCGATCGAGAGGGAAATCCATGGTTTGCCCGCCGGCAAAAGGGAACTGGCCTTCTATGGTGGCAGCTTTACGCGGCTTCCCAAAGAGCGGCTCCTGTCCTATTTGGAAGCGGGCCTCTCCCTGAAAGAGGCCGGGAAGATTCACGGCCTGCGCTGCTCCACCCATCCCAATGCCATCGACGGCGCTATGGCGGCGCTTTTGAAACGCTATGGGATGGATCGGGTGGAATTGGGTGCGCAGTCCCTCGACGACGATGTGCTCCATGCCGCCGGCAGAGGCCATGGCAGAGCGGAGATTTTGCGGAGCATCGCCCTGTTGCGGGAGGCCGGTATCGAGGTGGGAATCCAGCTTTTGCTGGGATTGCCACGCGACGCCAAAGAAAAATCTCTCGCGTCGGCCCGGGCGCTCCTGGCTATGCCGCCGGATTTTGTTCGGCTGTATCCGCTGATCGTTTTGAACGAAACGCCGCTGGCCCGCGCCTATAAAGAGGGGAAATACACGCCGCTGGCGATGGCGGAGGCGGTGGCATGGGCCAAGGAGCTATTGGCCTTTTTTTCATATCATGGCATCCCGGTGATTCGCATCGGCCTGCAAAGCGGCGGCGACCTGTACCGGGGCAGCCCCGAGATTTTGGCGGGCCCCTTTCATGAAAGTTTTGGGAGCATCACTAAGGGCGCATTGAAACTGGAACAGATGCGATATTTGGCGGCGGGGGAAACCGAGGCCGCGCTCGCTTTCCTTGCCCCCCGGGCGGATCTGCCTTTGCTCTTTGGCTAGGGGCGTCAAAACCTTGCCTCCCTGCAAAGGGAAAATCCGGGGATCCGATATACCATCGGCAGCGACGAATCGTTGCAGCGCGGCGATGTGGCATTGGCGGCGGCGGCGCAAATGAACAGACGCACCCACAAAAAGCAGCTTTCATTCTCCACGTTTTTAAAGGCGTATCAGCAGAAAATGGCGGGATCAGATTGTTTTTAAAAGGCATTGAATTGTTCGGCTTTAAATCCTTTGCCGAACGCGTGCGCATCGACCTGGAGCCGGGGATCACCGGCATCGTCGGGCCGAATGGCAGCGGCAAATCGAATATCGTGGAAGCGATCAAATGGGTGCTGGGGGAACAAAGCGCCAAATCCTTGCGGGGCCAGCGGATGGAAGACCTGATCTTCAATGGCACCAAAAAGAGGAAAGCCCTTGGCATGGCGGAGATCAGCCTGATTCTCGACAATGGCGACGGTTATTTTGCCTTGGAATATACGGAGATTCGGGTCACGAGAAGGCTGTACCGTTCCGGGGACAGCGAATATCTGTTGAACGGAAAAAACTGCCGTTTGAAGGATATTTTGCGCCTTTTTTCCGATACGGGAATCGGCAATGACGGTTATGCCATCATCGGCCAAGGCCGCATCAGCGAAATTTTGGCGGCACGGCCCGAAGAGAGGCGCGGCATCATTGAGGAAACCGCCGGCATCGTAAGATTCCGGGAAAGAAAGCGGGAAGCTTTGCGCAAGATCGCCCAAGCCGATCAAAACATCCTGCGCATCGAAGATATTATCCTGGAAATCGGCGACCGTCTGCCATGCTCTGGAAGCGGAAGCCGCTGCGGCGGAACGGTATCTAGAGGCGAAAAAGAAATGGAAGAACTGGAAATCGGTTTCTTGGCCGAAGCCGTCCTGGAAAGCCGCGGCCACCGCCGGGAGGTGGAGGCGGAATTGGAAAATGCCGTCGGCCGGGGCCAAACCTTGGCCGGTTCCGTTCTCCAGAAGGAGACGGCATTGGCGGAGGAGAAGGGCAGACTTCTCACGCTGGAGGGCGATTTCGATGCCGCCCAGAATCGCCGTCAAAACCTGGGGCAGCATTTGCAAAAGCTGGAGGGGAAATCACGACACTGGAAAGCCGCATCGTCGGCTATGATGAAAAGCTGGATTTGCTTGCCGGGGAGATGGCCGCCTTTCAGGAAAAAGGCGCGACCCGGAATCCTCCTGCAAGACGAGGAAAAACGGTTTGCGGCCCTGGAAGCGCAGCGTGCCACATTGGCGGCAGACCTTGCCCTAAGCGAAGCGAAACGCCTGCTCGAGGATGAGGATTTGGTTCGGGCCGAACAGGCTTTGGCCAAACTGCGGGCGGATACCTTTGAAATCGCCCGGGAGGCGGGCAATGGAAAAACCGGCGCTTGGCTCTGGCGCAAAACGAAGAGGGGGCCGGCAGCGGCTGGCAGCCCTCGACGAAAAATCAAAGAAAATGACGAAATTGATCTTTTGCAGCGGCGCGGCGGTGAAGTTGCCGAAATGGCGCTGGCCTTGCGGGCGCAAATGCGCCAAATCGCGGCAAACGGCGCTGTTTTGGACGAGAGAAGAAGCGAAGGTCGACGCCGATGTGCTTTCTTTGCGCGCGGAATGGAACGATGAACGCCAAAACCGCCAAAAAGCAGAGGCCCAATTAAAGGTGCTGGAAGATTTAGAGATCAAGCGGGAGGGGTTTTATCCCGGCATCAAGGCGGTGCTGGCGGAAAAATCGAAGGCCGCTTTCCCGGCATCCTGGGGGTCGTCGCCGAGATGATCCAGGTGGCGCCGGAATATGCCACCGCCATTGAAACGGCCCTGGGCGGTGGTTTGCAAAACATCATCGCCGCCGGCGCCGCCGATGTGCGGGAGGCCATCGCCTTTTTAAAGGAAGGAAAAGGGGCCATGCCACCTTCCTTCCCCTCGATATGTTGAGGGTTCCGGAACCGTTGCCGCTGGAAAAATGGAAGGACAGCCCGGGGTTCATCGGCGTCGGCGCCGATTTGGTGCGGGCGCCGCGCCAGATCGCTCCGGCGGTGGACTTTCTTTTGCGCCACACTCATCGTCGTCAACGATTTGGAGCGGGCCATCGCCCTCTCACGGAGCTTCAAACGGCCGGTTCGTTATGTGACTTTGGAAGGGGACATCATCCATGGCGGCGGTTCCATCAGCGGTGGCAGCCGCGGCCAGGGAAAGAGCGGCCTTTTGAGCCGCAAAAATATGATCTCCTCACTGCGGCGGGAAATCCTCGCGGCAACGGAACGGGAAGCGGGGCTTCTGCAAAGCATCGCGGCCATGGAGGAGGAAAAGGAAGCGCTCGGCCGGGAACGTGAACGCGGTTTGCGGAAGATCAGGGAAATCGAAATGGAAGTCAATGCCTGCCAAAATGAGGAAAAAGGCATCGGCGACCGGGCGGCCTTTTTCGGCCGGGAACTGGAAGCGCTGGTTCTTGAAAAGGGACAGATTGAGGATGAGCTGGCCGAAGGAGAAGAGGAAATGGCGGCGTCCCTCGGCCGCATCGGTGAATTGGAAAAAGCGGAGCAGGATTTGATGCGGCGCTTGGAGGCGCTGGATCGGGAAGTTCGGGCGGCCAAAGAAAATGAGAGCGAAAGCCGCGCCGCCCATACGGAACTTATGCTCCGCCTTACGGCATTGGAGAAAGATTGGGAAAACAGCCGCGACACCCGGCTTCGGCTGCGGGAGGAAAAAGACGCCGCCGATGGCGAAATCACCGTGAAACAGCGGCTCCACGGCGATGCGGCGGCGGCCAGGGAAGCGGCTTTGCAGAAGATCGCCGCGCTGAAAGAGCAAGTGCTGGCCAAGGGCCGGGACATCGCCGCTTCGAGCCGGGAAATTCTCGACCTGGGCCGGGCAAAAGAAGCGCTGCGGGGCGATATTTTGTTCCTGGAAAAGGAAATCAAAGGGTTCAAGTCGAAAATAGACGAGAACCGGGAAGAATGCCACCGGCTGGAACTAAAGCGGGAACGGCATTTGGCCGATGAGAACCAGCAGGAGGATAAACTGCTGGAGCAATACCAATACAGCCTGGACCAGGCGGCCCGCTTGATTCGGGAGGACCTGCCGAGAAGGGAAAAGCAGCAGCGCATCGCCGGACTAAAGCGGAGCATCGAAGCGCTCGGCATTGTAAATCTCGGCGCCATCCGCGAATATAAGGAAGTTGCGGAGCGCTATGCCTTTCTTTCGGCGCAAAGGGACGATATGGCGGCGGCCCGTTTGGCTCTGGAAAAACTGGTGGCGCAGATGGACGCCGTGATCATCGAGAAGTTCAAAGAAACCTTCGACCGCATCAATGAAAGCTTTCAAAAGACCTTTCCCGAATTTTTCCAGGGCGGCTATGGCGAATTACAGTTGACCGATGGGGACAATTTGCTGGAATCCGGCGTCGAGATCGTCGTGCAGCCGCCGGGAAAACGTTTGCAGCATCATGGCCTGCTTTCCGGCGGTGAAAAATCCCTTTGCGGCATCGCGCTGCTCTTTGCCATTTTGCGGGTCAAGCCCAGCCCCTTTTATGTCTTAGATGAAATCGACGCCGCTTTGGACGATATCAATGTGCGCCGCTTTGCCGCTTATTTACAGCGCTATGCCGCGGAAAGCCAATTCCTGGTCATCACCCACCGCCAAGGCACGATGGAGAGCGCCGGAGAATTGTACGGTATCACCATGGAAGAGGAAGGGATTTCCAAAACGGTCTCGGTAAAATTGGTGGGTTAAACAGCTCAATTGCGGCATCAGTTGAAGGAGGAAATCATGGGTCTGTTCGACAAATTGAAAAGCGGCCTTGGCAAAACCCGGGACGGCTTTAGCGATAAGATCGGCAAAGCCTTGGGGCGGGGCCGCAAGGTCAGCGAAGAACTGTTTGAGGAGCTGGAAGAGGTTCTCATTGAAGCCGATCTGGGCATCGCCACCTCGATGGCGATCGTGGATAAACTGCGGGTCGAGGCCAAAGAGAGAAAAATCAGCGACGCTTCCGGCATCAAAGACCTGCTTTTGCGGGAATTGACGGCGATCCTGGATCGGGGGTGGCGCCCTCTCTTTAGAAAAGGGGCGGCTTCGGGTCATCCTTTGCACCGGCGTCAATGGCGTGGGCAAAACCACCACCATAGGTAAGCTGGCGGCGCGCCTGCGCGGCGAGGGATACCGGGTTTTGCTCTGCGCCGCCGACACCTTCCGCGCCGCGGCAGCGGACAATTGGAAATGTGGGCCAAACGGGCCGGGGTGGACATCATCCGCCACTGGCGACGGTGCCGACCCTGGCGCGGTGGTTTTTGACGCGGCCAAGGCCGCCCGGAACCGTGGCAGCGATGTGCTGATCATCGATACGGCGGGGCGCTTGCAGAACAAAAACAATTTAATGGCGGAACTCGGTAAGATTGGCCGCATCCTCGACAGGGAATTGCCGGAGGCCCCCGGGAAAACTTGTTGGTTCTCGATGCTTCCACAGGGGCAGAATGCCATCAGCCAAGCCCAGGCCTTTAAAGAAATCATTGCCGTCAACGGCATCGTTTTAACGAAGATCGACGGCACCGCCAAAGGCGGCATCATCGTCGGCATCATCGACGAGATGGGGATTCCGGTAAAACTGATCGGCGTCGGCGAAGACATTGCCGATCTGCAAGATTTTGACAGCGGGCAATTTGCCGAAGCGCTGTTTGCAAACTTTCAAAAAGAAAGCGAAGGAGATGAATACGCATGAAAAAAATTGCCATCATCGGCGGCACCGGCGTCTATGACCCCGCCATTTTGCAAAATACCGAAACCGTCGCCATCGACACCCTTACGGCCTGGTGACGGTGATTGAAGCGAAGCTGGACGGCCGCGACCTTCTTTTTTAAACCGGCATGGCGCCGGTCATAGCGTGCCGCCCCATAAATCAATTACCGGGCCAATGTTTGGGCTTTGCGGGAAGGCGGCGCCGGGTTTGTCCTCGCCGCCGCCGTCGGTTCTATGAACCAGAAGATGGCGCCGGGCAATTTCGTTTTTCCCGACCAGTTTTTAGAGTTCACCAAAGCCCGGGAATGCACCTTTTTCGACGGGGGCGAAAACGGCGTCGTCCATACCGATATGACGGAGCCTTTCAGTTTGCATCTCAGGGATTGTTTGGAGGAAGCGGCGAAACAAATCTCCATCACCTACCATAGCGGCAGCGTTTATGTCACCGCCGAGGGCCCCCGTTTTGAAACCCCGGCGGAAATCAAGATGTATCGCCATTTTGGCGGCGATCTCGTCGGCATGACCGCCTATCCCGAGTGGCGCTGGCAAAGGAATTGGAAATACAGTATGCCACGGTGGCGATGGTGACAAACTATGCCGCCGGCGTCGCGAAATACGAGCTTTCCCATAAGGAAGTGTTGGATACGATGGCGGACAATGCCTTTAAGCTGCGGAATCTTCTGGAAACGGCGATCCCGCTTATCGGTTGCGTCGGTGAAGAATGCGGATTGGAAAGGGAAGAAAAGGCATGAAACCCCTATCGTGGCGGAACGGCCGCCTGGTTTTGCTGGACCAAACGGCGCTGCCGGCCAAGGAAACCTATGTCGTCTGCGCCGACCACCATATGGTGGGCGATATGATCCGGAAATTGGGGGTGCGGGGCGCTCCCGCCATCGCCGCCGCCGCTTATGGCATGGTATTGGCGGCGCAAGAAGCTTCGACCCGGGAGGCGGCGGCTTTTGCCGCTTTCCTGGACCGGGCCGAAGCGGAATTGGCCGATACCCGCCCCACCGCTGTCAATCTTTTCTGGGCTTTGAAGCGGATGGCCAAGGCCCGTCGGGGCAAGCCCCCGCCGAAGCTTTGGCGGCGATGGAGCGGGAAGCCGCCGCCATCTGCCGGGAAGATGAGGAAAGCTGCCGCCGTATTGGCGAAGGAGGCCTTTCTCTATTGCGGGAATTGGATGCCCCCATCGCGGTGCTGACCCATTGCAATGCCGGCGCCCTCGCCACCGCCGGAGACGGCACGGCGCTGGCGGTTCTCCGCCGTGGCTGGGAAGCCGGCCTGGTTGCGGAGGTGTTCGCCGGTGAAACCCGGCCGCTTTTGCAGGGGGCGAGATTGACGGCCTACGAATTGATGGCGGATCGGATACCGGTAACGCTGATCACCGACAATATGGCCGCCTGGCTAATGGGCCAAGGCCAGATTGGCGCGGTGATCACTGGCGCCGACCGCATCGCCGCCAATGGCGACGCCGCCAATAAAATCGGTACCTACGGTTTGGCGGTATTGGCCCGCCACCACAAGATACCGTTTTATATTGCGGCGCCGTTTCCACCTTCGATCTCGACACCGGCTGCGGCGATTCCATGTGCATCGAAGAGCGTAACGGCGATGAGGTGCGCAAAGTCGGCGGCGTCTATATCGCGCCGCGGGATGTTCCGGTGCGGAACCCCGCTTTCGATGTGACGCCCATGCTTTGATCGACGCCATCATCACCGACAGCGGCGTCATCCGGCGGCCTTCCGCCCCGGGGATACGCGCCTTTTTTGAAGGGAGACAAAATGGGCATTTATATTGAACACATTTCCTATCTGACGATGGGCGACGGCCCCATTGTGCAAGAAGGGGCCATCCGCGTCGAAGGGCAGAAAATCGCCGCCATCGGCGCTGTGGAAAAGGAACCCGGCGATACCGTCATTTCCGGCCGGGGCAAAATTGCGCTGCCGGGATTGGTGAACAGCCACAACCACGCCGCAATGGTGTTATTGCGGGGCTATGCCGACCACCTGCCGCTGATGCGCTGGCTGACGGAAATGATCTTTCCCGCCGAAGAAAGGCTTGGCGGTGAAGACGTCTATTGGGGCACCCTCCTCGCCCATCTGGAAATGATCAAGAGCGGCACAACTTCCTATGCCGACATGTACTTTTTTCTGGAAGAAAGCATTTGGGCGCTGGAAGAAAGCGGTATGCGGGCTTCCCTCGCCCTTGGCGCCACCGACGGCGACGGCAAAGGTGACGAGAAATTGGCCGCTACCCTCAGCCTGCACCGGGAATTCCAGAACCACCTCGATGGCCGCCTGCGGATCATGTTCGGCCCCCACGCTCCCTATACCTGTTCCGAACCGTTCCTAAGGAAGGTGGCCGCCGCCGGACAGGAACACGGGATCCCCATCCATATCCACATCGCCGAAACCCTGCAAGAGATCGAAATCATCGAAAAATCCAAGGGCAAGCGGGTGATTCCCTATCTTTATGACATCGGCTTTTTCGACGCCCAGGTTCTGGCCGCCCATATGGTTCATGTCAATGAAGCGGAAATGGATCTATTGAAGGAAAAAAATGTTGCCGTCAGCATCTGCACCCAAAGCGAGATGAAATTGGCCTCCGGCATCGCGCCGGTGACAAAATATCTGGAAAAAGGCATCGTCACAGGTCTTGCCACCGACGGCGCTTCCAGCAACAATGACCTTGATATGTGGGAAGAAATGCGGGCCACCAGCTTCCTGCAGAAGGTGGCGCTGATGGATTCCACCGCGCTTCTTCCCTATGAAACCCTGTCGATGGCCACCTTGGGTTCGGCCCGGGCGATGTATTGGGGCGATGAAATCGGCAGCTTGGAACCGGGGAAAAAGGCCGATATCGTCCTCGTGGATTTAAGCGCCCCGCATTTTTGTCCCCGGAACGACCTTCTCTCCCATTTGCTCCATTGCGGCAAGGGCGGCGATGTGGATACGGTATTGATCGACGGCAAAGTGTTGATGGAAAAACGGCGAATGCTGCACCTTGATGAAGAAAAAATTCTTTATGAGGCGGAAAAAAGAGCGAAGGTGTTGCTGCAGCTATAACATTTCACCAAAAATTTCCGCGGCCTTCCGGTAAAAAACAAAAAAATCCGGTCTAAGATTTAGGACTACCCCATATGATGAAGCATAAACAATATTAGGGGGTTGCGGTTGAATGAAGAAGAGAGGATTGATTACGGGCCTGCTTTTCCTGGTTCTCCTGGCCTTTGTGTTCCAGACGGAAATCAGCGGATTTTTTGCTTCTATCCGGGATCGGGCCTATGAAGCGGCGGAGGCGGATTCCGAAGCGATAGAAAACTTGCCGCCTCTGTCTGAAAGCGAAAGCGGCGATACCGGTGAAGCGCCACCCCTTCCCGAAGAGGAAGGCGCGGCGGACGACGGCACGGAGACCGGCGCCGTTTCTTACCGCGAGGTGTCCTTGTTCTTTGTCGATGGAAAGGAAAATCAGCTGACGGTAGAAAAGCGCAGCATCATCAACCAGGGCGGCGTAGCGAAAACGACGCTGCAAGAGCTCTTAACCGGGCCGGAATCCGGCAATCTTTCCAGCTATATTCCCGATGGCACCCAGGTCTTGGGTATCAATTTGAAGGAGGACGGCACCTGCATCGTCAACTTCAGCAAGGAGATCCAAGGCGCCAAGTTGAACAGCAGCGAAGAACGGTTGGTCATCGAAAGCATCGTCGAAACCCTCTGCCAATTCGATACCGTCAAATCGGTGCAGTTCCAGGTCGACGGCAAACAGGTGCAGTCTTTGACCGGCCACTGGGACGTTTCCCAGCCGATTGCGAAGGAAGATTTATAAACATCCCAAGGGAAAAGCGGGAACTTTTTGTGAAGGCATGGCTTCGCGCCGGGAGAAAAACGTTTGGATCAGGCATTATTTCCGCTTTGCGCCAAGGGAACGGAAATAATGCTTTTTTTTTCCTGCTGTGGTATAATTTCCTTGAGGCAAACACCGATGAAGGGGCTCGGCGCGGTCGGCACCGGCCGCCGCATCCCTTTCACCCGTGGTTGCCTTCATGAGGAGGTTATCACATGCAGAATCGAATCACACCGCTTTTAATGACAACCGCCATCGTCGTTATCTTCCTGGCCTTATTTTCAGCGGGCCCAGGGGTTCGGGGGGAGGAAACGGCGATTCTGCCCTATTGTTTGGAAGTCAATGGCATCGCGCCGGATGTCTACCGGGAGGCCGACGGCGCCGTTCCCATCGGGGTGCTGGCCACCGGGGCCCGGATCTATCCGACGGCGAAAAGCGGCGACCGCTATGCCTTCGCCCTGGCCGACGGTTCCAATGCCTATATCGAGGCGAAGGGTGTGGAAGCGGGAAGCGGCGTCGCCTTCATCGCCGCCGCCGAAGCTGCGCTGTATCGCGCCGATGACGGCGCGCCCTTAAAAACCTTGGCCGTCGGCGACGCTGTCACATTAACCGGCAGGCGGGGCGATCAATACCAGGCGACACTGGACGGTGGCGCGCAGGGCTTCGTCAATAAAAGCGATTTGAATGCAGCGGCGGAAAGCGGCGCTGTTTTGGCGGCGGAGGAAATCTTTGAAACCGCCGCCTATACGGAAAAGCGGGCCAAGACCGCCAGCAATGTCAATGTCCGCACCGGGCCGGGAACGGCTTATACGGTGATGGCCTCTTTGCCCAACGGCACCGCCGTGACGATCATCGATGAATCCAACGGTTGGTATCAGGTGCGGCTTGCCGACAGCCGCACCGGCTATATCCGCTGTGACCTTCTGCAAATCAGCGAAGGTGAACAAACCCCCATAGAAGGCGATTTGAAAGGTACCACCATTGTTGTGGATCCGGGCCACGGCGCCCATGATCCCGGCGCGCAAAATAAATCTTTAAACGTGAACGAGAAAGATTTAAATCTCTCCATTGGTTTATTGCTCCGTGATGAACTGGTCGCCAAGGGAGCAAAGGTTATTATGACAAGGGAAACAGACATTTTTTGGGAGTTGAAAGACCGGGTTGCTATCGCAAATCAAATTCCGTCAGATTATTTTATCTCTATCCATTGTAATTCGGTCGAAAATTCTTCCATCGCCAGCGGTGCCGAAACTTGGTACGCTACACATGGGGACGATACTTCTTTAAATGCCGAAAGAAAGGCCATGGCCACCGCAATACAAGCACAACTTGCTCATGATTTTGGTAGCAAAAGAGGAATAAAAAGTGAGAAGCAGCTCTATGTCACAAGAAATACCACCATGCCGGCAATATTGGTAGAATGTGGATTTTTAAGCAATAATGAAGAAACGAAAAAACTAATACAAGCGGATTATCAAAAAAGAATTGCCCAATCGATCTGCCAGGGTTTTCTTGATTATGTGGCCAATAGCTATAAAGGCTTTGCCGACGTCCGCACCCACTGGGCGAGGGAAAGCATCGAATTCGTCGTCGGCGCGGAATTGTTTAATGGCACGACGGCGCAAAAATTCGACCCCAATCTAACGATGACCCGGGGTATGCTGGTCACGGTTCTGCACCGTATGGCCGGGGAACCGGCGGCCCAGGGCGACGCGGCTTTTACCGATCTGGCGGCCAATGCCTATTATGTCAAAGCGGTGGCCTGGGCCAATGAACAGGGCATTGTAACCGGGGTCGGCGGCGGCCGATTCGCTCCGGATGCCAATATCACCCGCCAGGAACTGGTGACGATGTTCAACCGCTATGCCGCGGCAAACCAACAGACCCTGCCGCAAAAACTGACGGATTCCTTCCAGAAATACAGCGATTGCGGCCAGGTGCAGGCCTGGGCGGCGGCGGCGATGGAATGGGCCTATCAGGGAGGATTGGTCAATGGCCGCACCGCCACCACCCTGGTGCCTTGCGGCACGGCGACCCGGGCGGAGGTGGCGGTGATCTGCCAGCGTTTTCTGGATGGCGTCGCGCCGTAAAAAGGCGGCGATTGCCCGGCGGATAAGGTTTGGCGCCCCCGTCGGCGGCCTTTAACTTTCATGAAACAGAAATATAGGCGACAGAAGGAAACGGTAGGATATGGCGGAGCAAAAACCTAAGAAAAAAGAGGGCGTTTCGGATCCCGTTAAACGGGCTATGCTCGGTTTCATCATCGGCATCGCCTCGGTGACGCCGGGGCTCAGCGGCGGTGTGATCGCCGCCGCCGTCGGTTTATATGAACCGGCGGTGCGGGCCTTTGTCCGCCTGCCCAGGGCTTTTATTGAGAATTTTCTCTTTCTATTGCCCCTCGGCCTCGGCCTCGGCCTTGGCGTTTTGTTATCCAGCCGCGTGATGGAAATCCTGTTTGTTCGTTGGGAATTCCTCGTCCTCTATATTTTCCTGGGCCTCGTGATTGGCAGCGTCCCGTCGCTGCTGCGGGAGGCCAATCGCGAAGGATTCCATTGGAAATACCTTGTGGTCGCCGGGATCACCCTGGCCACCGTCATCCTATTGGATCACTTGGCCGCCGGCGCGCCGGACGTAGGGGGCGAGGCGGGCCTCACGGTGGTTGGCCTTTTGATCTATGGCGGCATCCTTGCCATCGGCACCATCATCCCCGGCATCAGTTCCTCCTTCATCTTGATGTACCTGGGGGTCTATACGGATATACTCTCCGCCATCGCCGGCATCGACATTCCGGTTCTGTTCTGGTTGGCGCTGGGGTATGCCGCCGCCGCCTTGCTGCTCATCAAAGCGGTGGAATTTTTGTTCCGGCGCTTTCATGGCTATGCCTACTATGCGGTATTGGGTTTTCTCGTCGGCACCATGCTGATGGTCTTTCCCGGCTTCCGGGGTGGCTTCGCAATGGCGGCGGATTTAGCGCTGCTTATTTCTAGCGCCGCTCTCACCCTGGTGATGATGAGAAAACGGGCTTGATTTTTGTTCCGCCGGAAAAAGAGAAACCTTTGTGGGGCTGTTGCAAAAAACATGGCGACAGCCCTTTGCTTGCGGTCAAAGCCCGCGATTTTAGGCGTCCCCGGCGCTTGCATGTTTGAAAACGGGGGCGATCTTCCGTTGGTTCTTGCCTTTTCACCATTGGCCTTTCAAGCGACGGCCATTGCGGGAATCCATAAGCGCTGTGGCCTTTTTGTGGCGGCGGCCGATTTCTCCCGTCTTTTTTATCTGCCGGCGGGGATTTTATAAAGTGGCGGCGGTTTTCCGTCTCGAAAAAGGCGAAAAGGCGAAAAGGTGGGCCGCCCCGATCTTGCTTTGGTTCCGACTTTTAGGTATAATAAAAAGTCCGGGAGGTAAATATGGGTAAGATCGGAATTTTAAGCACCATCCCTGTGGAGATCATTTTGGCCGCCGGCCACCAGCCGGTGGATTTGAACAATATTTTTGTCGGCTATCAAGACGCCAACCGCCCCATTGAGGCGGCGGAACATCGGGGCTTCCCTTCCACCTCCTGTTCCTGGGTGAAGGGGATTTACGGCACACTCCAAGAAACAAAGGACATCGATGGGGTTATCATCCTGGAAGAAGGGGATTGCAGCCAAAGTTTGGTATTGGGGGAAATTCTGGCCGCCGAGGGGATTCGCGCCATCGGTTTTTCTTTCCCCCGCAGCCGGGAACGGCGGGATCTCAAGCGCAGCATGGAACGGCTCTGCGCTGAATTGGGCACCACCTTCGCCGCGGCGGAAAGCTGGCACCGGGACTTGCGGGGCCTGCGGGGCCTCCTCGGCGAGATCGACAGATATAGCTGGGAAGAAAGAAAGGTTCATGGCCGGGAAAACCATCTTTGGCAGGTTCAGGCCAGCGACTTTTGCGGCGATCCCATGGCCTATGGCGCTGCCGCCGAAGCCTTTCTCGCAGAGGTGAAAGACCGGCCGGCCCTGCCCGGCATTCCATTGGGCTATCTCGGCGTGCCGCCGATTTGGCCCCAGGTTTACGATTATATTGAGAACCATGGCGGTCTGGTCGTCTTTAATGAGGTGCAGAATCAATTCGTGCTTGGGGAAGGGGAGGATTTTCTTGACGCTTATTTGCAATATACCTATCCCTATGACACCAAGGGCCGCATCGCACATATCGGCCGGGAAATCCGTCGCCGGGGCTTAAAGGGCCTTTTCCACTATACCCAGAGTTTTTGCTATCGGGAAATGGCGGACATGCTCTTTCGCGACCATTTCACCCTGCCGATGCTAAAGATCGAAGGGGAGCGGCCGGGGCCTTTGGAGCCGAGAACGAAATTGAGAATCGAGGCCTTTCTGGCCATGATGAAAGAGGGGTAAAGATGGCGATCGGCATCGATTTGGGCAGCCGCAATGTGAAGGCCGCCTGGAGAAAAGGGGATGGAACCCTCTCTCTCTACAGCGAAGATACCTTTGAATTTTACCGCCGTTTTGTGCGCAAAGCCGGGGAGGAATTGGTTCTCCTCTGGGACGAATTGCCCTTTTTGCGCCAAAATGCCGTGATGACCGGCTATGGCCACCTGACCTTGAAAATGAGGGATGCCGAGGATATATCGGAACTGGAAGCCCATTTGCTGGGGGCTGTGGCCCAAACGGGCCTGCGGGACTTCACCCTCCTTGACCTGGGCGGTCAGGACGCAAAAATCCTGGCGGTGGCGTCGGGGCGGCTGGTGGATTTTTCTTTGAACGACAAATGCGGCGCCGGTTCCGGCCGCTATTTGGAAAATATGGCAAAACTCCTTTCCATGACGGTGGAGGAGGCGGGGCAATGCAGCGAAGATCCGGTTTCCGTCAATTCCACCTGCGCCGTTTTTGGCGAATCGGAGCTGATTGGCTTGATGGTGCAGGGCTATCGCCGGGAACAGCTGATGGCCGGCGTAAACCGAAGCATAATCAAACGGGTGCTGCCTTTTTTGCGCCGCCACCGGGCAGAAAAGATCGTCTTTACCGGCGGCCCGGCGGCCTCCCCGGCATTGCGGCGAATTCTCGCCGCCGAGACGGGAAATGAAGTGATCGTACCGGCCCATCACCGCCACAATGGGGCCATCGGCTGCCTGGCGGCGGCGGAAAACGGCCAAAGGGAGGTCTAATTATGGAAAGAAACGGCAGAAAAAATGCGGAAATGCGCCCCGTTCACATCGAAACGGGGCTGCAAAAGTATGCCGATGCCTCGCTATTGTGGAGCCAGGGGGAAACAAAGGTTTTGGTTGCCGTCACCATCGAAGAGGGGGTTCCCTCTTTTTTGAAGGGCAGCGGCCGGGGCTGGCTGACGGCGGAATATGCCCTTTTGCCCGCTTCCACCCAAACCCGCTGTGCCAGGGAGGCGGCGCTGGGAAAGCAGAGCGGCCGCACCGTGGAGATCCAAAGGCTGATCGGCCGGGCCCTGCGCCGGGGTCTGGACTTGGAGCGGATCGGTGAAACGACGGTGAAAATAGACTGTGATGTGATCCAGGCCGACGGCGGCACCCGCACCGCCGCCATCAGCGCCGCCTCTCTCGCCCTGGCCCTGGCGGCGAACCGGCAGGTGGAAGCCGGGCGCTGGCCAAAAAAAGCGCTGCGGCAGTCCATTGCCGCCATCAGCGTCGGCATTCTGGCGGGGGAGATTCGCCTTGACCTGGAATATGCCGAGGATGCCGCCGCCGATGTCGATCTCAATGTGGTGATGACGGAAGCAGGCGCATTCGTCGAGGTACAGGGTACCGGCGAACAGGGGGATTTCAGCCGGGAACAATTGGCGGCGATGCTGGACTTGGCGGCCGGCGGCTGCCGTGAGATATTTTCCATCGGCGCCGCCTTTCGGGAGGGCAAGGTATGAAGCGGCTCTTTTTCGCCACCGGCAATGAGGGGAAAAGGGCGGAGCTGGCGGCTTTGCTGGCCCCCTATGGCCCCGTCGGGATTTTGACCTTGCGGGATTTCCCCGCTTATAGGCCGCCGGAGGAAACCGGGGCGACCTTCGCCGAAAACGCGCTGTTAAAGGCGAGAAGCGCTGCGGCCTATGCCCAAATTCCCGCGCTGGCCGATGACAGCGGCCTCGCCGTCGATGCCCTGGGGGGCGCGCCGGGCGTCCGTTCCGCCCGCTATGGCGGGGAACCGGAGAACGCCGCCGCCAACAATGATAAATTGCTTCTTGCCCTGGCCGATGTCGCCGATGGGAAGCGGCGGGCAAGGTTTCACGCGGTTTTGGCTTTGGCGCTTCCCGATGGTCGGGAGTTTTTAAGCCATGGCAGCGTTGAGGGGGAAATTCTCCGGGAAAGCCGGGGCGGCGGGGGTTTCGGTTATGATCCGGTTTTCTTTTTGCCCGGCCTCGGCAAAACCATGGCGGAGCTGGAAATGGAGGAAAAAAATCCCCTCAGCCATCGCGGCCAAGCCTTCCGGGGAATAATCCCGCAAATAAAGGCGATAATATTCCCAGAAAAATCTTGACCTCGGGTGAAATAAACGATATAATATACTCTGTCATGTTGCGGCGTGCGGGTGTAGCTCAATGGTAGAGCCCCAGCCTTCCAAGCTGGTTACGTGGGTTCGATTCCCATCACCCGCTCCAGCAATGTGAAGTCGGGCGCCTGTAGCTCAGGTGGATAGAGCAACGGACTTCTAATCCGTGTGCCCGGGGTTCGAGTCCCTGCAGGCGCGCCAAATATAAGGTGGGTGTGGCGAAGCGGTTAACGCACCGGATTGTGGCTCCGGCACTCGTGGGTTCAAATCCCATCACTCACCCCAAAAGTTCATATACAGGGGTGTAGCCAAGAGGTAAGGCAACGGTCTTTGGAATCGTCATTCGTTGGTTCGAATCCAGCCACCCCTGCCAAATATATCTATAGCCGAAACCGCGCTGTTTTTTGCGGACGGTCGGTTCGGAGATAAGTTTTGAAAAGAAATGAGGCTGCAAGCCCAAGGCCTCTTTTCTTTTTTTATGATTTTTTGCTTAAAGTTCGCCGTCGGCAAGAATTGATACTTGACAGGATCACCGGTTGCGGTATAATGAAATCAGCGATGGAATATCTATGTCATGAAGCGTAGCCATCGAAGCAATTTCGCAATTCTTCTTATGGACGCGGCAATCCGCACAATATCGGCAGAAGCAAACATGGAGCTAAGAAGGCCCTTTGGGTCTTCTTTTTCTTTTTCGCCGCCGATAAAATGGGAAGGGGTTCGACATGGATGGTAAAAAAATCCGGGAACTGTGGCGAATGCAGGAAACAGAAAAGGCAATGGCACTGGAAAAATGGGACGATCTCGCCCCGGAATTTGCCGCTTTTGAGATGCCGACATTGGAGAATAGCGCCTTTATGGCTTTGGCGGCAACGGAAAACATGTTGCCGCCGGATGGAACCGCCCTCGATGTCGGCTGCGGCGCCGGCCGTTTCACCCTGGCTTTCGCCGGCGGATGCCGCCATGTGACGGGAATCGATCTTTCCCCTAAGATGATCGCCTATGGAAAAGAAAAGGCCGAAGAACAGCAGATAAAGAACGTCGACTTTTTTGCCGCCGATTGGCACGATTTCGATCTGGCGGCGGCGGGCTTTGAGCAAGCATTTGATTGTGTTTTTGCCCATATGAGCCCGGCAATTCAAAATGCCGAGACTTTGGAAAAGATGATCCGGGCCAGCAAAGGCTGGTGCGCCTTGATGAAAACCGGCCCGGCGCCGGGGCCGCGTCGCCGACGGCATCCGCTCCCCTATGGGGAGAAAAGGAGCCGGATCGGGGCAAAAGCGATTTCCTCTATGCCGTCGCCCTGCTTTGGGCCGAAGGCTATCTGCCCCGCCTCGGCTATTGGGAGCAGAAGCGTGTCTGTCGGCGCACGCCGGAGGAAGCCTTCGCCCATTATCGGCGCCATAAAGGGGAAAGCGCCGGTATGGATGCGGAAAAGGAGAGCACAATAAAAGAATATCTGGATAGCATTGCCGTGGACGGCATCATCGAGGATGAAACCGAGATGCTGCTCGCCGCCGTCTATTGGCAAGCAAAGAAGGGAGCTTGGAAGAATGAATGAAAACATTTGGAAACAGGCGGTGACCTTTCATGGCCATGAATGCCCCGGCCTCGCCATCGGTGTGAAAGCCAGTGAAGCCGCCATCGACAGACTGGGCCTTACATTTTCCCCCGATGAGGAGATCGTCTGTGTCACGGAAAATGACGCTTGCGGCGTCGACGCCATCCAGTCGATTTTAAGCTGCACCTTTGGCAAAGGGAATCTATTGTATCGCGGCACTGGGAAGCAGGCCTTTTCGTTTTTCAACCGGGCCACCGGCGAAAAATTCCGCATCTGCATGAAGGCCCGCAATGATGGGGATATGAGCCGGGAACAGTGGCAGGCCCATATTTTAGAAGCGCCCTATACGGAGATTTTCGCCTTTTCGGAACCGAAATTTGATTTGCCGGAAAAAGCCCGGATTTTCAATACCCTGGTCTGTGGCATTTGCGGCGAAGGCGCGCCGGAACATAAAATGCACCTGCAAAACGGTGAAACCGTATGTGAAGATTGCTTTTCCCCCTATACCAGGGGCTTCTAATGGCAACCGGCGACAAGGGCACGGCATCCCGGCAAGCGGCGCCGCAAGGCGACCGCCGCCGGGACTATAAGAAAACATTGGCGAAAAAAAAGCTCGTCCTCTTGCTTCTTTTTCTCGCGGCGGTCGCCGCGGCCATTGCGGCGATGAATGCCGGTGCGTCGGGCTTGGGTTTTGGCGAAACGGCCCGGGCCCTCTTCGGGTTCGGGGATGAAAAAAGTGTTACGGTGGTGCGCAATTTGCGCCTGCCCCGGGTGACGGCGGGGATCGTCGCCGGGTTCGGCCTGGCCCTTGCCGGCTGTATCATGCAGAACAATTTAAGAAACCCGCTGGCCTCTCCCTCAACCTTGGGGATATCCAATGCGGCGGCCTTCGGCGCCAATGTCGCCATCATCGTTTTCGGGGCCGGCAATGTTCTCAGCACCGGCATCGGTGAGGTTGTAATCAAAAACCCCTATATTGTCACGATCACCGCGCTGTTTTTTTCTCTGGCGGCCATGGCCTTGATCCTGTCCTTTTCCAAATTGCGCAATTTCACCCCGGAAAGCATCGTTTTGGCAGGGGTTGCCATCGGCTCCCTCTTTTCGGCGGGTACGATGATCATCCAATACTTTGCCGGTGACAGCACGAAGGTTGCCGCCGTTATCTTCTGGACCTTCGGCGATTTGGGCCGGGCCTCCTGGAAGGAAATCGCCATCATGGCTGCGGTGGTTGCCGTATCTTTCGTGTATTTTTTATTTCACCGTTGGGATTACAATGCGCTGGACGGGGGGGAGGAAACCGCGAAAAGCCTCGGCGTTAACATCGAACGGATACGCTTGGGCGGGCTGTTCGCCTCCGCGGTGATTGCCGCCGTTTGCGTCTCTTTCCTGGGTATGATCGGCTTCATCGGCCTTGTCGCCCCGCAGATCATGAAGCGGATCATCGGCAATGACAAACGGTTTTTAATCCCCGGTTCCGCGCTGATGGGGGTTTTGATCCTGCTTCTTTCCGATACCCTGGCCAAGGTGATTCTAAGCCCGCAAACTTTGCCGGTGGGCGCCGTAACCTCTTTTTTAGGCGCGCCGCTGTTCCTCTATCTGCTTATGAAAGGAAAGGGTGTGCGATGATACTGGACGTTGAGAATATCATGTTTTCCTACCCCGGCCGCGCCGTGTTGCAGGGCATCTCCTTCCAGATGGAAAAAGGGGATTGTGTGGCCATCCTCGGCACCAATGGCACCGGCAAATCTACGCTGTTGAAATGCCTAAACCGTATTTTAAAGCCGCAAGGCGGCGTGGTTTCCATCGATTGCCAGGATGTGCGGCAGCTTTCCGACCGTGAACTGGCGCAAAAAATCGGCTATGTGGCCCAGAGCCATGAGATGTTGAGAAGCACCGTTTTTGATTCGGTGCTGCTGGGCCGCAAACCCTATATCCGCTGGAACGCCACGGAGGAGGACATCGCGATTGTCCATGAAACCCTGCAACAGCTGGGCCTGGAACCCTATGCCCTTCGCTATACCGATGAATTGAGCGGCGGTGAATTGCAGAAAGTGGTGATTGCGAGGGCCTTGGTTCAGGAACCGGCGATCCTTTTGCTTGACGAACCCACCAGCAATCTCGATATGAAAAATCAGCTGGACACCATCGGCGTGATCCAAAAAATCATAAAACAGAAGGACATTTCCGTCGTCGTCACGATGCACGACCTCAACCTCGCGCTGCGCTTTGCCAATCGCTTTCTATTGATGAAGGATGGGGAGGTCTTTGCCGCCGGCGGGGAAGAGATCATCACCCAAGAAAATATTCGGAAGGTATACGGTGTAGATGTGGTGATCGAAAGCCTTTGCGGGTATCCGACGGTGATTCCCGTTTGATGTTGGTTTAATGAAATATGATATTTGATGAGGGGATAAAGGCATGAAAATGAAAAAAGCCTGGATTGTGTTTGTACTATTCCTTTGGTGGCGCTGGCCTTCGCCGGCTGTGCCAATGGGGAAGGCAGCGAAGCGGAAAACGGGGGAACCGGTTTGACCGTCACCGATATGGAAGGCCGGAAATTGTTTTGGAGGGGGATGCGGAACGGATCGTCGCCATCGGTTCCGCCCTCAGGCTGTACACCTATGTGGCCGGGACGGAACAGCCTCGTCGGTGTTGAAAAAGGGCAGCAACAGGCCGATAGCGGCCGTCCCTATATCATGGCCAATCCGGAACTTGCCGACCTTCCCATCGTTGGGGAAGGGCACCCCAGCGATCCCGATCCGGAGCTTTTGCTGGCGGCGGATCCCGATGTGATCATTGCCGGCGATATCATGGACACCGCCGGTCTGGAAGAGCTGCAGACGAAAACGGGTATTCCTGTCATTATCGTCACAGTCGGTACCGGTGTTATCTTTGATGAAGATATGTACCAGGCTTTGCGCATCATCGGCCAAATCGCCGGCAAGGAAGATCGGGCGGAAGAGCTGATTTCCTATCAGGAAAGCTGTCGGCAGGAATTGTCGGATCTGACGAAAGACATCGCCGAAACCGAAAAACCCAGCATCTATGTGGGGGGCCTCTCCCATAAGGGCACCCACGGCATCAACACCTCCGGGGCAGACGCCATTGCTGACGACGATCCATGCCAACAATGTCGCCGATGCCTTGGGAACCGTCGGTTCCATCATGATCGACAAAGAGCAACTGCTCGTATGGGATCCCGATTTCCTTGTGATCGACGCCGGCGGTTATGGCATCGTCCGGGAGGATTGTGCCAAAAATCCGAAATTATACGATTCCCTTCGCGCCGTTCAGGAAGGCAATGTGTATCTGCAGCTTCCCTATGTCGCCTATTATAACAATGTGGAAACGGCGCTGGCGGACATCTATTATGTCGGCTCCCTGCTTTATCCCGAAGTCTTTGACGGCATCGACCCGGTCGAAAAAGCCGATGAGATCTACAATGTTTTCCTCGGGGAACCACTCTATGCGCAAATGGCGGTGCTATACGGCGGGTTTATGCCCATTGTTTTGGGAGCGGAATAAAGGATAGACCACCGGCGGCGCGATCCGGCGAAACCGGCAAAATGAAGAGGGCAGACCGCGGTGGGTTGAAAACCATTCCCGATCTGCCCTCTTGTTCATTTGTATCGCTTTTGTTTACTTCGCCGCGGCGGGCGCACCGGTGATCCTGATCTCGTCGATGAGGTGCTGGATCAATTGCAAATTGGCCTCATAAGTTTTTTTGCCGCTGGCAAAAATGGTGACGATATAGTTGTGCCCTTCAGACCAGGTATAATATTGGTGGGCATAGCACTGGGCCAACGGATTGCCTTTCTTATCCCTGGCCAGCCAGGTAAAGATTTGGCGGAACGACTCCTTGCCGTCGATTTCGCTCATCCCGGTTTCGAGAATCTCAAAACGATCCATATCCGCATAAGGGCTGATCTGCACCTTCCCGTAAAGCTCCAGATCCGGTTTGGTCTCATTGGGGCTGATGACGATGCGGAAGCCCATATCCTTCCAGGGTATCGCCGGATGGCTGCGAGCCAGGAGGTCTTTGGAGTGCTGGGTATAATTCCATTCGCTGGGATAGGCCACCCGATGCCCAGGGCCGCGATGTCCTCAACATTAAAACGCAGGGCCGCAATGTCCGGCGGGGTGGGGTTTGTCCTTTCCGGGTCTTCGCCCTTTGAGGCCCCGCCGCATCCCGCCATCAGGACGAGGAGGGCCGCCGCAACCAAAAGCAAAGTTTTTTTGCCCATGGATCCAACTCCTTCTCTCTTTACTGTTTTCTATCATAAACCATTTTGCACCGGAAAAGCAAGTCCCGGCAAAAAAATCCGGTCGCAGAGAAAGTCACCGCAGAGCGGCCTCGGCCTAAAAAACGTCTCGCGGAGCGAATTTGGACGATCCACAAAAGCATTTTTAGAAAGAATCGGCAACCATTGCATGGAATGTAGAACCAAAGCAATCATTGCGTAGCAGGGGATCCTCTGGAAAGGGGCCAGCCCCGCTTCCGGGCATCCAAATCCTCAGCGCATGGGCGGCCTTGGGTCGGCCATGCTGCCGGCCCTCCGTCCACAAGGCAGAAAATGCCGCCGCGATCCCGTTCGCTCCCCGCTCATTCCCTCAAAGCGGCGAAAGCGGCGAAAAAGCGCTTCTTTTTCTTGTCAGTAAAATCAAAACTATGCTATAATGATTTAATAAACTTTTAAGGGGGTGTCGTTATGAACAAATGGAAACTCTATATCCCCGATGGCGTCCGCGATATTCTTGTAGACGACTGTCTGCAAAAGCGCGATGTGGAGCATCTGATCCGGGAAACCTTTCGACACCGGGGCTTTCGGGAAATCGCCACCCGACCATCGAGTTTTTGATTCTTTCAGCGGCCAGGAAGAGATCATCTCCCAAGAGGCGATGGTCAAATTTTTCGATGGTGAAGGCCGCATTCTCGTCTTAAAGCCGGATCTGACGGTGCCGGTGGCCCGGGTGGCGGCGACGAAATATCGGGATCGCCGCCCATTAAAGCTCTGTTATATTCAGAACACCTTTCGGGATAATCAGGATCGGCAATTTCATCTGAAGGAATTCACCCAGGCCGGCTGCGAGATCGTCGGCATCGGCAGCCCGAAGCCGACGGGGAATGATCGCCACCGCCATCGAAACCTTAAAGGCTGCTGGCTTGAAAGACTTTACTGTGGAGCTGGGTCAGGTCGCATATTTTAAGGGTTTGATGGAGGAAAGCGGCCTTCCGCCCCAAGCCGGGAAGAGCTGCGCCGGTTGGTGATGAAGAAAGATTTTCTCGGCCTTGAAAAAAAGGTGGACGAGTGGCAGGTCTCGGCGGATCTGCGGGAAGCCATTGTGGAATTGCCGGGGCTATACGGCGATGTTTCGCTGTTGGAGAAAATCGAGCGCCACCGTCTGCCCGGCGCCGCCGCCTGGCCGTGGCCAATCTCCGGAAGTGATCGCGATTTTAGCGGACTATGGCCACCTCGATTATATCGCCATCGATATGGGCATGGTCACCGCCCTGCATTACTATACGGGCCTGATTTTTCAGGGCTTTTTGCCTAATTATGGCTTTCCGCTCTTGGGCGGCGGCCGTTATGACCGTTTGGTGGAAAAATTTGGCGTCGCCGATGTGGCCACCGGCTTTTCCATCAATCTTCATATGCTCCTCGATGTGCTGGAGCCGGAACATTTGGATAGAAACGACATCTTTGTGGCGTATCGGCCCCCCTATCGCAAAGACGCCATTGAGATGGCGGAAGAGTTTCGCCGCCGGGGCAGCCGGGTGGAACTGGATCTGGCGGGCCTCTCCAAAGAGGAGGCGGAAGCCTATTGCCTCCAAAACGGCATTCGGGAACTGTTCTATTTTGAGAAACCGCTGCGGGCGGCCCATGCGGTGATCGGGAAAGGAAGAAAGCCTTGATGGATACATTGAATGTTGCCTTGGCCAAAGGCCGATTGGCGGAATGGTCGATGGACTTCTTTCGGCGGAGCGGCGTGACTTGCAGGGAATTTGAAAATCCGGAACGCAAGCTGATCCTCCTTGACGATCAAAAGCAGGTGCGATTCTTTTTAAGCAAGCCCTCGGATGTTCCCACCTATGTGGAATATGGCGCCGCCGACATCGGCATTGTCGGCAAAGACACCCTTTTGGAGGAGGATCGCAATCTCTATGAGGTTCTCGATTTGGGCTTTGGCGCCTGCAAAATATGTGTGGCGGGGCTTCCCGCCATGCGGGAACGGTTGCCGCTGATCCAGCGGAAAACGGTGGCGACGAAATATCCCCGCATCGCCCAGCGCTATTTTAGAGAGCAAAAGAAGGAACGGGTGGAGATCATCAAGATCAATGGCTCCATCGAATTGGCGCCGCTGGTGGGCCTGGCCGATGTCATCGTCGATATGGTCCAAAGCGGTTCCACTTTGCAGGCCAACGGCCTCTTTGTGCTGTAAGAAATCGA
>JAXGQJ010000020.1:0-41017 GCA_040766505.1 Clostridiales bacterium
TCTTCTAAGGGCGTATTCCAGAGGGGCGTCCGGATCGTCCCGGGACAAATGGCATTGATGTTAATATTATCGGCGGCAAATTCCATGGCTAGGGATTGGGTCAGGCCAATGACCGCGAACTTGCTCGCACTGTACAGCGAATAGTAGGCATAACCGTGTTTCCCGGCGATAGAGGCCATGTTGACGATCTTGCCCTCTTGGCGCCGACGCATATGTGGCAAAATAGCCTGACAGCAATTGAAGGTTCCGACGAGGTTCACATCTAATATCTGGCGGAAATCCTCAGCGGTGTTTTCCAAAAAAGGGCGGATCAAGCAGACCCCCGCATTGTTGATCAGTATATCGATCTCCCTTTCCTTGCGGATCCTTTCAACGGTGTCGGTTACGCCGAGGGCGTCACGAACGTCCAATTCAAGTCCCCGGATGTTTGGATCCCCGTTTTTGATGGTTTTTTCCAAAGCAGCCATGTCGATATCCGCAGCGTAGACTGTGGCGCCACCGGCTGCCAATTTAAAGCAAATTTCCCTGCCTATCCCTGTTGCAGCCCCGGTTACCAGCGCCGTTCTTTTTTGTAAGTTAAAATGATGCACGGTATCTATCCTTTCTGTCTTTTTACGCATCTATAAAGCAATTATCATGCCATTTGATATTTCTTGCTGAATTCCAGCAAATATCCTTTGCTGCGTCTCTAAAACTAAAAAAGAAGCACCCTGCTGTCAAGTAAACTTTACAGTAGGGTGTCTTGTTTTTTTGTCATATCGGGGGGAATATGTTGTCCCGACGCTCTTCAATCGTCGGAAGCGATGATATCCAGGGTTCTTATTTTTACATGGAGGTTTTGCCGGGACATGCCAAGCTCCTCTGCAGTGCTGGAAACATTGCCGCCGTTTTTTTTCAAAGCATTCTCTATAAGCCATTTCTCATAGTTGCAAAGTTTTTTCTTGAAAGGCAAATGGCTGTATTGGTCGCCGGCGATCCTTTGCAGATGCTTGGTTTTTTGTAGAAATACCGGTGGCAAATCCTGAACTTTGATGGTTTTCAAATTTTCTTCGGCCAAAACCAGGATCCCCTCAATCGTATTTTCCAATTCCCGGACATTTCCCGGCCATTCATAACAGCGGAATAGGAGCAATACTTCATTGTCCAGCTTTTCGACAAAGAGGCTGAATTTTTGATTGTACCTTTTTAGGAAAAACGAGCAGAGCGACAGAAGATCGTCGGGCCGTTCGCGCAGGGGAACAATGGGCAAAAGAACCGGGGCGAGGCGAAAATAAAGGTCGGAGCGGATGCGGTTTTTTTGCACCGCCTTGAGGGGGTCTTCATTGCAGGCGCTGATAATCCGGCAATTGACGGGAATCGTTTTATTGCTCCCGATGCGGCAAATTGCCTTATCTTGCAAGACACGGAGCAGCTTTGGCTGGAGATCTAGGGGTATGGAATTGACCTCATCTAGGAAAATGGTGCCGTCCCCGGCCTGTTCAAACAGTCCGGATAGATTTACCGCGCCGGTGAAAGCCCCCTTTACCGTGCCGAAAAGAACACTTTCCATCAAGGTGGCGGGGATGGCCGCGCAGTTGACAGGGATAAAAGGCCCCCCCGCACGGGGGCTGGCATTGTGGATGCTATGGGCAAAGAGTTCCTTGCCGGTGCCGGTTTCTCCCGTGATAAGAACCGAAGAGTCCCGAAGGGCCAGTTTATGCCCCATGGCAATGGTTTTCTGTGTAATATCGCTGTCGCCTATAATGTCGCCGAAAGTATAATTGGCGCCCTCCTTTTTTTGGCGATTGCAGTCATTGTTCAGCATCTTTCGTTGAATTTCCAGGGTGCTGGCATTAAAGCTGTTGATATAGTTTAATTCACGCCCTACGCTATATATCGCGATTTGCTCTCCCCGGTAAAAAAAGGGGTAGGCGCTAAAAATAATATTGGAGTTTTGGCCATTGGGAAGTACATAGCGGTAAGGCACTTCAATAAGGGGAATGCCGGATTTCATAATCTTTCCGGCAATTTGCGTGGTCCAATCGGAATATCCGTATACTTCTACCTCTTGCTTTCCCAGAACATCCTCTTTTTTTAGCCCCTCATTTAGCTCTGATATGCGGTTGTATAATATGATCTCCCCTTTTTGGTTAATGCAGAATATCCCCTCGTGGATATTGTCTAAAATATCTTTTAACAGGGCATTTTCCGCCCTTAGCGCTTGGAGCTCATGACTTTCCGGAACTTTCATGGTTTTCTCCTCCTTTGCGGCGCCGGAATTTTCCCACAGCCAAACCGGGAATGATGGTTGCCTGTATATAAGCGATAAAAAGTGAAGGCGGGTAAATTTAGCACGAATCTCTCTGGTTTCCAGTATAGCCAATGCCCCCAAATTTTACAAGACGCACCGAAACATTTGCTGATGGTTCGGTACGCCTTGTATCTCCTTGCTTTTTCCCGGTATTGGGGAGCCGGCAAGCCTGAAAAGGATGGTGGAGGGATTTCATTGGGCGATTTAATACGTATCGTAAGGTTCCTCGCCGGTATTGATATAGATGTTTTTGCATTGGGTGTAATGGTCTAGAATCTGACGGTGCACCTCCCGGCCATAGCCGGAATCTTTGTAGCCGCCGAAGGCGGAGCCCGCCGGCGCCGGGCCATATTCATTGACCCAGATGGTTCCCCCCTGGAGGCTCTTTGCTACCCGCATCGCCCGGTTGATATCCTGCGTCCAAACCCCGCCGGCTAGGCCATAGCAAGAGTCATTGGCCTTTGCGATAACTTCTTCTTCGTCCTTGAATTGTAGAACAGTCAGCACCGGCCCGAAAATTTCCTCCCGGGCCACGCGCATTTTATTGTCTACATCGGCTAAAATGGTCGGCTCAACGAAGAAGCCGTTTTTGTGTTCGGGCCCGGTCAGGCGGCGGCCGCCGGCAACTAGACGGGCGCCTTCGTCAATGCCAATTTTAATGTAGTCCAATATCTTGTTTAACTGGGCCTCGTCAATTACCGGGCCCATCTTCGTTTCCGGGTCGAGGCCATTGCCGACTTTGACTTTGTTAAATCTTATCGCCAATTCATCCAGAAACTTTTCGTAAATATCCGCCTGGATAAAAAGGCGGGAGCCTGCGGAACAGATTTGGCCGCTATTATAAAGCAGGCCGCCGTGGACGCCGATCAAGGCCCGTTCCCATTGGCAATCGGAAAAAACAATATGGGCGGATTTGCCCCCAAGTTCTAAGGTCGAGGGAATGATATTGTGGCCGGCAATGGCCCCGACCTCTCTTCCTACTTCGGTGGAACCGGTAAAGGCAATTTTACGGATGCCTTTGTGGCGAATGAGAGCGCTTCCGCAATCGCGGCCGTTGCCGGTAATGATATTCAGCACCCCCGGGGGTAGAAAGGAAAATATGCGTTTGGTGAATTCCAGAATGGAGATAGAGGTATTGCTGGCGGGTTTAAAGACGATGCAGTTTCCGGCGGCCAATGCCGGGGCTAGCTTCCAGCAACCCATACTCAAAGGATAATTCCAAGGTACAATTTGGGCGACAACCCCCAGGGGCTCTCGGCGCAGGATGGAGAAGTTGTGGTCATCATATTCCACTACCTGGCCTTCTTCTGCTCTGAGGCAAGAAGCGAAATAGCGAAACTCGTCTATGGTATCGTGGATGTCCCAGCGGGATTCCTCAATGGGTTTGCCATTGTCCAGAGTTTCGATTTCCGCCAATTCCTCAAGGTGTTTCTCAATTTCTGCCGCGATGGCCCAAAGGATGTCCGAGCGCTCTCTGGTGCTGGTCTTGCCCCAAGCAGGGAAGGCCGCCCAGGCCGAGGCGACGGCCTTGTCCACATCGGCGGCCTCGCCCAAAGCAATCTCCGCCAGGCGTTCTCCATTGGCCGGATTGATGCTGTCAAAAGATTTGCCGCTGATTGCCGGAACAAATTCCCCGCCAATGAACATGCCATAAGCATCCTGTAGCTTTACTCTTCTTTCCATTAAATGTCCTCCTTTTGATTCTCACTCCCTGGTAGTGGAGACGTTCGAAGATTTGTGCCGCTCCCTAGGATAACGGGATCCTCGATCGGGTTTGCTTTGTTATGATATCAGTGCAATTTTTATGCCAGTAAAAGGTGGGAGCGGGAACAGACCAATCTATTGCAATCCGAATGCCCCTGCCGGCCTTATAAGGCGATTCGGGGAAAACCCGCATTTAAATACAAAACCTTCCGCAGGCTTTTTGGCAAAAGGCGTCTCTTTCCTACCGGAAATACACCCTGTACGGTTGCCGGCGCCCGATATTTTGCATAATAAAAGACGGCCTTCGACATTTGTCGGCAGCCGTCTTTACATGGCGTGAATTGATTTTTATCCCGCGAAGGTGGAGGGAAAATTTCTCCATATGGAGTCTAAAGGGCGTAGCGATACCGGGTCAAGGCCCTGGGCATCCGTGCCGGGTTCCGGCGTCGTCGGTTCCGGTGGTGTGGTGGGTTCCGGCGTCGTCGGTTCCGTCGGCGTGGTAGGTTCCGGCGTCGTCGGCTCCGGTGTTGTCGGCGTCGTCGGTTCTACCGGTGTCTCTTCTTCTTTCTCTTCTTCCTTCGGAGGGTCGGTTTTATTGATTGAGGTTTTAAAGCCCGGCGGTTTTTCAAAGTCGGAAGCGGGGACCCCGGACAGGGCAGCCTTCATCACCTGTTTCCAGATCACAACGGGATATTGGCCGCCGTAAACATTGACCATATACTGGGGCTTTTTGTTCTCGCTTAAATCCCTGTCAAAGCCCATCCAAACGATGCCGACAAGATCCGGCGTATACCCGGCCCACCAAGAGTCCTTATTCCCTTTCCGGTTGCCGAAGCTGTCGGGAAGCTGGGTGGTGCCGGTTTTCCCCGCCGCGGGCCGGCCGATATAACCTTTTCTGCCGGTACCGCTGTTGATCGTTTCTTTGAGCATGCTGTTTATGATATAAGCGGTGTCGGCGCTCATAACCTGCTTTTTATCAACGGTGTGGGTATAGATGACATTGCCGTTGCGGTCGGTTATTTTTGCAATGGAGGTGGGTGCTATATAGTAACCGCCCTTGGCAAAGCAGCTATAGGCTGTGGCCAGGTTGAGGGGACTGACACCTTTGGTGATCCCCCCCAATGCCAGCGCCAGGCCCCTGTCGGTCTCCAGCAGCGGCAAACCCAATTTAACGGCGAAATTCCAACCGGTATCGATGCCGATTTGGTTTAACAGGGCGACGGCGGTAACGTTGACGGAATATTTTAAAGCGGTTGTCATTGTGATCATACCGCGATAGGTTCCGTCATAGTTTCTCGGTTTATATTTGCCATAGTTTTTTGGCGAATCGTTCAAAAGGGTATTGGGGGAAACGCCGGAATCGATGGCGGGCCCGTAAACGGCGATGGGTTTAATGACGGAACCGGGTTGCCGCTTCATGGCTGTTGCGCGATTCAACACCATACGTTGCTCATAGTTTCTGCCGCCGATCATCGCCTGGATTTCACCGGTATTCGGGTTGATGAAGATGGCGGCGCTTTGCAGCAAATCTTCGCCGACCCCTTTGGGGAACAGCCCATTGTTGCGATAGGTTTCATCCGCCGCATTTTGGGCCGCCGGGTTCATCGTCGTATAGATACGAAAACCGCCGGTATAGACCTTGCCGGGGCTATAGCCAAGATTTACGAGAATGGCGTCGGCCTCTTTGATTGCATAATCGGAAAACCAGGAGTAGCCGTCGATAGAGACGGCAATTTCCGTCGGATTGACGGCCAATTCCTCGTTTTTCACCGCGTCTGCTTCTTCCTGGCTGAGGCTGCCATTGCGCACCATATTGGAGAGAACGATATTCCTGGCATTGGTGGCTTTCTCCAAATCGGTGAGGGGAGAATAGCGTTCCGGCGATTTTAAGATGCCGATGATCATCGCCGCTTCTCCCAGGGTCAGCTCCGATACGTCTTTGCTGAAATAGCGGGTCGACGCCATCTGTACGCCATAGGCGCCCTCGCCGAGGTATACCTCGTTCAGATACATCGTCAGGATTTCATCTTTGGAATATTGGCGCTCAATTTGAAGCGCCAGCAAGGCTTCCTTGATCTTACGGGTCATCTTCTTTTCCTGGTCTTCCAGGATGGCGTTTCTCGCCAGCTGCATGGTCAGCGTCGAAGCGCCCTGGGATTTTGCGCCGCTTTTCAAGTTGGCGACCATGGAACCGCCGATCCGGATCACGTCGACGCCATTGTGTTTATAAAACCGGGCGTCCTCGGTGGCGATCACCGCATCGATCACATATTGTGGTATCTGGTCGAGATCGACGATGACCCGGTTTTCAGCGCCGCGAATTTCCACCATTTTATCGCCATTGTTGTCAAACATAACGCTTTTATCGTCCTGTTCGATTTCGGAAAATTCCGGCAAATCGCGATAGGCGTCAAACACCATGATGCCGGCGACGATGCCGCCGATCACCACCATTGCCAGAATCAAGGTTGCCAAGACCAAGACGATGCGTTTTGTCCAAGAGTGTTTCGCTTTTTTCTTTAAGCCGTTTCCCTGTTTCTCTGTTTTTTTCGGGGCGGCTCCTTTTTTTGCGGCCATGGGCTATACCTCCGGAATAAATGTCATTTGCGCCGTTTACATAGAACGATGTAAACAGCGGAAAGAACTGGGTTTATTATACCACATCTTCTCATATATGAACAGGGAAACCTTGTTTATTGGTAAGATCTATGTTAAAATGTCCGTGATTTTCCCTGACTTGATAGAAGGAGAAAGTGCCATGGAAGCCAATATCCTCATTTTTTCCGTATCCATCGGCGCCGGCCACAATTCCGCGGCCCGCGCCATTGTTCAGCAATGTAAAAAACAAAATGGCGGCAGTAAAACCAGCATCATCGACACCTTGGATTTTATCAATCCGCTCTTTCACAAAGTCCTGGAAGGCTCCTATCTCAGCACCTTGAAGTTTAATCCCAAGCTTTGGGGCTATATTTATGATTATACGGAAGCTTCGCGGCAAAGCAGCGGCGTAAACGAGGCGATGGCCTATATTTCATATCATAAAATCATCGATTTGATCGAACGCTTTCAACCGCATATCATCATCGCCACCCATGCCTTTCCCGCCGGCATCCTCTCCGCGATCAAAGAACGGACGGGAATGACGATTCCGCTGGTCAGCATCGTGACCGATTATGGCGTTCATGCCTTCTGGATCCATTCCCACATGGATTTATATTTCATTCCTTCGGAAATGATGAAACATGAATGCCTGGAAAAGGGAATTCCCGAAGAAAAGCTGGTTTTTAAAGGCATCCCGCTGCGGGAAGACTTCGCGAAGGCATACGACCCCGTCGCCACCAGGGCCAAGCTCGGTCTTGACGGGCGCCCCGTCATCCTGGTGATGGGGGGCGGCATCGGCCTTGGCAGCGTCTATACGGCGACCAAGATGATCTTGGAGATGAAAAAGGATTTTCAGGTCATCGCCGTTGCCGGAAAGAATGAAGACCTCTATCATAAGCTCTGCCGCCTTGCCGAAGGAAACCCGGATGTTCAGGTTTTCTCCTATGTGGAAAATGTGGCGGAATTGATGAGCGTCGCCGATTTGCTGATCGGAAAAAGCGGCGGCTTAACGGTAACGGAGGCTCTGGCCATGCAATTGCCGATGATTATCCTCAACCCTCTGCCGGGGCAGGAAACCCGGAACGCCGATTTTTTGACCAATCTCGGCATGGCGGCGCTGGTTCGGGACATTGAGGAACTGCCGAATCTGATCGACTGCCTCACCCGGGTTCCGATGCGGCTGGAGTATATGCGCCTGATGGCGGCGGAATTCGGCAGGAAAGATGCGGCCGCCGCTGTGTACGACACTTTGGCCCGGCTTTATCTGGGGCCGGGACGGGAAGCGAAACCATGCTGAAGGAATGGCATATATCCGCCATTTCCGTCGAGCGGGTTCATTTTCCGAAAACCGACCGGGCGGCGGATGCGAACCAGACGGATCCTTTTCTGTCTTTGCCGGGCCGGGTTCCCATTCTTGTCACCGCGCCGCGGGCGGTGCGCTATGGCGATCAAAAATGACCAAAACCGTCGGCGGAAACCACCGGCGCCATTGCCTCTCTGTTGCATGAAGCCTGCCACTGTCATCTGCTTGCTTTAAAAAAGTTTTATGGCGGCGATCCGGAGCGCGACCAACCCTGCCGGTTTAAGGAGAAATTGGCCCGCGCCGTCGAGGAAGAAAAGATCCGGCTTGTTCTCAATCTGGGCGCGCTTCCTTCCTCCGCTTCCTATGACGCTGAAATTATAACATTTGTTCCGGCAAAACAAGCCGCCGTGGAAAAAATTGTCGAGACCAGTTGGAGCCCCTTTATCGGCCGGGTGCGCTTCGGCGGCGCCGGGCCTTTTGACGCATCCTCCATTGCCGCCGCCGCTTTGATGGCCGGCGCCGGCGTGGTGGAAGTGCGTTTAAAAAAGTCGCTGCGGGTTCCGAGGCAAAATCCCGCTGATTTTAACCGCGCAATGGCGGCGCTGGTTTCCCTGGTCGAATCGATTCGCCTTGACATTTGAGGAGATTGTTTTATTATGTAAATAAGCGGGAAGAATATGGGGAGAATGCGATGAAAATTGCTGTAATTGACGGGCAAGGCGGCGGCATCGGCAAACATATTACCGATAAATTGCGAAAGAATATGCCGGAAGGAACGGAAATTATCGCTTTGGGCACCAATGCTTTGGCGACGACGGCGATGCTGAAAGCCGGCGCCAATGAAGGGGCCACCGGGGAGAATGCCATTGTTTATACGGTGGGAAAGGTGGACATCATCACCGGGCCGATTTCCGTTCTGGCTGCCAATAGCATGTATGGCGAGGTGACGCCGAACATGGCCGTCGCCATCGGAGAATCCGAGGCGCGGAAGATCTTTTTGCCGGTCAATAGGAGCCGGATCGAGATCGTCGGCGTCATCAAAGAACCTTTGCCCCACCAGATCGATCGTCTGGTGGAAGAAATCTTACACAGGGGGTGAATCGACATGTGTGAAGCCAATGTATACTTGCGCAAATCGGAAGATGAAGACTATGAGCTTCTCTTGAATCGGTGGACAAGGTCTATCCTGGCGACGGTGAAATTGTTATGGAAAATATCTTTGGGCACCGAAAGGTCGTCAAGGCAAAAATCAAAGAAATGGCGCTGGTGGATCATAAAATCCTGCTGGAACGCATTTGAGCGTCGGCCCGGCGGAAACGGTGGAAGCCGCCACCGGCTGCCATCCTTTCCATTGCCATCGACAGTTTGCCATGCCTGAAGGAGGCGGAATCATGGAAAGCAGAATCCATTCCCTTGTGCAGTGGCTGGAAGATAAATTAGAGGAAACCGGCGCCGCCGGTTTCCGGTCGGACTTTCCGGCGGCATCGATTCCGCGGTGGTGGGCCATTTGATCCGGCGGGCCGCTTTGGGTCGTTCCCTCGGCGTGATTTTGCCCTGCGGCAGCGACCCCCGCGATCGGGACGATGCGATTGCGGCGGCAAAAGGGGCCGATTTGCCTTACTTGGAACTGGATTTGACCGAACAGCGAAAAATCCTTTATCACGGCATCGCCAGCGCTTTGTCGTCCCGGGGTATGCCGCTGTCAAAAAATCCATTGGTTTGGGGCAATTTGGCGGCGCGGCTGCGGATGACGGCCCTCTACGGCATTGCCAACCATCTGAACTATCTGGTGGTGGGAACCGACAATGCGGCGGAACTTTTCACCGGTTATTTCACAAAATACGGAGACGGCGGAGTGGATCTGATTCCCTTGGCCCATTGGAGCAAACGGGACGTTTTCGCCGCCGGAAAATACCTGGGCGTACCGGCGTCGGTTTTGGCCAAGGCGCCGTCGGCGGGTTTGTTTAGCGGCCAGACCGACGAGGGGGAAATGGGCGTCGATTATGACGCCATCGACGATCTGTTGGCCGGAAAGCCTGTTCCGATCGAGAAAAAAGAGACCATTATGAAATTGCATGAAAGCTCCGGCCATAAACGGCGGCTGCCGGCAACGCCGGAAGAATAAGGATAGGGAGAGAAACCAAATGGCAGGACATTCGAAGTGGGCCAATATCAAGAGAAAAAAAGGTAAGGTCGACGAAGAGCGTGGCAAGGCCTTCACAAAAATTTCTCGGGAACTGATTGTCGCGGTGCGGCAGGGAGGCCCCGATCCCGACGGAAATTTTCGCTTAAAGCTCATCATCCAAAAGGCCAAGGCCGCCAATATGCCCAATGACAATATCAACCGCTGCATTCAAAAAGCGGCGGGGGAGGGAAACGAAGCCAACTTTGATGAGATCGTATACGAAGGTTACGGCCCCGCCGGTACCGCGCTGCTTTTGGAAATTATGACCGACAATCGCAACCGAACCGCCAGTGAAATTCGCTATCTTTTCTCAAGAAACGGGGGAAATCTGGGGGAAACCGGCTGCGTGGCTTGGATGTTCCGGCGGATTGGCCGCATTATCATCGACCTGGACGGCATGGACGGCGACGAATTGATGCTGTTGGCGCTGGAAGCCGGCGCGGAAGACGTGGTTTTGGCGGAGGGCAAGGGAGAGGTCGTCACCTTGCCGGAGGATTTGGAAACGGTACGGCAAGCCATGGTGGATGCTGGATACCGGATCGAGGAGGCGGAGGTAACCCGTTCGCCACAAAACACCGTCACCATCGACGATCTCGACCAGGCCCGCCAGGTACTGAAACTTTATGACGCGCTGGACGACCATGACGATGTGCAAAACGTTTATTTTAATTTTGAAATCGACGATGCGCTGTTGGAGCGGTTGGATTGATGGGCATCGACGCGGTACGGGCCTATTTGGCCCAATGGGATAAGGAGTCGGCGGTTCGCGAATTTTCCGTTTCCAGCGCAACGGTGGATCTGGCGGCCCGGGCCCTTGATGTCGACGCTGCCAGAATTGCCAAAACCTTGGCCTTTGCCGACGATTGCGGCTGCATTATGGTGGTGACGGCGGGCGATGTGAAGGTCAACAGCGGCAAATTTAAGCGCGCTTTTGGCAGAAAAGCCAAGATGCTTTCGGCGGCGGAAACCCTGCGGCTGACGGGACACCCCGTCGGCGGCGTTTGCCCCTTTGCCGTTGCGGAGAATGCCAAAATCTATCTCGATGCGTCTTTGCGCCGTTTTCAAACGGTTTTTCCCGCCTGCGGCAGCGCCAACTCCGCCGTGGAACTGGCGCCGGAAGAATTGTTCACCATCGCGGCAAGCAGCGGATGGGTGGACGTTACGGTTCCCGTTACGGGAGATTAAACCGGATCTGATGCGCTGCAATAAAACGCTCCATTGACATGCCAACAATCGTTTGATATAGTTACTATATATTTTATAGTAAACGGGATGATGAAATTGAAGTATAAGCCAAAAATGGAGAAAGAAATCATGTGTCCGATTGAATATGGACTGGACATCTTCGGCGGCAAATGGAAGTCGAGGATTATTTGTGTTTTGGCGGCGGCGGATCTGATGCGCTACAATGAGGTTAGAAAAGAACTGGGCAATATAACCGACGCCGTGTTGGCCGCCATGCTAAAAGAATTGCTGGCGGACGGGCTTATCAGCCGCAAACAGTATGAGCAAATTCCGCCGAGGGTGGAATATGCCCTGACCGAAAAAGGAAGATCCGTTCTCCCCATTTTGCAAAGCATCTGCCACTGGTCGCGGCAGGTGACAGGCGATGAATTGGAAAAGAAATTGCCTCCGTGTAAAACCTGCGGGCAGCTTGCGCTTTGAAAATTATTAGCGACTAATATATTTGCCAATATCTTCACAGCGTTAAGTCACTTCTGTTATACTGCATTCATGGAATCCATCAAACCCATCAAACCCATCAAACCCATCCAAAATAAAACCAATGGAGGTAGATCACATGAATGTAAAGGCTTATTTGGAAATTACAATGGCAATTGCGCCCGAAAACCGTCCCGCCGCGGCAAAGATTTATACCGACTTTCGCCAGCTCTTCCTGGACCAGATCGGGGGTGCATTGTCTAAAGACCTGTTGATTCGCGATGAGGATGTGCAGGTGCTTCACGGCTTTGACAGCGTTGAGAATGCGAAAGCTTATCTTGGCAGCGAGATGTTCGAAAAGGATGTGTTTGTCGGCTTAAAACCACTGTGGAGCGCCGATCCCGACGTAAAGATTTATTCGGTGGCTTAAAGCCCTTCCGTCCGATTCAAAACCAACATTCGCAATGGGCAATCCCAAGCCCGTGGCCTTTGCGCCGCGGGCTTTTCGCTTTTTGCGCGATAAAAATCGGCTGGCCGGCGGTTATATTGGCGGCGGCCGCCCGGTGAGGACGGATGGCGCGGCCGGCATTCCCGCCAAGGGTTTGCTTTCTCCGGTCTTGTGAAATGTTTCCAAATCGGCTATAATAGGCCCAGGTGATGATATGATTATAATGGGGTTGACCCGGAACCGCCATCTGTGGATACGGTATCATTGAAAGCGTGGGCCATCGGTTGCGCCCGATCGATTGCGGCACCATCAATACGCCGCCCCACACGGACTTGGAACGGCGCTTGGTGATGATCTATCAAGGCATCACCGATCTGATCGAAAGCTATCGGCCCGACGAATGCAGCGTGGAAGAGCTTTTTTCAATACGAATGTCAGAACGGCTTTATCGGTGGGACAGGCCAGAGGGGTGATCCTGCTGGCCGCCGCCCATCGCCATTTGCCCATTTATGAATATACACCGCTCCAGGTGAAACAGGCCATCGTGGGCTATGGCCGGGCGGACAAAGGGCAGGTGCAATATATGGTAAAAACATTGCTCAATCTAAAGGAAATTCCTCGGCCCGACGATGCGGCGGATGGCCTCGCCATCGCCATCTGCCACGCGCACAGCCGCAAGTTTGTTGTGGAGGAAAAAAAACATTGATCGCATCCATACGCGGAAAAATTCTCAGCGCCGACGAGGACAGCCTGGTTGTGGAGGCGAACGGCATTGGCCATCGGATATTTTGCCCTCTCGCCATGATGGCGGGGCAATATAGCCTATATGAAGAGGTGTTTCTGCATACCCATCTGATCGTTCGGGATGATGCATGGCTGCTCTTCGGCTTTCTTAGCCCGGAGGAGATTTTGCTGTTCCGCCAGCTGCTTTCCATCAGCGGCATCGGCGGCAAAACGGCATTGGCGGTTTTAAACCAGCTGCGCCGGAACAGGTGGTCGCCGCGGTATTGAACGGAAGTGAAAACCTTTCAGCCAAGTGCCCGGTATCGGCAAAAAAAGCGCCCAACGCATTGTTTTGGAATTAAAGGACACCGTCGCCAAATTGCCCATCGCCGCAGATTCCGGCATCGAGCAATTGCCGGGGAACGATGCCGTTTCCCAGGATCACGAGGCGGTGATGGCTCTGTGTCAGCTCGGCTATGGCCAGGGGGAAGCGAAACGGGCGGTGGCCAAGGTATTGGCGAAAGATGCGGCTTTGAGCGGCGATGATATTCTTCGCCAATCCTTGCGGATTTTGAGTAAGTTTTAGGAGCGTAGAAATTGGAAACAGACCGCATTGTCAGTTCCAGCTTAAAAAAAGAGGATCTCTGGGGGGAAGCGGGCATTCGGCCGCTCACCTTTGCCGATTATACCGGCCAAACGAAGGTAAAGGAAAATTTGGCCGTTTTTATTGAAGCCGCCACCCGCCGGGGCGGCGCATTGGATCATGTTCTGCTATACGGGCCGCCGGGTTTGGGAAAAACCACATTGGCCAATATCATCGCCAGTGAGTTGAATGTCCATATTCGCACCACTTCAGGCCCGGCCATCGAAAGGGCCGGGGATTTGGCGGCTATTTTAACGAGTTTAGAGCCGCGGGACGTACTTTTTATCGACGAGATCCACCGGTTGAACCGAACGGTGGAAGAGATTCTCTATCCCGCGATGGAGGATTATTGCATCGACATCATCATCGGCAAGGGGCCCGCCGCCCGGACGCTGCGGCTCGATTTGCCGCCCTTTACCTTGGTGGGGGCCACCACCCGGGCGGGTATGCTTTCTTCACCGCTGCGGGATCGTTTTGGGGTAATCAGCAGGCTCGACTATTATGAAAATAAAGACCTTGTGGAAATATTAAGGCGTTCCGCCGCGCTGATGCAGATTCCATTGTCCCCGGAAGGCGCCGAGGAAATCGCCCGGCGCTCCCGCGGCACCCCCCGGATTGCCAACCGGCTATTGCGGCGGGTGCGGGACTTCGCGGAGGTCAAGGCCGAAGGGTATATCGACGGCGGTGTGGCGCTGGAAGCCCTGGATATGCTGGAAATCGACCCGCTGGGCCTCGACAATGTGGACAAAAAGATGATTCTGGCCATCATCGAAAAATACAATGGCGGCCCCGTCGGCCTGGAAGCCATCGCCGCCTCCATCAATGAAAGCGCCGATACGGTGGAGGACGTTTATGAACCATATCTGATGCAGCTCGGTTTTATCAACCGAACCCCCCGGGGAAGGCTGGCCACGGCCAATGCCTACCGCTATCTTGGCCAGCCGCTGCCGGGTACGGAGCAAAACCTCTTCGGAGATGAAGAGGAAGATGAAGAGGAAGAGGGAGGGGAAAAGGAATGAAGCTTCTGCTCCATGCTTGCTGTGGCCCTTGTTCCCTCTATCCCGCCGCCGTCTTGCGGGAGGAAGGTGAGGAAATCTCGCTCTTCTTTTCCAATGCCAATATACACCCTTACCGGGAATGGAAAGCGAGAAAAAACGCTTTGGAACAGGTGGCGCTGGAGGACGGCATTCCGCTCTTGATCGACAGGGATTATCCATTGGAATCCTTCCTTAGCGGCGCATTGGCGGCGGACAAGCGCTGTCATTACTGCTATGGCCTGCGGTTGCGGGCTGCGGCCGCCTGCGGCATCGCCCAAAAGGCCGACGGATTTACGACCACCCTTCTTGTCAGTCCTTACCAGGACCATGAGGCCATCGCCGCCATCGGCCATGCCGTCGGCAAGGAATTGGGCATCCCGTTTCTGTACCGGGATTTTCGGCCCGGTTTCCGTTGGGGCCAAGGGGAAGCGGAACGCCGCGGTCTGTACCGGCAGAAGTATTGCGGTTGCGTTTTCAGCGAAAGGGATCGCTTTCAAAAGGTAAAGAAAAATGGAATGGCAAAATCTCGCTAAAATATTGATGTTCTTCGGCGTTTTGCTCCTTGGGCTTGGCGCCATCCTTTATATATTGTCGCGTTTCGGATTTCACGGCCTTTGGGGCGACATCGTTGTAAAGAGGGAAAATTTTACATTCTGGTTCCCCCTTGGCACCTGCATTGTGATCAGCCTTTTGCTTACGATCATCGCCAACCTGTTTTTTAGGAGATAAACAATGAAAAAAACCGGGACAATGGAAAAAATGAAAGAACCGAGGAAAACGATGAAACCGCTAAAAAAGCTCCTGCTGTTTTCTCTGCTGTTTGCGGCGCTGTTTATATGCAGCGGCTCTGTTTTTGCCTATGAAAATCCCATCCGTGTCCGTTTGGCCGCCGGCACCAACCAAACCGGCAATTTCTCACTGCAAGTCGCCGCGGGCCAGTATACGCTGGCCAATGCCGACGGCGTGCTGGCGACGGTGGCGTCGGGCCAAACCGTCGCCATCCAGATGAACGCCAATGCCTACACGGTAACGGCGGCGGGGAATCGCTATACCGGCAGCGGCGCCATCACATTGGCCCCGGTCACAGCGGCCAGTTATTTTTCTTATGGCGACAAATCATACAATGGGGACGCCGTGGTTCTATACAATAGCGGTGCCGGCGCCGGCACCGTTTACCTCGTCAATACCTTGGGGATGGAAGAATATCTGTATGGCGTCGTCGGCCCGGAAATCGGCGGCTATTCTCCGGCCGACGAGGCCTTGAAGGCCCAGGCCGTGGCTTCCCGCTGCCTCGCTTTTTACTGGAAAAAAAGCAATGCTTCCGGTTCCTACGATGTGACAAACACCACTTCCCATCAGGTATATGAAGGCCGGGCCGGGCGCGACAGGGGCAATTGGAACCAAATACAGGCGGCGGTGGACGCCACAAGCAGCCAAGTGATGTACTATAAAAAGGACAATGGCGACGAGGTGTTGGTGGAAGGGTATTATTGCGCCAATACCGGCGGCCATACCGCCGATGTGGAGGACGTTTGGGGCAGCGACCCCAATCGCTATCCCTATTTAAGAGGGGTTACGGTTCCCTATGATGGCCTTCCGTTCCAAAGCGGCGGTTCAATGAAGTTCCCCACCAGTTATCTTTGGACAAAAATATATTCCTGGGCCGATATCAAAGCCGCGGCGGAGAATGCCGCCGGCAAAAGCCTGGGCGTCTTGCAGTCCATCGTCATCGACCGGGGCGGCAATACCGGCGGCTATATCGCTTCGATCCAATTTGTCGGCAGCACCAATACCGTCACATTCAACCGAAGCGCGGCCCGGACGGCGTTCGGTTTTCGCAGCCAACTCTATGATGTCTTTGTCAGCGAGCGCCTTTCTTCCTCCTCGGTGATCCGTCAAACCACCACCATCAGCGGCAAGGATTTCGACAATGCCATTTTTCGAAGCGGCCAATTTGTGGTCTTTAAAGGCAGGGGTTACGGCCATGGCGTCGGCATGAGCCAGTGGGGCGCCTGCGTCATGGCGGAGCAGGGAAAGCCGTATACTGAAATTCTTCAGTACTTTTTTAATAAAAATCTGAATAATGGCAGGCTGTCTTTCAAAAGCTATAAGGGATGAACGATGAAAATAGCGGATTTTGATTATGTGTTGCCGCCGGAACGGATTGCCCAAACCCCCGCACCGACCCGGGACGGGAGCAGGCTGCTCGTTCTTCATCGGCAGACGGGACAGCTGGAAGACAAAATGTTTTCGGAAATCGCCGGCTTTTTCCGGGCCGGCGATGTTTTGGTGATCAATGAAACCAAGGTAATTCCCGCCCGCCTATTGGGGCGAAAGAAAACCGGTGCGCGGGTGGAGCTTTTTTTGCTGCAAAGAATCGCCGGTGACCGCTGGAAAGTCTTGGCCCGTCCCGGACGCCGTGTGCGCCCTGGCGACGAAATTGTTTTTGAGGAGCCGACGCTGCGGGCACGGATCTGTGAGGTGGCAAGCGGCGGCGCCCGGATCGCCGAATTCTCTTATCTTGGCATCTGGGAAGAGGTTTTAGACCGGGCGGGGACGGTGCCGCTTCCCCCCTATATTAAAGAATATAACGGCGATATAGGCCGCTATCAAACGGTTTTTGCGCGCATCCCCGGTTCGGTGGCGGCTCCCACCGCCGGCCTTCACTTCACCGAGGCGCTTTTGTCCGCATTGGAGGAGAAGGGGGTCGCCGTTGCCAAAGTGCGCTTAAATGTCGGCCTTCGGCACATTCCGTCCCGTAGAGGCAGGAAAACATTGAAGACCATGAGATGCACGGCGAATACTATGAAATCACCGCGGCGTCGGCCCAAAAGATCAATGGCGCCAAAGCCGCCGGCGGCCGGATCATCGCCTGCGGAACCACCTCTACCCGGGTTTTGAAACGGTGGCGGACGGGGCGGGAATCATTTGCCCCGGCGAAGGCTGGACCCACGCCTATATCTACCCCGGCTATCGCTTTAAGGCGGTGGAAGGTCTGATCACCAACTTTCATTTGCCCAAAAGCAGCCTTTTGATGTTGGTTTCCGCTTTGGCCGGTAGAGAAAAAATCATGGACGCTTACCGGCACGCGATCCAAAACGAATACCGCTTTTATAGTTTTGGCGATGCGATGCTGATTGTATAAGGAGAGTGTATGCTGCGATTTGAGATCAAGAAGAAGGATGGGGCGGCCCGCCTCGGCCAATTGGCCACCGCCCACGGAACCATCGATACCCCGGCTTTCATGCCCGTCGGTACCCAAGCCACGGTAAAAACCGTTACGCCGGAAGAGGTTAAGGCCACCGGCGCCCAAATCTTGCTCGGCAATACATACCATCTCTATCTTAGGCCCGGCCATGAACTGGTGGCAAAAGCCGGCGGCCTCCATTCCTTCATGGCTTGGGATGGGCCGATTTTGACCGATAGCGGCGGTTTTCAAGTTTTTAGCTTGGGGCCGATGCGCAAGATCAGCGATGAAGGGGTGCGGTTTAAATCCCACCTCGACGGTTCCAGCCATCTGTTTACGCCGGAAAAGGTGATGGAGATCGAGATGGCCCTGGGGGCCGACATCGCGATGTGTTTCGATGAATGCGCGCCGTATCCCGCCTCTCATGGGTATGTGGAGGAGGCGATGCGGCGAACGGCGGATTGGGCGGCCCGCTGCAAGGCCCGGCACGGGCATCCGTACCAGAATTTATTCGGCATCGTGCAGGGGGGCACCTTTGCCGATCTGCGGCGGGAAAGCGCCGCCCGGATACAGTCCCTTGATTTTCCCGGCTATGGCATTGGCGGGCTCAGCGTCGGGGAACCCAAGCCCATCATGTATGAGATGCTGGAAGTATTGGATCCGCTGATGGACGCAAAAAAGCCCCGCTATCTGATGGGGTGGAAGCCCCGATTGCCTGTTTGAAGGGGTTGCCCGGGGCATCGATATGTTCGACTGCGTTTTGCCGACCCGAATTGCTAGAAATGGCACCGTTTTCGTGCCGGAGGGGAAATTGGTGCTGAAAAACGCCGCCTATGCCGAGGACTTTCGCCCCATCGAAGAGGGCTGCCAATGTTATTCCTGCCGCCATTTTACCAGGGCTTATATTCGGCATCTGTTAAAGGCCGATGAAATTTTGGGCCTTCGCCTCACCACCATCCACAACCTTCATTTTTTGCAGCAGATTATGAAGACCATTCGGGAAGCGATTCAAACGGGAACTTTTGAAAAAGAGCGGCGCCGCTTTTTTGAAATGTACAAAATGTGAAGGAGTGAGATAAAAAAAGAGAAATGCGGAAAATCCACCGCATACGGTAAATTATAACTGGACAGAGCACAAAGAATCCACTATAATATTGGCATTAGGAAAAAAAGGAGTGACTAAATTAAATGGAAAATATGGGTATCTGGGGTACAGTACTCTACTTTGCTTTGATTATCGGCATTATCTATTTCTTGTTGATCCGCCCGCAAAGGCAGCGCACGAAAAAACACCAAGAAATGGTTGGCAATTTGGCCATGGGCGTAGAAGTTGTAACCATTGGCGGCATCCACGGGGAGGTGACGCGGCTTAAAGACGAAACCGTTTGGCTGCGCGTCAGCAACAATGTGGACATCGAGGTAGACAAAAGCGCCATTGGAAGAGTTGTCAGTTAAGAGAACGTTGAGATGAATGGTTCCCCGGTTTGGATTTGCCGGAAACGGGGCGCCGTTCTTTCCCTGCGTTATATGGCTAATTTCCTTGGCACGGTGGCCGAACGGCCCGGGGCAGTCAAGGATTTTAGTTTTTCTTTTGGGCCCTTTGAAACCGGGTCTACACCTTCCATACGATTTTGTTTTCATATGAACTTGTTAGGAGATGAAACCATGAAGCACAAAGGGATACTATCATTGCTGCTCATCACAATCATCCTCGGTGCAGCCCTGTTTTTGACCATCCGCTTCGCACCGGGATTTATCAACCTCGGCCTGGATTTGCAGGGCGGTATTCACGTGGTGATGCAGGCGGTTCCCGATGAAGGTTCGGAAGTAACCAATGGCCAGATGGAAACCTTGTCCGCCGTCATGGCGGAACGCGTCAAGGGCTTCGGCCTCGCCGAACCACTGATCCAAAGGGAAGGGAGCGACCGCTTGATCATCGAGCTCGCGGGGGTTACCGATCCCGACCAGGCATTGGAAACCCTGGGAAAAACGGCCAAGCTGGAATTTCGGGATCCCAAAGGCAATGTCGTCGTCAGCGGCAGCGAATTAGAGGATGCCCGTGCCGGCATTTTGGAAAGCAATGGGAAAGGCGTCATTTACCTTACCTTCAATGCGGAAGGGGCGAAAAAATTTGCCGCCGCCACCGAGCGCCTGATCGGCCAGACCATCGGCATCTATTTGGACAATGAGGAACTGCAAAGCCCGAAAGTGAACGAGAAGATCCCCAGCGGTAAGGCGGAGATTACGGGGGATTTCGACTACGAAGATGCGGCGAATAAAGCGGCGCTGCTGAGAAGCGGCGCTTTGCCGGTAAACGTAGAGGTGATCGAACAGAGAACCGTCGGCCCCCAGTTGGGCGCCGAATCGCTGCAAAAAAGCTATATCGCCATTCTTTACGGTATCTGCGGCATCTTTCTGCTTATGATCGTTTACTATCGCCTGACGGGACTTTTGGCCTGTATTTCCTTGGTTTTATACGGAATTCTGTTGATCTGGACGATGATTGGCATCAAGGCGACCATCACATTGCCGGGCATCGCCGCTTTCCTGCTCTCCATGGGGATGGCCGTCGATGCCAATGTCATCATCTTCGAACGAATAAAGGACGAGCTTAGGCGTGGTAAATCCCTGGCTGCCTCGGTTCGCTCCGGTTTCCAGCGGGCCTTTAAGGCGATTTTAGACTCCAATGTTACGACTTTGATCGCCACCGTCGTCCTCTTTTATTTCGGGCAAACGATGATCAAGGGGTTTGCCATCACCCTGAGCCTGGGGATTTTGGTCAGTATGTTTACGGCCATCGTCTTCACGAGATTTCTGCTTAATTTGGCGATGAAAGACAGCACATTGGGCAGAAAATCCTTGTACCGGTCATAAGGGAGGTGGACGAACATGGGTAAACTTAAAGACTTTCGTTTCGATCTGATAGGAAAAAGGAAAATTTGGTATAGCTTCTCCATCCTGATTGTTTTGGCCGGCCTCATTTCCGTTGCGGTGCAGGGCCTAAACCTCGGCATCGACTTTACCGGCGGCACATTGATCGAAATTGCTTTTGAAAACGATGTGGACGTTACGGAACTGAGAAATGCCATCGCCAATTTTGAGGACCATTCGTCAACGGTGCAGGAAGCGGGAGACGGCGGTTTTAATATCCGCACCTCGATTACGACCAAGGAAGGCAGCGACGCTTTGATGCGGATGTTGACGGAAACCTTCGGCGAAAACACCGTCAACCGCAACGAACTGGTAGGCCCCACCATTGGCCGGGAATTAACTTTAAGCGCCGTTTTGGCGCTGTTGATCGCCAGTATTTTAATGATTGTCTATATCAGCATTCGCTTTCAATTCCTTTTTGGCGTCACCTCCATCATCACACTGCTCTATGACGCCTTTACGGTGCTCGCCATTTTTTCCATCTTCCAATTGGAAATCGGCAGCAGTTTTATCGCCGCGATCCTGACGGTGATCGGTTATTCCATCAATGCGACGATCGTTATTTTCGACCGGGTACGGGAGAATATGCCGCTGTACAAAAGGGCGGATTTTGACCTGATGGTGAACGACAGCATCATGCAGACCTTGGCCCGTTCGATCAATACAAATCTCACCACCGTCGTCACCCTGCTGGCCTTAATGATTTTTGGCGGTGAAACGACGCGGGTTTTCGTCACCGGCCTGCTGATCGGTATCCTGAGCGGCGCCTATTCTTCGGTTTTTATCTCCGCGCCGCTGTACCGCGATCTAAAGGTGCGCTTCGGTAAAAAGGACTAAAGGGCCGGCGGGCTTACGCAAAAGCCCCAACACATCAAATAAAGAATGCACCGGCGCCGGTTTTTGCTGTGGTTTGTATTTTATACAGCAGGAAGCGGCGCTTTGTCTTTGCGCTCTTTTCTCCGGACGCCCCATCCCGCTTTGCCGCCATTTTCACCACAGGCCAACCGCTTGCCCGAAGCGTGCAGGGCAGATAGAAATATTGCTTGACATCCCCATATTTTTCCGATTATAATAAAAAAATATATTAAAAACGAGATGAGCATTTGCAATAGTACAAATATTGCGAAATTTCATAGGCTGAGAAAGGATGTGGCGGCCATGCGCAGCGATCGCATGAAAAAAGGACCGGAAAGAGCACCGCAAAGGTCCCTGCTCAAAGCATTGGGACTGATAGACGAAGAGATCGAGAGGCCTCTAATAGGCATTGTAAACAGCTTTAATGAATTGGTCCCCGGCCACCTCCACCTACGCACCATTGCCGATGCTGTGAAGGCCGGTGTGCGCATGGCCGGCGGCACCCCGCTGGAATTCGGCGCCATCGGTGTTTGCGACGGCATTGCCATGGGGCACGATGGCATGAAGTATTCGCTGGCCAGCCGCGAATTGATTGCCGACAGCGTCGAAGTCATGGCGACGGCCCATGCCTTGGACGGATTGGTTTTGATTCCCAACTGTGATAAAATCGTTCCCGGTATGCTGATGGCCGCCGCCCGTTTGAACTTGCCCGCAGTGGTGGTAAGCGGCGGGCCGATGATGACCGGACGGCATCAAGACAAAGTTCTCGATTTGAACTCCGCTTTTGAAGCGGTGGGGGCCTATGCCGCCAAAACCATCGGCGAGGCGGAATTGCTCGCCATCGAGAACAACTGCTGTCCCGGCTGCGGCTCCTGTTCCGGCATGTTTACCGCGAATTCGATGAATTGTATGACGGAAGTCCTCGGCATGGGTTTGCCGGGGAACGGCACGATACCGGCGATTCACAGCGGCCGGATCCGCCTTGCGAAGGAGGCGGGCATGAAAGTCATGAACCTGGTGAAGGAAAATATCCTTCCTTTGGATATTTTAACCGACCGGGCTTTTGCCAATGCCCTCACCGTCGACATGGCTTTGGGTTGTTCCACCAATACGGTGCTGCATCTGCCGGCCATCGCCCATGAAGCCGGTGTGCGGATCGATCTGGATCGCATCAATGAGGTCAGCAATCAAACGCCCCAGCTATGCAAATTGGCCCCCGGCGGGCACCACCATATCGAAGACCTCTATGCCGCCGGCGGCATAGGGGGTGTGATGAAGCGTTTAACCGAACGGGATTTGCTGTATACGGATCTGCCGACGGTCACCGGCCAAACCATAGCCAAAAACCTCGAACACGCTACGATCGAAGATGCGGATGTCATTCGTCCCTTCGATAATCCCTATATGGCATCGGGCGGCTTGGCAATTTTGAGGGGGAATCTTGCCCCCGACGGCAGCGTTGTAAAACAGGGGGCCGGTGCCCCGGAAATGTTGTGCCATGAAGGCCCGGCCCGGGTTTTCGACAGCGAAGACGAAGCGGTGGCGACTTTATTGGCGGGGAACATCCGGCCCGGTGAGGTGCTGGTGATCCGCTACGAAGGGCCCAAGGGCGGCCCCGGCATGCGCGAGATGCTGACCCCCACTTCCGTTGTGCAGGGCATGGGGCTAGGCTCTTCGGTGGCGCTTTTGACCGACGGCCGCTTTTCCGGTGCGACCCGGGGCGCTTCCATCGGCCATATTTCGCCGGAAGCGGCGGAAGGCGGCCCGATCGGTTTGGTGGAAGATGGGGATCGGATTCGCATCGACATTCCCGGCCATCGTCTGGAGCTTTTGGTAGACGATGAAACATTGGCGAAACGAAAGGCGGCTTGGCAGGGGAAAGAACTCAAGATTAAAACAGGGTACCTGGCGAAATATGCCAAGCGCGTCTCTTCCGCATCGGCGGGCGCGATCCTATTGCGATAAGGGGGATTTTTATGCTGCATGTTTTATCGGTGCAAGTCCGCAACGGGGCCCGGCGTCCTTTCCCGGGTGGGGTCTTTTCTCCCGCCGCGGTTTTAATATTGACAGTTTGGCGGTGGGAACGACGGAGAATCCCGGCCTTTCCCGGATGACCATCGTCGTCGAAGGGGACGACCGCATTATCGAACAGGTGACAAAACAGTTGTATAAACTGGATCGACGTCATTAAAATCCAGGATTTGACCCCGGAGCCTTATGTTGGCCGGGAACTGGTGCTGATCAAAGTAAAGGTGACGCCGGAATCCCGGGCGGAAATCATGGATACGATTCTCCACGTTTTCCGGGCCAGAATCGTCGACATCGGCGCCAAAACCTTTATGATCGAAGCCACCGGGGACCAGGGAAAAATTGAAGCCATCGAATCTTATTTGCAGCCCTTTGGCATTGTGGAAATTGCCCGCACCGGGAAGGTCGCCTTAACCCGGGGCACGAAGGAAGGGGGGCGGAAATGATGAGCAAAACCGGCGCGGATGTGTTGATTGCCGCTCTGGAAAAGAACGGCACCGAACTGCTTTTTGGCTATCCCGGCGGCGCGATTCTGCCCGTATACGATTGTTTGGGCAAAAGCGGTATTCGCCATATTCTGACCAGGAATGAGCAGGCGGCGGTTCATGCCGCCAGCGGCTATGCGCGGATCAGTGGCAAAGTCGGCGTAGCGGTGGCCACCTCCGGCCCCGGCGCCACCAATATGGTGACGGGCATCGCCACGGCCTATATGGATTCCATTCCCTTGGTGCTCATCACCGGCCAGGTGTCCACGGATCTGATCGGTACCGACGCCTTTCAGGAGGTTGACATCACCGGCATCACCCAGCCGATTGTAAAGCACAATTACCTTGTTAAGGATGCCGACGAGATTGCCGACATCATTGACGAGGCTTTTCATATCGCCGGCACCGGCCGAAAGGGCCCGGTCTTGGTCGACATCCCGAAAAATGTCGCCGCCGCGAAAACCGAGAGCGAGGGCAGCGGCAAGCTGGATCTGCCCGGTTACCAACCAACGACGAAAGGCCACCCCAACCAGATCAAAAGCGCCGTTCGCCTCATCAAGGAGGCAAAGCGGCCCCTGATCCACAGCGGCGGCGGCGTAATGAGCGCCAATGCGATGGCGGAGGTGGTGGCATTGGCGGAGCGAATCGGCGCGCCGGTTGTCAATACTTTAATGGGAATCGGCTCCATCGACAGCTCCCATCCGCTGTCTTTGGGGATGCCGGGTTTGCACGGAAACCCCGGCGCCAATTTTGCCATGAGCGAATGTGATCTTTTGATCACCATCGGCGCCCGTTTTGACGACCGGCTGACGGGAGAACTGTCCGCCTTTGCTTCCCACGGCAAGATCATCCACATCGACATTGACCCCGCGGAAATTGGTAAGAATGTGCGGCCTAAGATTCCGATTGTCGGCGACGTCGCTCTGGCCCTGCGGGATCTCCTTTCCCAATTGGAACCGAAACGGAACCCCGCTTGGCTCGAACGGGCGGAAGGCCTTAAACAGCTTTGGCCCCCTCCGTTGCGGCAAGACAAATTAACGGCGCCGCTGGTGATTCGTACCATGAATGAAATTCTCAATGGGGACGTCATCGTCAGCACCGACGTCGGCCAGCACCAGATGTTTACCGCCCAATTTTTGGAGGTAAAGGCCGGGCGTTGTTTCCTAACCTCCGGCGGCCTTGGTACCATGGGTTATGGCTTGCCCGCCGCGATCGGCGCGAAGATCGCCGCGCCGGAAAAGACGGTGGTCGCCGTCACCGGCGACGGCAGCTTCCAGATGAACCTGCCGGAAATGGCCACGATTCGCGACCAAAACCTGGATATCAAGATTCTTCTGTTCAACAATGGCTGTTTGGGCCTGGTACGCCAGTTGGAGCATTTTTATTGCGGCAGGGCTTACTATGCCGTCGATCTGCCGGGAAATCCGGATTTTCTTCAGATCGCCTTAGCCTATGGTTTTAAAGCGTACCGTATTGAAAAAGCGGACGCCTGTAAGGAGGTGATGTGCAGCGCCCTTTCCGAATCGGGGCCCGCACTCATCGAATGCATCCTCGACAAGGAGGATATGGTGTTTCCGATCGTATTAAGCGGCGCGTCTTTAGAAGACATGGTTATGGAGGAGAAAAATGAAAAATAAAGTATATATTTTCGATACCACATTGCGGGACGGAGAGCAAACCCCCGGCGTCAGTTTAAATGTCCGGGAAAAGCTGGAGATCGCCCAGCAGATGGCGCGGCTCAATGTTGATATTATCGAAGCCGGTTTCCCCATCAGTTCCTCCGGGGATATGGACGCGGTTACGAATATCGCCAGAAACGTCAGGGGCCCGGCGATTTGCGCCTTGGCGCGCTTAAATCAAAAGGACATCGATGCGGCCAAAGAAGCTTTGGCGGGGGCGGAATCCCCGCGCATCCATGTGTTCATCGCCACTTCCGATGTGCATATGCAATATAAATTAAAGAAAAGCCGGGAAGAGGTGCTTGCCGCCGTACGAGAAAAGGTGCGCTATGCCCGGAACCTTTTTGAATATGTCGAGTTTTCCGGTGAGGACGCCTTTCGCTCCGACCCCGCTTTTTTGGCCGAAGTTTACCAGGCCGCCATTGAAGCCGGGGCCAGAATCTTAAATGTGCCGGATACGGTGGGCTATGCCCTGCCGCTGGAATTCGGCGAATTCATTAAAAATTTGCGGGAAGCGGTGCCCGACGCCGACCGGGCGATCTGGAGCTGCCATTGCCACAATGACTTGGGCCTGGCGGTGGCCAATTCTTTGGCTTCGATCGAAAATGGCGTGCGGCAGGTGGAATGCGCCATCAATGGCCTGGGAGAGCGGGCGGGGAATGCCTCGCTGGAAGAGATTGTCATGGCCCTGAAAACCAGAAAGGGCCGGCTGGCATTCGAAACCGACATCAATTTTAAAGAAATCGGCCGTTCCAGCCGTCTGGTCGCCAATATCAGCAATGTTCCGGTGCAGCCCAATAAAGCGATCGTCGGCAAGAACGCGTTTCTCCATGAAAGCGGCATTCATCAGGATGGCGTTTTGAAAAACCGCGACACCTATGAAATTATGAATCCTAGGGAATTGGGACTTTCCAATGACAATTTGGTGGTCGGCAAGCATTCCGGCCGCCACGGTTTCAAGGACTATCTGGAAAACCTTGGCTTTCATGTGGAAGATGAGGATCTGGACATCATCTTTAAAAACTTTAAGAGCCTGGCGGATCGGAAAAAGACCGTGACCGACCGGGACATTGAAGTTTTGGTGGAAGACCAGATCCGCGCCGTTCCGGAACATTGGAAGCTGGAATACTTTCATATTTCCTCCGGCACCGGCATCACCTCCACGGCGACGGTGCGCCTCTCCAGCGAACAGGACGTGCGGGTGGAGGCATCCTGCGGCGAAGGGCCGGTCAGCGCTATTTTCAATGCCATCGACAAATGCGCCGGTGTGCGCGTGACCTTAAATCACTATGCCTTAAATGCCGTTACCGGCGGCAATGACGCCATCGGCGAAGTTGTCAGCCAGATCGAATATATGGGTTGCGCTTTCAGCGGCCGCGGGATCAGCACCGATATTTTGGAGGCCTCGGCAAAATCCTATGTCAATGCCATCAATCGGGCGATCCACGAATGTGAGCAGGAAGACGGCGACGAGGAAATGATAACCCTGGGAGGAACCGTATAATGGGGATGACCGTCAGCGAAAAAATCCTGGCCCAAAAGGCGGGCTTGGCGGAGGTGCGGGCCGGTGATTTGGTGCGTGCCCGGGTTGACCTCGTTTTGGCCAATGACATCACCGGCCCGCCGGTGATTCAATTGCTGGAAAACCACAATCGGGGCCGTGTATTCGACCGTCGCAAAATCGCCCTTGTTCCCGATCATTTTGTTCCGAATAAGGACATTCAGGCGGCGGAACAGGCGAAAATCTTGCGGGAATTCGCCCAGGCCGCGGACATTGCGCACTATTTTGAAGTGGGACAGATGGGAATTGAACACTGCATACTGCCGGAAAAAGGCTTGGTGAAACCGGGGGATTTGGTGCTCGGCGCCGATTCCCATACCTGTACCTATGGGGCGCTGGGGGCCTTTTCTACCGGTATGGGGACGACGGACATCGCCGCCGCGATGGTTTTAGGGGAAAGCTGGTTTAAGGTGCCGAAAAGCCGCCGCTTTATCCTAAAGGGAAAAAAACTTGCGCCCTATCTCAGCGGCAAGGAGATCATCCTCCATATCATCGGGGAGATCGGCGTCGACGCTTTGTACTGAATATGGCGGCGAAGGGCTTTCCTCCTTTTCGATGGACAATCGCTTCACGATCTGCAATATGGCCATCGATATTGGGGCGAAAAACGGCATCATCCCCGCCGACGAAATCACCCGGACTTATGGCAAAGGCCGGGGCGACCGGGAAGGCGCATTCTTTTGTAGCGATGCGGATGCTGTCTATGAGGACGAAATGGAAATTGATTTGGAAACGCTGGCCTGAAGATCAGCTTCCCCCATTTGCAGGAAAATACTGTCGATGCGGGATGCCGGAGATGTGTTGTTGGATCAGGTGTTCATCGGCTCCTGTACCAATGGCCGTCCGACGATCTGCGGGCGGCTTGAAGGGCAGGCGCGTGCATCCCCATTCGCGCCTGATCGTGATTCCCGGCAGCCAAGAGGTTTACCTCGACGCGATCCGGGAAGGCATCATCGCCGATTTGGTGGAAGCCGGCGCGGCGGTGGGGACCCCCAGTTGCGGGCCGTGCTTTGGCGGCTCCATGGGGATTTTGGCCAGAAAAGTGCTCTCCACCACCAACCGCAATTTTGTCGGCCGGATGGCCCTAAGGAAAGCGAAATCTACTTGGGCGGCCCGGCGGTGGCTGCGGCATCCGCCGTTCTGGGCCGTATCGCCCATCCGGAGGAGGTGATGGCCCAATGATTTTGAAAGGAAAAGCCTGGCTCTTCGTAATCTTTCATGTCGATACCGACGTTATCATTCCCGCCCGCTATCTTACCACCAGCGACGGGGAGAAATTGGCGCCCCACTGCATGGAAATCCTGGTGCCGGAATTTTACAAAAAGGTCGCCCCCGGCGACATCATCATTGCCGGGCAGAATTTCGGCTGCGGCAGCTCGAGGGAGCACGCGCCGATCGCGATCAAAAGCCTGCGGCATCGCGCCATCGTCGCCGCCAGTTTCGCTCGGATCTTTTACCGCAATGCCATCAATATCGGTTTGCCGATTCTGGAAGTTGAAGATATTTTACGGGATACGAAACAAGGGGACGAACTGGAAATCAATACGGATCTTGGCGCCATTGTGAACCTCAGCAATGGCAAAGCCTATCAAAGCCCGCCGTTCCCCCCTTTTATTGAAGAAATCATCGCCGCCGGCGGTTTGATGCGCTACATTGCGGGAAGGGAAAAGTAAGTATGACGGCATATCGCGTTTTGCTGTTGCCCGGCGACGGCATTGGCCCGGAAATCACCGACGGTACCGCAAAGGTTTTGGCCGCTGCCGCGGAATTGGAAGAACTCGACCTGGAATTGCGCGATTGGATTTATGGCGCCGCCTATGATGCCACCGGCCAACCCTTTCCCGACGAAACAAAAGAGCAGGCCAAGAATGCCGACGCGATCTTGCTGGGCGCCGTTGGCGGGCCCCGGTACGACCATTTGCCCCCGGCCCTCCGCCCCCGAAACCGGCGGCACCTCGCGCTGCGGAAAAGCCTCTGTCTTTATGCCACCTGCCCCACGTGACCTATCCCGCCCTGGCCGGAACCTCGTCGCTCAAAGCCGAGGTTTTGCGGGGTACCGATCTGATCGTTCGGGAATTGACCGGCGGCGTTTATTTCGCCCAAAGCGAAGGGAAGACCGGACGGTGAAGAAACCGCCATCGACGAAATGGTATACGGCCGATCCGAGATCGGCCGCATCGCCAAGATCGCTTTTGAAGCGGCCCGGGGCCGGAGGAAAAAACTGACTTCCGTCGATAAGGCCAATGTGCTGGAGACAAGCCGCCTCTGGCGGGAAGTTGTGACGGAAATGGCCGCCGCTTACCCCGATGTGGAAGTGAACCATCTCTATGTGGACAATTGCGCGATGCAGCTGGTTCGGGAGCCGAAACGCTTTGATGTGTTGCTGACGGAGAATACCTTCGGCGATATTCTTCGGATTTGGCGGGAGAAATCGCCGGTCTTTTGGGGATGCCGCCTTCGGCAAGCTTACGGGAAATTTGATTCTTCGAGCCTTCTCACGGTTCCGCACCGGACATTGCGGACAAGACAAGGCCAATCCCATCGCCGCCATCTTGTCCGCGGCGCTGCTGCTGCGCTACGGCTTCCGGGCGATACGCCCGCCGCATTGAAATTGGGGTAGAGCAGGTAATAGAGGAAGGTTGGCGCACCGCCGACATTGCCGGTTACGGAAAAGCCACCGGTCGGCGCAGATGACGGAACGCATCATTGCCGCGCTGTAAAACGGAAAAGCGCCCCCTGTTTTGAAGCGGGGCGTCGGATGCAGGGGTTGTGCGGGAGCCGGAGCTTGTTTTGAGCGAAACCGGTGGTTTCTTAATGTCTCTTTCCGATGGAGAAGGAGTTCCCGCAGGGCCTTGGCGGCGGTGATGGCGGAGATGCCGCTATGGTCATAGTGGGGGGCCAATTCCACCAGATCGCAGCCGACGATCTCGATCCCTTGCAGGCGGCGGAAAACGGAGAACAGCGCCGCGGGTGTGACGCCGCAGGGTTCCGGCGTGCCGGTGCCGGGGAAAAAGCCGGGATCGATCACATCGAGGTCAATGGTAATGTAAAGGGGGAAGCCGGCGATTTCCTCCCAAAAATCTTCGCCGGCATCGAGATCATAGCGATGCTGTCTGAGATGGGAAGCGGCAAAATCCGCTTCCTCTTTTGTCATCGAACGAATGCCGAGCTGAAAGATTCGGCCGTCTCCCAAAAGATCGTGGCAGCGGCGCAAAACGGTGGCATGGGAAAGGCTTTCTCCCAGATAGGTGTCGCGCAGGTCGGCATGGGCATCGAAATGCAGGATGCGCAGTTCCCTTTCTTTTTCGGCAAGGGCCTCGACGGCGCCGAGGGTGACAAGATGCTCCCCGCCGAGGAGGATGGGAACCTTCCCCGCGGCGGCGACGGTACGGGTTTTTGCGGCGATGGCATCCAGCGCGCGGCGGGGATTGCCGAAAGGAAGCTCCAAATCGCCGAGGTCGCAGACGTTGATTTCCCCCAAGTCCCGGTCGCAGACCGGGGAATAGGTTTCCAGGCCATAGGAGGCTTGGCGTATCTCCGCCGTTGCAAAGCGGGCCCCCGGCCGGTAACTGGCGGTGCCGTCGAAAGGTGCGCCGAAAAGAACGATGTCGGCACAGTGAAAATCCCGGTCACAGCCGATGAAGGGGGGATTGTCCTTATTCATCCTCCACCTCCTTTAGCATCTCCAATACATAGTTGGGCAGCGCGAAACAGCCCCGATGCAAATCCGTATTGTAATACTTTGTTTTGAGCCCCAGACGGTTCCAGCCTTCGGCGTCGAGATCGGCGAGGGGGTCATATTTTTTGGAGGCAAAGCCAAACAGCCAATGCCCCGAAGGGTAGGTGGGGATATGGGCCTGGTAAACTTTGGCAATGGGAAAAAACCCTCTGATGCGCCGGTGGGCCCGCCGCATCGAGGTGGCATAGTCGGCATAATACGGACATTCGTGCTGGTTAACGAGGATGCCACTGTCCGTTAGCGCCTTATAGCAGTTGCCGTAAAATTCTTTTGTAAACAAGCCTTCACCGGGGCCGAAGGGATCGGTGCTGTCGACGATGATTAAATCATAGTGGTTTTCCTTGGCCCGAACGAACTTTAAACCGTCTTCAAAATAAAGAGAAACCCTGGGGTCGCTGTATTGAGAAGCGGTAATGGGGAAGTATTCTTTGCATATTTCCACCACCATACGGTCAATCTCCACCAGATCGATGGTTTTCACCGTGGCATAGCGGCAAAGCTCCCTGACGGTGCCGCCATCGCCGCCGCCGATGACCAAAACGTGCTCCACGTTGCGGTGAACCGCCATCGGCACATGGACGATCATGTCATGATAGATGAATTCGTCCTTTTCCGTAACCATGATCAGGCCGTCCAAAGTAAAAAAGCGCCCAAAGGCGTCGGATTCAAAAACGTCGATGGCTTGAAATTCGCTGCGCCTGGAAACGAGCTGGCGGCCGACGCGTATGGAAAATTTAACGTCCTTCGTATGTTCCTCGCTGTACCATAGTTCCATTATTTTTCCTCCACAACATAGATTTCCTTCATTTCCCCGTCCTTTGTTCCCATCAGCAAACAGCCTTTTTCTTTGGCGAAAGCGATATATTCCAAGATTTCCGCGCTGATTCTCTCTCCCGGCGCCAAAACCGGAATCCCCGGCGGGTAGGCCATCACCGATTCCGCGCTGATCCGGCTGATACTTTTTGCCAGGGGCAAAGGCGCAGAAGGGGCGTAAAGCCGATCGCGGACGCAATGCTCACCTGGGGGTCGATATATTCATGGTCGAGAATATCGATGGATACGCCGGCATGCAACGCTTGATTTCCGCCAAAGCGCCGATCAGACGTTCCAGCTCCAACGGCGGTCGCCGACGGAAATGATGGCCAGGATATTGCCGATATCGCCGAATTCGATTTGGATGCCGTATTCATCCCTAAGGAGGTCATAGACCTGGATTCCCGCCAATCCCAAATCCCGGGGGATGAGTTGTGGGCCCAGCGCAAAGAATCGCCACGAGATTTTCCCGGAAGGCGCGGTAAATCGCCGATTTTATCGATTTCTTTTTCGGGTATGGTCTCCGTCATGGCGATGACATTGTCGAACAAAGCGCTGCCGTTTAAGGCCAGGTTGCGGCGGGCCAGGTCGAGGGAGCGGGCCTATCAAGAGGTAGCTGGAGCTGGTGGTCTGGGTTAAATTGATGATTTGCCGCAGCGCCGCGGCATCGCCCCCTTTGCCCATGAGCAAGATGGAACTTTGGGTTAGGGAACCGCCGGTTTCCAGGGCACTACCGGCGGAGAGATCGGCGCCGGCGTCCATGGCATTGGGCGGCAGCCCTTCGTGAAAGTAGAAGTGGGTGCCGTGGTCCATCGACGAGGACTTTCATGCCCGCTTTGTGGGCCAGGGCCACGATTGCTTCCAAATGCCCGCAAACCCCGTAATAGGTCGGGTTGTTGACGAAAACGGCTTTGGCGTCGGGGTGGGCCGCCATCGCTTCCTTTACCCCTTCAACGGACATGCCAAGGCTGATGCCAAGGGTTTTGTCGACGCCGGGATTGACATAAACCGGCACGCCGCCGCCGAGGATCAGCGCATTGATGGCGCTCTTATGGACATTCCTGGGCATGATGATCTTGTCTCCCCATTGCGACAAACGCTGCACACCATCGTCTGTACCGCCGCCGTGGTGCCATTGGTCATAAAAAACGCGTGGCCCGCGTGAAAAGCGGCGGCGGCCAGTTCTTCCGCTTCCCGGATCACGGAAATCGGGCGGGTGGCATTGTCCAGTGGTTTGCTGGCATTCAGGTCGAGGGCGACGCATTTTTCGCCAAAATAATCCGTTAGCTCCCGGCCGCTTTTTCCTTGTTTGTGGCCGGGAACGTCAAAGGATACGACCTTCTTTTAGCGCCTCCGCCAGCGGGGCGCGTTTCTGCGTTTCACATATACGTTCCATCCGTTTTGTCCGTTTCATCTATTTTAAAGAAGGGAATCCCAGTTTTTCGCCGTTTTCTATGCGCCCGGTCAAAGAAAACCCGCGCTTTATTTTTCGGCGGGAAGCCGCAATTTTTTTTCAACGGCGATGGCCGGCTCCAGATTATAAGCGGCTTTTAACCCGTCGATGATGCCGCCGGGAAAAACCATGCCGGCTTTCAAATCTTCGCCATTGCCGATGGCCCGTATGATGATGGGGCTTTGCAACGGCCGCTGGCGATGGACAAGCTCTTTATTGCCATCGATGTAGGCTGTGGCGATATGGGTGCCGCCGCCGACGCGAATGTCATTAACGGACACCCGCCCGGCGCCGGAAACCCAAAGCTCATTGACGATATCGATCAAATCACTGCTCAAAATATTGTCATCGCTTTCAAAGCGGGATTCGCCCTCAATGCCGACTTCCTCCGCCGCGATGGCAAGGTTCCGGTTTTCATTCTCCAAATTGGCGAAGGCGGCGCTCTCCGTATCGGTTTCCGCCTGTAATGCGTCTAAACTTTGCAATGATGCTTGCTGCTGGGTCAGGCTGATGCGTTTGCCGTTTAATTCTTGTAGAATGGCCACCAGATCCTCTTCCGACTGGGTGTCCAAAGAAGAGGAGGCGGCCTGCTGCGTCTTGTATTGCACCGAAATCAACAAACCAAACAGCAGGCATAAAATGGTGATTACCGTGGCCCAGCTTTTATTTTTCATCATCGGATTTCTCCCCGTCGCCTTCTTCTTCCGGGAATTGGATGACGGTAACCTGCAGTTCCGGCGGCGGCGCCTTTATGTCGGTGGTTTTGCCGCTGCGCTGTTTTCCGCGGCGGCGTTCGCCGCTTTCCTTTTTGTTTTCGTGGCCGGAAGTTGTTTTGCTTTCCGGTTCGACGGCTGTTTTCGGCGCCAAATCCTCCGTTTCCCCCCCGCTTTGTTCTTCCGTTCGTGCGGCTTTCAGTGCCTTTTTCGCCGCTCTTTTCTGCCTTGATTGGTCAAGCAAAGCCCGGCGTATGCCGCCAAGATTGTTGAACAGGCGAATGCCAAAGGCGATCACCGCCGCGAGATAAAGATCCACGCCGAGGCGGTCGCCGAAATAGGCGAGGCCCGCCGCGAGAATCGCATTGAAAAAAAAGCCGGTCAACAGGATCGAGCGGTCAAAATTGCGGTTAAGCGCGGCGCGAACGCCGCCCATAATAGAATCGAGGGCCGCGAGAACGGCGATCGACAGATATTTTACATAAATGGCAGGCACAATAAAGGTACTGATGGTGCCCAACGCCAATCCGGCGGCCAAACCCAAGATCGGTAACCAGATCATCTTTCCATCCTCATTCCGGTGTCGTTTCTGCTGTCGCCGCGGCGGCGCCGGCTTCTTCCACAATTGTAGCAAAATGAAATTCAAAAAACCCCTTGAAGGCCGGTACGGTTAAACCACTTTTTTTATGAACGTCGATGCGCAAGGGTGAGGCGAGGATCGACTTGTATTCGCTCGATTTTTCCAATGCCGCCATCAGTTTGGTTTGGGAACCGATGCAAAGAATTTGATAGGGCGGGGCCAGCCTGGTCTGGTTGACAAGGATCACCGTACCGACGCAGCGAATATCGGTTATCGTGACGACGCGCTGGCCATTGATGGAAATGGCTTCGCAAAAGGGGCGAAGGTCATTGACGAGATAGAGCAGATTTTTGTCGTGAACGATATAGGCTTCCCGGGGAAACTCGCCGTTTGCCGCCTCTTCGCTGTCGTTCAAAACGATTTCCAGTCCATCGCCGCCAATCTCCGTCATACCGGCGTTCTTACGCAAAGATTGATTGCGTTCGGTAATCTCGGCCAGGGCCTCGGCATCAAAATCGTCGGAAGATCGCAATTGTTCGGCACTGTTCATGATCGCGGCGATGGAAGCCTCCAGCGCACCGTTTTCCCGTTCCATTTCCTCAATCATAGCGATCAAAACCGCATTGTGATCCGGTTCCCCTATTTGGTTGGCGCTGATTTCCGATTTTACCGCCAAAATTAAAATGAAGCCGAGCACAAAAAGGGCGATAAAAAAAACAAGATGATCACCGAATTTCAGTTTGTTTTTTTCCTTCATCCATCCATCTCCATAAAACCAAAACAGAACCGGCAAAGCGTCCGAAAAAACCGATCGCCAGCTGAATGAAAGCCCGCGGATGCCCTTATTATATAACATTCAAATTCTATTTACTATAAATAATACCACCAAACCGGGATTTTTGTTGCCTATTTTAAAGGTTTTTTTCCTTCATTCGTCGAAAAATTGAAATAAGACCGAGAGGGGAGAATTGTTTTGAACATTTGGCAGATCATGATCCAAATTTTAGATGTCCTGATCGTCGCATTTTTGATCTACCGCGTTTTGCTGCTTTTAAAAAACACCCGGGCCATGTATCTGTTAAAAGGGGTTCTGATTCTGCTTGGGGTATATTTCATCAGCGGCTGGGCCCACCTGGAGACGATCCATTGGATTTTGGATAAAAGCTGGAGCGTCATTTTATTGGCCATTGCCATCATCTTCCAGCCGGAATTGCGTACGGCCCTTGAAAAACTGGGAAGGAAGGGCATGCGATTCAAGAGCGGCGACCCCCTCAATGATGCGCAATTAAAATTTCTCGGTGAAATCAAACGCTTTGTCGAAATCGCGCAGGCGACAAAAACCGGCGCGTTGCTGGTTTTTGAAGGGGAAGTGGGACTGAAAGAACAGACGGAAACCGGCATCGAACTCGATGCGAAGGTCAGTTATGAGCTGTTGATGAGCATCTTTAAGGATAAGGCGCCCCTGCACGACGGCGCCATCTTGATCCGCGGCTTTCGCGTAATGGCCGCCGGTTGCATCATGCCTTTAAGCGCCAAAGAAGATTTGGGCCAGCGGCCTGACACGTCACCGCGCCGGTATCGGAATCAGCGAAATTTCCGACGCTTTGGTTTTAATCGCCTCGGAGGAGAGAGGTTCCCTGTCTATCGCGCGGCAGGGGAAATTCGCCTCAACCAAACCGAAGAAAATCTCGACGATGCCTTTGAAGCATTCTATTATCAGGAAAGGGTGCCGGTATACCGCCTGCTATGGAATGGAAGGGGGCGGAAAGATGGCAAAGTTTAAAGCGTGGCTGCAAACATTGAAAGACAGAAACTGGCATTATCGGATTTGGGCGCTGATCCTAGCCGCGATTATTTGGTTTTATGTTACCGGCCCCGAAGGGGCAAAAACGAATGTCATCTATACGGTGCCGTTGGAATTCCGCAATTTGGAAGCGGGATATTCCGTCACCGAGATGCCGGAACCGTGCGCATGGTGCTGGACGGCGGTGGCCTGGAAGCCGGCGGCCTTGGCGCTTATGTCGATTTGTCCGGCCTTGGTGAAGGCGAACACCGGCTGGAAGTTGTTCCCACCACCCCCATTACCGCCCGGCTTTTGTCTTTAACGCCCAGTTATGCGCTGGTGCGCATCGAAAGTGAGGAAAAAACCGTGGCGGAGGTTAAGGTGCGGTTTGGGGAGGGAAAACCGGCGGAAGGCTTCGGCGCGGAAACCGCCGTCCTCAGCCCTTCACAGGTCACGGTCAGCGGGGCCAAATCCGATGTGGAAACCATCGGCGATGTGTTTGTGCTTGTGGACTTGACGGGCCGAACGGAATCCTTTGACGCCCAATTGCCGGTCTATGTGAAAGACGGCGAAGGAAATTATATCACGGATCGTTTCACCATTTCCCCGTCGACGATTCGCGTTGTGGTGCCCATTTTTAATGACGGCAGTGCCACCAGCGCCACCTTGCCGGTTAAAATTCCAACCAAGGGCAATGTTGCGCCGGGATATGCCATTGCATCGATTGTCGGCGACCCCGAGACGGTGACGGTGTATGGAGACGCCGCTCTGCTGCAACGCGTCGCCAATGTGGAGACGGAACCGGTGGACGTCAGCGGCTCAAAAAATCGGTAACGACGAAAACCACATTGAAATTGCCGGAAGCTCTGCGTTATTTTGGCAACCGTGAAGTGTTGAGCTGATCACCGTTGCCGCCAAGGACAGAAACGGAGAACCCGCCTGCCGAAACGAGGGAAGTCCGCGATCAGGTGGTCAACGGCTCTGATGAATATACGTACAGTGTGGAACCCGCCACCGCCAAGATCACCGTTCGGGGCGGGGCGACGGGAGAAACGGGCTCTCCGTCGATGTGGCGGGAAGGGCGGAAGGATCGCATCCGCTGGCGCTGACGCCTCTTTTTCCGGCGGATACCGTGCAGATTGAACCGGAATCGGTTACAGTACATATTCAAAAAAAATAGGAATGAGGAGCGGATCATGGCAAAACTATTTGGAACAGACGGTGTGCGCGGAGAAGCCAATCTTCTGCTTACGGCCGAGTTGGCCTATGAGATCGGGATGTATTTTACCGAAATTTTGCGGGAAGGGAAGTCCCGCCCCAAAATTTTGTTGGGCAGGGACACGCGGCTTTCCGGCCCGATGCTGGCCGGGGGCTTGTTTGCCGGGATCGCCTCTGCCGGAGGGGACGGGTATGACCTTGGTATCATCCCCACCCCCGCCGTATCCGCCCTTGTGCGGGAGGAAGCGGCGGATGCCGGAATCGTGATTTCCGCTTCCCACAATCCTTTTTATGACAATGGCATCAAAATCTTTGGCGGCGACGGCAAAAAGTTGGCCGAGGAGATGGAGGCGAAGCTGGAGGAAAAGATCGCCGCCGCTATAGCCCCTGAAAAGGCGCTGCGGGCGGAGATTGGCGACATTGTCCCTTATCCTTCGGGGGGTAAACGATATGTCGAAAGGTTGAAAGGGTTTTTCCCCCTTGATCTAAGGGATTTGAAGATCGTGGTGGATACGGCCTTCGGCGCCACAAGCGACTATGCCATCGGCCTTTTTGAGGAAATGGGCGCCACCGTCCACCCATTGGCGACGGCCTATAACGGCCTTAATATCAATGAAAATTGTGGCAGTACGAAGCCAAAACAAATGTTGGAAGCAATCAAAACTTATAGCGCCCAAATCGGCATCGCCTATGATGGGGACGGGGATCGGCTGATCCTCGGCGATGAGGAAGGCAGGATGGTGGACGGCGACCAAATCATGGCCATCATTGCCAACCATTTAAAGGGAGAAGGCAAACTTGTCAACAATACCCTGGTTGTCACCGTCATGAGCAATTTGGGTCTGAAAATCGCGATGAAGGACAAGGGCATCCGGCTGGAAGAGACGGCGGTAGGGGACAAATATGTGATGCGGAAAATGGAGGAATGCGGCGCCATTGTCGGCGGCGAACAGAGCGGACATATCATCCTTTCCGAATACAATCCCACGGGGGACGGCATGTTGTCCGGTTTAATGGTTCTCGCCATCATGTCAAAAACCGGAAAATCCTTGACGGAATTGGCCGGCATCATGACACCCTTGCCGCAGATTTTGCGCAATATCACTTTATCGGATCGGGAAAGCTGGCGCGCGAATCCGCGCATTAACGATGCGATTGTGGCGGCGGAGCGGCGGTTGGCGGAGAACGGCCGCCTCCTCGTGCGGCTTTCCGGAACCGAGCCGCTGTTGCGGATCATGGGAGAGGCGGCGGACGCCGACGAACTCGCCCACATTATGGATTCCCTTACCGAAATCATCGAGAAAGAAATCTAAGAAAAGGAATTTTGGGAACCCCGGCGAATATATAGCCGTTATATAGATATAGAATTCCCTGTGAAAGGAGAAACTCTGCATGTGCGGTATTGTTGGATATATCGGCAAGAAAAGGGCTTTGCCATTTTTGATGAACGGATTAAAACGGCTGGAATACAGAGGTTATGATTCGGCGGGGGTTGCGACCTATGAAGAAAACCGCTGCATTCAAGTAACGAGAAGCGTCGGCAAATTGGAATGCCTGGAAAAAAGATTGGAGGGCAACAATTTACAGGGCACGATGGGCATCGGGCACACGCGCTGGGCGACCCATGGCGTGCCTTCCAATGCCAATTCCCACCCCCATCGCGATTGCAATGGCCATTTTGCCGTCGTGCACAATGGCATCATCGAAAACTATCTGGAATTGCGCCGGGAACTGACCGGCAGCGGCCATGCCTTCTCATCGGAAACCGATACCGAGGTGCTGCCGAACCTGGCCGACGTATACTTTGAAGGCGACCTATTGAAAGCCGCTTGGGCCGTTCAGGAAAAGGTACGCGGCTCCTATGCCGCCGTTTTTATGAGCGATCTGGATCCCGACCGTCTCGTGGCTTTAAGAAAGGACAATCCGCTGATTATCGGCATTGGCGACGACGGCTATTATATCGCCTCGGACATTCCGGCGATCTTGGGCTATGCCCACCATTATCTCGTTTTGGAAGACGGTGAAAGCGCCGATTTAACGCGGGACGGTATCACCGTATATCGGGATCGTGTCGCCGGGGAGAGGGAGTTCCAAGAATTGACGATGAGCGCGAAAGCGGCGGAAAAAGAAGGGTATGACCATTCATGCTCAAGAAATCCATGAGCAGCCCCGTGCGCTGCGGGATTGCTTGGCGGGCCGTTTGATCAGCGCCGGCAAAACCGGCATCGATTTGGGGGATTTGAAAATTACCCCGGCGATGATCCGAGATTTGCAGCGCATCGTGATGGTGGCCTGCGGCACCGCTTATCATGCCTGTTTGGTGGCGAAATATGTCTATGAACGCATGTTGCGCATTCCGGTTGAAGTGGACATCGCCTCGGAATTTCGCTATCGCGACCCGATCATTGGCTCAAATACCCTCACCATTGTGGTGTCCCAAAGCGGTGAAACGGCGGACACATTGGCGGCTTTAAGGGAAGTAAAGAAAAAGGGCAGCCACATCATCGCCGTCACGAATGTCATGAACAGCACGGTATCCCGGGAAGCCGACGATACGGTCTATACCCGCGCCGGCCAGGAAATCGCCGTTGCCTCGACGAAAGCATACAGCACCCAGTTGCTGGCTTTGTACTTGCTGGGTTTTTATATGGCGGAAATCAGGGATGCCCTGGATCAAAGTGAAATTGAAGGCCTGGTGCGGGAGCTTTATCGCATCCCCGGCCAGGTGGAAACGATATTGACGTCATTGGTCGACGATATCAAAGAGATGAGCGCCTATGTCGCGAAATGGGAAGACGCGTTCTTTATCGGTCGGGGCCTCGATTATGCCGTCGCCTTGGAAGGGGCCCTCAAGCTAAAAGAAATCTCCTATATCCATGCGGAATCCTATGCGGCGGGGGAATTGAAGCATGGCACCTTGGCTCTCATTGTCGATGATATTCCGGTTCTATGCGTTTGCACCCAAGGGGAGGTTATGGAGAAAATGGTCAGCAATATGGAGGAAGTGAAGGCGCGGCACGGCTCAATTCTGGCCTTTGCCTGTGAAGGGGATAATCGGTTGGAAGATGTGGCGGATCAAACCCTCTTTTTGCCCAAGGTTCCGGATCTGCTTGCCCCGATCCTCACGGTGGTGCCGCTACAGTTGATCGCCTACTATGCCTCGGTCATGCGGGGAACCGACGTAGACCAGCCCCGCAATTTGGCCAAAAGCGTGACCGTAGAATAATCGCCCCGGGCATAGAACAGAAACGTAAAAGATTCAATAACGATTTCTAAAAGGGCTGTCGCAATATATTTTGCGACAGCCCTCAATTTCTAAATTTTGTCTACCAGTCCCAAGCGACCGGGGGTGTGCCATTTTCGGCACACCCCCGGTTTGCGGTTAAAATGGTTTTT
>JAXGQJ010000021.1:0-37674 GCA_040766505.1 Clostridiales bacterium
CCGGTGGTTTCGGCGACAGCGCGCAGGCCCTCACCTATACGGCGCCCAAGTGCGACGCCGAAGGGGCCCCGTTGTTGTCGACAGAAATCCTTGTCGCCGCCTTGGCCTTGCTCGGAACGGTGTTTGGCAGCCTCGCCGGCATCCGTGCCAGCAATCGGCTGGTGGAGCATAGGCTAAAGGTGCTCGAAGCGAAGATGGACCAACACAATCGCATTGTGGAACGCGTGATCCTGCTGGAAAATCAGATGAAGGCCGAACGGGAACACTTCGAGGCTTGGCGGCGGGAAAATCAAAAGGCTCCGGCCATCAGGGTGACCGGAATCCTGGGCAAGGGCCGCAACGAAAAAAAGCGGTGAACCGAAGTTCGCCCCAAAAAGAACGATGCAGGTTTTAAAACGAATGGCCGGCCGTAACCCGGGGCATACCCGGAACGGCCGGCCTTTTTTGATTTCTTATGGTATTTTTGGGGCCGCCCGGCGGAACATTGCAGTTCCCGGCCATTCAAGGCCGGGCGCCGCCGTTCTCCCGCTGCCGGTTTTGAAAAAAGGTTAAAATGTCATTGGCTTTCAGGGTGACGCGGATGTCCTTGTCGATATCGTCGGAGGCCAGCACCGCCTCAAGATTTTGCAGTTTGTCGTGCAGCCAAGCCTCCTCCCTGCGGGAAAGGGGCGGTTCCGCATAGCGGATGGCCTGGTGCAGCTTTTCCAGCTCCGTCTCGTGGACTTGGTTTTCCGCGCGGTTGCGCATACGGAACATGCGTTGCAGCACCGCTTGGGGCTCCGCCGCCAAGGCCGGTTCCTCTTCCTCTTTCCGGGCCGGCGGCTCCTGTTGAATGCCGGCGGAAAGCAGTTCGCTTTCACCGCTATGGGCCATCATGACGAGAATGAAGGCGGTGAGAACCGCCAAAATCAAGTGCAGGCCGACCAGGCCCAAAATTCCCGTGGCCGCCGAGAGCAAAAAGACGAAGGAAATGGCGATCGCCGCCAGGCAGTAAACCCCCAGGACGGCCCAGGCGCCGGGGCGAAACAGCCGGGGATTGGCCCTTTCCAGCCAGAAAACGCCGGCAAAGAACCCGCCTTCGGCGAGAACGGCGAAGAGCAGGGCCAGGCGGGCGCCGCCGCTCCATTCCGAAACCGCAAGAAAAAAGGCGAAGACGGTAAAAGCCGGGATGGCCCCGGCGACGGCGGCCAGCCAAAAGCGCGAACCCTTCATCTTCCTTCCCCCTTTGGCGCGCATCTCCGGAAAGGCCAAGCTTTGCCGGGAAAGCCGGGAGCGCACACCGTCCCCGGTTCGCGGCCAAGCGATGGCGGATTTCTCGCTCAAATTGTAGCATTTCTTGGCGGATTTTGCAATTGCCAAAGGCCGGTTCCGGCGGCGGCAATGTCGGCCCGTTCCCGCCAAGCGCCGGCGGCGGCGGGAAACCGCTTGCCATTGGAAAAGCCGCCGAAAATATTGGCATCTTTCGCGCAAAATCACAACGAAAATTTCCAGTGTATTTTAAAAAAATATTTGCAGTAATTTTCAGAAAATTCTCTTGTCAATTTCGCTGCCGCTGGATATAATGGGGGTAGATATAGTTCCACATGAAACTAATTGGAATTTCAGAGAAAAAGCATTTGCAAAAGCCGAGGAAGGAGGCCATGTCAAGGGTCGCACATAGTTGCTATGTGAAACGAATGGGTCTTGACGCGAAAATTAGAGGAAAGAGGAGATTATATTGAACACTGTATTTTTTCTGATCTTATTCCCTTTGGCCGTAGCTTTGGCGCTTCTCGTCTGCAAGGCCGACGGGCTACGGAAGGCGATCGTTTTATCGGCCGCGGCGGCTTGCCGGCACTGCCATCTTTTTGGCTGTCACCACATTTTCATCGGGGAAGCGGCGTTCAACATTTCCGGCGCCTGGTCAACAATTTGATGATGGCGGTGGAGATCGGCTTGGCATTTTGCTGTTCGCCCTCGGCATCAAGTACAAAAAATACTTGGCTTCACTGCTTGTGGCGGCGCAGGTGCCGCTGATCGTCTGGTTTGAACTTGGCGTCGCCCACCACATTGAGGTGGCCAGTGGATGTACCTGGATGAACTGTCCTTGATTATGGTGCTGATCATTGGCGTCGGCAGCCTGATCACCGTATACTCTTTGGTTATATGAAGGATTTTCACCGCACCACAAGGAAATGGCGGACAGGAGCGCCCCGTTCTTCTTCCTAGATGTTCCCGTTTTTGGCGGCGATGTTCGGCATCGTCGTATCCAACAATCTGCTTTGGCCACTTCTTCTGGGAAATTACCACGCTCTGTTCGTTCTTCCTGATCGGCTATAGATGAAACGGAGGATAATGAGAACAATGCGTTTAAGGCCCTGATCATGAACCTTTTCGGGGGTTTGGGCTTTGGCCTCGCCATCGGGTCCTGGGCAGCTTCACCATACTTGGAACTCAGCGCTATGCTAACCATGGGTACGCGGCTGGTTCTCCCCCGCGGCGCTGCTGGCCTTCGCCGGCATCACCAAAGCGGCCCAGATGCCGTTTTCCGGTTGGCTTTTGGGTGCGATGGTGGCGCCTACCCCCACTTCGGCTTTGCTCCACTCCTCGACGATGGTCAAGGCCGGTGTTTTTCTAATCATCAAGCTTTCCCCTGTTCTCGGCTGGAATGTGGCGGGCATTATGACGATGATGGTCGGCGGCGTAACGTTTTTGTTGGCTTCCTTCGCCGCCATTTCAAAGCAATGCCAAAAAAGTGCTCGCCTATTCCACCGTGGCGAATTTGGGCCTGATCGTCGCCTGCGCATCGGCACCTATGGCGCTGTCTGGGCCGGGATCATGCTCATTATTTTTCACGCGGTTACCAACGCTTTTATTCCTTTGTGTCGGCACGGCGGAGCATAATATCGGCAGCCGCGATATTGAAGATATGGACGGCCTCTTCGACCGTATGCCCCGCCTGGCCAGTTTTATGATCGTTGGGATTGGCGGTATGTTTTTGGCCCCCTTCGGCATGTTGATATCCAAATGGGCGGCGATGAAAGCCTTCATCGATTCCGGCAATCTGCTGCTTGTTTTGATCATCGCCTTCGGCAGCGCCACATTGTTCTACTGACGAAATGGCTCGGCAAGATGACGGCGATCATGGCGAAACGCGAAAATGTGCGGAGCGGTGCACAAAGCAGGAATGGTTCGTCTTGACCGCGCTGACGGTTCTGACGGTTCTGGCTTGCCTTACCTTCCCATTGATTTCCCACTTTGCCCTCTCTCCCTATCTGTTGGCGGTCTTTGGTTCCATCTCCGCCCTGGCGCTGTCCTCCGGAAATATGTATCTGATGACCGGTATGCTCGTCCTCGTTCTCCTCCTGCCCATCTTCTATGGGGCGCACGAAAAGCGGATCGTCCCCATCTATCTTTCCGGCGTCAGCGCGGCGACGATCTCAGTTTTGAAGGCTCGATGGAGAAAACGGTGCCGGTTTCGCTCAGAAATTGGTATATGGAAGGTTATTTCGGTGAAAAGAAGATGCACGCGATCGGCATTTCCGCCACGGCGCTGATCATCACCGTCACATTCTCGATTCTCATAGGGGGGGTGCTATAAGATGACATTTTCGATGAGCGCAATCGGCGTGATCGCCTATCTGCTTTTGGCTCCGATTCTCGGCGGCCTCTTGGCCGGGATCGACCGCAAGATTTCCGCCCGGATGCAGGGACGGGTTGGGCCTCCGGTTTTGCAGCCTTTTTATGATTTCTTTAAGCTCTGGGAAAAGGAAGGCATCACCGTCAACAAGGCGCAGGATTTCTATATTCTCTGTTTTCTGGTTTTCATCGTGATCACCGGTTGCTTTTTCTTCGCCGGCGGCGACTTGCTGCTGATCATCTTCACGCTGACCCTCGCCAGCATTTTCCTGGTGGTGGCGGCCTTCTCCTCCAATTCCCCCTATGCGCAAATCGGCGCGGAGCGGGAGCTGTTGCAAATGATGGCTTATGAGCCAATGGTGCTGCTGACGGCGGTGGGTTTTTACCTTGTCAACGGCAGCTTCAATATCGCTGACATCGTCGCTTCCGATACGATGGACATCGTCTATCTGCCCGGAATATTCCTCGGCTTTGTGTTCATCCTAACGATTAAGCTAAGGAAATCCCCGTTTGACCTGAGCATGTCCCACCACGCCCACCAGGAATTGGTCAAAGGGATGACGACGGAGTTTTCCGGCCGCACGCTGGCCATGATCGAACTGGCCCACTGGTATGAAAATATCTTTTTGCTGGGCTTCGTCTATCTGTTCTTTGTCTACGGCGCTTCCTTCAGCCCGGTTTTGGCCGTCGCCGTTTGCCTTCTGGTCTATTTCTTCGAAATCCTGATCGACAACAATTATGCCAGGATGAAATGGCAGGTGGCGATCAATGCGTCTTGGATCGTCGCGCTGACCCTCGGTTTTACCAATCTGATGGTTCTCTACTTCATCGTGTTTTAAGGAGGTGTACCCATGGCTTTTATAACGAAATCCCCCTGGGTGATTCATTATGACGGTTCCAGCTGCAATGGCTGTGATATTGAGGTTCTCGCCTGTTTGACCCCGGTATATGATGTGGAACGCTTCGGCATCATCAATACGGGCAATCCGAAACATGCCGATGTTTTTCTCGTCACCGGCGCCATCAATGAACAGAACAAAGCCGTTGTCCGGCAGATTTATGACCAGATGCCGGAGCCCAAGGTCGTCGTGGCCATCGGCATCTGCGCCTGTTCCGGCGGTATCTTTAAGGAATGCTACAATATCCTCGGCGGCATCGACACGGTGATCCCCGTCGATGTCTATGTCCCCGGCTGCGCCGCACGGCCGGAAGCGATCATCGACGGCGTCGTCAAAGGCCTCGGCGTTCTGGAGGAAAAGCGGGCGGCGATGAAGGCCCGCCCGGCGCTGCGGGCCGCCAGGGCGTGAAGGAGGGAAAGCTGTGATGCAGACAGAAAAATATAAAATTCAGGATTTTCAGCCGGTAACCGGCATTGAACTTGCGGAACGGGTGCGGGATCTGAAGGCCGGCGGCTATCGCCTCGGCCAGGTATGCTGCACCAAGGTGGAAGAGGGCTTCGAGATTTTATATTCCTTCGACAAAGACCATGTCCTTTTGAATCTCAGGCTGACCGTTCCCGAAGAGGAGGAAGTCGCCAGCATCACCGACAGCTATTGGGCGGCCTTCATCTATGAAAATGAAATGCACGACCTGTTCGGCGTCAAAATCAAGCATATGGCCCTGGATTATCAGGGAAAATTTTTCAAAACCTCGATCCCGACGCCCTGGAACCCGGAAGACTGAGAAAGGAAGGCTGAAAAAAATGGGAAAAAGAACCATAATCCCCTTTGGGCCGCAGCATCCCGTACTGCCGGAGCCGATCCATCTCGATCTGGTGGTGGAAGATGAAACGGTGGTGGAGGCGATTCCGTCCATCGGCTTCGTCCACAGGGGCTTGGAGAAACTGGTAGACAAAAGAGAATATCCGGAAATGGTCTATGTGATCGAGCGGGTCTGCGGCATTTGCAGCTTCGGCCATAGTTGGGGTTACTGTCATACGGTGGAAGGCCTGATGAACGTCGCGGTACCGGAACGGGCGGAGTTTCTCAGAACCATCTGGCACGAACTGTCCCGCATCCACAGCCACATGCTCTGGCTGGGCCTATTGGCCGACGGCTTCGGCTTTGAAGCCCTTTTCATGCATTGCTGGCGCATCCGGGAACGGATTTTGGATCTCTTTGAAAAGACCACCGGCGGCCGCGTGATCTTCTCCGTCTGCAAGGTCGGCGGCGTGCGCCGGGATATGGACAGCGAAATGCTGGCGGAATTCATCTCGGTTCTCCGCGGTTTGGGGAAGGAAATGAAGGAAGTGACCGATACCTTTATCAATGACCGTTCGGTGAAAAACCGGCTCGTCGGCGTCGGTACGCTGACGAAGGAAGAGGCGACGGAGCTTTGCGCCGTCGGCCCCATGGCGAGGGCCTCCGGCATCGCCATGGATATGCGGCTGACGGGCAATGGCGTTTATCATTTATTGGATTTTTCTCCCTGCGTGGAAACGGCGGGAGATTGCTATGCCCGCTGCGTCGTGCGGATACGCGAAATTTTTCAGGCCATCAATCTGATTGAAAGGGCCGCCAATATCATTCCCGAAGGGCCCATTGCCGTTCCCGTCAAGGGCAAAGCGCCGAAAGGTGAATTTATCACCCGGCTGGAGCAGCCCCGGGGTGAAGCCTATTATTACTGTAAGGGGCAGGATTCCAAATTCCTGGAGCGGATCCGGGTGCGAACCCCCACCAATACGAATATCCCCGCGATGGTGAAGGCCTTGCAAGGCTGCGACCTCGCCGATGTGCCGATGCTGGTTTTAACGATCGATCCCTGCATCAGTTGTACGGAAAGGTAAGGTGTAAAAATGGCCGTTTTTAGTTTAAACAAGATGGTAATGCGGAGCCTCTTTCAAAAGCCCGCCACCAAAATGTATCCGGTGCTGCCCCGGGAATGGCAGGAGCTGACCCGGGGGCATATCGAAAACAATATCGACGATTGCATCTTCTGCGGCATTTGCCAAAAGAAATGCCCCACCGACGCCATCGCCGTCGATAAGCCCGCCAAAAGCTGGACGATTGAGCGGATGCAGTGCGTGCAATGCGGCTGCTGCGTCGACCTCTGCCCGAAAAACTGCCTCAGCAATGAAAACACCTATACGGCGCCGAACCGCGAAAAGGTGACCGACACCGTCATCCAACCGGTGGAACTCCCGGCGGTGGGCGAAGAAAAGGTCGGCTGATGCACGAATATCCCATCACCCTGGAGATCATCCGCATTGCGGAAAAACATGCCCGGGAAGCCGGAGCCGAACGGGTCAAAGGGATCAAGCTGGTGGTCGGCGATTATTCCGGTTTTGTCGGCGATTCGATTCAAATGTATTTTGACATGATCTCGGCAGGAACCTTGTGCGACGGCGCCGAAATAGAGATCGAACATGTGGCGCCGAAACTGCGCTGTCCAAACTGCGGCGATCTGTTCTCCCGGGCATTCCTTTCATTTGCCTGCCCCCGCTGCGGCGCCGACGGCGCTCCCAGTGAAATTGGCAAGGAATTCTATATCGAATCCATCGACGTAGAGGCCCCGGCCGCAAAAATGGGGGGATTATAATGCACGATCTGATAAAATTGAGCGTGATGGAAAACATCCATGAGGAAAACGACCATATCGCCAGCCATATCCAAGAGGATTTGACGGCGGAGGGCACCTATGCCGTCAATGTGATGGGCGCGCCGGGGGTTGGGAAAACGACGACCCTCAAGCGGCTGATCGAGCGGCTGGAGGGAATCAAGCCCTATGTCATCGAGGGGGACATCGAATCGGATCTCGACACGAAAGACCTGACGGAACTGGGGATCGCCACCCACCAGATCAACACCCACGGCGCTTGCCATCTGGACGCGCCGATGATCGTCCACGCCTTGGGGGAAATGGAGCGGCGGGAACCGGGGATCCTCTTCATCGAAAACATCGGCAACCTTGTCTGCCCGGCGGAATTTTCCATCGGCGAACATTGCAAAATGCTGATTTCCGCGGTGACCGAGGGCAGCGATAAGCCCTATAAATACCCCCTCGCCTTCGAAAAGGCGGACATTGTGATTCTCAATAAGGCGGATCTATTGCCGTATCTCGATTTTGACGAAGCCTTCTTCATGCGTGGTTTGCGGGCCTTAAATCCCAATGTGCCGGTGTTTCTGGTCTCCGGCCGCAGCGGCGAAGGCTTTGACAAGGCCGCCGCCGAACTTGCCGCCCGGTTTCACGGTTTAAAAAAGCCGCGCTGAGGACGGGTCGATGAAGGAAATGCGGAAGGCACAAGAAAAAACGGTGAAAATACGCATATGGGGCGTCGTACAAGGGGTCGGCTTCCGGCCCTTTGTCGCTAAACTGGCCGATGTTTACGGCGTCCGTGGCACCGTGAGAAATTTGGGGGGCCTGGTGGAAATCGTCGCCACCGGCGTTTCCGACCGTCTCGACGCTTTCCGGGAAGCGATCCGGGAACGGAAGCCCGCCCCGGCCCAGATCGTCCACATCGCTGTGGAGCCGATGGCGCCGGCGGATTTTGACGCCTTTTCCATTGTCGAAAGCGGCGGCGGCGGCGGGGAAATCCCGCTATTGCCGGCGGATTTGCCCCTCTGCCCCGATTGCCTGCGGGAGATGGAAAACCCGGCCAATGAACGTTACCTGCACCCCTTTATCAGCTGTATGGCCTGTGGGCCCCGCTATTCCATCATCGACCGCATTCCCTATGACCGGGACAATACGGCGATGGTGGATTTTGCTATGTGCTCTTTTTGCCGGCGGGAATATAGCGACCGGGAAGCGCGGCGCTACCATGCCCAAACCGTTTCCTGCCACGATTGCGGCCCCGTTCTGCGCTGGCGGCTGCGGCGGCCCTATGTTCCGTCGCGGCAAGGGGATCGGCTGGCGGCGCGGGTCACGGAGCCCTTGGCCCTGGCGGCCCGGCTTTTGGCGGCGGGGAAGGTCATCGCCATCAAAGGCGTCGGCGGTTACCATTTGGCGTGCAGCCCCTTTTTACCCCGGGCCGTGATGGCCCTCCGCCGCCTCAAGGGCCGGGAAGAAAAGCCTTTTGCCGTCATGTTTCGGGATCCGGCCGCGGTGCGCAGGTCGCCGCCGTCGGCGCCGAAGAGGAACGGCTGCTCCTCTCGGATCCCCGCCCCATCGTGCTGCTGGAAGCGCGGGAGGACAGCCTCCTGCTCCTCGCCGCGGAGGTTTGCCGCGGCAGCCGCGAGATCGGCGCCTTTCTGCCCAGCTTGGGCTTGCACCATTTGTTGTTGGAGCTGGCGGGGCCCCTCGTCATGACCAGCGCCAACCGATCCGGCCGCCCGATCATCAAGGATGAAGCGGAAATCTTCGCTTTTGAAGGCGCCGGAGACGATGTTTTCGCCGCCGTATTTTACCATGACCGCGAAATCCGCTGCCGCCCTCGACGATTCGGTGGTTCGGTCGTCGGCGGCCAACCCCAAATGATCCGCCGTTCAAAGGGTTATGTGCCGTCCCCTCTTGCTCGATCTCGATATAGCGGAAAAACGGCGGTTTTTGCCGCCGGCGGCCAGTTAAAGTCGGCCTTTTCGCTGAGCCGCGGCGCTTTCGCCTATGTCGGCCCCTATTGCGGCGATCTCGACAGCGAAGCGCTTTTTTCCGTCTATCGGGAGCATCTCGCCCGGATGGAATCCCCTGTTCCGGATCGAACCCGATCTGGTCGTCGCCGATCTCCATCCCCTCTATGAAACGACGAAATTTGCCCGCCGCTATGCCGCCGAACGGGGATTGCCGCTGCTGCAAGTGCAGCATCACCAGGCCCATATCGCGTCGGTCATGGCGGAACACGGCCTTTGGGGCCCGGTTCTCGGCGTCGCTTTCGACGGCACCGGCTATGGGCGGACGGGGCCGTCTGGGGCGGGGAATTCCTCCTTTGCGCCGGAACGGAATATGAGCGCCTGGCCCATCTCGACTATTTGCCGATGCTGGGGGGATTCCTCGATGAGGGAAGGCTGGAAAACCGCGCCTGCTACGGCCATTTTCTAGGCTGCGATTTGCCGCCCCATTTGGCCGGGGACGAACGGCGGCCCCTGGTGGAGGGCGGCGCTGCGGCATCGGGTCAATCTGATCGCCAATGGCAGCATGGGGCGGCTCTTCGACGCGGTGGCGGCTTTTTGAACCTGCAAGACGTCAACCGCTATGAGGGAGAATGCGCGATCCGGTTGGAAAATGCCGCCGCGGGGGCGCTTGGCAAAGGGGCGAAAAACCGTTTACAATGAGATTCGGGATCGGGAAGGAACCATTTCCGCCGCGCCGGTTTTTAGCGCCCTTTTGGCGGGGCTGTCGGCGGGGGTCGGCCCGGGCCGGTTGGCCCTGGGCTTTCACGATGCGGTGGCGGCGCTGGTGGTAGAGGTCGCCCTTGACCCGGTCGAAACGCGGGGTGAACCGCGTGGCCTTAACCGGCGGCGTTTTCCAAAACCGCATCTTTTCGAGGCGGTGCTGGCGCGGCTGTCGGCGCTACATTTTACAGTTTATGGCAATGTTTCCGTGTCCCCCAATGACAATGGCGTCTGTTTGGGGCAAAATTGGCTCGGCATCGCTTCCTTGCTGCCGAGATAAGAGAGGAAAAAACATGTGCATCGCGATACCGGGAAAGGTCACCGCCATCGACGGCTCGAAGGCGAAGGCGGATTTTAGCGGCAATGCCGTTTCCATTCATTTGGGGCTGGTAGACGCCGCTGTCGGCGATTATGTTTTGGTGCATGCCGGCTGCGCCATCGAAGTTTTAACGAAGGAGAGGGCCGAGGAGATGCTTTCGCTTTTGCACGAGCTGGAAGAACTCGGCCTTTCATAAAGGAGCATGGAAATTGAAAATTTGGTGGCGGCTCTGCGGCATTACGATGGGCCGGTGCTGAAGATCATGGAGATCTGCGGCACCCATACCGCCGCCATCTTCAAAAGCGGCATCCGCAGCTTGCTTTCGCCCAAAATCAAACTGATCTCCGGCCCCGGCTGCCCCGTTTGCGTCACACCGGCGGCCTTCATCGATCGCTGTGTCGGTTATGCGCAAAAGGAAAACCACGTTCTGCTCACCTTTGGCGATATGGTCAAGGTGCCGGGCAGCAGCGGCAGCCTCGCCACCGCCAAAGGGGAAGGGGCCAGGGTGGAACTGATGTATTCGCCGCTGGAAGCGGTGGAAAAGGCGAGGGCCCATCCCCACCTCACCTATGTCGTGGCGGCGGTGGGCTTTGAGACGACGGCCCCCGCCTATGGCTTGGCCCTGGAAGAGGCGGTCGCCGGGGGCGTCAAAAATCTCAAATTCGTGACGGCGCTGAAAACGGTTCCCCCGGCATTGGATTGGATCTGCCGCCATGAAACGGGGATCGACGGCTTTCTCTGTCCCGGCCATGTCAGCGTCATCATCGGCAGCGATGCCTATCGGCCGCTGTCCGCCGCCTTTCAGCGGCCCTTCGCCGTGGCGGGGTTTGAACCGGAACATATCCTCGCCGCCCTTTATGACCTTGTTCGCCGGCTGGAAGGGGGCCGCAAAGCCGGCGTGCACAATTTATACGGCAATGCGGTGAAGGCCAAGGGCAATGCCAAGGCTCTGGCCCTTTTGGAGCGTTGCTTTGTCCCCGGCGCCGCCATGTGGCGCGGCCTCGGCATGATTCCCGGTTCCGGCCTCTATTTAAAGGAAGCGTACGCCGCCTATGACGGTGGCGGCCGCGGCCTCGACAGCGATGTCGCCCTGCCCGCCGCCTGCCGCTGTGACGATGTGATCACCGGCCGCATCGAACCCGGCGATTGCCCGCTGTTCGGCGGCGGCTGCACGCCGTCGTCTCCCCATGGCCCCTGCATGGTTTCGGCGGAAGGGGCCTGCGGCATTTGGTACCGGCATAGCCCGGTGAAAGGAGGGAACAAGCGGTGAAAATAACGATGGCCCATGGCAGTGGCGGTAAAACTTCGGCGGAGTTGATGGAAACCGTCTTTGCCCCCTATTTTTCCAATGAGGTTTTAGACCGCCTGGAGGACGCTGCGGTGCTCGACCCCGGCGGCCCCATCGCCTATAGCACCGATACCTTTGTCGTTACGCCGCTGGTTTTCCCCGGCGGCGACATTGGCAAGCTCGCTGTTTGCGGCACCGTCAATGACCTGGCGATGATGGGGGGCCACCCCCGCTTATCTGGCGGCGGGCTTTGTGCTGGAGGAAGGATTGGAGATCGCCGCCTTGACGAAGATCGTCAGCCTCGATGGCGAAAACCGCCGAAAAAGACCGGGGTTTCGATCGTCGCCGGGGATACGAAGAGAAGGTCATCGAAGGCCGGGGCGAGCGCTCTTGATCAACACTTCCGGCATCGGCCTTCTGCCGCCGCAACGCAGCGTCGGCGCTTCCCAATGCCGCCCGGGCGACAAAGTGCGTGCGCTGGTTTCCGGTTATCGGCGACCATCACGCCTGCATTTAAGCGCCCGGATGGGCATTGAAAACGCGATCGAAAGCGATTGCGCCTGCCTGCACCGGCTGCCGGAGGCTCTGTTTGCCGCTGGTATTTCCGTCCATACCATGCGGGACATTACCCGGGGGGGCCTGGCTACGGTTCTAAATGAGCTGGCGGCAGTATCATTGCCGCATCGTTTTTTTTTTTTTTTTTTTTTTTTTTTTTTTTTTTTGGAAGAAGGGGCGATTCCCGTTCACCGGGAAGTGCGGGAGCTTTTGCGACATCCTCGGCCTCGACCCCTTTATATGGGCAATGAAGGCAAAATGGCGGTTTTGGCCCGCCGGCAAGAGGCCGGGAAAGCCCTCGGCCTGCTGCGCTCCTTGCCGGAAGGAAAGGAAGCCGCCATCATCGGCACGGTGGCGGAAGGGGAAGGCGTGGCGATGGAAACCGCCATCGGCGGTCGCCGGGTGGTGGATGTGTTGTATGGGGAGGGGTTTGCCCGCATCTGCTAATCTCCCCCCCAGGCTTCCGAGGGATACCCGATGGCGTTGTTGTCACCACAGGGTTGGGTTGCCGGTTTGCTGTTGAAGGCTGTTTTTGGCTTTGCGGGAAAATAAAAAAACCGCCAAGCCGGCAACCGGGGTGAATGTTTGGCGGTGTTTTGCGGTATGATTTTCGCTTTTTTGGCCGGCGGGTTTATTCTTTTTCGTCGTCTTTCTTTGCCTTTGTTTGTGGCTCTTCACCGGCTTTGGTGATCAGGATCTCCACGCGGCGGTTTTTAGGCCACGGTTTTCCTCTCCCTTTGTCATTGGGGGCGATGGGGTCGAAATGGAGCGGCCACTCCACCGACAGCTTTGTTTCCGGCAGTCCGGCGCTTACAAGGAATTCCAGAACCGTAACAGTACACCTATCCGACAGCTGCCAGGCGATGCTGTTGCTTGTGGTCATATGATCGGCCGTGCTGGCCGTGTGGCCGCTGATGGTAACATGGTCCACCTGGCCGTGAATATCGGCAATCGCATTGGCGATGGTTTTCAGCACCGGCTTAAAACTATCGAACATCGCGGGAGCTGTCGGAATAAAACAATACCCGGTCTTTCAGGCGGATATTGACATAGGTTTTTCAGTTTTTTCAATGTCGATGACATCGCCCAGGGACTTGAAGCGCTCCGGCATAGGCCTGCAATTCTTCATAAACGGCGGTAAGCCCGTCCTCAGGTTCGGCGCCGTCGCTGCTGCCGTCGCCGCCTACGGTGTCCGTTTCCGCGGTTCCCGATTGCACACCGGCGCCTTCCCGTTCCTCTTCTTCCCAGCCCGCTTCTACGGGGCCGGCGGCGGCACACCGATTCCGGGCTTGCCGGTGGAAGGAGTTGCCCAAACTTTCCGCCATCTCTTTAAAGCGCTGCAAATCGATGGTGCTCATCAGATAAAGCACGATAAAGAGCGTCAGCAGCAATGTGATCATATCGGCATATGTAAGAAGCCAACGTTCTGAATTCTCTTCGCTTTCTGTTTCGTCCTGTTCCCGTCTTCCCATCTGCGATCACCTTTGTTTGCTTTATTTTTCGATGCCTTCCTTATATTTTTTATTGTTGCCGGGGAAGGCTTGGTAGTAGAGGGAGAGCCGGTTTTGGTGGTTCTGGTGGAAAGCCCTTCGGCGATCATGCAAACCCCGTCCACCGTCATTTCCCTTTGGATTTTTTGGCGCTTTAAAATCGTTTTCAATTTACTCGCCATCGGCATATAGATCAGGTTGGCGAAGGAAACGCCGTATAAAGTGGCGACGAAAGCGATGGCGATCGCCGAGGCCAACTGTTCCGCGTCGCTCATATTGGAAAGAACGTGGATCAGCCCCATCACGGTGCCGATCACCCCCATGGTGGGGGAATAACCCGCGGCCCCTTCAAAGACCGCTATTTCCGCCTGCTTCTGGGCCGTATAGGCCCGAATGTCGGATTCCATGACATACTGGATCTCTTCCTGGGGCCTGCCCTCGATGATCAGGATCAATCCCGCCTTTAGGAACAGATATTCATCGCCGCTAAGCTCCGGCGACCGCATTTCCTCTTCCAATTTTAATGTCCCGTTTTTTCTTGCCGTTTCCGATAGCTCTTTGATCGTGTCGATCAGCTTATTGGGATCCGGGGCGGATTTTTGGAAAAGCTGGCGGCAATGGCTTTGAAAGCGCTAATGATGTCTTTTAAGTTGAAATAAGGGCCACCACCGCAAAAACGGTTCCGCCAAAAACGATGATAAAGGGGCTGAGCAGAAAGAGGGCGGAGATATGCCCGCCATCGATCAAATACCCCAATACGACGGAGGCCAGTGCGAAGACGATGCCGATGATTAGAGTAAATTGCATTTGTTCCCTCCGAGGCACCCTTCCGGCGGCTTATAGTGGATTGGTTGTTTCCTAATGTATCTCGGCGAAATATAGGGAAAGTTAAGGAAAAGGCGCTAAAAATGTCACAGAACTTTCCCGCTGATTTTATGCGGTTTTTTCCGTCATCCACAATATTGTATCTTTAAACAGGCATTTGTCTGCCTGCGCCGCCCTTCCCCCCAGAGCGCCTTTGCGACCGTGAGACCGTGGCATTCTCCCGCCACACCTGTCGAAAGCCAAAAAGCCGGCCTCGCGGCGGCTTTTTATGGAAGGGGCATCCGGCCTCTGTTATGGCTGGGCTTTCGGGTCGGGGCCGAAACGGTTCGGGCCTTGGCTGCCGGGGGTGCAGAGCAGGATCAGCAGCCAGATCCAGCCGACGAGGGGAATAAAGGAGATGAACATCCGGGGCCACGCCTTGTCGATGTCGTGAAGGCGGCGAACAAGAACGGCCAGCGACGGGATGAAAAGGCCGAGGGACAATAAAGTGAAGATGATACCGGTATAAGCATACGGGGTCGATGGCGTAAGATGGAATACATTGTCGAGAATGGCAGCGACAATGGCAAGGATACAATGAAGAGAATATAAAACCAATATTCTTTTCTTCTGGCCCTGCCTGTGAAAACGGCATACCTGCTTAATCGCGCAGATGAAATAGTTCATATGAAGGCCACCTTTCTTTTATAATGCCTTAAAAGTAGCAAAAAACCCAAAAAATGTCAATGGAAAAATACCGGTTTTGTATGGAATATCGGCGCATTGCATCCCGGGCCACCCATTGCGTCTTGTAGAAAAAACGGCGATCCTGTTACACTTATAAAACATGGCGCGCCGCCTTTTTCACCGGCAATCGTCTGGAGGCCCTATGGAAATATCCTATCTGTTGCCTTTTTTGATCCCCTCTATCATCATCCAGCTGTTTATCCAGGTTTATTATCTGAAGCATTGCTGGAAAAACCGGCGCCTTTCCCGGTGGCAAAAGCGGTCTATAGCATTCTGATCCTGGTTGCCAATTTGCCGGCGGTGGCGGTTTATCTGTTGGCGACGGGGAAGCCCCGGCCCGCCCCAGAGGCCGCCGCACCGCCCCCTCAACGGAGGAAGACAGGATCCCGCCAGGGCATCTTCGTTCTGCTGTTGATCGCTTATGAGATTTTTACCTTTCCTTCGTCTTTGAGAATGCCGGCATACCGCAGATTTATTGGCTGGTGGGCTTTGGCCCTCTGCCTGATGGCGATGATCGCCATCGGCCTCCAAACCGTCATTGGCGGCGGGGCGCTTCGGCTTTCTGCTGCCTTCGCTGCAAATTCTGCTTCTCTCTTTGGTGGTCTATCTCGATCGCGGCGAAGGCAGCCCTATCTGGTGCTCGCGATTGTCGCCGCACTGGCCAACGGTTTGCCGCTCCGTTCGGCACGCTTATGCAGTATCGCCGCCTTCATACTCTATTGCTGGTGCAGATCATTCGCCCGGCAAATCTTAGCCTTTAGGGCAGCGACGATCTGACTGGCACCGTCTATGTCAATCTGCTGCTCTTCGTCCTTGTTTTCGCCGCCTTCTATTCATTAAAAAAAGAAATGCTGGCAACCCGGCGTCTAGAAGCGGCGCTGGACGCTTTGAAGGCCCAGACGGCGCAAATGGAAAAGCTGGCCGCCGCGGCGGAACGAAACCGCATCGCCGGTGAGATTCACGATGCCGTCGGCCATACTTTGACCAGCGCTTTAATCGCCATCGAGGCGGGGGAAGGCCTCCTTTTGCGGGACGGGGCGGCGGCGGGGGAGAAGTTTTCGCTGGCCAAGCAGCAGGTGCGGCTGGGCCTCGATGAAATCCGCCGTTCGGTGCGGGGTGCCCGTGCCGGGGGAACAGCGGATTTCGCCGCCGCCCTTGCCGCTTTGGCCCGGGAGATCGAGAACGGCAGCGGTTTTTTGATTCACATCGTCTCCCACCTGGAAACGGAGCTTTTGCCGATCCAGCAAAATGTGCTGTTGCGGGCCATAAAGGAATGCGCCACCAACAGCATCAAGCATGGCGGCGCCAAACAGGCGGATTTGCTGCTCCAGGAAAACCGGGGCCTGGTTCATTTCACCTTTAGCGACGATGGCGCCGGGGGAAATACGGCCTTCGGTTTCGGCCTCGGTTCCATGGCGGAGCGGGTGCGGGGGCTGGGCGGCATTGTCAAGGCGGAAAGCGCGCCGGGAGAGGGCTTCACCGTCATTTTGTCGCTGCCCATCGGCATGGAGAGGGGAGGGGAGAAGGGATGATCCGTATCCTGCTCGTTGACGACCAGCGCATCATTCGCGAAGGCTTGCGTTCCCTATTGGAAGCCCGGCCGGATCTCACCGTCGTCGCCGAGGCCGACAATGGCCTGGAAGCCCTCGAAATGGCGGAACGGCACCGCCCCGATATCGTTTTGATGGATGTGCGGATGCCGGTCATGGACGGGGTGGAGGCGACCAAACGGATCAAAGCGGCCCGGCCGGAAACGGCAATCATCGTTCTGACCACCTTTGACGATGACGAATATATCTTGCAGGCACTGGCCTATGGCGCGGCAGGTTATCTGTTGAAAGACATCGGCGGCGACCGGCTGGTGGAGGCGATCCGCGACGGCAGGCAAGGCAATATCATCCTGCCGGGCCGGGTGGCGGCCAAGGTCGCCCGGCGTTTAAGCCCGCCGCCGCCGGCAGCGGCGGATTTCACCGAACGGGAACGGGAGGTCATCGCTTTATTGGTGGCGGGCAAAAACAACAAAGAGATCGCGGCGGCGCTGTATCTTTCCGTCGGCACCGTGAAAAACTATACCAGCCAGATCTATTTGAAATTGGGGGTGAACGACCGGGCCAAAGCGCTGGTTTCCCTGAAGGAATGGGGCTTTTAACGGGATTTCCCCTGTTTCCCGGTGCGGCCAAGCCCCCGGCCAAAGTTTTAGGCCGCAAGCGGCCCCAGTTTGTGGACAAAGTCCACAAGCCGACGCGCCTATGGCGCGATCGATTGGGATGCCTGAAAGCGGGGCCCGGCCCCTTTAGACGATCCCCTGCTACACAATAAATTTTTCGACGCCACGTTTATGTAACGGTCGCCGATCCTTTCCCAAAATCCTTAATCCTTTTGCGGATCGCCCAAGATCGCCGCGCAGGGAGTTTTCTCCAGACTGAGGCCGCGAACGGCCCTTTTGCCGGTTTTTTGGGCCAAACATCATGACCGTGGTCACTTCTCATATGACCGGCATTTGCCGTATGCTGTTGGTAAGTAAGAACAAAGGGGGAAACACCATGAACCAAGTGCCGCTGACCGCCGACACCCTGCTCCTTTTATTGCCGCTGGTTTTGATCCAGTTCGGCCTCTTCCTCTTTTGCGCCGTGAAAATTTTTCGCGAAGGGGTGGAAAATCTGAACCGCTGGGCTTGGCTGCTGATCTGCCTGCTCTTTAATTTCGCCGGCCCCATCGCTTTCTTGTTGATCGGCAGAAAGAAGGCCTGGCGATGATCGGCTGCGTGGGCTTGGAAAAGGCATTCGGAGATTTCTTGGCCCTTAAAGGCATCGATCTTTCGGTACGGCGGGGAGAGATCTATGGCTTTATCGGGCAAAACGGCGCCGGAAAAACCACGGCGATGAACATCCTGGCGGGGCTTTCCCGCCCCAGCGCCGGCACCTGCACCGTGAACGGCCACAGCATCGGCAAAGCCACCGCCCCGGGTTCCCTCGGCATCGGCTATCTGCCGGAAGATCCGCGGTTTTATTCCTGGCTGACGGCGGCGGAAACCCTGTCTTATCTCGGGCGCGGCGGGGGCGCCGCCGCCGCGGCCCGCACCGGGGCGCTGCTGGACTGGGTGGGGCTGAAAGAGGCGGCCAACCGGCGCGTCGGCGGCTTTTCCCGCGGTATGCGGCAGCGCCTGGGCATTGCCGCCGCCCTCGTCCATGAACCGGATTTGCTGCTTTTTGACGAGCCGTCCTCGGCGCTGGATCCGGAAGGCCGCAGCGATGTATTGCGCTTGCTTCGGGAATTGAAGCAAATGGGAAAAACGGTGTTTTTTTCCACCCATATTCTCAGCGACGTCGAACGGGTTTGCGATACCGTCGGCATCATCGCCGCCGGGCATATGGTGCTGGAAAAACCTTTGTCCGTTCTGCGTGCCGAGCATATCGTGCCGGTTTATGAGATCGCGCTAACCGGCGCGCCCCGTCCGGAGGTGACGGAACGGCTGCGGCAGGTGGCGGGTGTGCTGGAAGCCAATCCCACCGCCATGGGTTGGGTGGTTAAGATGGGGAGGCGTCGCCGCCCCGGTCTTTGCTGCGTTTTCTTGCCGATGAGGAATGCCCGGTGGTTTCCTTTGGCCCCAAAGACCATGACCTGGAACATATTTTCATTCGGGAGGTGCGGCGAACATGATCCGGGAAATAGGGAAAGAAATTCGCTTTGGCCTGCGCAGCGGCCGGTTTTTGATCCTGTTCCTGTCTTTTTTGTTCTTCGCGCTGCTGACGCCGGTGATGTTTAAAGCCGTTTTGCCGCTGGTGATGGAAAGCCAATTCCCCACCCTGACGCGGCAAGCGCTGGAGGCGCTGATCGTCACCGACCAAACCGCCATTCTTCAAAGCTATCTAGGCGATGTGTTTGAGATCGGTTCGATCATCGTCGCTTTCACCCTCTGCGGCCTGCTGGCGCAGGAGATCGCCGACCGCAGCCTTGTATTGCCGCTTTGTGCCGGGAAGAAGGCCGCCGCCATCCTCTGGGCGAAATTCCTCGTTTTCGGCGCGGCGCTGCTTTTGGCCGCCACCGCCGCCCTCCTTGTCTGCTATCTCTATTCCGGTTTGCTCTTTTCTTTTGAAATCGGCCTTTGGCCGGTGTTGCGGAGCGGGCTGCTGCAAGGATTTTTCATGGCATTTTTGCTGGCCTGCCTGCTGTTCTGGGGGGCGCTGGTGAAAAAAACGCTGGCGGCGGGGCTGCTTTCCCTGGGAACGGTTTATGGGCTGCACGCCGTCGGCGGTATATTGCGGCTTCAAGATTACCTTCCCGTCGGCCTTTTGGTCGCCGCCGCGGAGCTTGCGCCTTCCCAAGCCGCCATTTTCCGGCCTTTGGCGGTTACCGCCGTTTTCATTCTCTCCTTCGTTTCCGTGGCGGTTTTGCGGCTGCGGCGCTTCGATTGGAATGACCGCTGACCGTTACCGGCCCCGCCCCGCCATTGGAGGGGGCGTGGCGCGGGCTTTTGCGGGGCGCATTGGGCATTGGGTCTTTAGGGGCGCTTGGGTATGGAAAAGCGGGCCGTCCGCCGTTCACGGCGGCGGTGAATGAAAAACCGCGTTTTCCCGGGGCGGGGTTGCGTCCGTACCGCGGCCGATCAATGCCACGCGAACATCTGCCGCGGAAAGGGCGGCTTTGGGAAATGGCCCGGAGCGAAGCGCAAACAAAAGGCCGGGCCCGCACTATGGGGCCGGCCTTTTGCACGCAACGGCGCTAGCGGCCGTTTGCCGCCGGCCGATATTATCTGACTTCCCGCTGTGTTCTGTATTTGTCGCGGTTGTCCCTCTTTCCTTCACGGAACACCCAGCGCAGTTGAATCTGATAGCTGATCAGGGCCAAACCGAGGTCGACGGCGATTTTAACAAAGACCTCATTGGGCCCATTGGCGCTGATCAGCCAAACCAGAGAGAAAGAGGAGAGCAACTGGCAGAACCACAGCGAATAGTAGCGGATCACCGTGGGGTAAATGCGGCTGGATTGGGCATAAACCAAGCGGCGGTTGACGCTGTAATTGACGATCGAAGAAAGGAGCCGTGCCGCGACGGTGGAAAGGAGCAGCCTTTGTCCCAGCGGAAAGGAGGCAAAGAATATCTGGGAGAGAAGAATGAAGGCGGCGATGTCCACGATGGCCGACAGGGCCGAGGAACCGAGGTATTGCACAAAAGCGCGGCTGAGATGGAGGAAAATGCGGAAACTATCGGAAACCGTCCGGTAATGGCTGCCTTTATTGTTGTCGAAATAGACGGTTTCGATGGTTTCCGTCACGCACCGCACCGCCATTTTATGGCCGACGATCAACATATTGAGTTCAAATTCATAGCGGTTGCCGGGCAGTCTTGCAACCCAATCGAGCATCGCTGCGGGGATCCCCCGCAACCCCGTCTGGCTATCCTTCAATTTAACGCCATAGAGCAGGTTCATGCCGAAAGAAATCAGCGTATTGCCGATCTTGCTTCTGGTGGGGGTTCCTGCGCCGAAATCCCGGCATCCCAAAACGAGGGCCATCGGTTCCGCCTGCATCCGCCGGTATACCTTCACCACGTCGGCGACCCGGTGCTGGCCATCGGCATCCACGGTGATGATCCCCGCCAATTCGCTAAAATGCTGCCGGCAGTAGGCGATGCCGGTCTTGATCGCCTTTCCTTTGCCGATGTTGCGGTCGTGGCGAAGCACGGTACAGCCATCCAGCGCGGCGGCGGCTCTAAAAATGGCACGGGTGGCGGCATCGCTGCCGTCGTCCACGAGAAGTATGGGGCCGATATCGAGGGACAATATTTCTTCAATATATGCTACCAAATCTTCCTTGGGGTTCAATGCTGGTATGATGATTGCACATTTCATTTTTAAGCACCTTCCGTCAAGATGACTATAGCAAAAAATGGCCGGAGAATCAATGGCCTGGCGCAAGTTCTAGTCAACTTTTCATCTTCCTAATTCGACAGTCCGGCCTGTCCGAAGCGGAATCTCCGCCATTCTTCTAAGACAAGAAACCGCTCCCCGCAGCGGGCAATCTTGACGGCTATTTGGCTTTGCGCGGTCATATACTTTATGATAAGATACAAAAGGACGCCAAAGCAAAAAAACAGGAGGGCCGAAATTGGGCATACAGGATCGGATGAAAGCGGCGGCATTTAAAATAGTTCTGGAACAGGTGTTGCGTTCACCCCGCAAGCGGCTGCCGGAATTGCTTTCCATGTGGGAAAAACGCCATGGCGGCGACCTGTACCGGCGCATCGGCACAAGCCGCCCGGAGCTGGAGGCCTATGCCCTTCGCCTGTTGGAGGCGACGGATCCCGCCATCGTTCGCCGGATCGCCGAGGCGTATCTGTACAGGCAGGGAGCGAAACCCCAAGGAACCCTTTTGCCACCGTCTTTGCCGGCGGCGGCTTTGCGGCGGGTGGTGGAAACCGGCGCGGCCTATGGCAATCGCATCTATCTGTTTGCCGCCGATGCCGGATGGGGGGACGGCAAACCGATACGGGAATTGGCCGCCGCTTATCCCGCCGCATTCTTTGTCGTTTTCTGCCGGGAGGCGGTTCCCGCCGCCCTGGTGAACGCCGCGGACAATGTGTTTTTTGCCTTTGCCTCCACCGCGGCGAAAGAGGATATGGCGCTTTTGCGCCGGCGGCGGCAACCCTTTGTCTTTTGCCGCCCCGCCCCCGGGGATCCGGCGGAACGGGAGGGCTTCATCGCCAAAATGGCGGCCCAAGGCGCCTGCTGCGGCCTTTTCCTCTCCGACGAAGCGGTAAGGGAAAAACCCTTTCAACCCGGCCGAACCATCCCGGTCTTTTACCCCGCCAGCGTTCTGGAGATTCGGGAGTCCCTGCGCCCCCGTTACTGGCGGCTGGAAAATGGCGATTGGCGCCAAAGGAAAAGGGGCAATTTTGAAGTCCGGGATTTCTTCCCCTCCGGCGAAGCCTAAGAAAGGCCCGGCCGCCGTTGAGCCGCGGCAAAACCTTCCCGGCGGCTTCCTTTTTTCCCGGAAAAATGGTATGATAAAAAAGGGTGATCCTATGGGCGAAGACAAAGACAGGCGCATAAAAGAGCTGGAAGCCAAAATCCAAAAGCTGGAAACCGAGGCGCGGCTTTTTGAGCAGATCCTGGACTCGATCCATGAGGCGGTCTATGTGACCGACCGGGACAAGCGCATCGTCGTCTACAATAAGCAGTTTGAGGTGATCGAGGGCCGCAAAAAGGAAGAGATCGTCGGCCGCAAGGAATCCGAGGTCTATATGCGGGAAGGCTATAGCTTCAGCGACTATCTTTATAGCCAGACCGAGAAAAACCACGGCCCCGTAAAAAACCAATGCTATTATTATACCCTCCAAGGGGCACACCGCCTACTTTTTTTATGATGCCTGGCCCTTTTATGACGAAGGGGGCGTCCTTTACGCCATTTACTGCATCGGCCGCAATATGGAGCAGATCGGCCAGTTTTTCACCGATACATACCAGTTGCAGCAGCAGGTGCTGTTGCGCCAGGCCCCAAAACCGCCGGGCCCGTTTCGTTTTGAAGGACATCGTCGCCGAAAGCGACGCGATGACGAAAAACATTGAAATGGCGGAAAAGGTGGCCGGCGGCAATTCGTCGGTGATGATCATCGGTGAAACCGGCACCGGCAAAGAGCTTTTCGCCGCCGGTATCCACAATGTCAGCCACTATGCCAACGGCCCCTTCATCCCGATCAATTGCAGCGCCATCCCGGAAACTTTGCTGGAAAGTTTGCTGTTCGGCAGCACCAAGGGCGCCTTTACCGGCGCCGTCGATTCCCCCGGCCTTTTTGAACAGGCCAGGGGCGGCACCGTTTTTCTTGACGAAATCAATTCCATGCCCTATAAACTACAGGGCAAGCTATTGCGGGTGCTCCAGGATAAGATGGTGCGCCGCGTCGGCAGCCAGGTGGATACGCCGCTGGACTGCCGCATCATCAGCGCCTCCAATATCGATCCGTTTACCGGCAGCCACGACGGCGACATCCGCGACGATTTGCTGTTCCGCCTTTCCCCATCGTCATCCACATTCCGCCGCTGCGGGAGCGGCCGGACATCCTGCCGCTGATCCGCCATTTCTCGGCAAATATGCCCGCAAAACGGGAAAATCGGTGGAGGGGGTCAGCCCCGAACTGATGCGGCTTTTCCAATCCTATCTTTGGCCCGGCAATGTGCGGGAGATGGAAAATATATTTGAAGGCGCGATGAACTTTTTTGGCCGGGGAAACCACTTTAACCGCCGCCCATATTCCCGATTATATTATAGACAGGCTGAAGAACAATGAGGCGCAAAAACGCCAATATTATGGCGTTGGCCAGGTCATTTCCGGGGAAGAGCAACCCCGCTACCGGCAGATCCTCAGCCATGCCCAACAGGAGGAAAAGCGGCTGATCGAGGAAGCCCTCGTGACGGCAGGTGGGAATATTAGTCGTGCGGCAAAAAATTTAGGCTTGACCAGACAGAATCTTTTCTATAGAATGAAGAAGCATGGACTGCGTTGAACTTTGCCCCAAACGTAAAAAAACCGCAAAAGACGTCTCATGTTTTTTACATTTTTTTACAAATTGGGCGGATCTGGCGGTTTGCCGAAAAAACTCGGCGGACATTTGCCTGGTAAACGTTTTGCTCCGCCAATGTGTGCGTTTGGCACAAAGTTTGCATTAAAATTGGGAGCAGAGCCCATTGTATCGCATTTTAGGGTATCTCACCATCTCATCTTCACCGGCGTACCGTTTCGCGTAACGCCAATGGTACGCCGGCAAATTCTTTTTAAAAACGGTGAAGAAATCCTCTTTCATAAAATACGCAAGCCGCCATATGGCGGCTTGCGGCATTTGGGCCTTGTTCGGCGGCCCCGGCGCCCAAATTGCCCCGCGGCGGTTTTGGTTTTAAACGGGAAAAAGGGCGGCGATGGCAGGCCGCCCTTTTCCCGGGTAAGCGCCGATGATCGCCGCTTACCCGGTACATCTTTGAAGGGATTGGTATGAGAATGCCCTGATTACATAGTGAAGGTTCCGTTGGGACCGTGATAGATGCCAAGGATATTTTCTTCTTCCCCGGTTCTGGCATTGATATAAACGAGATAATCTTTGTCCCGGATTTCATCCTAAATTCATAGCAGAGAACTTCATCGCCATTGTCCTTGGGGATGATCGCCTTTCTGGTATGCTCCAGCGAAAGGCCGGTCGGCAGCTTCGACTTTGCTTCCTCCGCCGAGATTTTCAGGCCGCTGTAGTCCCGGTCCTTATGATAGACGAGATAGTTTTGGGCGTCGAAACCGACAACCCGCCCGCTGTTCATATCGATGGAGATTTTCACCATATCGGGATAGACGAGGGTATCGTTTTCCACATAAACATAGTTGATCGTCATCACATTGTTTTCCATGATCGAATAGTTCGCTTCCATGCTTTGATAGGGGGTTTTATCCAAAAACGCCTTGGCCTTGGTGAGGGCGTTCTGATGGCTGAGCTTGCTTTCCCCCATGGCGGAACCGGCGGTCATCAGCACCGGAAAGCCGCCGGTGCGGCTGATATCGAGATAAAAGGTTTCGCCGCCCTTTTCCTTGGGGCTGACCTCCAGGGTCAAAACGGGTATGGCGGCGGTTTCGCCGCTTTTGCCGTATTCCTTATAATTGTAGGCTTCACCCAGAAGATCCGCGGCGATTCGCTTCGCTTTCGGCCAATCGATCTCCTTTCCCGGCAATTTAACGGGGCCTCTCGATTCTAAATGGTCGGAGAAGGGGCCGTCATAGATCAGGGTGGGAATTTCCTGCAACTGGCTGTCGATCTTAGAGAAGGAAGAATTGGCGATGCCCGCGCGGGCGGCGTCCTCCACCTCGTCGACCTCATTGTTGCGAATTGCCGCCCAGGAGAAGGGGTTTTCTCCGCTGTCGGCCAGGGTATGCAGGTCGGCGCTGATGGAATTGATTTCATCCCGCAAAGAGGTAAGGGTTTCCCGCTGTTTGTCGCTGATCTTCGTTCCCTTCGAGGCTTGCACCAATAAACTGTTGGAGAAATCCCCCATCTGGTTTAAAAATTGTTCCGTGCGGGAAAAGGCGCCGTGGTTGACGGGGAGCAAGCTCAAGCTTTCTTGGGCCACATAGGCTTCCCGGTTCAGCTGTGAAAAAATTCTCGCGGTTTCGGCGTTTCCAGAGACGATCAACGCTTTATCCGAAAGAACCGATAGGTTTTCCACCGAACCGAGCAGATCATAAAAGGCCCGTTCCCGATCGTTTTCCACCATGATTCTGGCGGTTCTGCTTTCCGCTGCCTGGTAAAAACCCCAGGCGAAGCCGATCACCGTCAGAACAGCCAGAAAGGCGATCCAATGTTTCTGTCTCATATTAACCTCCTGTTATTTGCCAAAGACGTGGTTGCCGTACTGAACAACGATCTTTCTGGTCCAGATCCATTTGCTTACCTTTTTATAGGGATTCCAGAAATAGAGCGCGCCATAGGTGGGATCCCAGCCGTTTAACGCGTCCTGGGCGGCTTTGCGCGATTCGGTGCTGGGTTGCGTATTCATTCTGCCATTGCCCACCGATTCCAACGCTTTGCTTTGGTAGACGACGCCGCTTAATGAATTGGGAAATTGGGAATTGTTCACGCGGTTCAACAAAACGGCGCCGACGGCGACTTTGCCCACATAAGGCTCGGCCTCGGCTTCGGCATGGATGGCCTTGGACAAAAGCCATAGCTGGTCGCGATAGGAAACGCCGCTGCCGCCGGAAGATTTGGCCACCGGCACCGCTTCGCCGTCCTGGTAGATATAGGAAAAGGCCTCCGACGCCGCCTCCTCTTCCGTGGCGGGCGACCCCCCCCAGGCGATATAGGCGGAAGAAGCCGCCAGCAATGCGCAAAAGACAAGGACCTTGATGGTATTTGCCATATCGATTCTCCTTCTTCATCGTTTAGGTATATTTTCCCTCGGGCCGGTCTTTTTATACAAAGAAGGAAAAAATTATTTCCAACCCTTGTCAAGAACTTCATTTTATGATAATATATCTTTTGCGATGCATTCGGGGCGCCATAGCCAAGTGGTAAGGCAGAGGACTGCAAATCCTTTATTCTCCAGTTCAAATCTGGATGGCGCCTCCAAATAAAACACCTGCTCAATGCTGTGGTATGGGCAGGTGTTTGCCGTTTTGGGCCTCCTTTGGGGGCCCCTGTCTGTCCCCCGGCGAAAACGGGGGGATGGGGCGAGGACGCAAAAACCGATCTCGCCCGTTCTTTTTATTTTTCTGATGGCATCGCCGTAAAAACTGTGGTAAAATGGGAAAAAGACGCGGCTTTTCCCTGCTGGGAATCAAGCGGAGACGATGCCCATCCTCCGGGAAAGGAAAATTATGAGCCTATTTGACAATCCATTCTATTTCCTTGGCGCGGCGACGAAAGACAGCCGGCAGCGGCTCGAAGCCCTTGGCGAAGCGAAAGGTGCGGCGGGCCGTGAGGCGGTGCGCGCCCTCCTCGATGCCAGGCGGCGTTTGGCGGCGGAGCTTGCTTGGTTTCCCGGCATGACGGCGGAAGAAGCCGCCGGCTTTATGGCGGCTTTAGAAGGCGGTTCCGGCGAAGGCGCCGCCGACCCCGCGGCTCTTCCGAATGCAATCGCCCGCATCAACGGGCTTTGCCATTCCATCCTTCGCCTGGCCGGGAACGGGGAAACGGATGCTTTGGCCGCCGCCATCGACCGGATCGCCACAATTTTTGCCAACCTCGATGAAGCATGCCTGCGGAACATTCTCAATACAGACAGATGCACGGCAGCCTTTCCGCTGCTTGAAGATGGGGCGGAAGCCCTGGCGCTATGGCAATGCCAATTGGAGCAGGTTCTGATCGAAGCCATCGCCGCATTGCCTCCGGAAGAACGGCAGGGAATTTTGTCTCTGCTGGCAAAACGGCAGGATCGGAAAAACCCGCTGATTGCCGCCTTGATCGGCGGTTCCGCGGCCCCTGCCGGGAGCGAAACACCGCCACCGGTGGCCAAAAAGAAAAAAGACGACCATCTGGCCTTGATCCTCGGCACAACATTGGGGGGCGTCTTTTTCATTGCCCTCCTCTATATCGCGTTCCTCGTTGTTTTCGCTTTCACCGCCGGCCCCCAATATGAAAGCGGGCCCGCCTGGGAAGATGTGGCGTCCGCGCCGCAAGAAGGGCCCCATGGCGATGAGGGGCCGCTGTCCCGGGGGGAAGGTTTGCCGGACAATGGTTATAGCTGGAATTTCAAAGGCCAACCGCTGCTGGCGCCGCTGGAAATCACCACCCCTAAGGGAGACGATTACTATTATGTGCTGCTGGTGGACGCCGCAACTTGGGAGCATGCGGCGGCTTACTTCATCTGGCCCGATGCCAGCGAAGAAGTCTCGGCGCCGCTGGGAGAATACTATGTTCTGTTCGCCTATGGCGGCGAATGGCATGGCGGCACCCTGCTCTTCGGCGACGATACCTATTATGAAGAGGCCGAAGGACTTTTCGAATTCTATGAGGACGGCGAATACTATATCGGTACCTATCTCGATCTCACCGCAGGGCCGCCCGGCTTAACGCTATAAACCGGCTGCGGCTTCTTCCGTCGGCGGCCAAATTTGGCAGAAAAAAGTTGTCGGCGGCTCTTGCGCATCCCACCATGTATTGCTATAATAAAATCTGCGATGCCGGAGTGGCGGAACAGGCAGACGCACAGGACTTAAAATCCTGCGGTGGCGACACCGTACCGGTTCGAGCCCGGTCTCCGGCACCAGCGCTTTTGCTAAGGAAATACGGCCGAAACGGCCATATAAAACACCAAAAACGGACAGCCGATGTGTTTTGATTTTTTCGATCCCGTCGGCCGTCTTTTTTGTCGCCTTTCGGCGGGGATTTTGTAAAACGGCGCAGGCCCCGCGGTTCACAGGATTTTTTGCGTTTGCTCCCATTTCGCTCTATTTTTTCGCCGGCCGATGCCCGGGTAAAGGATTGCATTTTTCGTTGCGCCGTGGTACTCTAAAGGGGAAAAGAAAAAAATAACAGGTGAAAAAATGGAAAACAGCGAACGGCAACCCTATGATTCCGATGCCGGAAAAAGTGAGTACCACCAGGTTTCGATTTCGGAAAAAAGCCGGGTCGTCGCCATTCTGCTCTGCTATCTTTTCGGCGTTTTTGGCGCCCACCGCTTCTATGTTGACAAGATTGGCACCGGCGTTCTCTGGCTTTTGACCCTTGGCCTATTTGGCATCGGCGTCGTTGTTGACCTGATTCTATTGATTTTGGGCCATTTTAGGGACAAAGACGGCGCCTATGTCCGCATTTGGTTTGATTGATTCGATCGGTTCGAGGAGGAGAAAAATGTCGGTTTTATTCTTTACGGATTTCCCTGTGTCCGTCGGCAGGGAACAGGTGATGACGAAGATGCACATGCAGCCGGAGCATCCCTATGTCGATCGGATCGACGCCCTGCTGGAGCAAGCCCTGGCGGTGGCGAAACCCAAGGCGCTGTTCTCGAAGGTTGCCGTCGACGCCATCACGGCAGACACCGTGCAGTTGGACGGTATTGTTCTGAAAAGTAAAATTATGGGGAAAAACTTTGGCGACGCCGATTTTGTCTACCCATATCTTTGCACCTGCGGCAGGGAAGTCGCCGCCTTTGCCGAAACCGTTGGCGACATTATGGACCAGTTCATCCTCGACGCGATCATGGAACTGCTTTTGATGGAAGCCCGCTCACGATGATTCAGGCCCTGGAAAACACATTGGAGAAGGGCCAGTCCACCTCCTCTGTTTCCCCGGGTTCCCTGATCGATTGGCCCGTGTTGGAGCAGAAGAAGCTGTTCCAGCTTTATTATGGCGGCGCGGAAAAGATCGGCGTGACCTTGACCCCCAGCTTTTTGATGCAACCGGTGAAAAGCGTGTCTGGCATTCGCTATGTCAGCGACTATGATTTTCATAATTGTGATCTTTGCCAAAGAGAGGATTGCCCCAGCAGGCAAAGCCCGTTTAATGTAGAACTATATGTCAAAAATCTGGCGGATTAAACCAGCAAGATTCAACGCGGCGATGTCTTGACATTTGGATTCTTTTGTTAGATAATACATAAAGTGATTGGGGTTATAGCTCAGTTGGTTAGAGCGCTACGTTGACATCGTAGAGGTCACTGGTTCGAATCCAGTTAACCCCACCATTTTTATGCCCTTTTTTATCCGGTCTTGGCAGCCTTTGGCGCCCCGCCGCTGTCAAAATTGAAACGTTCCCCATTTGGGGACAGGAGGTGCGCCTTTCAAGAGAACCGATATGGCTGTTCACATAGATGAGGTGAGATCATGGCAGCAAGCTCCATACATGCCGGACATCGCAAGCGGCTCTATGATAAGGTGGATCAACATGGTTTGTCCAGCCTGGCTCCTCATGAGGTTTTGGAATACCTGCTTTTTTTCAGCATTCCCCGGGTCAATACCAATGAAATTGCCCACCGTCTCATCCGGCGTTTCGGTTCGCTGCGGGGGGTGATCTACGCCGACAGCGACGATCTGAAGGCCATCGAAGGGGTGGGGGTGCATACGGTTCGCCTGCTGAAAGCCTTGCCCCAGCTCTGTCAGATCACGATGGACGAGGAACTTGCCGATAAACCCATCCATTCACCCCATGAATTGTTGGATTTTATGCGCCTGTTTTTTGCCGGTGAAAAGAGAGAGCTTTGCTATATCTTTGTGATGGATGCCTGCCGCTATTTAACCCATAAAGGCGTGCTTTTCGCCGGCGGTCGGGACGAGGTTCCCGTCTATTTGCGGGATCTAATCGAGACCATTTTGAAATACAATGGCGCTTATCTGGTCATCTGTCACAATCATTTGGGCAAAAGCTGCCTGCCTTCGGCGCCGGACAATCAGATGACCTACGAAATCCAGGAAGGCCTGCGCACCATCGGCGTGGTACTGCTGGATCATATTATCATCAGCCCCCACGGCTATTATAGTTATGCCGCGGAAGGGGATTTGTGAAGATATTGCGAATCGTTCATATTTTTTACCATATCGCACAAATATTTTGACAGCGACGCGGCGACTCCCTATAATATAAACAGACAAAAAGTATCCGGCTCAACCGGTTTCATTAGGGGTTTTACATCTTTCCTATATTTGAGCCGGAGATTTTATGGAAGATATCCATAACCATTTTAAAAAGAAAGACATGCAAAGGAGAGAAGAGGGATGAATATGTTCTTACCACCGGAGGTAGCCTGCAATTGCTGCGCGGCAGGGCAAGCGAAGGGCAATACCCCCATATACAAACTGCTCGTTTTGGGCATTTTGGCCGGGGCGTTTATCGCGTTTGCATCCCATGCCGCCATCAGCGCGACCTTTGGCTGGCCTGCGGAATGGGCCGCCTCGGGACTAAACAAAGTGGTTTTTGCCGCTTCCTTTACCTTGGGCCTGATCCTCGTCATCGTTGGTGGCGCGGAATTGTTTACCGGCAACAATATGTTTTTGGTGATCGCCCTGCTCAATCGTGAAACCACCCTGGGGAAATTGCTGAGAAACTGGATCGCCGTCTTTATCGCCAATTTTATAGGTTCCTTGCTGATTGTCGGCATCGTCTATTACAGCACCTTCCATACGGCCGCTGACGGCGCCCTGACGGCCTATGGCGTCAAGGTGGTCAGCGTAGCCCAAGGCAAGATGAAGCTCACCTTTACCGAAGCGCTGATGCGCGGCATCGGTTGTAACTGGCTCGTCTGTATGGCCGTTTGGCTGGCCGCCGCCGCGAAAGATGTGACGGGGAAAATTTTCGGCTGCTTCTTCCCCATCTACGGGTTCGTCCTCGCCGGCTTCGAGCACAGCGTGGCCAATATGTTCTTCCTGCCGATGGGCATTGTCACCGCCCTCAGCAATCCGGAAGCCACCGCCACGGCCCTGAAGTTGTCCGGCAGCGCCGATGTGACCTCGTTCTTCACCTGGGGCCATTTCCTCGCCGGCAATCTGTTGCCTGTCACGCTGGGCAATATCATCGGCGGCGGGGTATTCGTCGCGCTCATGTACTGGGCCGCTTATCTGAGAAAACCGAAAGCCGCGGCACAGAAAGACAGTGCCGCCAAAGGTTGATTTTCCTCTATGGGATAAACGGTGGCCCCATGTTCAACATTGGGGTATTGAAAAAAGCAGATTCGGGAATCAAAGGGGCCGGCGCGCAAGCGAAGGCCCCTTAACAATTTAAAAGAAGGGATTCCCACCGTCCGGGCCCTGCCCCTATTGCCCGCGACGACCATTCATAAGCCCACGATTCATCCACTTCCATTGTTATAACAGGCTCTTCATATATGACATGATGGCCCAAGCGACAGATTGTCGCACCCTTGCGGGTGTGTGGATTGAAATGTTTAATTTGTAATATTGAGACCCCAACAGCAGCCGCATAACAAAATGTTTTGCGGTTGTCGTGCTTTTTTCTTGTTGCCTTTTTGTTTAATCCGGATCCTTTTATCGCCGCTGCATCCTTGGCCGCATCCTCCGTCATGGCATCGTTGTTAACATCAAAGGCGGGAGCTACCAGCCTAAGAACAAAAAATACATGAATATGACGCATCTCGGGGCGACAGCCGATGAGGCTTTGATTGCCGGTTTCCTCTTCTGTTTTTAGAGACTAAACCAATTTGCTAAATCTTCCGGACACCACCAAAATGACATCTGCCAGCATGATGGGCCTAATGTTGAATGGGAGACCGGTAGAAAATGAAAAGCCCTAAAGCAGCAGCTTCAGAGCTTGTGGCGGAGGGTTAGGGATTCGAACCCTAGGTTGGCTCGTCACCAACACATCATTTCGAGTGATGCACCTTCGACCTCTCGGACAACCCTCCGTATTTAATTTTGTTCGGATCGTAAACAAGGATGTTAGAATCGTTTTCGAAAACAAGGTTTTGATCTTGTTGTGATACGGCAGAAAATCTAAGATAGCAGGTGCTTTTAAGTGGGTGAATTAGAGACCGCTTTGATTTCGGGTCAGGCCCATTATGACCACTTCGATGCCTCCCCGTATTAAATTTTTGGGTCTCAAACGCCGCTCGTTATATGGTTTTTAGCCGGGCCTGTTATCGCCGCTTTGCTGCAGTTCCGTATTGCATGCCGCGCTGCGGTGGCCCAATTTGGCATCGGCCTTGTTGTAGCGGCCCCGGCATGGTCGCTGCTGTGAACCCATTGTTTTGGTGGCGCTTTCTTTTGGTTCCCGATGGTGTTTGCGGAAAAACGCGGCCTTTTGATGAACCGCATTTCATTCTATCACATTCCCACTGTTTTCTACAAGGTGGTTAACGGATTTTTTGAAAAAATTCTGTTAGCAAAGATTCGGCCTCTTTTTCCCGGATGCCGCTGATTACTTCGATGCGGTGATTGAAGAGGGGTGGGTTCAATAGGTCAACGATGGAACCGGCGGCGCCCCAGCGAAAATCCCAGGCGCCAAAGACAAGGCGCTCCAGACGGCTTTGCAGCATGGCCCCGGCGCACATGGGACAGGGTTCCAGGGTCGCATAGAGGGTGCATCCTTCCAAACGCCAGCTTTCCAACGCCTCTGCGGCGGCGAAAATGGCGGCGATTTCGGCATGGCCCAACGGGTTTTGCCGCCTTTCTTTTTCGTTGCGGCCCCGGCCGATGATCGCTCCATCTTTCACGACGATGGCGCCGACGGGAACGTCGCCGTTGTTTCCGGCGGCACGGGCTTCCCGAAGCGCCGCGTCCATGAAGAAAAAATGATCCGCTCCCATAGCCGCCTCCTTTTTTTCATTATACCATGGCGAAAGTAAAACTGCAAAACACCAAAGGTTCCATTGACAATATGATATGAAAGTGATATCATATCGATATGAAACGAAGAAGGGGTGAGCCTATGGAAAGAGCAGCTTTTAAAATCAATGGTTTTATTGTCGCCATTTTGGTGCTGGGCTTGGCGGCGGCTACATTTGCTTTGATGCGCGGCCTATTGCTGCCGGGCATCGTCGCCGGCGCCATCGCCGTGATTCTCTGCTGCGGTTTTGTGATCGTTTTTCCCAATCGGGTGGCGGTGCTGACATTTTTTGGCCGCTATAGCGGCTGCATTCGGGAAAGCGGGTTCTGGTTTATCGTTCCTTTCAGCAGCAGTAAGCGGGTTTCCGTGCGGGTGGTCAACTTTAATTCCGAACGGCTGAAGGTCAACGATATCAGCGGCAACCCCATCGAGATCGCCGCTGTGGTGGTTTTCCGCGTTGTCGACGCCGCAAAGGCCATTTTCGATGTCGACAATTATCTGGAATTCGTTGAGATCCAAAGCGAAACCGCGCTGCGCCATGTCGCGGCGAAATATCCCTATGACAATCTCTCCGGTGAAGGCTATTCCCTCCGGGGCGACGCCGATATTATCGCCAAGGAACTTCAAGACGAGCTGGAAGAACGGTTGTCGGTGGCGGGGGTGGAAATTCTGGAGGCCCGCTTGACCCATCTGGCCTATGCGACGGAAATTGCCAATGCGATGCTGCAAAGGCAGCAGGCCGCCGCCATTCTCGCGGCGCGGCAAATCATCGTGGAAGGCGCGGTCAGTATGGCCCAGATGGCCATTCGCCATTTGGAGGAGGAAAATGTGGTGGAACTGGACGATGAACGAAAAGTTGCCATGATCAACAATTTGATGGTCGCCATCGTTTCCGACCGCTCCGCCCAGCCGATCATCAATACCGGCACCCTTTATTGAGGAACGGCTATGGCGAAGAAAAAATCTTTCCCCCTTCGCTTGGACAGTCAGCTTTACGCTGCCATTGAAAAATGGGCGGCGGACGAGATTCGCAGCGTCAACGGGCACATTGAGTACCTTTTGCGGGAAGCCCTGAAAAGGGAGCGCCGCCTGCGGGAACCGAAAGAGCGGGATAAGGCGAAAGACAACTAAAAAGCGATGCCTTCGGATTCCCGCTTGCGAATCCGGGGGCATTTTCGCCTCCTGTCCATTTTATTGCCGGCCGCCCTGGCCTTTGCCTTGCCATATGGGGCAAAAATGTGTATACTATAAAAAACGGGCGGATTTCACTTCCGGTAGATCCGGGCCCCGGGAGGGACCCTCCCGGCTTTCTTATTTTCCCTGTAAATTATCGCATTTGACCATAAAGGGGGCTTGATTATTGAATCGCAACTTCGTCATTAAGGTAAAAGAAGCATTGGCATCGGTGTTGCCAATCACCGTCATCGTTTTAATTTTGCATTTCAGCATAGCGCCACTGTCTTTTCCGCTGATCGTGCTGTTTCTGCTGTCCGCCGCGCTGCTCATCTTAGGTATGGGGCTCTTCACTTTGGGGGCCGACATTGCCATGATCCCGATGGGGCAATCTTTGGGATCCTTTCTCTTTCGGTCGAGAAAACTCGTTCTCGTTCTAATCGTCTGCTTCCTGATGGGCCTGCTGGTCACCATCGCCGAGCCGGATTTAACCGTTCTGGCCCAGCAGGTGCCCACCGTACCCAATCACATTTTGATTCTTTCCGTCGCTGTGGGCGTGGGGTTTTTTTTGGCGGTTTCCTTCCTCCGCATCATCTTCCGGATCAAACTGGCCTATATGCTGCTGGGATTCTATCTGCTCATCTTCATTTTTTCCTTTTTTGCTCCGCCGGAATATCTGCCGGTGGCCTTTGATTCCGGCGGTGTGACCACCGGCCCGATTACCGTACCCTTTATCATGGCCTTCGGCATCGGCCTCGCCGCCGTCCGCGGCGGCAAAAGCGCGCAGGAGGACAGCTTCGGCCTGGTGGCCCTTTGTTCCATCGGCCCCATTTTGGCGGTTCTGGTTCTCAGCATGTTTTATGAAACCGGCGCCAGCAGCTATGCCCCCTCTTCCGTTTCGGAAATATCCAGCCTTTCGGTTGTATTCTCTTTGATGCTGCGGGGTTTTCCCCATTTTGGGAAAGACGTTTTGATCGCCCTTTCCCCCATTTTATTGGTTTTCGCTCTTTTCCAGCTCTTTTTCCTGCGTCAGCCGAGAAACCAATTTCTAAAGGTAATCGTGGGGATGGTCTATACCTATATTGGGTTGGTGCTGTTTTTAACCGCCGTCAATGTCGGCTTTATGCCGATTGGCGACGCATTGGGCCATGCCCTGGCCCGGCTGGACTATAATTGGATTCTGGTTCCCCTCGGCATGGTGATCGGCTTTTTTGTCGTCGCCGCGGAACCGGCGGTTCATGTTCTGAAAAAAGAGGTGGAGGAGGTTTCCGCCGGCGCCATTTCCCAGTGGTCGATGCTGATCGCCCTCTGCATCGGCGTTTCGCTTTCCATCGGCCTTTCGATGCTGCGGGTTTTGGCCGGTATAAATTTGCTGGTCTTTTTGATCCCCGGCTATATTTTGTCCTTGACATTAACATTTTTTGTGCCTAGAATGTTTACGGCGATCGCTTTTGACTCCGGCGGCGTCGCCTCTGGGCCGATGACGGCGACCTTTATTCTTTCCTTTGTCATCGGCGTAACCGACGCGTTGGGGGGCAATCTCCTGTCCGACGCTTTCGGCGTTGTGGCGATGGTGGCGATGACGCCCCTCGTCACCTTACAGTTGCTCGGCTTATTTGCCGTTATCAAAACAGGAAAAGAGGAAGGCGGCGGCGAACTGCCTCCGACGGGGGATGTGGAGCGTGAAGATATCATTGACCTATAGGAGGTACAATCTGCCATGATCGATAAGAAAACGGTTCCGCAAAAGATCAAAATGATGGTCACCGTTGTGGACCGGGGAAAAGGGGAGCGCATCGTCGCGCTGTGCCGTGCCGCCGAATGTACCTACAATCTCATTGCCTTGGGCCATGGCACCGCCAATTCAGAAATTTTAGGGATTTTGGGCCTGGGGGAAACCGATAAGGACATTGTCATCAGCATTGTTACCGAGGACAAGGTGAAAGGGCTTTTGGGCATGTTGACCGATGAAATGCAGCTGAAGAAATCCGGGCGGGGCATCGCCTTTACCATCGACATCAATGGCGTCGACAGCCGCCGCGGCTATGAATTTCTCTCCGGGCTATGGGGGAAAGGATGGGAATTTGATGGAAAATGATAAAGCATTTGATTTGATTATAACCGTTGTCAACCGCGGCTTTGCCGATCAGGTGGTGGACGCGGCGAAAAGCGCCGGAGCCCAGGGCGGAACGGTGTTAAAGGCCAGGGGCACCGGCATTCATGAGGTGGAAAAGTTTTTTGGCATCTCCATCCAGCCGGAAAAAGAGGTGGTGCTAACCTTGATCCGCCATGAATTTAAGCAGGATGTTCTCTATGCCATCGCCAAAGAAGCGGGGTTGAACCAGGAAGGCCGCGGCCTCTCCTTCTCTCTGCCCGTCGAGGATGTGGTCGGCATCGTCCATGCCGATAAAGACCTCTCGGAATTACAGGCGATGCGAACGCCCAAGAAGGGGAAGGAAAGCAAACGGCCGAAGGAACCAAAATAAAGCCAAGAACCGGAAGCCGCTAAAGGGCGTCTAAAAGCCCTGGGTTCGGCCCGGTAAAGCGGTTGTTGGGCAAGGCCGGATCAAAGCAAAGCGAGGCCGGGCGGGGCATACCTGCCCGGCTTTTTATTCTGTGTCCCTTTTGGCTTTTATTCCAGCGGGAAGAAGTCGCACCGCTTCCCCTTGCATTCCCGGTTGCTGTGGTGGTAATGGCAGACCGTTGCCGCCGACAAGGGGTAATGGACGCCGCAATCGGTGCCGGCGAAGGCCATGCTTTCTCTGAGGGCGGTGAAGGTGGATCGCTTGCAGCAGCGGGGGCCGCCTTTTTCCGCCAGTTTCAGCAAAATGCGGCCGGTCAATGCCTGCGCCTTTCCCCATGCCGTATCGGCATAGGGGGTCGCCTCCAACAGGATGGAAGCAAAGATGCCGGAACCGACGGCGGCACCGCAGGCCCCATAGAAGCCGCAAAAGCCGCCAAGCACATTTTTGGCCCGTTTTGCGGCGATGTCCAGCGCCGATTCCAAGGGCAGCGGCAGCGACGGCGCGGTGGCCAGCAAAACGGCGGGAACGAGAAAATGGTGTTCCGGCCCGTGGATGTGGATGGCCGGATGGTCCATAATCCTTTGCGCCAAATCCAGCGGGTCGCCGTTTGAATGGTCGAGACACAAGCGGCGGATCACGGCGAAAGCCGGTTCCCTGTGGCAGGCGTCACAGACGAAATGGTGATTGGCGCAGACCGCCTCGGATGGCCCGGCTTTGCCGCAGAGGGCGCAAATTCTCTCTTCCGCCTTCTGTTGATAGAGCAACTTTGCGCCGCAGATGAGACAGCCTTGTTCCGGCGCGGCTTTTTTTTCTTCCTGTATCGTCATTTTTTTCCTCCGCTGCGTGGGCCCGATTTGGGCGGTGAAAGCGCCCGACCTTAAACCAGATGGTATTTTTTCATCTTATATTGCAATGCCTGGCGGCTGATGCCCAGCCGTTTGGCCGCCTGGGAGATATTGCCGCCGGTTTCCTTCAGCGTGTCGATGATCGTCTGTTTCTCTTCCTCTTTGATCTCCTGCAGGATGCGGATGGGCTTCGCTTCCGCCTTCTCCGCCGGAAGCTCCAATACCTTGGGGGGCTGCTTCTTCAAAATATTGGCATAACGGGGGATATGGTATTCTTGCAGCACCGTTTCTTTGTCGTC
>JAXGQJ010000022.1:0-36442 GCA_040766505.1 Clostridiales bacterium
TCGCCCGCAACAGGGAAAGCACCCTCTCATCGCCGGCTCTGGTTTCCAGACCAAGAATGCCTTGGGCCGGCGCGGGCAGCATCTCCGCGAGAGAAAAGCCAAAACCCTCATAGGCGATGCCCAGCCTTTCCAAACCGGCGGCGGCCAAAATCAAACCGTCATAACCGGCTTCCCGGGCTTTTTCGATCCTCGTCTCTACATTGCCGCGGATTCCCACGGTTTCGATGTCGGGACGGAGGGAGAGCAGTTGGCTTTCCCGCCGCAGGCTGCCGGTCGCAATTCTCGCGCCCCGGGCCAAATCCGCCAGGGCTTTCGCGCCCCGGAAGGTGATGCAAACGTCCCCCGGCGCGGCCCGCCGCGGCGTTGCCGCCATCGTCAGGCCCGGCGGTTCGTCGGCGGGCATATCCTTTAAACTGTGGATCGCAAGGTCAATTTCATTGCGCAGCAGGGCTTCCTCAATTTCCCGGACGAAGAGCCCTTTGTCTCCGATCTCGTTTAAAGGTTTGTCCAAAATCACATCGCCTTTGGTGCGGATGATCTTCATTTCCACATCCAGGCCGGGATGGGATCTCTTTAAGGCGTCGACAATGGCCAAAGACTGGGTCACCGCCAGTTTACTCCCTCTGGAGCCTACGGATAATTTCATCGGGTTCTTCCTCCAATTCCTGGCCGGATAGGGCCAAAACAGCCAGTTTTTTTAGCAATGGGCCCTTTTCCGGGCCGTAGCCGGCGATGATGCGCTTGCGGGTTTTCGCGAGCAAGGCCCAGTATTCTTCACTGTGGTTGGGAATCGCGGCGGCGACATTCTCCGCCAGCGCCTTTAAAAGGAAGGGCGACCGGTGGCGGTCGGTCACCGCCACATCAAAGCCGGCCTTCTCAATGCGCAGCGGGAATATGGCGTCGCCTTCGTCCCCCTCTCCCGCATTGTTGCAAAAAACCTTTGCCAGCCGGGCTTTTTTGGCGACGGCACGGTTGGTTTCCCGGTCGGCGGTGGCCGCCACCACAAGCCAGAATTCTTCAAAAGGTTGGTTTTCGAAGGGCCCATCCAAAAGTTCGATGCCGGATCCGTCAAATTCCGGTATAAACCGTTTGGAACAGGCCGCCACCTTAGCCCCCTCCGCCAATAGCTTTTTCCCTTTGGCCAGGGCAATGGGGCCGCCCCCCACCAACAATACCGGTTTCGCTTTCAGATCGAGATAGAGCGGCAGCATTCTAGTCCCCCCTTTGGTTCAGCTTAAAAAGCTGGGCGGTGATCTCGCTATAGATTTCCCTGGTCTTTGGATCCTCGATGGCTTTCAACGAAAGGATCGGATTGCGCATCGTCCGTTTCAGCGCCGACTCGAAGGTGCGGGAGATGATTTTTTTGTCTCTTTCGCCGGGTTGGATTTTTTTAAACAGATATTGCAGATAATCGGCAAGGATATCCTCCACCGACTGGTTCAGGGATTCGATCACCCCGTCGCAGCCGCTTTGCTCCACCCAGGCCAGGTATTCATGCACCGCCGCGTCGATTTTCCCGTGGGCCGCCTCCTTCAAACGGCGGCGCAGGCCCCGATTTTCCTCGGCAATGCTTTTAAAGGCGTCGATATTGTACAGGCGTATGCCGGGAAGGTTGGCAATCTCCGGAGCGATGTTGCGGGGGATCGACATATCCAACAAAAACAGCGGACGCTCCAGCGGCGGCATGTCCTTGACCCGCAAGATGGGATGGGGGGACGACGTAGCGGCGATGATGATGTCCATTTCGCCGATATACCGGCGCATCTGATCATAGGGCAACCAGACCCCCCGCCGCCCCTTTGCTTCCTCCGGCTTTAAACCGCTGCGGTTCACCAGATACATCTGTTGAAAAGGCAGATTAACGCTGTATTCATAGAAGAGGCGGCCGATTTCCCCCATGCCGACGATCATAATCTTCTTGCCCTGAAAGCCCTCTATCTCCCTTTCCAAAAACTGGAAGGCGATATGGGAAGTGGACAGTGGAATTTCCGATATCCGCGTTTCCGTTTTGATCTCTTTTGCCGTTTTAATGGCCGATTGAAAAAGGCGGTTGAAATATTTGCCGGTATTTTTAAAGCCCCGGGCCAGATCATAGGCGGATTTGATTTGGCGGAGAATTTCATCTTCGCCGACGATCACCGACTGCAAACCCGCCGCCACCTGAAACAGATGGGCCACCGCCCACCGCCCGGTGAGATGAAATACCTTCTCCTTTTCATCTTCGATATTGAAAAAATGGGCATAGGCGTCCCGGGCCAGCGCGACGATGGAATCATCGCGCTGGCAGGCGGAAAAATAGACCTCGCTGCGATTACAGGTGGAAACAACCACCACTTCGGAAATGCCCAATTCCAATAGATTTTCGGAGAAGCTGATGATTTCCGTTTCCCGGAAGGCCGCCCGTTCCCTAAGCTCGGCGTCGTTTTCCGGCCCAATGCCAATGGCGCCAAAAATCATGATTCCTTCCTCCTCTCCCGGTAGCTTGCCGCATGTTCCAGGAATGCTTTCGCCATGCCGGGGCGGCTCCATAAATGAAAATGGGGATAGGCCGCCATGGTTCCCCGCAGCAGATGGCCGTCCCGCCATGCCCCGTTTTTGCCCGGTTTATGCAGGGAAAAACAGCCGCCTGCCACTTCTTCGTTCATCTTGGTGAAATGAAATTCGTGGCCCCGAATTTTTTCTCCCGCCCGGCCGAGGACGGTATCGGCCAATAGCGTCGCCTCCAAATAGCCGAAACGCTGCAAACCGTCGCCCATCACAAAATCGAAGGGGAAAAATCCGGCCATCCGATGGCTCTCTCCCCGGTAGGTCAGGGACTTACCGAGGTAGCCCTTGCATTCGGCGTAGCGAGGCAAACCCTTCGCCAGAGCGAAACTGCAAACGGTTTTGGAAGGAACGGTTGGCGGCCAAAGCCAGCATGGAGTTCCGGATAGCCGCCGCCGAGCAAAGACGTCCAATTCCGGCAAGGATGGCTCTTCCAGCAGGCTGACCGGCAGAATTTCACCGCCCAGTTCTTCGATTAAATCAAGGGCGTCTCGATAATAGAAGTTGAAGGCAAAATCCAAGGCCACGCCGATGCGCACCGGTTTTGCCAAAGGCTCCGGCAATCGGGGCGCCGCCACTTGCCGCCCGCGGTAAACGGTGGCGCGGCAAAGGCCAGCAAACGGATGGTCTTTCGGGCCGCTGCCGCCAAAATACGGATTTTATCCCGGATATCACCGATCTCACCGCTGCAGACAAGGCCGAGGTGGCGGCTGTCAAAATGGGCGCTTTCCAGCCAGGGCGAATGGCCGAGCCGGCAGCTGGCAAACGGATTCGATGATTTCCTTGGCATAGAGATAAAACCCCTCGCTCTTCGCCGTTTAGGATCACACCGGCGAAACGGGTGCGGGAAAAAATCAGCAGGCCCTTGACGAGGGCCGCCGTAGTCAACGACATGCCCCGGGGATTCAAAAGGAGCACCACCGGCAGGTCGAGAATCTGGGCGGTGCGGGCGGTGCTGGCCACAAGGCTGTTTTTCCCCACGCCGTCATATAGCCCCATCACCCCTTCGACAATGCCGGTGTCGGCGCCGGCCATCTGGCGGTGGAACAGATAGGCCATCGTTTTCTCATCCAACATGAAGCCGTCGAGATTGCGGGAATGCCGCCCATCGCCGCCCGATGGTACATGGGGTCGATATAGTCGGGCCCCACTTTATAGGGTTGTACGGTTCCCGGCAGCGCCGCCATCAGCGCCAAGGCCATGGTGGTTTTGCCCGCGCCGCTATTGGCGGCAGCGAGAACTGAGCGGATTTTCGCTTTCCATCAACCATTGCAATCCTCCTTGATTTTGCTCCATATTTCCTGATAACTGCTTATGCCCTCGTCCTTCGGGCGTTCGATCACGATCAGGCCGATGCCCAAAGCCTCGGCGGCGGCGGCCTTTTCCTTCATACCGCCGGCGAGGCCCGCTTCCTTCGTGACCAGAAAAGCGGCCTGTGTCATCCGCAGGAGCGCAATGTTCAGCTCCGCCGTCGCGACGCCCCCCATGGCAAAAATCCGCCGGGGATTGACGCCGATTTCCTCCAGGCCCTTTAGAATATGGCTGGCGGCGAGAACCCTAAAATAGCAGCGTTCTTTCAGTTCCGGCCGCCGGAAAAAGCGGTGCATATTTTTGCTGCCGATGGCGAAAAACAGATTCCCCTCGGTATTGGCAAGATGGTCGGCGGCGCTTTCATAGTCCGCAAAATAGCGGACATTTTTCCCTTCCGGTCTAAAATCGGGGCGGCGATACCGGTAATAGGGTTTTTTGCAGTCGAGGCAAGCCCCTTTCGCATTGGCGCTGGCCGCCACCGCATAGGGATGGCTTAAATCGACGAGGCCGTCATAACCGCCGCTTTGCAGCAGCGCCGCCATCTCCTTTCGATCCAGCGGGCCGATCCGCTTTTCCACCTGTTCCAAATCGAGCAGATCCGCCCCAATCCGGGTGGTGAAGGAAAAGGTCAGGCGGACGCCGGCGGGGCGGAGGGCGGCAAAGTCGCGGCCTTCACCGGTTCCGGCAAGAACGAAAATTTTAGCCATTCCCTTTCTCCAGATAACCCCGGGGCGTCACCATGCGCCCCCGGGAGACATAGGTTTCGCGGTTGCCGATGAAAACGGTGGCGAACATATCGACGTCCTCGGCGTTCATCGCGCCCAATGTGGTTAGCAGCGCCGCTTCTCCCTCCCGGCCGATATTCCGCACGATCCCCACCGGCGTTTCCGCCGCTTTCTGTTCCAATAGAATTTCTTTCGCCCTTTCCAGATGATGGGGCCGGCCTTTGCTGCGGGGATTGTAGAGAACGACGGCAAAATCCCCCGCCCCGGCGGCGCGCAGCCGCTTTTCGATCACCTCCCAGCGGGTCAGCCGATCGCTCAGGCTGATGACGGCAAAATCGTGGGTCAGCGGCGCGCCCAAGACCGCCGCACCGGAAGAAGCCGCCGTTAAACCCGCCACAACTTCCACTTCCAGGTCATAGCCACCCTGTTCCGCCATTTCTAAAACGAGGGCCGCCATGCCGTAAATGCCCGCGTCGCCGCTGGAGATCATCGCCACCCGTTTTCCTTCGGCAGCTTTTTCCAGGGCCATTTCCGTTCGCTTCACTTCCCCGGTCATGGCATTTTGCAGAAATTCCTTCCCCGGAAACCGGTCACAAATCAAATCGATATACAGGCCATAGCCGACGATGATATCCGCGGCTTCGAGCACATCTTTTGCTTCCGCCGTCATCTGGCCCGCGGCGCCGGGGCCGATGCCCACCACATAGATTTTATTCATGCAGAAATATCTCCTTTTCCTCCTCGGCGACACTGAAGGTAATGCCGGGATAGACCGTTTTCTTCACCAGCAGCCGCCCCTGGTTGGGCTCTCGCAGCGCGGCGCTTTCGAAACGCTGTAAACACCGCTGATCTTTTTCACGAATTCCGACGAGGAGGGGGTGCCGATCTTATTCAATTCTTCCTCGCTAAACCAGACAAAGGGCCGTTTTAAAGCCCGCGACAGGGCGTGAATCCCCTCCTCCTCCGCCTTCAAATCGATGGAAGCGATCTTCCGGATCGACAGCGGCGACAGGTGGTTCGTCAGCAGCAAATCGTCGAAGGCCCTCCGAATCTCCTCATAGGGACGCCTTTGCGAACACCGATGCCGAGAACCAGATGGAGCGGGCGCAAAATCAGCGCGTGGTCGCATTCGATGTCAAAATTCCGGGAGGAGAGGATCACCAGATGTTTTGGTTGGCCGCCGCCATAGGGGACGAGATAGGGGGGCAATTCGTCCCGGATTTTGAGGGTCGAAAGCAGTTCCACCTGTTCGCCATTGACAATGGCGGAACCGATGTGCTTTAAATTGTCGATGTTTTCAATCAACAAATCGTTCCGTTTGGCCAGCACATCCCAGGCAATTTTGCCATTGACATCGCTGGCGGTGGTGATCACCGGCGTCGCCCCGATTTGCTTGGCGACGGCAATGGCGGTTCGATTCGCACCGCCCAAATGGCCGCTCAGCAAGCTGATGACGAACCGTCCCGTTCGTCGAGGACGAGGAGGGCCGGATCCACCGTCTTTTTGCGGATATAAGGGGCAAAGATGCGCATGGCGATGCCGGTGGCCATAACCAGGATAAAGGTGTCGTATTGGGCATGAATATCGGCGACCAATTCCGCCAAGGAGCCGAAGCCTTCTTTTGTAGATATCGGCGTCTATCCCGGCTTTCACCCTCTCGCCAAGGAAAGCGCCGTTTTTTGTCAAGGTGATAATCGCCGTTTTCATCCTCTGTCTCCCGCTATGATATAAATTGGGTTTTCACCGATCATCAGGTTCTTTTCCCCCGCCGCTTTGTTTTTCGCTAACGTTAGGGAAACGATTTCCAAAGCGCCGAATCCCTGTTCCAATAGGGCCTCTTTCGCTTCCACCACGGTTTCCACGGCGATGGCGGCGGCGACGATCCGGCGGACGCTGCCGGGAAGGGCGGCGACAATTTCCGCCATGTGCCCGCGGCTGCCGCCGATAAAGACCCGGTCAAACCCGATGCCGGCGGGTATGTCCGCCGGCGCGGCGCCGGCGATCAATTCGATATTGTCGAGGTGGAAGCGGTCGAAATTCTTCTTCGACAGCGCGACGGCGGCGGGATTTTGTTCCAATGCCCAAATCCTCCCTTCCCCGACGAGGCGGGCCATCTCTACCGTAACGGAGCCGGTGCCGCAGCCGATCTCAAGGACGCGGCTGTCCTGTTTTAGCCGCAGCTTGGAAATGATCACCGCCCGCACTTCCGCCTTGGTCATCGGCACCTGGTCCCGGCAAAAATCATCATTGGGGAGGCCGGGGCCGAGATAGGGATCGAGAACGTCGATCTCCCCTTCCCTTTCCAGCACCATCAGGGAAAGGCCGGAGAATTCCTTTGCCGCGATTGCCGCGGGTGAACCGCAAACGATCCGCTCTTCCGGATAAGAGAGGTGTTCACCAACGGTGACGCGGATATTTTGCCAGGGGATTTTCGCCGCCACATCCTGGGGCCGATCCGCCCCGCCGGTAAAAATCGCCACCTTGCGGTTGTGGCGCAAGACATGCAGCAGCGAAGGACAGCTTTTCCCGTGGAGGCTGATGATCTTCATATCCTCCATATCGCCGCCGATCTTGGCGAGCAGATATTGGAGGGCGCCGATGCCGGGATAAAATTCCAGCTTCAAATCGGGGAGGGAGGTTTTTAAAACCTTGGCGATGCTGAACAGCGACGTATCGCCGGAAGCCAAAACGACGATGTTTTTCCGGCTTTCCTCCCGCCTGATATAGGCGGCGACCTCCGCCAAATTATTGCCGATCGCCAGCGTTTCTTTGCCAAGATACGCGAAATCTTTTAGATTCCGCCGGCCGCCGATCAGAACATCGGCTCTTGCGATTTCCTTTAAAGCCAGCGGATACAGAAAGGCCAAATCCCCCGGGCCGATGCCGATAATTTTCGTCATATCAGAGCTCCTTCAAAAAATTTTCCGCTATGGGATCCACATAGAGGGGCCGATCCCCTTCACCGAAGAGGACAATGCCACATTCCACTTCCCCATTGGTGAAACCGAGGCAACGGGCGGCGGCGGCTTCCCCCAGGCGGCGGTAAATCTCGGTGAGCCGCGTTTCCTCAATGATCTCCATCGCGGCGACAGTGGTCTTGGCATGGAACAACCGTTCCAAATCCCCGGCGGCGGCCCCCAAAAGGGCGGCGTGGGCCGTCACTATTTCCATGCGCCCGTCGGCAAAGCGGCTGTGGGTTTGAAAGATGCCGCCGGCGACCTTGACCATTTTGCCAAGGTGACCGGCGACGATCAGCCGCCGAAACCCTTGCTCCGCTGCCCTGTCCAGCATAAAGCCAAGATAATTGCCGATTTTTATCATCCCGCTTTCCGCCACCCGATGCTGCCGCAAAAAATGCAGCCCATAATTGCCGAAGGCGAAAACCGGCGTTTTGACGCCCCGCTCCCGCAGCACATTCAATTCCAAACGGAGGCTTTCTTTCAGCGCCTCTTCCGACATGGGCTGCACGATGCCGATGCTGCCGAGGATCGAATGCCCCTTCAATCCCCAATTTCGGATTGAAGGTTTTTTGGGCGATTTTTGCGCCGCCGGGCACCGAAAGGCGGATGTCCACCCCGATCCGGGGGCAAAACCGCGCGCACATTCTCCAGGATCATCCGGCGGGGAACGGGATTGATCGCCGCCTCCGGCGGAATTTTTAGGCCCTTTAGGGTCACCCGGCCGATGCCTTCACCGGCGGCCAGCGTGATGTCGCCGCTGCCGTTCCAGGCCACTTCCGCCCAGAGTACCAGCCCCGTTGTGATATCGGGATCGTCTCCGCCATCTTTGACGATGGCGGCCAGTCCCCGCCCGGCGCTGCTCTCGGCCGTTTTGAGGGGCATGGTGAGGGAGCCGCCGCCGGGCAGGCCGATCGTGACCTCCGCAAGCTTTTCCGCCCCCAGCAGCGCCAAAACCGCGGCTTTGGCGGCGCCGGCGGCGCAGCTCCCCGTCGTATACCCGGTGCGCAAGCCCGCTTTCATTTGAGGGCCTCCAGCATAAAGCCGTTTATGATCGCCGCCGCCACATTGGAACCGCCCTTTCGTCCCCGGGCGACGATATAGGGAACCGGCAATTCCATCACCATTTCCTTGCTTTCCACCACATTGACGAAGCCCACCGGCACCCCGACGACCAGAGCCGGTTTCAGCCGGTTTTCTTTGACAAGGTGGTAGAGGGAAATCAGCGCCGTGGGGGCATTGCCTACCACAAAGATGCGGTTTGCCGCATCGCTCGCCGCCAGTTCCATCGCGATGGAAGCCCGGGTGACCCCCTTTTCCGCCGCCATTTGCACCACCCGGGGATGGTCGATATAACAGGTCTTTTTTGCCCCCAGCCTGGTGAGGTTCTTGCCATTGATGCCGGCATAAGCCATCCTGGTATCGGTCACCACGGCAGCGCCTTCCCGCAGCGCGGCAATGCCGGCTTCGACGCTGCCGTCGCCAAAAGTGAGATTTTCTACATAATCGAAATCGGCGCTGGTGTGGATCACCCGCTTGACGATGCCTTCCTGGTTGGCGGGAAAGGATTTTTCCCCCAATAGCTCGCCGATCACGCGAAAACTTTCCCTTTCAATGCCTTCCGGCTGTGTAATCATCGTTCCGCCTCCTTTTCCCGGTAGGCCGCAAAGGCGGCCAGCAAAATGTCATTTTCCTCCCGGCTTTTAATTGCGACGCGAACATAAGCGCCGTCCAGGCCGGAGAAATTCCGCGTATGCCTCAAAACAAGGCCCCGCCGCAGCATGAAGTCGATCAGAGCCAGATCGTCCCCGGTGGGCAATAGAAAGAAGTTAACCAGCGTGGGCAGCGGAGCATAGCCCATCGCCCGCAGACCGCCGAGAACCCGCTCCCGTTCTTCCCGGAAAAAGACCTTGGTGTTTTCGACATACCGTTCATCGTCGAGAAAGGCTTTGGCAACGGCCAGTGCCGGGGCGTTTACACTCCAGCTTGGCTGTAGTTGCCGCAGCTTTCCCAACAGCGCCTGGGGGCCGACGCCATAGCCGATGCGCAATCCCGACAGGTGAAAGATCTTCGTCAGCGAACGCAGCAAAAATAGGTTCCCCAACAGCGGCAATGCCGGCATTTCCCGGGGCAAAAAATCCCGATAGGCTTCGTCGACGACGAACAGAGTATGCGGGTGTTTCCCTATGACCGCCAGCAGCCTGTCGTTTTCCCAATAGCCGCCGGTGGGATTATTGGGATTGCAGATATAGGCAATGTCGGCATCCCGCGCCAAATCTTCCAATTTGTCAACGCCGCAACAGCGAAGGCCGTAGGCCCGGAAGCTCCGGCGGTACTCGCCATAGGCCGGCTCTAAGACCGCGCCCCGCTTCCCGTGATACAAAGCGGCCAGCAGATAGATCAACTCATTGGAACCATTGGCCAGCAACAGATTTTCACCGGGATATTTGCTGACCCGTTCGATGGTGTGCAGCAGCGCCGCCGCCTCCTCACCGGGATATTGCCCCGCCAATGCCAAAAAATCGATATGGCCCAAACCGTTGAAGGGCAGCGGGTTGGTATTGGTGGAAAAATCGATGATCCGATCCGGCCTGGCAATGCCAAGACTGCGGTAGAGAAGGGCCGGGTTCGCGCCATGCAATCCTAAATCCATCGTATCACCTCCAAAATTCCAAATAGAACCATAAAGAGAACCACCGTTCCATCGGTGATGCGGCAAGCCTTGCGATGGTCCGAAATCTCCGGGCCTTTCAAAGGATCGCCGATGCTGGGTTTCCGCACCGTTTTGCCAAAGTATTGGTGGGGCCCGCCGAGCCGTAACCCCAAAAGCCCGGCATAAACGCTTTCCGGCCAACCGGCATTGGGGCTGCTGTGTTTTTTGCGATCCCGGCGAAATATTTTCCAGCCATTCTTCCCATTATAGCGAAGCAGCGTGCCGGCCCCCAGCATCAGCAGGCTGCCGAGGCGGGCGGGCAGATAATTCACCAGATCGTCGATCCTCGCGGCGGCAAAGCCGAAATCGCGATAGCGGTCGCTTTTATAGCCCACCATGGAATCCATGGTATTGACCGCCTTATAAAGATAGGCAAAGAGCAGCGGCAAGCCGAGATAATAGCCGATCGCGATATAGAAGAGGGGGGCGATGATGCCGTCGACGGTATTTTCCGCCACCGTTTCGATGGTGGCTTCCAGCATTTCCTCTTCCGTCAGCTCCTTGGTATCCCGGCCGACCACATAAGAGACATAGGTTCGGGCCGCCGCGATGTCGCCGCCGGCGAGGGCTTCGGTCACCTTTCCGGTTTCGCGCTTCAGCGAAGTCCAGGAGAGGGCGGTGTAAAGAAAGTACAGGTTAACCACGAAGGAAAGATAGCGGTTAAAACCCGCAAGATATTCCAAAAGCATGACCATGGCGGCGACGGTCAGAACCGTCGCAAAGAAGAACAGGAACCCCGCCGCCTTTTTATATCGCAGCGGATAAAAGATTTTTTCAAAAAACGAAATGATTTTCCCCACCAAAACCACCGGGTGGGGCATTCGCCGCGGATCTCCTAAGATAAAATCGAGTAAAAGGGCCAAATAAACGATCATCGTTTGCCACTCCCAGCGATCAATTCAAGAATATAGTCGATGTCCAAATGCTTCCGGGCCGCGGCTGCCAAACGCTCATATTGCCGCTCTTTATGGCTTACCGTGTCCAGCGGCGCTTTTTCCGGCAGGCCCTTTTCGCGGCGAAGCAAGTTGAGCCAAAAACTGCGGAATCCATCATTGTGAAAAATATTGTGCAGATAGCTGCCGCCGACGCGAAAATCCAGCGAGGCCATCCCCTCCTCCTTGCCGCCGCTGCGCCAGAGCGGCCCATAGCCCGGCGCGCCGCCTTCCGTCCGGCCCAGATGGATCTCATACCCTTTGGCGGCAATGGTGCGGAGCAGGGGATGAATGCCCACCGCCTCCACCTGGGAAACGGTTTTCCCCGTCACAAACCGGGTTTGCACCGGCAAAAGACCCAAACCCGGCTTTTGGCAACCGGCCGCGCCGTCGACGCCATTGTCATCGCAAAGGCTTTCACCCAGCATCTGGTAACCGCCGCAGATGCCGAACAGATGCCCGCGGTAGGCTTTCAGCTTTTCCGCAACGCCATTGTTCTCTAGGAAGTTCAGATCGCCGATGGTGCTTTTTGTGCCGGGGATGACGATGCCGTCATAGCGGGAAAAATCGTCGCCGGGCATTATGCGGCGGACGGAGACATCGTCCTCATACTGGAAGATTTCCAGATCCGTATGGTTGGAAATATAGGGAAGCTGCACGATGCCCAAGCAAATCTCCCGGTTTCCGCCCTTTTCATAATTGAGGCCTGACGGAATCCTCCCCTTCGATCAAAATATCCTGGAAATAGGGCAAAACCCCCACCACTTTAATGCCGGTATACGCCTCGATCCAGCGTTTTCCATCCTCAAAGAGGGAGAGATCGCCGCGAAATTGATTGAATACAATGCCCTTGATCCGCTTTCTATGTGCGCCGACCAATTCCAGGGTGCCGACGACGGAGGCAAAGGAGCCGCCCCGGTTGACGTCGGCAATCAGCAGAACGGGGATTTCCAACTCCGCCGCGATGCGCATATTGACGATTTCCCGGTCATTGAGATTCACTTCCGCCGGGCTCCCCGCCCCTTCCACCACCAGCGTATCATAGCTTTCGCCAAGCAGCCCGATGGCCTTTCTGACGGTTTCCAGCCCCTTCGTTAGCGTGAATTCCTTTTGATAGGCCTTGCCGGTCAGCACCGAGAACACTTCGCCAAACAACAATACCTCGGCGCCCTGGTCCTGTTTCGGCTTCAACAATATCGGATTCATATAGCTTTCCGGCAGAATGCCGGCGGCCTCGGCCTGCACGCCCTGGGCGCGGCCAATCTCTTTCCCGTCCCAGGTCACATATGAATTGTTCGACATATTTTGGCTTTTAAACGGCGCCACCCGATAACCGAGATCCGCCAGGACGCGGCAAAGCGCCGTGGCGACATAACTTTTCCCCGCATCGCTGGAACATCCCTGGATCATGATACCCTTCATCGCCCTCACCCCTTTAAAGAAATAAAAAAGAAACACTCTATCCTGAGAGTGTTTCTTTGCCGTTTTCATTTAATGTACGAAAAACATACAAAAAAATAGCCCCAACCCTACCCAGGAGTACTATCTTGCTCGGCAGGTCTACCGACTTAACATCACCCTACTCGGAACCCTTCCCATGCCAAACAGGCACAGTGGTATTGTTCCTTTCGTCCGTATCACGGTTGCTGGGACAGTACGGGATTTACCCGTTTCCCTATTAAGCGCAATGCACCGAACCACTATTTTTTTTCATATTATACCGGAAGCGGGCAAGAAAAGCAAGGGGTTTTTTTGCAAAGTTTTTGTCCTGTAAAATTGTTTCCCCCTGCTCCTCTTTTTTGTCGCGAAGAAAGGGCGGCTTTTCACCCTTCGCGGCAAAGCGGAAACCGCCAAACACATCGCCTTTAGGGGTGCCGGCGGCTCCCGTTTTGCCGGCATCAGGCCGGCGGCAAAACTTCCGCAGCTTTAGTTCTGTTCCAGATATTCATTGTTGCGGCCCCGAGGCTGTGTAGGTGGTGTGCAGCAGGTCATGGGAGACATGGCCGCCGGGGGCGCCGAGAAATTCTTCGTACAGTTTTTGCAGCGAGGGATTCTCATGGGATTTCCGCAATGCTTTGCTTTCATCCTCGGTATAGATGGCTTTCATCCGCAATTCGCGGATGGCGTCGTCCACCGGGCGGGGTTGTCACGCCGCCGCTGATGCAGCCGCCGGGGCAACCCATCACTTCGATGAAATGATAGGGGGAAGAGCCCGCCGCCACCTGTTCCATCAGCTTCTTCGCGCCATCCAGGCCGCTGGTTACCGCGACCTTCACTTCCACTCCGTCGAGGAAGCTATATTCCGGCAGCGGCTCCTCGATGTGAGGAAGACGCTTCCTTCACCTGCTCCAACCCGACGATGGGGGCAATGTGCAGTTGCTCGCAGGGGAGTTCCCTGCCGGTCACCACTTCATATACGGTACGAAGGGCCGCTTCATTACCACCGGTCACGCCAAAGATGTCGGCGGCGCCGGTGGAAAGGCCCAAGGGCGCGTCGAAATCCGAATCGGGCAAATCGGCGAAGCTGATGTCCGCTTGGCGGATCATCTTCGCCAGTTCCCGGGTGGTGAGAACGGCGTCGACATTGGGCACGCCGTCATTTTGCATCTCGGGACGGCCGATTTCAAATTTCTTCGCGGTACAGGGCATGATCGACACCATAAGATGTCCTCCGGGTCGACGCCGATCTTCTTCGCATAATAGGATTTTACCACCGCCCCCAGCATCGTATGCGGGGATTTACAGGTGGAAAGGTGGGCAAGGGATCCGGGATAGAAATGTTCGATATATTTGATCCACCCCGGCGAACAGCTCGTCATCATCGGCAACACCGTTTCCTTGCCGCTGAAAGCCTTCTTGACCCGGTCTAAAAATTCCGTTCCCTCTTCCAGGATCGTCAGGTCGGCGGCGAAGTTGGTGTCGAAAACATCGTCGAAACCCAATTCCCGCAGCGCCGCGGTGAGCTGGCCGGTGCAGCGTGTGCCCGGCGGCAAACCAAATTCCTCGCCGATGGCGGCACGGATCGCCGGCGCCGTTTGTACGACGACGCGTTTTTTCGGATCCGCCAAAGCGCGCCAGACCTTTTCAATCGCGTCGGTTTCCTTCAAAGCGCCGACGGGACAAACCACGGTACATTGGCCGCAATAGGTGCAATCCTTCGATTCCAGCGGCAGTTCCATCGCGGGGCTGACCACCGATTTAAAACCGCGGTTCTGCATATTGATCACACCCACATTTTGGATCTGGTTGCAGGCGGTGATGCAGCGGCGGCAAAGAATGCATTGGCCCATATCCCGGGGAATGGAGGGAGAAACATCCACCACGGCGGTGGAATGTTCGCCGTCAAACCGGGATTGGGTCACGTTCAGGACATCGCCGAGGGTCTGCAATTCACAGCTTTGGTTCCGGCTGCAATGGAGGCAATCCTGGGGATGGTCCGACAACAAAAGTTCATAAACCAGTTTCCTCGCCTGCAAAACCTCGGGGGTATTCGTGCGGACGACCATGCCTTCCTTCGCTTCGGTGATGCAGGAAGCCTGCAGGGTGCGGGCGCCTTCCACCTCCACCATACAGATGCGGCAGGAGCCGAATTTATGGACGTCTTTTAAGTAACATAAGCTGGGGATATAGATCCCGATTTCTCTTGCCGCCTCCAGGATGGTAGTACCCTCCGGAACGGAGGCGGGTTTATTGTTGATCGTTAAATTTATCATGGTTCCTACCTCCTGTCACAGCGCAGGCAGCGCATCGATTCCGCGATGGCATTCAGGCGGTGGTAGCCTGTAATGACTTCATCAAAGTTCAATTTCCGCACATTCGGATCCAGGATCTTCATGGGGAACCGTTCATGCTCCATCAATTCCTCGTCGACGACGGGCTGTGGAATTTCAATGGGCAAGCCTTTGTTGAGCTTTCCTTTGCCACCGAGATAGCGGTCGATGTTTTGGGCGGCCTTTTTACCGTCGGCAATGGCGGTGATGGCCACATCGGAACCGCGCACCACATCGCCACCGGCAAATACGCCGGCCATCGTCGTCATCTGGTTTTCCTTACTGACTTCAAAGGTGTCCCACTTCGTCAGTTTGATCGCGCCGTGGCGGTCGACGAAAGGCAGGTCGGTCATTTGGCTGACCGCCGGGATCACCATATCGGTGCGAACCGTCACATGGGCGCCCTCCTTAGGTTGGGGCCTGGGGCGGCCGGAATTGTCAAAGCCGGAAAGTTCCATTTCCTGGCATTCCAAGGCTTCCACCCGATCCTGGCCGACAACCCGAACCGGGGCGATCAATTCCCGAATGACAATGCCTTCCTCCAGGGCTTCCTGAATTTCTCTCGGGTCGGCAGGCATATCAAATTGGGTTCTCCGATAGAGCATGGTAACTTCCTTCGCGCCGAGGCGCAATGCGGTGCGGGCAGAGTCGAAGGCGGTATTGCCGCCGCCGATGACGACAACCTTCTTGCCCACTTCCACCGGATTGCCGAGATTGACTTCACGCAGGAAGTCGATGCCGTGAACCACACCGGGCAAATCTTCACCTTCAACGTCCATCTTTTTGGAAAGATGGGTGCCGGAGGCGATGTAAACGGCGTCATGCCTTTGGCGGAGATCGTCGAGGGAGATGTCGAGGCCCACCTTCGTATTGAGGTGAATGTTGACACCGCTCCGCTCGATCAGCTCGATTTCATGCATGAGAACGTCTTTGGGCAGCCGGTATTTGGGAATCCCCACATTGAGCATACCGCCGGGCACCGGGTTCGATTCATAGACATGAACTTCATAACCGAGGCGAGCGAGATAGTAGCCGCAGGTCAATCCGGAGGGGCCGGAACCGATGATGCCGATGCTCTTGCCATTCTTTTGCACTACGATGTCCTGGGTGCTGGTTTTTTCATTCTGGAAGGCATAATCGGCGATATAGCGTTTTAAGTCGCAAATGGCGATCGATTCATCCAATTGGGCGCGACGGCATTTGAACTCGCAGGGATGGGTGCAGATACGGCCGCAGACCGCCGGGAACGGGTTTTCCTGGAGGATCAACCGATAGGCGTCCTGGAACCGTCCTTCCGCTGCCAAAGCCAGGTATCCGGGCACATTGATATGGGCGGGGCAGGCATTTTCGCAAGGCGAGACAAAAAGCTCGCCGCAAACGCCGGCATCGCAGCGATGGTCACTTGATATGCTCTTCATGTGCATCCTTAAAGTATTGGATGGTGGAGAGCACGGGATTGGGCGCTGTCTGGCAGGCCGCACATGGCGGTGCGCGTTTTGATCGTTTCGCCCAGCTCGATCAGAAGGTCAATGTCGCCTTCGCTTTCCTTCACCGGCGGCGACGCGCTCTAAGATTTCCAGCATCCGCTTGGTGCCGGGCGGCAAGGGTGCATTGCCAGCTTTCATCCCCTGGATGAAGTCCATAAAGTAGCGGGCGGTATCGACCATACGGGTGTCCTCGTCCATCACGATCAGCCCGCCGGAACCCATAATGGCGCCGACTTGGAAACGGATTCATAATCCAACGGCATATTGAGATTTTCCCGGGTGATGCAGCCGCCGGAAGGCCACCGATCTGCGCCGCCGCCGAGGATTTATGGTTGGGGATGCCGCCGCCGATCTTATAGACCACATCCCCCAAGGTCGTACCCATCGGAATTTCCACGATCCCGGTATTGACGATATTGCCCGCCAAAGCAAAGACCTTGGTACCGCTGCTCTTTTCCGTTCCGTAACCGGCAAGCCAGGCCCCGCCGTTTAAGATGATCGGGGGGATATTGGCGAGGGTTTCCACATTGTTGATGATGGTGGGTTTGCCAAAAAGCCCCCGTTCAAAGGGAAGGGCGGCTTTTGTACCGGTTCGCCCCGGCGGCCTTCCGTCGAAGCCATCAGGGAGGTTTCTTCGCCGCAGACAAAGGCGCCGGCGCCGATGCGGATTTCAAGATCAAAAGAAAAATCGCTGCCAAAGAGCTTTTCACCCAAAAGGCCCCGCTCCCGCGCTTCATCAATGGCATTGCCGAGCCGTTCCACCGCGATGGGATATTCGGCCCGAACATAGACATATCCTTTATCGGCGCCCATGGCAAAGCCGCCGATCATCATCGATTCGATTACGCTGTGGGGATCCCCCTCCAGGATGCTGCGATCCATAAAAGCGCCGGGGTCCCCTTCGTCGGCATTGCAGATGATGTATTTTTGCCCCGCGGCGGCCTTCGTGCCCGCTTCCCATTTTGATGCCGGTGGGGAAGCCGCCGCCGCCCCGGCCACGCAGGCCGGAAGCTTTCACCTCGCCGATCACTTCTGCCGGCGTCATGGAGTGAGGGCTTTGTGGATGGCGCCAGCCTTTGCAGCGTCTCTCGCGATATAGGCGTAAAGAGCCATAATCCATCCGGCCGCAATTTCTCAATGCGACGCGGACTTGGCGATTAAAGAAAGGAATGTCGTACTCGATCTTGGGCAAATACTTTTGCTGGTCCTGGTCGAAGAAGGTATATTCCTCGATGTATTGGCCGCCGATGATGTGCCGCTCTGTTTCGCGCACCATATGTCAGGGTCACACGGATATAATAAATCTCTTCCGGCATCACCATCATCACAGGGCCAAAAGCGCAGGTTCCCATACACCCCGTCTGCATGACGGCGGTTTGTTCCATCAAGCCCTTTTCTTCCAAAACGGCTTGGAGCGCCTGTTCGACTTCGGCGCAGTTGGACGATACGCAACCGGCGCGCCGCCGCAAACGAAAGGATCCGATGGCGATGTGTCCTGATTGGCAAGATAATCCGCTTTAATCTGCAAGATCACCATAGGCAAAATTCTGTTATCCACTGACTTCACCTCCTCATTATTTATAGTATTTGCTTAAAATCCCATCGATTTTATTGGGATTTACATTTTTGTACACGGTGTCATCTATCATCATCGCCGGGGCCAGACCGCAAGCGCCGATGCAACGGGCGATTTCAAAGGTGAATTTCCGGTCTGCGGTGGTTTCCCCCACCATAATGCCGAGAAGTTCCTCCAGCTTTGTGACCAGTTTCTTTCCACCCCGCACATAACAGGCGGTACCCAGGCAAATGCGGATCGTATGTTCCCCTCTCGGTTGTGTGGAAAAAAAGGAATAGAAACTGACAACGCCGGAAACTTCCGACAATGGCTTGCCGGTGCTGGCCGCGATTTTTTCCTGTACATCCAAGGGGAGGCAACCATAAACGCTTTGCGCCATATGGAGGATTTGGATTAGGCTCCCCTCCTTACCCCTGTATTTTTCGATGATTTGTGAAAGCAACGCACCCTTCTGTGCTTCTGTCAATTCCTGCGCACAGCAAAGATTCGATGAGTTGGTTGACATGACAATACCTCACTTTCATTTGAAGTTCTGCACAACAAAAGATCCTTTCGTTCTCCCGCCCCCACTCGGTAGAGCGCGAAAGGATGGTTATTTCCTCCCTTCATCGGTGATGACTCTATGTTGAAATGAGATATGTAAATTCTTATTCATACGCCATGGCCTGGGCCATAGCGATCCGATATCACAATATATGAAAATGCCGGCCCAATATGACGCATGAAAAAACCCGGGCCGATCGATCCTGCATCCATTTTAACATCAACCACCCTGGTTTTTCAAGATCATTTTATTGTTTATTCGCCCAAATTTATCCCAAATCTGGTATAATCAGCATAATCATAACCGATTCGACAATTCCATGCGGCGGCTTGTGCGATTCTCCCTATTCTGGTATGATAATGAGACAATATAATTGCCAATTTATGCAATAAAAGAAAAGGGACAAAATTGCCAGATTTTTAAAGGAGGTTCGGTATGCGTTACAATATCGTTGGCGTCGGCGGCACCGGCGGCGCCATCGGCGGCTTTTTGGCCCTCGCCGAAAAGGACATTGCCCTGGTCGCCCGGGAACCCCACCGCACCTGGCTGGCCACCGAGGGGCTTCGCCTCCATTCGGAGATCCGGGGAAACCACCGCCTTTTGCTTCCGGCTTTCAATCCCGAAGAGAAACGGCACGATGCCGATGTGGTTTTCGTCTGCGTCAAAAGCTATGGCTTGGAAGAGGCGACGGTCGCCGTCAACAATGCCGCCAGGCCGAATGCCCTCGTCATCCCGATCCTCAACCCCTTCGGCGCCGGAGAAAGGCTGGCGGCCGCCTTGCCGCATCTGCGCGTTCTGGAAGGCCGCATTTACATCCAGGCCTTTAAGGAGGAGGACGGCAGCATTCGGCAGCAGGGCCGCTTCTTCAAGATTGTCTTTGGCCCCCTCACCGGCGGCATCCATAAAGATATGCAACAGGTGGCGGCGGATCTGCAAGCGGCGGGCATCCAGGCCACCGTCAGTCCGGACATCCGCCGGGAAGCCTTTAAAAAGTTCTCCTATATCTCCCCTTGCGCCGCCGCCGGGGCGTACTTCGGCGCAAACGCCGCCATGCTGCGGGAAAACGATCATATGCGGGCATTTTTCATTGGTCTAAGCGAAGAGATCGTCGCCCTCGGCGCCGCCATGGGCATTTCTCTGCCGGCAAATGCCACGGAAACCCATTGCGAAATTCTCGCGGATTCGGCGCCGGAAGCTACGACTTCCCTTCAAAGGGACATCGAGGCGGGCAATGATTCGGAGATCGACGGCCTCATCGGCGAAGTGCTGCGTTTGGCGGAGCGCTACGGCCTGGAGGTTCCCCATTACCGCGCCGTCGCCCAAAAACTACAACCCATTGTTGAACCGGCAAAAAAGTGAAAAAAGACGTGCCGCGCACAAAACGCGGCATGTCTTTTTTTTATGGCCCTTTTATCGTTTAGATGTCAAGGTCGAGGCCGCTGACCTTTTTCTCAAGGATTTTTTGAACCAGCGAAACGATTTGCGCACCGGCTTCCACCGGCGGCACGCCGCCTTTGTGAATATTGGAAATCATCGTGCGCTGGGCTTCCACCGTATCCTTTTGGGGCCGATAGGTCAGATAGGCGCTCATGCTTTCGGCGGTGCCGAGGCCGGGGCGTTCGCCGATGAACAGCAGCACCAGTTCCGGCTGCAACAGCTCGCCAATGCAGTTGACAATGCCAACGCGAGAATTTTTCACAAAGACGTCGCGGCCCAAATGATAGCCCTTCGACTTTAAGCCCTCTTTGCATACGGAAAAAATATCTTTTAAATTCGCGTCGATGGCGCTGGCGGAAAGCCCGTCGCCGACGACGATTTGCACCTGCGCCTTCGCCGGCGCTTCTTTTTTCAGCAGTGCGGCGCTTTCGTCGGAAAGCAGGCGGCCCAAATCCGGCCGGGTCAGATAAATATCCTTACTTTCCGCCCGGGACTCCAAAGGGAGAAGCCCCAAGCCGCCGATAATATCTTCGTTCACGGCGCTTAAAACCGCGTCCTGGGCTACGGCATGGTCGGCGCGGAATTTTAGCATCGTTTTCGTTAATGGGCGGGTGCCGGCGCGCCAGACGCCGATCCGGGCGGAGGTCGCCTTCAGCAGCGCCTCATAGGCCTCTTTGTTCTGGGGATTGGGGACGAGAAGCCCCACGGCCTTCTGTTCTTCCACCGCGGCGGCACAAGGCGCGGCCGCCGCCGGCGCCGAAGCCGGAGCGCTGTTCTTTTCCGACATGATTTTGCCGATCACAGCTTCCACAAGGTTTCTGATCTGATCTTCCGAAGTCATTTTCTCTCCCCTCCTTAAATAAAGATCGAAGCATCACCGGCCAATGGCGTCAACCGGCCATTTTCTATGATGCCCATCTTTTCCATCCAAGCCTCAAACTCCGGTAGGGGCCGGGCTTTGGCAATCCGCCGCAAGGAGGCGATATCGTGAAAGCTGGTGGTTTGATAGTTGAGCATGATGTCGTCGCCCATCGGGACGCCCATGAAATAGTTGACGCCGGCGGTGGCCAAAAGAACCGCCAGGTCTTCCAGGTCGTTCTGGTCCGCCTTCATGTGATTGGTATAGCAAACGTCGACCCCCATGGGAAGGCCCGAAAGTTTGCCCATAAAATGATCCTCCAAACCGGCCCGTTACCTGTTGCTGTCGTACAGGTATTCGGGGCCGATGAAGCCAGCCACCGTATTGACGAGAAAGAGCGGAAAGCCTTGTCGTCATAACGGCGGCCTCCAGCGTAACCTGGTCAGCGCCGCCATGGCGAGGAAGTAGGAAGAAAGCTCGGAACCTTGGCCCGTTTCAAAATACATCATTGGGCCTTCGGCATTGCAGCATTTCAAGCCGAGGTCATAGGCCCTGAATCATCTTGGCGTCGATACCAAAGGAAGCGTTCCCGCTTCGGTGCCGGCAATGCTTTGGAAGATCAAACCGCAGCGGGAAACGCCCCTCAATCGCCTTCATCTGGGTAGAAGCAGCTGGGAAGAGTAGCTTTGGGTCGGCACCTTTACTTATCGAGAAATTGCCAACGACTTCCAGTGTCTTTTTCGTTGCGGTGGTATTGTCCTCCACCGGAATTGATGCCGACAACGGCGTCGCCGATACCATAGCCCAAACCTTCGCGGATCGTGGCCTGAATGCCGTCGTCGTCGTCAGGGTAGGATGGTTCGGCTGCAAGCGAACGGCAAAGTACCGGGCAAACCAATGGTGGTACGGCAATGCGCCGTTACATGCATTTTCTGGGCGGCCAAAATCAGATCCATATTGGACATCAGCTTCGCCACCGCCGCCACCATTTCACTGGTTAAACCGCGGCTGATGCGCCGAATGTCCCGATGATCCGTTTCTTCCCGCAGGATGAATTCACGGGTATATTCAACGGTCCAGTTTTTGATTTCCCCATAGATCGTTTCATTGACATCGTCCTGAATGATGCGGGTCACTTCGTCATCCTCATAGGGAATGACGGGATGGTTCCGCAGATCCTCCAATGTCAATTGGCTCAGCACCATTTTCGCCGCGACCCGTTCCGCAACGGATTGGGCGGCGATCTCCGCCAGAACGTCGCCGCTTTTTTCCTCATTGGCTTTAGCGAGCACGTCCTTCACATCGCGAAACTGATGGTGTTGGCCGAACAGCTTTGTGGCTAATTGCATTTACACCCCACTCCTTACCTTTTGATATTACCCCCAAGTTGTAATTTCTGCATGACATGAAAAATTCCTGCATAAAAACCGCAATTATTTGTTTCCACGGTAAGGTTCCCGTTTTGGCGTCCATAGAAAGTACGGAAATCCAAGGGCCCGCCAACAGAATTGCGCCTTGACAAAGGGCAAGTTTCATCCTTACAATTAAAGAGCAATCCGCGGCAATTGGCCCAGCGGCGGCGGGGCGCATTCGCCCCGGTTCTGCGGGGGACGGGATTTTACGCCGGGGCGCATATTCTGTCCCAAGCCTCCATACTGTAGCAAAGGAGATGAAAATGGCAAAGAAAAAAGGATACTTCGCACCGGTTTTGATCGGCATTCTGTTTACGTTTTACTTTTTTACCGGCGGCCTCTATTTTATGGCGGCGCCGGTGGCCATCCCGTTGAAGATCACAGCCATCGCGGGCCCTTTCTGCTTGGCGGCGGCCATGATTTACGTTTCACTGGAGAGAATTAAGGAAATTAAAGGGGGAGAAGAAGATGATCTTGGTAAATACTGACTATATCACCGGGAAAGAACTGATCATGCTCGGCCTCGTGCGCGGTGCGACCATACAATCAAAGCATGTGGGGAAAGACATCACCGCCGGATTAAAAACCCTCGTCGGCGGCGAACTGAAGGCCTATACGGAAATGATGAACGAAGCGCGGGCCATGGCAACCAAACGGATGGTGCAGGAAGCGGAAGAGATGGGGGCCGACGCCGTCGTCAACATTCGCTACGCTTCCGCCACGGTGACCACCGGCGCCGCGGAAGTGATCGCCTATGGCACCGCGGTAAAATTCAAGTAAAGGAGTACGAAATGAGAAAACTGGCGATTTTCATTGTATTGGCCGTTTTTCTGTTCAGCGGCTGCGCCGCAAAGGGCGACGCTGAAGATAAGACCTTCATCACCGCCGCGGAAGCGTTCCTCACCCACCTGACCAAAGGGGAATATGAAGCGGCCCGGGAAAACTTTGACGACGCCATGCTGGATCAGGTGACAGCGGAAGGCTTGGAAGAGATGTGGAATGGACTGACGGCGCAGATCGGCGCCTTTGAAAAACAGACCGCATCCCGCACCACAGAGGAGGGGGGCTACCGGATGGCCTACCTGACCTGTGCTTTTGCTGAAGAAACCATCGACATGCGCATCGTTTTTAATGAAGATGGGCAAATCGCCGGCCTGCAATTTTTGCCCGCCACCATCAGCGAATAGGTAAATGAAATGCCCGCTGGCATTGTGGAAGAAGAGATCGCCATTGCCAGCGGCGATTTTAGCTTGCCCGCCACGCTCTCCCGGCCCGGAAAACGGCGATTCGGCCCCCCTGCTGATTCTGGTTCACGGCTCCGGCCCTCAGGACAGGACGAGACCATCGGCCCCAATAAGCCTTTTCAGGAAATCGCCTAAATAATTGGCGCAAAGGGCGTCGCGGTTTTGCGCTATGACAAGCGCAATCATGCTTATGCCGAAGCCAGCGCCGCGGCCCTCGACACCTTTCACCGGTTGACGATGAAACCGTCGACGATGCAGCGGCGGCCCTCGCCGCCGCGGAAAAGGCCGGTTACAGCGAAATCTATCTGCTCGGCCACAGCCTGGGCGGCATGCTGATCCCGCGGATCGGCGACGCCACCCCGAAAGCCGCCGGTTATATCATGCTGGCCGCCGCCGCCCGCCCGCTGGAGGATCTGATCGTCGAGCAGAGCGCCTATATTTTCTCCTTGGACGGCGAAATGAGCGCGGAAGAGAGCGAAGCCATGGCGAGTCTGGAGCAACAGCGGCAAAACATCAAGGGGCTGACCGCCGCATCGGACTTCGCGCCGGAAAATCTCCTCGATATGCCCAGCGCCTACCTCCTTGACCTCCAAGGCTATGAACCGGCCCAGGCGGCGGCGCGAATCACAAAGCCGCTCCTGATTTTGCAGGGAGAAGCCGATTATCAGGTGACGATGGCGGATTTTGAGATCTTCCAAAAGGCATTGGGCGGCAAAGGCAATGTTTCCTTCCTTTCCTATCCCAAGCTCAACCACCTTTTCATGGAAACGAAAGGGGAAAAAAGCGCGCCGTCGGACTATCAAAGCGCCGGCTGCGTCGACGGGAAGGTTCTCGACGACATGGCGTCGTGGCTGCTAAGAAACGGCAAATGACGCGCAAACCATCTCAAAACCATTGCGATACGGTTACCGCTTATTGGCATGAAAATATTTCTTTCTTGATATTTAAATATCAGCGAAATATCCATATACCCACGGTGAAACACACAATATAAAGCCAAAAATGAAGATATTATATGGGGAATCTGTTGACAAACACCCATTTCTTTTGTCGGCTTAATTATGCGCTACGGGTTTTATTGGAACAAATTAGAGCAAATCATCGTCGGATATTATGTAAAAAATTATTAAGAGAAAGAGCCCTTAAAGGGGTGAAAAACAATGAAAAGAAAAAGTAGAATTCCTGTAATCGCGGTGACCGCTTTATTGTTTATAGCCCTTGGATGCCTGGTTCTGTTTATGGGCGCCGCAGATGAAGAAACGGCTCTGGCGCAAGCGGAAATTGAAGATGTGATCCTGCAATCAAAAACAAAAACCATAGAGCCGGCCCTACCATCGCAAGATACGGATGCGTGGAATGAAAAAGAACGGCTGGCGTTAAACCAAAGATATATGGATGATCTAAAGCAGTATTACGCGAAGGAGAGCACAGCCCCCGAGATGCTGGGGAATCTCCATAAAGGCAGCTTGGACGCGGGAGGAAAGAATGGCGACGGCTATTTAGATCTGGTGGTACGCGGCGGAATATTGGATTATAAAACCGCTGCGATAAAAATAGAAGGCGAAAAGGCCCATGTCGAGCACACCTATTGCGGCTGGATCGTTTTCATTCAAGAGCAGCCGGATGGCAAATTCGAGGTCTATATGCCCATCAATCAAAATTCCTCCTCCACAGAAATGGTCAGGGAAGAAGGACAGTGGAAAATACTGAAAAACAATGACACGGATAAGCGTATGCAGGATGATTTGCCCTATTACGGCTCCTACACCACATATGAAGAGGCTTACACAGCGGCGCGGGAATTAAACCCTGCACAGGAAAACCCATTCTGATCATTCACTCCATTCATTGCTGAAACAAAAATCTGCCGGGTTTCGTTGGCCCGGCAGATTTTCTTTGTATAGGGAGCGAACGGCGGGAACACATTCTCTCACCCACCTTCACAGCCGGTTCTCGCTGTCTTTTGCCTTCTCCCCTGTTTGCGGCGGATCCATACCGGCAAGAAAAGAGAAGCAACAGCGAAGCGACGAGGGCGGGACGGCGATTTTCCCCAGCCCGCCGCCAAAGTTCAGGGCCAAACTTCCCAAAAAGGCAGGGCGAAAACGGGGCGGCCCACCAATTGCCGAAAGGAATCGATACCGGCGCAACGCTCTCCCTATTATCTTCGACATCCTTGACAATAAAAAAGGCGTTTTCCTCCGCATTGATGGCGGCGATGTGGAAGCAAGCGGCGATTTCCGTATTTTCCGCCTTCTCTTCATCTGCGGCAATGAAAGCCGCCTCGGCGCCGGCGGCGAAGGACAAGGGATCCGCCGGCGCAACAAAAAGCAGGCTGCCGGTGGGATAGGAAGCCAAACCGCCGGCAGCGACGACATAGGGGCGCCAGCCCATCAGGAAAGACAGCGCCAATACGATCGACCACAGCAGGGCCGCCGTCTGCAATGTAAAGAACAATACCTGTATCGGGATGGAATTTTGCATCGTTTCTCCTCCTTTGCGCGGCGGTACAAAGCCGCCGGTCACGATTTCCGGCCGCGGTGTTTGATTTTTTCGCTCTTGACGAAATCGGCATTTAATGCTATTATATTTTGAAATAGAGAACAAAGGGGTGAACGCCGTGAAAGGAAACATCTGCATATTTGGGTGCAACTTGACGGCATCGGTACCGTTTCTCTCTGAACAACCAAATAAAATAAGATGATAAAGCATTTGTATTTGCTACAAATGCTTTTTTATGGGCGAAGGAGCGGAGAAAGTGATGGACGCATATTTGCTTTTAGCGGACGGAACCAAGTTTACGGGCCGCGGCTGCGGCGCCGGCGGCATCGCCATCGGTGAAGTGGTGTTTTGCACCGGCATGACCGGTTATCAGGAGGTTTTGACGGATCCGTCCTTCTATGGCCAGATTGTCGGTATGACCTATCTCTGCAGGGAAATTACGGCATCAACGGTTTCGACATGGAATCAAGGCAAGCCTGGGCCAAGGGTTTCATTGCGCGCAATGGCGAAAGAGCCTTCAAATTTCCGCCAGGATCGCAGTTTGCAGGCGTTTTTGAAGGCCCAGAACATCATCGGTTTGGAAGGGGATCGACACCTGCCAGTCCTCACCCGCCTGCTGCGAGAAAACGGTGTGATGAACGGCGCCATCTGTCACGGCGTCGAAGCCGACGAAGGCGCGCTGTTGGCTGAAATCCGCAGCTACCGGATCACCGATGCCGTTTTAAGCGTCACCGTGGGCGCGCAGGAATGCCACCGGCCGGAAAACCCCCGGTTCCGTGTGGGGCTTTTTGATTATGGATTTAAAGAAAGCATCCGCCGCAGCCTGTTGAAGCGGGGCTGTGAAGTCACCGTCCTGCCGGCCCATACCACGGCCCGGGAAGCAAAGGCCCTCGGCTTCGACGGTTTGATGCTCTCCGGCGGCCCCGGAGATCCGGCGGACAATGACTTTGTCATCGCCGAAGCGAAACAACTATTTTTGAGCGGAACGCCGATTTTCGCCATTTGCCTGGGGCATCAAATCCTTTCCCTCGCCACCGGGGCGAAAAGGGAGAAACTGAAATACGGACATCACGGCGCCAATCATCCGGTGAAAGACTTGGCAACGGGCCGCTCCTATATCACCAGCCAAAATCATGGATATGCGATTCTTGCCGACAGTATTCCTGAAAATCTCGCCGCTCTAAGCCACATCAACCTCAACGACCAATCGGTGGAGGGCATCCGCTACCGAGATTATCCGGTTTTCACCGTCCAGTTTCATCCCCGAGGCCTCGCCGGGGCCACAGGACACCGCCGATCTCTTCGACGCATTCATCCGGTTGATGGAGGTGGAGCACCATGCCTAAAAGACAGGATATTAAGAAGGTTCTCGTTCTCGGTTCCGGCCCGATCATCATCGGACAGGCGGCGGAATTCGATTATGCCGGTGTGCAATGTTGCCGGGCCTTGCGGGAAGAGGGCATTGAAATCGTTCTCCTCAATTCAAACCCCGCCACCATCATGACCGACGGCCATCTGGCCGACGCGATCTATCTCGAACCGCTGACCACCGCGACGGTGCGGCGCATCGTCGAGATCGAAAAGCCCGACAGCATCCTGCCGACCTTCGGCGGCCAAACCGGCCTCAACCTCGCGATGGAACTGGCCAGGGAAGGTTTCTTCCGGCAAAATCCGGTGCGGCTGCTCTCCGCCAATCCCGATGTGATCCGCAAGGCCGAAGACCGCCAAGCCTTCAAAGATATGCTGGCGGAAATTGACGAGCCTTTCATCGAATCGGAAGTGGTAAACTGCCTGGAAAATGCCCTTGCCTTCGCCGCTGCCGTGGGCTATCCGGTGATTGTTCGCCCCGCCTATACCTTGGGCGGCAGCGGCGGCGGCATCGCCCAGAACCGGGAGGAGCTGCGGGAAATCGGCGCCAACGGCCTAAGGCTTTCCCCCACGACGGAAATCTTGGTGGAGAAGTGCATCTCCGGCTGGAAAGAAATCGAATTTGAAGTCATACGGGACGGCAAAGGCAATGTCGTCACCGTTTGCGCGATGGAAAACATCGACCCGGTGGGGATTCATACCGGCGATTCCATCGTCGTCGCCCCCACCCAGACCTTGGCGGACAAAGAATACCAGATGTTGCGTTCCGCGGCTTTGAACATCATCGGCGCGCTGGAAATCGAAGGGGGCTGTAATATTCAATTTGCGCTGCATCCCGAAAGTTTTCGCTATGCGGTGATCGAGGTCAATCCCCGGGTGTCCCGGTCGTCGGCTTTGGCCTCCAAAGCCACCGGTTACCCCATCGCCAAGGTGGCGGCAAAAATTGCCGTCGGCTACGGTTTGGATGAGATCAGAAATGCGGTTACCGGCAAGACCTATGCTTTTTTCGAACCGGTTTTGGACTATTGCGTCATTAAATTCCCGCGTTTTCCTTTCGACAAGTTTGTCTATGCCAAACGCGGTTTGGGCACGCAGATGAAGGCCACGGGGGAAGTGATGTCCATCGGCACCAGCCTGGAGGAAGCGGTGATGAAGGCCGTTCGCGGCATCGAACTGGGGATGGACACCCTTCGCCTGGCGGAATATGCCAAGCTGCCGCTGCGGAGGATACGGGAAATCATCGAGGCCCAGGACGATACGCGGATTTTCGCCGTCTATGAGGCGCTGTACCGGGGGATCACGGCGGAGAGCCTCCATGCCATCACCGGCATCGACCCTTTTTTCTTACATATGATCGCAAACCTGGCCCGGATGGAGGCGAAGGTGCAATTTGAAGAATTGGACGAAAGCCTCTATGGCGCCGCCAAACGGATGGGCTTTCTCGACGCGACGCTGGAACGGCTTTCCGGCCAGGCATTGCCGCCCCGGCGCTATGCCGCCTATAAAACCGTAGACACCTGCGCCGCCGAGTTCGACGCCGAAACCCCCTACTATTATTCCAGCTTCGGCGAGGACAGCGAGGTTCCCGAAAGCCGGGGGAAAAAGATTCTCACCATCGGCTCCGGCCCGATCCGCATCGGCCAGGGCATCGAGTTTGATTACTGCTCCGTCCAGGCGGTCTGGGCCCTGCGGGACTTGGGCTATGAGACGATCATCGCCAACAACAATCCGGAAACCGTTTCCACCGACTTCGACATCGCCCACCGGCCTCTATTTCGATCCCCTCACCCCGGAGGATGTGGACAATTTGCTGATGGCGGAAAAGCCCGACGGGGCCATCGACTCGTGCAATTCGGCGGCCAGACCGCGATCAAACTGGCGAAGCATTTCAAGCGCCGGGGCGCCGATCCTCGGCACCGCCCAGGAGATGATCGACGCCGCCGAGGATCGGGAAAAGTTCGACGCGATCCTGGAAATCTGCGATATCAAAAGGCCCGAGGGCAAGATGGTCTATACGCTGGAAAAGGCGCTGCGAGCCGCCGATGCCCTCGGCTATCCCGTGCTGCTCCGCCCCTCCTATGTCTCGGCGGCCAAAATATGATCATCGCCTATACCGCCTATGATGTGGAAGAATATATGGGCATCATCCTGAAAACTTCATCGAAAACCCGGTTCTTGTCGACAAATACCTGATGGGAAAAGAAGTGGAGGTCGACGCCATCTGCGACGGCAAAGACATTCTGATCCCCGGCATCATGGAACATGTGGAGCGGGCCGGCGTCCATTCCGGCGATTCGATTTCCATTTATCCGCCCAAACCGTCGGGCCGGAACGGCGGGCGCAAATCATCGAGTATACGGAAAAACTCGCCCGGGGCTGCGGGGTTCTCGGTATGATCAATATCCAGTTCGTCATCGCCGGCGGCGAGGTCTATGTTATCGAGGTCAATCCCCGTTCCTCCCGCACGGTTCCCTATATCAGCAAGGTGACGGGGATTCCCATGGTGCGGCTGGCGATCCGCTGCATCCTCGGGGAAAAGCTGAAAGACCTGGGCTTCGGCACCGGCCTTTATAGGGAATCCGGCAAAATCGCCGTCAAAGTGCCGGTATTCTCCTTTTGAAAAACTCCACAATGTCGATACGCTGCTGGGGCCGGAAATGAAAAGCGCAGGAGGTGCTGGGCATCGCCGACAATGCTCGACGAAGCACTTTATTCAAGGGCTTCGTCGCCGCCGGATTCGCCATCCGACCAAGGGCGGAAGTCTTGTTGAGCGTCGGGACGAGGACAAGGAGGAGATGCTGGAAGTGGCGGCGGGCTTCCGCGACCTGGGTTTCGGCCTCTATGCCACGAAGGGCACCGCCGCTTATCTTGCCCACCACGGCATCGCGGCGACGAAGCGTCAATAAGATTCGCGAGGGCAGCCCCCATATCCTCGATTTTGTCGGGGAACGGAAATTCGACTATATCGTCAATACCTCCGCCTTTTCCCGGGCCTCCAACCAGGATAGCCTGAAAATCCGCAGAAGGGCGGTGGGCCTCGATCCTACATTTACTCGCTGGACACCCGCCAATGCCCTGCTGCAATGGCAAGGCCCAATAAAAACCTGGACAATATCGCCCTCATCGACATCAACAAATTGCATTAAAACATCAACACGAAAACATGAAACGCCCTCGGCCGCCATACCAGGCAGCCGGGGGCGCGAATTTTCAATCGTTATGACGCAATTCTCCCATCGGAGCATCTTCTCTTGGCTGCGCCAAATTTAAGATACACTTTTTATAGGACATAGCAAATGATAGTTTGCATCATTTCTTGAAGAAAATTTACCATCCTTACGGGTGATTGAGCGCAAAAATCAAAAGGGAAAACAAGAAAATCGGGAAATACGCGAGGAACACATGCCACATCCTTCTTTTTACCGCTTTTAAAGAAAATCGTATTTTGCCGTTTTCCTGTACGGCGCTAAATGTAAAGAAAAGGGCGCCGAGTACGATCAAGGTATACACCCCGTAAAAAATATCCGGGAAAATCCGGCCAAGCCCTAAATTGGAAACCAATGTCTGCCGGAGTATATAGGGAAGATCGATCAGAAACGCGGTCATAAGCAGGCAGACAATCATCATGCCAAAATAAAAGAGATGTATTTTTTTCAAAATCTTCAACTCCTCCCCTTCTTCATCTATTTCAGATTATAAAGCGGCGATGTCAATATGGCCAGACCTTTTTGGCTTTTCATCAAAAAAGTCGGCCGCCCCCGTAGAGACGGCCTTGATTTTTTATCTATTGAAAACCATGCGGCGATGCGGGGCGGCACGGCGTGCCGGTCAATATTTGCCGAATTCCCGCGTCGTTTCCTCCCAGGCTTCCATGTTTTCCCGCTTGGCGTCGTCGAGGACGATGGAGCAGTCCATGATGAAGCCGCCGCCGGGGGCGCAGGCATCGAGGAGGCGCTTCGTTTCCTCCACCACCCGTTCCTTTTTGCCATAGGCCAGAAGGGCGGTGGGCAGATTCCCGGCGATGCAGGCGGTCTGTCCTACGGTCTTTTTGGCTTCGACGATGTCGACCTCTTCAAACATATAGATCACTTTGCCCTTGGGAACCTCGCTGATGATGTCGAGACGCCGATTGTACTTCCCCTCACAGAATACATAGGGAATGACGTCGATCTCCACCAGGGCGTGGATGAGCTTTTGCAGGCCGCTCCAATAGAACTTCCTGTAATTTTCGCGGCTCATAAATTCATCGACCCCGGCGTGAAGCGGGATGAACAGATAGTCGAGGTGGAGAGCTTTGGCGGTGCCGACGGCATTGCGGATGCAAATTTCCGTCATATAATCGAGGGCCGCCATCAATTTGTCGGGGCGGGCATAGATGTCGCTGATGGAATTGATCAGGCCCCGGATATTGTCGGAAAACATATCGAAGGGGCAGGTTTGCGCGCCGGCGGCCCCCAATGGGAAGCCCATCTGCGCGATCTCGCCGACGACCGCCATCAACCCGTTCAGCCAGCGGCCGGGCTTCCCCGCCCCGCTTCAATGTTTCAGGCTTCCTTCACATCGGGTTGGGCAAAGGTCGCCATATTGATATAGAGATCATATTCCACCGGATTGTTGAAACGCAGCTTGGACAGGGCTTCCAGCCCTTTGAACTTCCTTGGATACACTTTCGTCAGGAAAAAGTGGGTGGGGTCGTAGAGAAACTCATCATATTCATCGTCCAGCAGGAAGAATGGTGGTCGCCAATTTGGAAGGACGCGCGTTCAGCGGCAAACCGCTGTCGGGGCCGGGAACCTTAATATAGGTGCTGTCCATCACTTCCGGCGGGTCACCTGCCGGATGGAGAGCACCGGCGCCCAGGCCAAATCGGGAGAAAAATCCGCAGAAATTTCACGCCGGGCAGCGTGTGCGAATGTCTTTCATCGCTCGTAAATGCTAATTCCATAACCGCGTCCATAATAATTGCCGACCTTTGGCGCGAAGGGAACCCGATCCGGTTCCTCCAGGCGAACGGCGGTTTTTCACTCTTCTCTCTCTCTCATCAAATGTAGATTGGAAATTTGCCATAGATACACCTCCCATTGTTTTGCCTCTGTTTCTTCTCAGATCATCGAATTTAACCTTTACGGGGGCGTTTTGTGCATACATTTCCCCCAACCTGTATGTACTTGTTTCCATTATACCACGGCACGCCGTCATGTCAATATTTTTATACCGGCGCAATATTTTTACATCGCGGAGCAAAGAACATCGCCGAAGCCCGTTCATGCATTTTTTTTGCGAAACCGCCCAAAATGGTAAATTTACGCGGCTTTTCCCCCTGTTTGTAAAAATTGCGCTTGCGCCGGGCCTCATCTTATGATAACATATATGTTTGCCAAGTTATTGTTTTAAGGGACAGAAAACAGATGATCAGAAGCGACCTAAGAAATATCGCCATCATTGCCCACGTCGACCACGGAAAAACCACCCTCGTCGACCATATGCTGCGCCAGAGCGGCATCTTCCGGGAAAATCAGGTATTGCAGGAACGGGTGATGGATTCCAATGACCTGGAACGGGAGCGGGGCATCACCATTTTGGTCAAAAACACTTCGGCCCGCTATCGGGACGTAAAAATCAATATCGTCGACACGCCGGGCCACGCCGATTTCGGCGGCGAGGTGGAGCGCGTTCTCAAGATGGTGAACGGCGTTCTGCTGCTCGTCGACGCATCGGAAGGCCCGATGCCGCAAACCCGGTTCGTGCTGCAAAAGGCCTTGGCCTTGGGGCACCGCGTCATCATCATCGTCAATAAGATCGACCGGCCCGACAGCCGCATCGACGAAGTGATCGATGAAATTTTAGAGCTGCTCATCGATCTCGGCGCCACCGAGGAACAGCTCGACAGCCCCATCGTCTTTTGTTTCGGCCGCAATGGCACCTGTTCCCTCTTAGAAGGTAAAACAGGCACGGATCTTTCGCCGCTTTTTCAAACCATCATCGACTATATTCCCGCCCCCGAAGGGGAGCCGGAAGAACCGCTGCGCCTGCTCGTTTCCTCCATCGACTACAATGAATATGTCGGCCGGGTGGCGATCGGCCGCATCGACCGGGGCAAACCGCACCTCGGCCGAAATCGTCGTCTCCGACTATCACGACGGAGATGTGCTGGAAGGCGAAGATCCGCGATCTATCAATTTGACGGTCTAAAGAGAACCCGGAGTGGAAGCCGCCGAAGCCGGCGACATCGTCTCCTTTGCCGGCATCGCCAATGTCAATATCGGCAATACGGTCTGCGCGCCGCAAGACGCATCGCGCCGCTGCCTTTCGTGAAAATATCCGAACCCGTTGAAATGACCTTTTCCGTTAACGACAGTCCGCTTGCGGGGCGGGAAGGGAAATACGTCACCTCGGCAATTGCGGGAGCGGCTGTTTAAGGAATTGCTCCGCGATGTTTCGCTGCGGGTGGAAGAAACCGGCAGCACCGACAGTTTTCGGGTCATGGGCCGGGGGGAAATGCACCTGTCCATCCTGATCGAAACGATGCGGCGGGAAGGCTATGAATTCCAAGTCAGCACACCAAAAGCCCTCTTCAAAGCCGTGGACGGCGCGCTGTTGGAGCCTTATGAAAACCTGGTCATCGACGTGCCGGAAGACGGCGTAGGCACGGTGATGGAAAGCATGGGGGCCAGAAAAGGGGAAATGCAGGCCATGCACCCGCAGGGCAGCCGCGTAAAAATCAATTCATCACGTTCGCTTCTCGCGGCCTGTTCGGATACCGCAACCAATTTTTGACCAATACCCGGGGGGAAGGATCATGACCTCGGTTTTCCACGCTTACGGCCCCTATAAGGGCGAAATTCAGGGCCGGGCCATGCTTCCTGATCGCCTTCAAGCGGGGAAGCGGTGCCCTATGGCCTTTACAATGCCCAAGGGCACCCTCTTCATCGGCCCCGGCGAAGGTCTATGCGGGAATGGTGGTGGAGAAACTGCGCTGGCAGGACATCAGCGTCAATGTCTGCAAGAAGAAGCAGATGACAATTATGCGGGCCGCCGGAAGCGAGGAAGCGCTGCGTATCACCACCCCCGTTCTTTAAGCCTGGAGGAAGCGCTGGGTCATGGACGATGATGAGCTTTTGGAAGTAACGCCGAAGATTTTCCGCATCCGCAAACGCATTTGGACCGCTTACCAAGCGGCTGCAGGCGGCAGAAGGAACCGAGATAAATACCGTTGGCCCGGCGGCGGCGGCCAGAAGGCATTTGCATAAATGCGCCTTAACGCGGCATGAAAGCCGTTTATGGCGCATTTTCTCTTTCATAATCGGGGCCGAGGAAAGATCGGTTTTTACTCGATCTCTTCGTCAAACACATCTTATAATAGACCCATCCCTTCAGAAGATCGATCTGTTTTGCCTGTTCCTCCGTGGGTTCCTCAACAAACTCCCCGGCGCTGTCGGCAAAAACCGATTTCATCGCCAAGGGCAGGCCGGAACGCAAGGCATTTACGGCATCCAAATAGGGATAGGCGCCCTCATACCCAGCAGCGCGGAGGGTCGCCCCAGATTGTTCGCTTTCATCCGATAATTGTGGGGATCGGGAATGCCCTCCGGAATCAGCGTATCGGCCTTGGCGGCGGCCTTGTTTTGCCAGATGAAAAACGGCGTCCTATCTGCGGATTCACCAGTTCCTCCGGCGTGCCGTTGAGGGCGATGCCGATGTCGAGCTTCTTGCCAAATCGAGCCCGCCAGCCCGGCAGGTGGTCGCCAAAATAGACGAGCACCACCGGTTCCTCCAGCCATCGATATAGTTCGCCAAACGCCCCAGCGCTGCATCGGCATCGGTGAAGAGACCGACGAAATAATTGCTCAGCATATTGATTTCCTCGGCGGTCAAATCAAGATCGGTATTGAAATTGGTATCGGCGCCGTATTTTCCCTCATAGGGGCCGTGGTTCTGGATGGTGACGGAAAAAGGGAACAGAGGGGATCGTCCTCATTTCCAAATGGGCCGCAAAATCCGCGATGATCCGATCCATCGTCGCCACTTCGGAAATATAGCCGCTCTTGTTTTCGCTCGCCGGATCAAACCCGTCCTCCACAAAAACGGTTTTTTCAAAACCGAGATAACGGTAGACATTGCTGCGATTGTAAAACCAGGAATAGCCGGGATGAATCGCGACGGAATCATAGCCCTCGCGATGAAAGAACCGGGCCAGGCTATCTTTATTGCCCCGAATGTATTGGTAGGGGGAAACGTCATTGTCCACTTCATTGGTGGGAATTCCCGTCAGCGCCTCAAATTCGGTGGAAGCGGTGCCGCCGCCGAATTTTGACACCACGATGCTGCCGCTATAGACGGCGTTGGCGGACAAAGCCTTAAAATTGGCCAGCGGATCGGTGTAGCCGTCGAAAGATATTCTGCCGGGATGTTCCAGGTTGGCAAAGGCCTCGCCCATGATCATGATGATATGGGGCTTGGCCGGCGCTTCCTGCCGCATCGCGGCGGCGTCTTGGTTCGTCCCACTCTCCTTTGCCCGGTAAACCCCGGCATCATAGCCTTTTGGCGGCTCCACCTGCATTTTATGAAAATCGACGAGAAAGCTGTAGACAAAGCCCTTGCTATTGTATTCATTGGCTTTGAAATAGGCATAGTAGCAGGTTTCATAGGAGGCATACCGTCCTTCGTCACAGTATAGCCAGTGGTAGGAACCCCAGGCCAGGACAACCGAAGCCAGCAGTACGGCGGCCCGCAGCTTGTAGGATCTTTTTTTCTCGCGAAAAACAACAAATGCCAAGATTAGGGCGGCAATGACAATCAAAAGCACAAAAGCCGCAAAGACCATATAAGCGGCCTGAAAATGGCGAAGGGTGGCCGCCAGCTCCCGAACCAGCGAAAAGTCGGCGGGAATGAAAGGGTCTTGACGGAGTACGGTTTTAAAATGATTGACGGCAGCCATAAATAGAAAGAAAACGGCGGACAGCGAAACCGAGAATACGCTGCGGTTCGTGAAAGCGTAGAGCGCCGCCGTAACAAAAACGATCGGCAAAATATTCAAAAGCAGCAAAGTTGGGGACGTCACGCA
>JAXGQJ010000023.1:0-34070 GCA_040766505.1 Clostridiales bacterium
CGCCGTGTTGAGAAAACCGTTGTCGTCCGCATATTTCTTCAAAATAGCCTTCTGGTTCACAATCGAATTACTGTCTCCCGCAAGCTCGTCGTCACGGGATAATCTGCAATAGAGAGCCGTGATTTTTGTTGTGTCTATAGTTGCGGTTTGTGTGCGCTTGCCGCTTGTATGCTGTCTATAATACATTAAATCATCCTCCGTTTCCGACAGTCTTCAAGCGTAGGCAGCATGTATATTACCGTACTATTTCGAAGAAGTCGAGTCATTTTGTGAGAACAAAGCTGAACTATCTGATAACTTTATACGGCAGCTTGCGTCCGCCGTAACGAGCCGTATAACCTTGGCATACACCGTTTCTTTTGCCGTTTCGCTTTCCAATGATTCCACAACATAGACGGTGCCGCCTATGGCTTTGCGGGTAATACGGCTATTCGATTTTTCGTCCATAAGCGACACCTCCCGTCTATGTTATGGATAGCCGCACTGAGCTTGAGTGCCAGACCCAGTACCGCGCATTGTAGTTATTCTGCCATTTGGAGAGCTTTGATTGCCTCGGTGCGAATCAGGCAGCCATCCAGCGTTTCCATGCCGAAGTATCCGACCTTATCGGCAAAGGAATATTTTTCGTGCAGTGCCCGGATGGATAGCGGCTGACGTTCAACAGCCCAGTAATACTTGAAATCACCGAACACGACAGGTTTAGCGCCGCTCTCTGCAGAGGGCATATGGTTGGAGATAATCACAGGTTTACCGAGCAGTGTGTCTGCTGCGCCGCGCCAGTGATAGTTGCCAGCACTGTCCTTGAGGTCGCGCAAAGCCAGCGCCGTCTCATCGTTCATGACCCATATCGCATTAGAACGGTATTCCGGCTTCAGCGAGAAGTACAGGCTGTGAATTTCATCAAAGGCAATATCCGTTGCAGAAACTGCTGTTACGCCCACATCTGCGCCCTCTGTGGCGTGTAGGACACCCTTGGGCTTGTCAATGCCATTGCCGTTGAGAAATGCCTCTTCCTCCGCTTTGCCAAAGATACGTGCGAAATCGCGAGTCAGATAGTCTGAGATGTTGAATCCTGTGTCGTGGACGAAATTGCTGTCCAAAACCGAGATGCAAGCGAGTTTATGTTCGCCCAGTGCGATTCTGTTTGCTATCAGTTCCGCTTCGGGCACCGTCCCACCTTCGCCAACCCAGTCCGCATCGACAGGAGTGTCTGAGGTAATAATTCTGCCGCCGCTCGTTGTCGCTCTCACGAATGTAGCCACTCTGCGGAACAAGTTTTCTTTTGCCAATGCCGCCTCATATTTTTCCGCTGATGCTTCAGGCAGAAAATATGAGCCGTTGACACTATTTGTACCTTCTTTGAGAATGTTGCCGTCAATATTTTTGCTTCTCATGCTGTTCCAGAATGCTCTGGAATAAGTTTCAGTTGTTAACATAGTTGTAACCTCCTAAATTTGTTTGAATTTGGGGCATATACCCCGTTTGAAACCGCGTTTTCACACGCGTTGCCCCACGCCGCTGTCTGAGATTAAAAGTTGTGGAGATTTGACCTCCCCCACCGGGCGCAGGTCTACAGCTTTGTGCCATCCGCCGCTTTGTAGCCGCTTTTATTGCAGAACTCAACAAGGTCTGTATAGTTGTTGATATGTACCGTCGAAGCGCCTCTTGCGATGCTGTAACGGATTTCCTTTGTTACCGTGGCCGGTTCCCTGTTAGGACACAAGTGCAGCGTTCCGTAGGTGCTGCGTTTGCATCTGCGGGAAAAACAAAATCTCTGAAATATTTTGTGATTCGCATGGTTGCCTCCAATCCTTATAGCGGCTTGCCGCTTTTACTCAAAAAGCGTTTCTTGCAGTATTCCATTGCCTCTCCGTATGTTCCGAAAACACGAAGATGTGCCAAACTGACGCGCCATATAGCGCAGTCGATGTCGGTATGCTGAGCCAGTATCACAGGTCGACCGTCCCTTGTCTGGAACAGGAACCGACCTTCGTAACTCATGCAGTCAAAATCACTCGGCTGCAATGTCGGGTACATTTTTGAATTTTTCATAGTGTTGTTTCCTTTCGTCTTTATTTGGGTCACAGTCTGAATTCGTCTGAATGCCGTATCCGTACAATAAGGGCACCACCTCCTTTTCGTTTGAGACACTTGTGGCAAGGTTTTTATGGTTATTTTCTGATATCGTTTTTCTATAAGGAATAACCATAATTACCTGCCACAAGTGCACATCATAAATAAGTCTTTTTCAGCCTATAACCGATGAGCAGTGTGGTCTTCTCCCCGCCATCAGCGGGACGCTTGCGAATGACGGTGCCGAAAGAACGCAGCGCCTGATTGAAGTTGCGATTGCTCTCCGGGTAGCAGCCGTTTACCACCATCCGCGATAGGCTGCGTACACATCGGCGGTCTTTACATCGGCATCACCCGCTCCTCAAGGCACTCATCCGCGAAGAGCTGAATCTTATTGCTGTCGTGAGAATATTCATTTGTCGCGTCGATTACCGACTGCGGCATGGTGAAGCCCTCCTTACGGAGCAAAACGTATCCTTGGAGTAGCCAGTTGAGGATGGCGCTCTGCGTCTCCGGCTTGCTGAACTCCGCTTTTAGCGTCTTGTCCTGTTCCCATTCCTCAAAATGCTTGTCAAAAGGGACTATCAGCACACGACCGCTGGTGAACAGCGTCATGTCGTTGATGACGGGCAGATAGTTGGTGTTGACATACAGCTTGAACTGCGGAGCAAAATCGAAGGAATTCTCGTGCAGGAAACGCGCATTTAATGTGTCATTGCCCGTCATGCTCTTTACCTGTGCGGCATTGAGCAGCAAGCCTCGGCTTGGCTCGGAGATGTTGGCAAAACGCACACCTGCCAGCCTTGCGACATCCTCGCTGGGATTTGAACTGTTGTTGTACTGCTTGAGCGCGATGGTCTCCGGGCGTACCGCTTTTCCGTAATCCCCGAACACCCGCAGAATGCTTTCCATCAGGGTGCCTTTGCCGTTTCTGGTCGTTTCGCCGTAGAGGAAAAACATACACTCGAAGCGGGTATCACCACTGACCGCATAACCAAGAGCCTTTTGCAGGAACTTTGCCTTTTCCTTATCGCCGCTCATAATTTCATCGATGAAGCTGGTGAAACGTGGACACACGGCGTTTGGGTCATATTTCACAGGCGCGATTTTCGTGAGCCTGTCTTCCGGGCTGTGGTCGCGGAACTGCATGGTGCGTAAATCCAGCGTGCCGTTGTTACAGTTGAACAGGTATCGGTCGGTATCGAATTCCTCCATTGAAATGGGATACACGCTCTGCGCATCGCTCAGGACGGTAATTCGAACACCGCGTATCTGCCATTTGGCACAATATTTAATGTAGTCTTTTCGCTTATGCTCATCGTGGATACTGAGCGCGTATGTCATCAGAGCGTCCGAGAGGTCTTTGCACAGTTCCATTACCTTGAGAGCCGCCATGTCGGTGACCCAGCGGACGCCGTCGTAGACGTACCAGACCTTCCGCTCGGGCACATATCTTGCGTAGGGCTTGAAAACATCCGCAAAGAGCCGCCCTGCGCCATTGTCTGACCACCCATAACGCCTGTTGCTGTCCGGCTTCAGTTCTGCCAGCCTCGGCGCGAGAATGCCAAAGTCATCCGTAGCGTCGGTATGCAGAATAGGCTGATAGATGGAGGAACAGAGGACGCCGCTTTTTCAAGGGTGATTTGTCCGTAGGTTGAGCCACTCTGCGGTCTGTCCCACTTATCACGGTAAAGGCCACAGCGTCGGAACAGCGCCCTGTCCATTTGCGCCGTGCTCTGCCGCACCAGAACGCGAAGTGAACAGCAAGCGAGGTCGGCTTCACTGGGACGGGTATCCGCTGATATCACCCTCCCAAAGTTTTGCAAATTGCCGCTCCGTTTTTCCTGCTGGTTTGCGCTGTCCACACCGTTGCTGACGGCAATGAAGCGAACATCGGCATTGGGGAATGCGACTTCGGTATAATAACCGACTTTCAGATAATCTCGACCCAGCCTTGACATATCTTTTACAATAATCGTGCCGATTCGCCCTTCATCCATTTCGGCTAACATACGCTGGAAATCCGGTCTTTCAAAGTTTGTCCCGCTGTATCCATCGTCAGCCGCTGTCAAGTAAGGACTAAATATTTTTGTAAAGTGTTTACAAATTTCGGGGTCAAGAAGCCACATCCACGATTTCAATGCGGTTCAGCAGTTGGTGTTATTGATGTAGTATTTTGCGATATCGTATTTGAAGCCCGTTGCCTTAAAAAGAACGCGTAGGCCGGTGCCTGAAGGACTTTTCTCGATGTAGCAGCCTGTAAATATGTCCGCGATGGATTGACCGATAGCGGTCAGCGTACCGTCCGTAATGACACAGTGATCTACATCCACAGCACTAAAGCCACGAAAGATACCAAGCCCCAGACCGTTATATCTACTCACCGCCGCGATTGCATCGGAGTAATCGGTAAATGTATTTTCGTTATTTGACTGCGCTCGCTTGCCGCTGATTTGGTAAGGCACTTTATCCGGCTTTACCTTTCCTTTGCGCTCTTCGTAATTCCACAAACAGAATTTTCCGTTGTCGCGCAGTTCCTTTGGTAGATTGTCGTATTGCATTTGTTCACTTCCTTCTGAGGTTTGTATTTTGTGCCTCTTGCCATACGGAGGTTTGGAGGCTGTTTTGGAGAGGTGTTCTCACTACCCAATGGAGGACAGAATCCGTTTTGAACGAAAACCTCGATAACTTTTCTGTCATTCGCCACTCACTGGAACAAAACAGACGTTTTGGACAAAACTTTTGAAAGTTTCTTTTTTGTCCCTCTGCTATAAGCCGAAAAGATTAACCCCCAGGTGTCGACCTAAATTTCCTGCTCCTCACTCCCTACTGGACAAGAACACGGCAGAATCCGTAGTGAAACGAGAAAACTTTTTGTCCTTTCGCTATACGGAGAATGGAGGACACTTTTATACACCCTGTGTTAAAAAAATTTCCGGAAGTGTTATTTCTGTGCACCGTCCTCCTATAGATAAGGGAGAAAATCGCACATACCGTAGCCCCCAAATCTGAAAAAGGATAAAAAAATACGGCACCCGCTGTTTTCACGGATGCCATAGAGATGTAAAATGGAATAATTCAAACCTAATTCAAAAACTAAGTGGAATTTGTATGTTATTTACTGTAAAAACAATGATTTCATGCTATAATTAATCTGATAAGATATGCCAAGGTGGCAGCAATGCATGCTGGTAAAAAACAGTCCATCCTCCGTGGCGAAGCTGTCAAAGCACCAGAATGTCAGCATGGATGTGCTGCTTAAGATATGCTCCGCACTGCGGGTCAATGTGGAAGACATAATGGAATTTGTGCGGAGAAATCTAGAATAACTATGAAATAGTAATAATGCTTTAAAATGCAAACGGGAGAGGAGATTAGCTTTATGAAGAAACCTAATCCACCCGGAAGAACCCGCGGTTTTATCGACTATTCACCGGAGAGCAGGCTGGATTTGTTTTCCGTGCTCAAGCTCTTTCCCGTTCCAATGGAAGTGTTCTCTCCGGACGGCGTCAGTCTGTTTATCAATCAGGCCTTTGTGGACTTCTTTCAAATCTCTGCACAGGATATTGTAGGCAGGCTTAATATTTTAACCGACCCCTATATCAACCAAACGCTTGGCCTGTCAGACTATCTGCGAAGGGTTTTTGCCGGTGAAATCCTGTCCTTTTATGACTTGAAAGCCCCCTTTGAAGAAATTGACAGTCGTTACATATTTGAGCCAGGCAGACCTACAGAAAAGGATCTGTATCAGGATATCATTTGCCTTCCTCTGCGAGACGAGGATGCTTCAGTTGCTTATGTGGTCGCGGTGTTTATGACCAAGCGTGTCTACCGGCTGCGGCTGGATATCATGAAAGCAAAAGAATACATAGACGTCAATTATAAGGAGGATTTTGGTCTTGACAGGCTCTCAAAAATCGTGGGCATAAGCCGTCATCATTTGGTGCGTCTGTTTAAAAATATATTCGGCATCCCGCCGTATAGTTATTATCAAGAGGTTAAAATCGAAAAAATCAAAGCCGCTCTTGGAGATGACAGCCTCAGCATCAGCCAGGCCTTTGCATCCTGCGGCTCTGATTACAGCAGCTTTGCGGAGGTCTTTAAAAACAGGATTGGAATGACGCCGACCCAATACAGAAACGCCTTACGGCTCAGGCCGCGCGAAAGTCCGCAAAATCCGCCCGCCACCGTGAAACCGGCTGAAAACACGCCCACAGCTACTTTTTGTGCGATGGAAAACCGGCTTTTTCAGATTGGGGAGCTTTTCCCCATTCCCGTCCAAATATTCAAGCCCTGCGGTGATATCATTTTTGTCAACGAGGCAACACTCAAAATGTGGAATGTCCGAGACACTTCTTTAATAATGGGCAAGTACAATCTGCGCAAGGACCCCCTTGTCAATGATCAATTCAACTTGCGCGACGAGATTCTCAAAACATTTTCGGGAGAGCTTGTGCTGATTGAGGATATCAGATTGCCACTGGAAAGCTTTTGGGAGTGGTATAAGACAAGAAGCGATGTTTACGACATTGAAGCAATCTACACCGATATCCTGAACTTCCCCCTTTTGGACGCCAACGGAAAGCTTGCGTATGTCGTATGCATATTCTTTACAAGCAGGGTCTATAATGGCAGGCCGGAGGTGGCAAGGACAAAGGAGTATCTTGAAAATCACTGGCGGGAGGATTTTGACGCCGCCGGACTTGCACGACAGGTGCATCTGAGCCCTTCCCAGCTTTCGCGCCTGTTTAAGAAGCATACCGGTATGACGCCCTATGGCTATTATCAGGAAATCAAGATTAATCGACTCAAGATAGCCCTGCGGAATAAGACCCTGAGCATTGCCGAAGCGTTTATCTCCTGCGGCTTTGAGTATCCGGGTAATTCCACGAGGTTTTTTAAGGACAAGACGGGCATGACCCCGTCTGAGTACCGAAAGAAAGTCGAAAAATAGTGAATAAACCAGAACCCTGTATCTGACAAGGATGCAGGGCTTTTTTATGCTCATAATTGACAAATATTCAGCAAGAAACCGATATGCCTGGCGCCGCCCTTTTTTTATAATGAAGATAGTAAAATGCTTTAAAATGAGGGGGTGATAGCATTGAAGCAGGAAGAGCGCAGGGAGCAGGTTCTTGCAGAGCTTGCCGCCCTGCAACGGGATATGGAAAAGAATCTCTCGGCGCAGGAGCAATTTATCAAGCGCTTTCAGTTTCTTATTCAAACCGAAGAAGAGCCTTTATCCGTGATTAATCTTTTCCCCTATCCGGTTGCCCTTTTTAAAAATGGCGGCGTTTTATATCGGGTGAACCGGACGCTTATGGAAAATACCGATCTGAGGGAGCGCGACCTGTCCGAGAGGGATACCAGCTTTCTGGATCGCATCACCAGTGAAAACTTTGCCATTCTGGAAGCTGTGGAGGGCGTGTTTTACGGGAAGACCGCACTTTTAAGTCGTCTTTCCAACCCATTGGCATTGTTCTGCAAGAGCTGGAGCTACCCAACCCGCGACAAATATCAGAGCGCACTCTTTTTCCCCCTGGCAGATGATGAGGGGTGCATTTCGTTGGGAGCAATCATGCTCATGAAGCAATGATGAGCCCGTTTTTCAAAACCCATGAGAATAATTAGCAAAAGCGCTTGAAAGGAGAATTTTTATGTTTTGTAAGGGTAATAAAACCAAGATTCTTTCTCTGTTATTGTCCCTTGTCATGGTTGTCGCACTCGCGCCGGTGACGGTGCTTGCGGCGGGGGATGCCCCGATATTGCAATCGGCCGCTGTCACAACCGACGGGAACGTTGAGCTGACCTTCAACAAGGCAATGGGAGATACCGGCGGTGGCGCTGGTGGGTTTACGGTTGTCGGCGATTTTGGTGCCAACAAAAATGTTAAAGCGGCTACTCTTGTCGAAACGGATAATACAAAAATTCTTTTGACACTTACCACGCCTGTTCGGGGAGGTGAAGCCCCACGGCTGTCCTATGGGCTCGGAACAATCTCCGCCGAAGACGGCGGATTGCTGGGAGAAATCAAATATTTTGCGATAACAAATGCCCTCCCCCATCCTGTTTTAGCTGGCGCCGCTCCTGCCGCCGGTACGGTTGGGACATCCTACGAACACACCTTTGCCGCCTCCGGAGGAACCGGGGTGTATAGTTTTTACCACCTGGATCCTCTGCCTGCGGGGTTGACGCTGAACTCTTCCACCGGTGTGCTGAGCGGAACACCGACAAATGCGCAGACTTACCCTGTGCGCATACGGGTCATAGATATCAATTCTGCTCACGATATAAAAACCTTCACCATTGCAATCAATCCTGCTGTTACCGCACCCTCCGCACCGGACGCACGCATCGCAGCAGGCGGCGGACACTCACTTTATCTAAAGGAGGACGGCACGGTCTGGGCGTGGGGAGGAAATGCACAGGGGCAGCTGGGCCAGGGCACCTTTGACTATACATATGAAACGCCAAAACAAGTCATAGGGCTTGCTGGGATAAAATCCATTGCAGCAGGCCATTTGTTCTCCTTGGCCTTGAAAAATGACGGCACAGTTTGGGCATGGGGAACGAATGGTAATGGCCAGTTGGGACGTCTTCCAGCGGAGATGTCTCGCAACCACACGCCGGTGCAGATTACAGGGCTGTCCGGCATCACTGCCATATCAGCTGGTTACAACTTCTGCCTTGCCCTTGAAACAAATGGCGATGTCTGGGCATGGGGAGGCAATGGAAAAGGGCAATTGGGGCAGCCTGCTACTGAAACCATAAGCACACCGGCAAAAATAGCCGCTTTACAAGACATCGTTGCCATTAGTGCAGGCTATCACAATGCTTTGGCTCTCAGATCTGACGGCAAGTGCTGGAGCTGGGGCAGCAATTACTACGGAGAGCTGGGCAACGGTACTGTTGATGCTTTAAGTGCCAATCCTACACCGGTTCAAATTACAGTTCCCGACGGTATAGAAATCAGTGGAATATGCGCAGGTCATCAGAACGCCATGCTGTTCACCAAGACAGGAGACGTCTATGGTTGGGGTTATAACAGTCTTAGGGTCGTTGGGCGATGAACTGATAACGAACTTGAAGTGTGCCAACCCTTACGCTATATTCAGACATTACTGGTTTGGGGGGCACGGGGGCTCTCTTATGTTGCACGGGAAAACGATGGAACCGTGTGGGCTTCCGGAAAAAATGATTTTGGAAGTATCGTTATTGACTATAGTGAAAACCCGGTGCGGGTTATTGACTGGAAAATATTATTTATGTCTCGAAATCGGTGGGAGGCAATCACACTCTGGCCCTTGATGCGGACGGGGATGTCTGGGCATGGGGCAGCAACACAAGTGAGCAGTGCGGTGTCAACACAGTTTCCGGGGAGCTAAAGAAAATCGATCCTCCCGTGAAAGTGCTGTTTCCCAGTGCCACCCTTTCTTCAGCAACAATAACCATTACACCTCCCGCCGCGGGAGAAATTCCACAAACAGCGGAGCAGGCGCAAGACGTCACAAACCATTCCGATTATACGATTACAGGATTGAATTGAAACGACAGCAATGACCAGCGAAGGCACCGCACGGGTCAGGCTTATACCGCTACGGTCACTCTGGATATCCAAAAACGGTAAGGCGTTTCAATCCGCGTCTTTCACTCCTACAGTGGGGGGATCAGCCTCAGTGGGCACGACCACTACTACTGGTTCGGAAACGGGGAACACTAACATTTACCGTCACCTATGGTGCAACAGCCTCCGCACCCTTGATAATCATCACGGTCGCCGGCAATGGAGAGATTGGATATTCAGGTGACGGAGGATTAGCTACCGAAGCTAAGAAATGGATAGGCCCTATGGCGTGGCGGTGGACAGTGCGGGCAATCTCTATATTGCCGATGAGGATAGGCACTGCATTCGCATGGTATCCTCATCTAATCAGACCAAATTTGGAATTGCGATGACGGCCGGAAGGATCTATACCATAGCCGGCACGGGAAGCGCCGGTTATTTCGGCGATGGAGGGGAAGCGCGAAGTGCCAGCTTAAACCAACCCCGGGGTATCGCAGTGGATTCCGACGGCAATCTCTATATAGCTGACGCAAAGAACGGCCGTATCCGCATGGTGTCTGCCTCCGGTCAGACCAAGTTTGGAGTTACGATGACGGCCGGGAATATCTATACCATAGCCGGTAAAGGCTGGGATACGTATTCCGGCAACGAGGGCCCGGCGATTAACGCCACGCTCTTAGATCCCTCCGATATCGCGCTCGACAGCCATGGCAATCTCTATATTGCTGACACGCAAAATTATCGCATCCACAAGGTAAATGGGACCGGTATTATCACCACCATCGTCGGCGCGGCAATTTCCGGTAATTCCGGGGACGGGGCCCCGGCCGCAGACGCCAAGCTGAATCTGCCTTATGGGGTGGAAACGGACTCTGATGGCAATCTCTACATTGCCGATACAGTTAACAATCGCGTCCGCATGGTATCCGCTTCCAATCAGACTAGATTTGGCATTACAATGACGGCGGGAAATATTTATAACATAGCCGGTAAAGCTCTTACAGCAAACGAAGGGTATGAAGGCGACGGGGCGCCGGCAATCGCCGCGAAGCTAAACAGACCCCGTGACATAGCCTTGGTGGACGGAAGCCTGTATATTGCCGATTCCGGAAACAACGTCATTCGCAAAGTAGATGCAGGCGGGATCATCACCACCGTGGCAGGCACGGGTATGACACCAGGTTATTCCGGTGACGGGGACCCGGCCTCCCAAGCTTTGCTGTATAACCCTTTTAGTCTAAGCGCTAATCGTGACGGTGACCTTTTTATTTCCGATACCGGAAACTATGTCATCCGTAAAATATTTACGGGAACCCCGGCTACGGCCTATCTGCTTACCGTAGAAAACGGCACGGGCGGCGGAAGCTATGCCGCAGGCATACCGGTGAGCATCACGGCAAATCCTCCCGCGCAAGGAAAAATATTTGACAAGTGGATCACCTCGAACGGCGGCAGTTTTGACAATGCCGCCAGCGCAAGTACCACGTTCATCATGCCTTCCGGTGCAGTCACCGTCACGGCGACCTATAAGGACGCTCCCGTGGAATCCTATGCGCTGACAGTAAACGGCAGCTATGCGGAGGCCAGCGGCGCAGGCCAATACGCGCCCGGCGTACAGGTCTCTATCCACGCCGGTAGCAGGAGCAATTACAGCTTTACCGGCTGGACCACCTCGGATGGAGTGACCTTTTTGAACGCGGGTAGCGCAATAACCACCTTTACCATGCCCTATGGCGGCTGTTGCAGTGACCGCCAACTGACATATAGCGGCGGCGGCGGATCACACCAACACTTACTCGATTATTGTAAGCAGCAATGAGGGTGGCACAACAACGCCGGCAGGTTCAACAAATATTGTGAAAAACGGCAGCAAGACCTACACAATAACACCTCAAGCGGGATACAAGATTGCTGATGTCCTTGTTGACGGCGTTAGTGTCGGCGTTGTAGCAACTTATACCTTCTCCTCCGTCACCACCAACCACAAAATTGAAGCGAAGTTTGCCCACGACCGTCTGAGCGCGCCGTTTACCGATGTGGATATCACCCAATGGTACCATGAAGGAATTGATCATGTCCTGCTTGCCGGCCTATTTAAAGGACTTCTGCAACAATATTTAAACCCAATGCCCCAATGACAAGGGCGATGCTGGTAACCGTCCTCCACCGTCTCGAAGGAACACCGGCTGCAACCGTAGAAAGTCCCTTCACCGATGTGGTTCCCGGAAGGTGGTACACTGACGCCATCACCTGGGCAAGCGAAAAAGGGATTGTCAAAGGTTATGATGCGGAAACATTCGGCCCCGAAGACCTGATAACGCGTGAGCAGATGGCGACCATTCTGCACCTGGTTATGCCGAGAATAAGGGCTATGATGTCAGTGTCGGCGAAAACACCAATATTCTTTCTTTTGAAGATGCGCTCAATATCTCTGAATATGCTATCCCTGCCATCCAATGGGCTTGCGGAGCAGGCATTGTGCAAGGAGACGGGGAAAAGCTTGATCCTCAAGGCAACGCCACTCCGATAGCGCAAGTCGTGGCTATGCTCATGAGATTCATTGAGAATGTAGCAAAATAATTAGAATTAAATTCGTAGTAATGGGAACAGCCGTAAGATGCGCTGACAGCCGGACAATTTTCTTCGACATGGAAGAAGCGAGCAAAGATGCCTTCCATTCCGTGAAAGCGGAATAACAAAAAAGACCAGCCGTGCCAAGCAATATGCCTTAACATGGCTGGTCTCTTTTTGCCCCACTTGAAGCTGTCACACAAGTTTTTTCATAAATCCCTGTGTGAACGCCGCAAAGGCGGCCCCTTTTTGGTTTTTTATGGTCGTGAAGGAACGGTTTTTATTCTCCGAAGAACAGGCTGATGTCGTCCTCGACGGTGGCAACGCCGGCGATGCCGAAGTTTTCCACCAGCACCTTCGCCACATTCGGGGAAAGGAAGCCCGGCAGGGTGGGGCCAAGGTGAATGTTCTTGATGCCCAAGTACAGCAGGGCCAGCAGCACCAGCACCGCCTTTTGTTCATACCAGGCCACATTGAAAACGATGGGCAGCTTATTGATATCGTCCAGGCCGAACACTTCTTTTCAGCTTGAGGGCGATGACCGCGAGGGAATAGCAATCGTTGCATTGCCCGGCGTCGAGCACCCTGGGGATGCCGCCGATGTCACCCAAAGCCAGCTTATTGTAGCGGTATTTGGCGCAGCCCGCCGTTAGGATTACGGTGCCTTCCGGCAGCGCTTTGGCGAAATCCGTATAATAGCTTCTCGCCTTTGCCCGGCCGTCGCAGCCCGCCATCACGACGAATTTTTTGATGGCGCCGTTTTTCACCGCCTCCACCACCTTGTCGGCCAAGGCGATGACCTGGCCGTGGGCAAAGCTGCCGACGATTTCGCCGCTTTCGATTTCCGTTGGCGGCGGGCAGGTTTTCGCATGGGCGATGATGGCGCTGAAGTCTTTTTCCTCGCCGATTTCACCGGGGATATGCTTGCAGCCGGGGAAGCCGACGGCGCCGGTGGTATAGATCCGGTCTTTATAGCTTTCCTTGGGCGGTACCAGGCAGTTGGTGGTTAGAAGGATGGGGCCGTTGAAGGAATCGAATTCCTCTTTCTGCTTCCACCAGGCATTGCCATAGTTGCCGAAGAAATGGGGATACTTCTTAAAGGTGGGATAATAGTGGGCCGGCAGCATTTCCGAGTGGGTATAGATGTCGACGCCGCTGTCCTTCGACTGTTCCAACAGCATTTCCAGATCCTGCAGGTCATGGCCGGAAATCAGGATGCTGGGAAGTTTTTGCCGACACCGATGTTCACCTTGGTGATTTCCGGGTGGCCATAGGTGGCGGTGTTGGCGGTGTCGAGCAGGGCCATGCCTTCCACACCGTATTTGCCGGTTTCCAATGTGAGGGATACCAGATCCGCTACGGTGAGCGAATCGTCCGCCGTTTTAACGAGGGCTTCCTGAATAAAAGCATCGACCTTGTCGTCGTCATGCTTTAAAACATTGGCATGTTTTGAATAGGCGGCAAGCCCCTTTAAACCATAGGTGATCATCTCGCGCAAGCTGCGGATGTGTTCTCATTTTCCGTGGCGAGAACGCCGACGGTCTTTGCCTTTTCTCTATTTTCGCCCGGTCGTCGCTTTCCCAAAGCGCCGCGTCGGTGAGCGCTCTTCTTTGGAATCCAATGTCGCCGCCAGGTCTTTTTCGCCGCCATTGTTTTCTTGATCAAGCGAAGCAGCGCCCTATCGTCGAAGTTGGCATTGGTGATGGTGGCGAACAGGTTCAATGTGACAATATGATTGATGTCGGGGCTGATGGTTTTGCCTTCTTTTCTGAGCCTCGTCGTAATGTCGGAAAGTCCGATGACATAAATCAACAGATCCTGCAGGTTGGCGATTTCCGGCTTTTTTGCCGCATACGCCCCCAGTGCAACCGGTATTGCCGGCGGTTTCCCAGCATTGGAAACAGAACATGGTGTTGTCCATTGTGTAAATCCCTCCCATTTTTATTCTCTTCTGCTTTTCAGCTTCGTGGTCTTTTCCTCAACCGTTTGTTTTCAATCCTCTATCGAGATAACGCTGGACGGGCATTCGTCTCTTTGCTTTCCGTGACGGCGTCTTCCAATTCCGGCGTCACTTCGCCGTATACCTCGGCGAGATCATCGTCGTTCATCCGGAAAACTTCCGGGCATGTTTCCACGCAAAGGCCGCAACTGATGCAGTCATCTTGGTCGATTGTGACTTTCATAACTCTCACTCCTTTTTATTTTGGGGAAAAACGACAACCAGAAACATCTTAAACCGTTCCGGCGCATAGACGGCATGGGGTTGGTCATGGGGCATCACGATGGCCTCGCCGGCATTCAATGTGTACTTTTTTTCATGGATGGTGATTTCTCCCCGGCCGTCTAGGGCGATCACCATGGCGTCGCCGCTGATGTGGGTGCTGATTTCCTCGCCGGCGTCAAAGGCGAAGAGGGTCAGGCTGACCGCGCCATTTTGGGCCATGGTTTTGCTAACCACCTGGCCCGGCATATAGTCTACCTCTTTTATGAAGGAAAACACCGTGGCCATGGGGATATTTTTTAAATAAGATTCCATATTGCCGCTCCTTTCCTCTTTTTTCCACAGGTGCATGGTTCGCATTTCTCTGGTAGCCTTTTTGTGAAAACGGCGTTTTTATTCCCTGTTTTCCACCGTTTGCTATCTCCATTATAGTGAAGCCATGCCGGGCAATAAATTGCATTTGCAACAAACGGAGAAAAAGTTAAAAATGTTTGCCTTGCCCCGCGGGGCTTACATGTTTTATCCGCGATCGGGAAAGATAAAAACGTGAAAAATGAGAAGGAGGCTGCCGCATGTCCCTTAGATCCTTGAAGCATCGCTTCACTGAAAAAAGCAAAACCACCGCCGATCGTCATAAAAGTTGAAGAGCAAACAGGCGGGGCGGGGCCGAGCCCGCTCCGCCTATCCCAAGCTGTCTTTAAACATCAAGGAGAATATCAACGTTTTCAAGTGCCTTGTCGGCGATAGCGGCTACATCAAGGTGCATGAGTTTCGTTTCGGCCCGGGCCGGAAGCTCCATGGCGCGCTGCTGTTTGTCGACGGTTTGGTCAGCATGACCAGATCACCGAGGGCATTATGAAGCCGATGCTCTGGGACGATGGCGCCGCCTGGGAAATGGACGCCGCCGGCGACGTGATCGCCACCGTGAAAGAGACGGTGCTCTGCTCCGGTGACATCATCGAAAGCGACCTGCTTTCGGATTCCATCGCCCAGTGTCTGGTCGGGGACACCGTCCTTATCGTCGACGGGTGCGATAGAGCAACATCGTCGTCAGCACAAAGGGCTGGGAGAAGAGGTCGGTTACCGATCCCCAGACCGAAGCGGTGATCCGTGGCCCCCGGGAAGCCTTCACGGAAAATCTGCGCACAAATACGGCGCTGATACGGCGCAGAATGAAAACCTGCGGTTGCGCATGGACCATATGGTGGTCGGCGTGAAAACCCTGACCGATGTCTGTCTCGCCTATATCGACGGCGTCGCCGATCCCAAGGTCATTTCCGAATTGAAATACCGGCTGGAGCAGATCCGGGTCGACGCGATTCTCGATTCCGGCTATATCGAGCAGTATATCGAGGACGCCCCCCTCTCCCTCTTCTCCACCGTGAGCTATACCGAGAAGCCCGATGTGGCGGCGGCCCGGGTTTTGGAAGGGCGCATCGCCATCATTGTGGATGGCAGCCCCTTTGTACTGGCGGTGCCGATGCTGTTCATCGAGAGCTTCCAAGCGGCGGAAGATTATTATGGCCGCGTCATCTATGCCAGCATTTCGCGGTTCATGCGCTATCTCGCCTTCTTGCTGACGGTTTTTATGCCGTCACTGTATATCGCTTTGGTGTCTTTCCACCAGGAGCTGATCCCCACCACGCTGCTGTTTACCTTTGCGGCGGCCCGGGAGGGAACCCCTTTTCCCGCCTTTTTGGAAGCGTTGATCATGGTGTTTTCCTTTGAGATCCTCCGGGAAGCCGGCGTGCGTCTGCCCCGCCCGGTGGGCCAGGCCATCAGCATCGTCGGCGCCTTGATCGTCGGGGACGCCGCCGTATCCGCCGGCATCGTCGGCGCGCCGATGGTGATCACCATCGCCATCACGGCGGTGGCGGGCTTTGTCGTACCGGAACAGGCCGATGCTGCGGCGGTGTTGCGGCTGATCACGATGTTCTTCGCGGCGAGTTTGGGTATTTTCGGCATCACCGTCATCTTTTTGGCGGTTTTGATCCACCTTTGCGCCTTGGAGTCCTTCGGCGTACCCTATTTTCGGGCGCTGTTGCCTTCCCGGGACGCGAAGGACACCTTGGTTCGGTTCCCCCTTTGGTCGATGACCAAGCGCCCCCTTGACCTCGCCCATGGCGACATCACCCGTTTGGGCTTTTTTGTGCCGCCGCTGCACCCGCATAAAAAGAGGGAGGAAGGGGAGGATCAACAATGAAAAAGCGGATGCTGCTCTGTTTGGCGATCCTCGTCTACGCCGCTTTGTTTGCCGGATGCTGGGACAGCCGGGAGTTAGACACCTTGGCCATCGTCACCGGCATCGGCATCGACGCTTCCGAGAAGGCGGGCAAGGCCAATTATGTTTTGCAGGTCGGCAAGGTTCGCCCCATCGCCGGCGATACCGCGCCGGAGGACAGCAAAGACGGCAATGCCTATATCTTAAAAGAGGAAAGCGACAGCATTTTAGAGGCCATCAATCTGATGCAATGCGAAAGCAGCCGCATCCTGTTTCTGCACCATACCCAGGCGCTGCTCTTCGGTGAAGAGATCGCGCGGCAAGGGATCTTGCCGCAGATCGATTTTTTCCTCCGGGACCAGGAGATCCGTATGGAAGTGCGCATTCTCGTCATCGAAGGGAAGGCGGAAGATGTACTGAAGGCCAAGTTTCGCCAGGAGGTTTCCCCCTCCGTCGCCATCGCCCGGATGATGAACAACAATGAATCGGTTTCGGAATATCTGGAAACATCGCTGCTCAATTTTGCGCTTCGTCTCCATGACGATACGATGGCCCAGGTTTTGCCGCTGGCCCGGCTCAATGAGGAGGATGGGGAAAGCTGGCTGGAAACCGTCGGCCTGGTGGTGCTGAAAGGCGGCCGGGTGGTGGGGAGGCTCGATGGGAAGCTGACCAACGGTTATATTTTAAGCCGGGGCAAGATCAAGGCCGGTTCCATCACCGTTGCGACCGATAAGGGCCGGGCCACCTTGAATATATTGCACAGCGACAGCTGCGCGAAGCCGATCGTCGGCGATGACGGCGAGATCGTCCTCCGGCAGAAAATTGAGGCGACGATGAGCCTCGGCGAATTAAAAGGCTTCTCGGATATGACAATCGATGAAATTATGAACCATCTCAGGGGGGAGGCGGAGAAGGAAATGGTCGCCCAGGTGCAAAATTGTTTCGTGGCGGGCCAAGCCATGAACGCCGACCTTTTCGGCGTGGGCTCCCTGATCAAAAAGAAGATGCCGCAGCGGTGGGAAACGCTGAAAGTAAGGTGGGATACGCTGTATCCGCGGGCGCGGCTTGATGTCGAGGCCACCGCCGAGCTGGTGGATACCGGCCAGTCCACCAATATCCTGCGTAAGGGAGACAGAAAATAATGAGTTTGGAAAAAAGCACGATTTCCTCCTCCCAGTTCATGTTTTCCATCGCCTGTTTCATCCAGGCTTCCTCACTGTTGACCGGGTTGTTCTCGTCGGTGGCGCGGCAGAATTCCTGGATCATCGTCCTCGGCGGCTTCCTTTTTTGCCTGGTTCTGCTGGCCGTTTTTGTTAAGTTGGTTGAGACTTTTCCGAAAAAGAACCTTATACAGATCAACGACGCTGTTTTTGGCCCTGTTTTCGGCAAAGGGGTGTCCCTGCTCTATATCTGGTTCTTTCTCACGCTGGCGGCGCTGAATCTTAGGGACACCGGCGATTTTATTCGCCAGACCATCATGGTGGAAACCCCCAGCGTCGTCATTGGCGGCATCTTTCTGTTGCTCTGTGCCTGGGCCATCTTTCACGGCCTGCGGGTTATGACCCGCTACAGCGCCTTCTTCACCTATCTTTGCATCATCATCCTGTTTGCGGTCATCGTCTTTACCGCCCGGCTGATGGAGACGAACCACTTTCTGCCGATGTTTCAACTGTCCCCCATTGAATATCTACAGGGCGTCAATGTGATCGCCACCATCCCTTTTGGGGAAATCGTGGTCTTTTTGATGATTACACCCTATGTGGAGTTTGAAGAGGGGAAGGTTTTTCGCTTTTTTTTCACCGGCTTCACCATCGGCGCGCTGACGATTTTGCTGATGGTTTGGAAAGACACCGCCATCCTGGGCGATTTGATGGAATATTTCTCTTTGCCCTCCTTTGAATCGATCCGGCTGGTCAGCCTCGCAAAAACGATGAGCCGGATGGAAATTTTCTTCGCCGTGATCCTGATGGCGCTGCTCTTTTTTAAGGTCAGCATCCTCTATTACGGAACGGTGCTGGGCATCGCCCAGATGCTCAACCTGTCCACCTATCGCCATCTTATTTTGCCCTTCGGCGTCATCATCCAGGTCTATTCCATCGGCCTGTATACGTCGACGGCGGAACACGCCGCCTCCGGCCGGGAAATTGTGCCGATCTTCTGGCTTCTGTTTGAATTCATCCTGCCGGCGCTCACCTTGGCCGTGGTTTACCTGCGGCGCTTGCATCGCGTCAAGCAAGAGTGAAGGGGCGCGGCGGCCTTGCTTACAAAGGAGATTGTTCGCTATGTTTACCGTTTTGCTTTGCCTTTTCGTCATTTTAGCCATCGAGCTGCCGTTTTTGCTCCGCCTGCAACAGCGGCGGGAACTCTTGGCCTTTGCCTTTTTTTTCGCTTTGGCCGCCGTGATGTCCATCGCCATGTCTCTCGGCTATCGTTTGCCCAGCGCCATGCTGCTGGCGGAGCGCTTCATGACCAATGTGCTGCATTTGACCTACTGACGGCGCCGCTCCCTGTCCGGAACCGCTGATAAGGACTTGCCCCCAAAGTATTGTAAACATTGGAGTTTAATAGTATAATTATTTAACGATCAACCTTGAAGAAAAGCAAATGGCGGTGATGGAATGGAAGGGAAATTGGCGGATTTGATCGGCCGCCTCCAGGTCAATGACGCGACGCGGCTTGCCGAAGCCATGCTGGCGGATCAGTCCGATCTGGAAGCGATTCGCCGGGAAATCATGGTCGGCCTCGCCCAGGTGGGAGAAAAATACAATCGCGGCGAGTGCTTCATCGCGGATTTGATGGTCTCCGGTATGCTCGCCCGGGAACTGCTCTCCATGCTGCACGATGAGGATTGCCCCGAAGGCGAATCGGTGCGGGGAACCTTGGTGATCGGCACCATCTATGAGGATATCCACGACATCGGCAAGGACCTGATCTCCGACAGTTTGAAGTATCGCGGCGTTCACGTCGTCGATCTCGGCGTCGATGTGCCGGTGGCGGCCTTTATCGCCGCGGCGGAGCGGCACCGCCCCGACATCCTTGCCGTCAGCACCGTGATGGACAATACCTTCGCCCATATCAAGCATCTGTTGAATCTGTTGAAGGAAGCCGATGTTCCCGCCGATATGAAAATAGTTGTCGGCGGCGCCGCCGCCGATCCCCGCTATGTCAAGGTGGAAGGGGTCGATTGCCTGACCAATGACTATCAAAAGGGCATCGATTTTTGCCTTGCCGCCCTTATGGAAAAAAACGAACAGGGGAAGCGGGAAAATGGCTGAAATCCTCTATCTGTCGATTGTAGACGTTATCAAAGAGAGAATATTGAAGGGCCACTATAAGCCCGGGGATATGCTGGATTCCGAGGCGGCGATGATGAAAGAATTTCAAGCCAGCCGCATGACGATCCGGAAAAGTCTGTCCCTTCTTTCCCATGAGGGCTATGTCTATTCCGTTCCCGGCAAGGGCAGCTTCGTCTGCACGCCGGAAACATATCTATTCCATTTCCGCTTCAACAAATATGAGGATATGGCGGTTCCCATCGAGGAGGTGAAGCTGCTTTCCGTCCAGGTAAGGGAAGCCGACGGGTTGCTTAGGCAAAAACTGGCCTTAAAGCTCGATGAAAAAATTTTGGAGGTGCGCCGCCTGCTCCTTTCGGCGAATCAGCCGGTGGCGATGGAATTTATCTTTTTCGCTTATATCCCGAACCGGCCGGTGGTGGAAGAGCGGCTGAAATTTGCCAATCACCTGGAGGGAATTGAGCGCAATTTCGCTTTCGCCTTGGAAAAATATGTGACGATGCGCATCCTCCCCGTCGATGAAACCGTCGGCCGCTATCTCGGCGTCAATGGCGGGGAAATGGCCCTCTGCCTGGAGGAAGAGGTGGTCAATAGCGAAAACCAATCGGTTTTTTCTTATACCCGTTTTTTTGCCCTGCCCCGTTATTTTGTCCTCAAGGCCTCTTCCCACCTGGAGGAAGGCAGCAATGCGAAGAAGATTTTCTAAACGGTCAAAAGCCTTTCAAAGCGTAGCAAAAGCGCCCCGTTGAAACCGATTGTATCGGTGGCAACGGGGTTTTTTCTTGTGCGGCGCTGCCGCAAGCGAAGGAGAACAAAAATATTACCAAGCCGCCGCCGCCGTTTTTGGGCCCGCGGCGCTATGGAAAATATTTTAAAAATGCAAAAATTTTTCTTGACAGCCCGCCCCATTGTGCTATAATGGTATTGACATGTACATACAGGTGTGGACAGACCAGATAAAGACAGGAGGAGATATCGGATGAATGAGGTTTTGGTCAATGGCTTTGGCGCCCTCGACGATGAAGTTGTGCTGGAGGAACTGAAAAAAATGCAGGCGGCGGGGAAGGAAAACTTTGAGATCCTCGGCGATTTGCAAGCGGGGATGCAACTTGTCGGCAAAAAATTTGAGGAGAAGGAGTACTATCTTTCGGAATTGATTATGGCGGCGGAAATCTTCAAGGAATCCCTCGACGCTTTGGGGGGCCTCGACCAAGGCGCCGCCGCTGAAAAGCGCGGCACGATGGTGCTCGGAACGGTGCAGGGGGACATTCACGACATCGGCAAAAACATCGTCGCGGCGATCATGGGCTGCAATGGCTTCCGGGTCATCGATCTCGGCGTCGACGTACCCATCGGCCAATTTGTCGCCGCGGCGAAGGAACACCGGCCGGATTTTGTCGGCATTTCCTGCCTGCTGACGACGAACTTTGAAAATATGCGCCAGACGGTGGCGGAGGTGAAGGCCGTCACCGGGGAAAAGGTGAAGTTCCTTATCGGCGGCGGCCCCTGCGACGAGGGAACGCTGCGCTTCGTCGGCGCCGATGCCCTGGCGAGGGATGCCCAGGAAGGCGTCGACATTGCCAATCAAATGTTGGGGGTGAATTAAATGAACGCGAAGGAGAGAGTGGAGAGCGGTTTAAAGCGCATCAAAGGCGCCGTATATTTTGAAGAGATCGACCGGGTTCCCGTGGTGGTCGGCGGCCTTTCCGCCCATATGCTGCACGCTGGCGGCAGCCTGGCCCCGATGTTCGACGATCCCCTTTATGCCACGAAATGTATGATCAAAACATACCAAGAGATCGGCCTGCCCGACGGTGTGCAGCATACGGGCTTCGATGCCCGGCTATTGAGCACGATCTGGATGTCGAAGGTGAAACTTCCCGGCAGAGAATTGAAGGAAGATGAAATCTGGCAGGTAGACGAGCGGGAGCTGATGGCCGTCGACGAGTATAAAGACATCATCGACCACGGCTTTTACCAATGGTACAACCGCTATCTTGTGGAACGCCTCGACGATATACCGGCCCAGGTGGCCCCGTTTCTGCAAGCGGTGCCGGAAAGTATGCGCATGACGGAGGAGGCCGGCATCGTTCCCTTCAGCCCGCTGATTTTCACCATCCCTTATGAATACTTCTGCGGCGGCCGCACGATGGTGAAATTTGCCCGGGATCTGTATAAGCACCGGGATCTCGTGCAGGAAGCGATGGACGCCGCCCTGCCGGAAATCCGGGAAAATCTAAAAAACACCTTGCGCGCCATAAAGCCCCATGCGGTTTGGCTTGGGGGCTGGCGCTCCGCCAGTGAATTTGTCTCGCCAAAGTTCTGGGATACAATGGTCTTTCCCCATTTTAAAGCCCTGGCCGAGGATGTTGTGGCGGAAGGGGTGATCCCCGTATTCCACCTCGATTCCAGTTGGGACCGGGATGTGGAGGCCTTCCTCGACATGCCCAAAGGCTGCGTTTTCTCTCCCGACGGCCTGACCGACATCTTCCGGGCGAAAAAGATTTTAGACGGCCATATGGCCATCATGGGTGACGTGCCTTCCTCGCTGCTTTCCATCGGCACGCCGGAGGAAGTCACCGCCTATTGCAACCGGCTCATCGATGAAGTCGGCCCCAAGGGTTTCCTTTTGGCCCAAGGCTGCGACTGCCCACCCAATACCAAGATGGAAAACCTGGCGGCGATGATCGCCGCGGCGGTCAACCGCTGAAACCGCTTCGCCCTCTCATGCGGCGCCGTATGGGCCGCGGCTGCCGGCGGTTTCCCGCCCCGGGCCGCCATAAGGGGCTTGCCCGACGGTTTGGGGGCCCGGAACATTGGCGTCCCGGGCCCCTTTTTCCCTGTTCTTTTTCGCTCTTTTAATGGTATAATGGGGCTGTGGTTATGCGCAGAGTTCCGACCAAAAGAGGGGAGGGAACAGGATGGCCCAGGCCCTGGCCGAAAGAAGGCGGGAAGAAATCCGGGCGGCGTTTCGGATGGAAAACGCGCGCCCCCTCTGTGTGATGCAGGGGAACAGCACGATGCTGCGCTGGGCGGGGATTCCCTTCGCCGATTTTTGTGCCGCGCCCCTCAAAGCGATGCTGGCCACCATTCCATTGCTGAAGAAATTGTCGGCGGAGGAGGGGGAAAGCCACGGCTTTAATTCCGTCGGCATCGTCGCCCGGCCCGATCTCTTTTTATTGCAGCTCTACCCGGCGAAGGTCTGTTTGCCCGGCCGGGACTATGATGCCGATACCATCTGGTATGTGCGGGAAATCGAGATGATGAAGAAGGACGATTATCGCATCTTGGAACGGGAGGGCTATGACGCGCTGTTCCGCCGCCTGCTGCCGCAGATGGTCGACGAAAAGGAATACGACGGGTTGATGGCGCGGGTTCCGGCGGATACGGCGGCTTTTGAAACGGCTTTGACGGCGGCGGGCTTTGTCATCGCCGCCGATGCCGCCTTCGTTCCCCAGGTGCCCTTTGAAGTTTTATCGGGCCTGCGGGGCTTCCCCCGGCTGCTTTTGGACTGTTATCGCGATTTGAACATGGTGCAGGCCGCTTCGGATCGGATTTTTGCCGCCCAGAAGGCAACGGCCCTCGCCCGGTTTGCCGCCGAGGAAAGGCCGACCTTGGCCGGGTGGATCGGCGGCTGGCGTTCCTCCCCGGCTTTTTTGCCGCCCCATATCTGGGACGCCTTGGTGTGGCCCTATCTTTGGGAAATCGGCAATTTTATGCTAGCGGCGGGCAAGGTGCCGGTTTTCCACCTCGATATGTGCTGGGATCGGGAAATCCACCGTTTTGCCGATTTCCCCGCCTTTGTGCTCCATACCGACGGCAGCACCGACCTGGTTCGGGCCCGGCGCCTTTTCGGCGGCCGGGGCGCTTTCATGGGGGATATTCCCGGTGCGCTGCTGGTGGAGGGGAAGCCTAGGGATGTCGAAATGTATGTGGAACGTCGGCTCGACGCTGTGGGGCCAAAGGGCTTTGTGGTCTGCCCCGGTTGCGACAGCCCCAACCAAACCCCCTATGCCAATATCGCCGCGATGGCCCGGGCGGTGGCCCGCTGGCACTGAAATGCCGAGGCACTGTGGCATCGTGGCATTGGGTCATGAGGAATTGAGGAGATAAGACGATGAAAACCGTAAAAATCGATATAATGGCCGGGTTTTTGGGGGCGGGCAAAACCACCCTGATCAACCTGTTTCTGCAAAACGCCTACCTGGGGGAAAGACTGGCCCTGCTGGAAAATGAATTCGGCGAAATCGGCATCGACGGGGATGTTCTCTCGGGCCACAATCTCGTCGTGAAAGAGTTGGCCAACGGTTGCATCTGCTGCACCCTGCAGGGGAATTTCATCGCCGGCATCCTGGAATTGGTGGCGACCCACGCGCCGGATCGCATCGTCATCGAGCCGACGGGGGTCGCCCGGCTGTCGGATACGGTGGCGGCCTGTGAGGCGGCGGCGAAAGAGGCGCCGGTGGCGGTCAATGCCGTCATCACCGTCGTCGACGCCACGATGTTCCCGGTGATGATGGAGGTCGGCGGCGAATTTTATCGGCAGCAGATTCGGGAAGGCCCCGTGATCGTTTTAAGCGCCGTGCAAAATTTGGAGGAGGACATGCCGTTGGAAAGCATTCTCGCGGGATTGGCGGCATTGAACCCGGCGGCGCCGGTATTCTCCGTGCCCTGGGATCGCTTGGAGACCCTTCACCTCCTCCAGGTGGCGGAGGAGCAAACCCTTGGGATGAAAGCGGGTGCGGCGGCGGAGCGGGGCGTTCACCGCGGCGAACACCGCCACGGCCGGGAGGGCTATGTTTCCCACAGCTTTTATGATGCGGGTTGTTGGAATGAAGAGGAAATACGGGACTTTTGCCGGCGGCTGGCGGCGGGGGATTTCGGCGAGATCATCCGGGGCAAGGGGTTTCTTGGCGATGGGGCCATATTCCGCAAAGTGGATTATGTTTGCGGCCGGGCCGCCGTCGCCGCCGCTTCCTATCCCGGGCCGGGGAAATTTGTGCTGATCGGCACCGCCATCGATACGGAGGCGCTGTCGCGCTTTTTGCGCGCCCGTCCCCGCAATTGTGAACCTGAAAAGATCTAAGGGCTGCGGGCCATGCCGCCGCCGCCCCGGCCGAAAAGGGAGACGGCTTTGCCGAGCGCGCCCTTCATTTTCCACGCCCTTCTTTCATTTCATCTGCCCTTGGGCTCCGCTTCCCCGGGGCCTTGGCCCGGGCCGCCGGTTCCCCGCCGCCAAAACCGGAGAAGAGCGTCCCGATCAAGCGGCTTTCCGCCTTTCCCCTTCCCTTGAGATGGGCGCGGCCAGCGTCGGCCAGCGTGACCCGGCGCAATTGCCAAAGCTGCCGCTTAGGGGCAAATATACAACCCTCCGGCAGGCCGTATCGCGGCGCTGTCGCGTTTTGCCGCCACCGGCGTCGCCAATCCGGCCATTTTTGGCGTTTCCGGCGTCATCTTGCTGCTCGCCGGGGAATGTGCCGCCGCGGTTTACAAAACGGTGAAGAACCGGCGGGAAGAGGGGGCCTTCCCGGGCCGGTTCCATTAGGGATTTGCCTGCGGGCGAACATCTTCCCGGCGCTTTCTCCTGATATAAATTTCCCCGGCGATCCAAACCGTTACGGGGATCGCCACCTGAAAGGGAAAGGCGTATATGGGGTAATAGCGAAGGAAGGCGAACATCTCCATCGTACTTCTGTAGACGATGGCGCAAAGGGCGAGGGCCAGCATACCGACGGGTAAAACGATGGGGCGGTATTCTTCCAATTGGAATAGGTGGGCGATGCCTCTGCTGGCCGCCAACAGACAAACGGTGATTTTTACGATGCCCGCCAAAACGAAGTTGGAAGAGATCGAACCCTCGATCCGGGCCAGAGAATCGCCGACTTCCAACAGCCGCACCGCCACATAGGACGGGAAATAGGTCAGTTCCGTCATCGTCGCCCCCAGGAGGGCTTGGTTTCTTAAAAAGACGAGGATGAAAACGCCAACGATGATGCTTAAAGCATAAAAAAAGATTTTATAGGGATTATCCCCCTTTTGAACGGCGGCGGCCAAGCCGAGAAACATCACGCTTTCCGCATAGGGAAAGGAGAATACCTGAAAGGCCGTTTCCGCGACGGCCGCCGGTTTATGTTCCATAAAGGGCAGCAGCGCGTCGAGCTTGAGCTGGGGCGCCACCGCGGCGAAGGTGAATACGACGACAAAAAGGACAAAGAAAATCACGGCGGTAGACCATTTGCCCAAAGCCCGCATACCGCTTCTGGCGAGGTAGACGGTGATTAAGGCCATCAGAATCATAATCGGCAGCTGGGGCGTTTCCGGCAGCGAGGAAATCTGGGTGAAGGCGGAAAAATTGCGCAGCACCAGGGCGGCAAGGTGCAGCGCATACCAGACGAACAAGACCACCAGCAGATTGCCGATGATCTTCCCAAAGAGGAGCTGCATGATTTCAAACAAATCCTTTTCCGGGAAGAGCCGCATAATCCTGCCAAACAGAAAAAACAGCGGCACCGTCGGCACCAATGCCAAGATGATGGCAATCCAAGCGTCCTGGCAGATTTTTGTGGTGATGCCCATCACGACGCTGCTGCCGAAATTAAAGAGCACGATGGTGAAAAGCGCCTGGGACATTGTCATTTGATCCTGTTTCATCAATCTCTCCTGCGGGAAACGATTTTAATGCGCCGGCCGGCGGGCAGCGGGCAATGGCGAAGGGAAGGCCTTTAGCCTTTCCGGTGAAAGAGGGCGTCGATCACCGCGGCGATGAGCGGCGCCGGCGACGGCGCCATGATGCCTAAGCTATAGAGCAGCAACACACAGAAAGCGACGGACAATAGGGAAAAATAGAGCACCTTAACCTTTGTTTTTTTATGCTGCAATAGGGTGACGGAATCGAAAATCGCAGCGGTGAGAAACAAAAATATAACGATGAAGGTCAGCATCGCACTCCTCCTGCTTCATTTGGTAAACGCCGCGGTTGCGGCGTGTACCGTCGCATCGATTTCCACCCGAACGGTGGGATAGATTTCCTTCCAGGCGGGGCCGAGGGTCTGCCAAAGCCGGTCGTCTTTTTTATAGACCATTTCGCCGAAGCCGAAGAGATCGGCGTAAAATTTCCGCTGGGCTTTGTCGACGACGTTTCTGATGCGGCTTTCGACCATCGCCGCCGCCGCCGCCTCGATTTGCCGCACGATTCCGGGGTCCATCAAATCCAATTCATGCTGGTTCTCGGCGATGGCCACATTGGTTTTGGTTTCGATGCGCACCGTAACCGTGCCGTCTTGCTCCCGATACGTTTTGCGTGTGCGGTTCCTTAAAATTTCGAGGGTTATATCGTCGCCTTCATGGTCGGCCATGGCGAGGGTAAAAAGGCCCCCTCCCAGGTCGTCTTGGATGAGAAGGGCGTATTTGGATTCGTCGGCATCGAAAAAGCCGGCGAGCCGGTCGCCGTTAAATACGGCGCTGCCATAAACCTCGCAGGTTTTTTTGCCGGCATTGACGGTTTTTCTGAGAACCGGCAGGATCGTGGCGTTTCTCTTCGATTTAATGGCATTGTACACTTCATAGAGCCGTTGGTAAGCGGTGCTGCCGGTGATCTTTCGATCCTCGCGAATGATGTCGTGCAGGGTCTCCGTCACGATTTCCCTGGCGTCCCCGTGGCTTTTTAAAATTTCCCCGGCGCTGTCCTCCGCAGATAGGGCGACGCACATGGTTTCCCTGCATTCCCCGTCCCGTAAAAACCATTCGAGAACCCGGAGCAAGCCGATTTTCGTGGCGATCTCTTTGCTGACCACCACCACCATGGCGCTGCCGAAATAGAGCTTGTCCGCTTCGGAGCGCTTGGCGTTTCTCGCGGCGTCAAACAGGGTGTTTCCTTCGGCTTCGATCAGCCGTCCGGTGGCGGTTCCTTCCTGTTTCGCCTGTCTCAAATCGGTGACCTCATAGGTGAGATGGAAGCGGTTGCTCTCCCGGTTAAAATCGATGGCGATTCCCGCCACGATGTTCATTTGGTCGAGGCCCCGGTAGTTCCAGCAGCCCGCAAGCAGCAGCGCCAATGCCGTACCGAGCAAAAGGAGGAGGGTTAGGCGCTTATTCACCGGAATCCCCCTCCTTTTGCCGCCTAAGATTTCGGGTCAGAAGGTCGGGGCGCCGATCCATGACCTTCCAGGAGCCGCGGAAGAAAACGTCTTTGCTGTTCTGGATCGTAAATTTCCCGGGCAGGGAGACTTGTTCCCGGCCGAGAGAGGTCAAATTGATGATCTGGATCAAAAGCAGCGAAAGGCCGATGGTCATGCCGAAAAAGCCAAAAGCGGCGGCCATAAGCAGCACGAAAAACCGCCAGTAGATGATGGGGGCATTCAGTTGCGGCACCAATAGGCTGGTGATTCCGGTGGCGGCGACCACGATGATCATCGGCGCCGCCACCAGGCTGGCTTCCACCGCCGCCTGGCCGATGACGAGGGCGCCGACGATGCTGAGGGCCTGGCCGATATTGGAGGGCATACGGATGCCGGTTTCCCGCAGCAAATCGAAAACCAGCAGCATGATGATGGCCTCCGTCGCGGCGGGCAGCGGCACGCTTTGGCGCTCTATGGCGATGCGGATCAACAGCGGCAGCGGCAGCATTTCATGGTGGAAGGCGACGATGGCGATATAGAACCCCGGCACCGCTATGGTGAGCAAAAAGGCGACGATGCGGAGAATTCTGGCGAAGGAGCTGGTAGTAAAATTCATATAATAATCTTCGTTGCTCTGAAGTTTTCACCGAATAAAAAGGGAACGGTCAGCGCGCCGCGGGGGAACCGTCTACCAGGATGGCGATGCGCCTCCAGGATTTTCCGGCGACGACGTCGGGCCGTTCCGCTGGCCGGTGGTGCGAAAGGTCGAGCCGGGCTTGTCCCGGATCAATTCGGTGATATAATTGGAATCCAGCACGCTGTCGATGTCGATACGCTTGCAGCCACAACAGTTCGTCCAGGTTGTCCTTATCTTACAAGGCTGTCGATATACAGCAAGGAAACCGGTGGTTCCGGTTCGGCTGCCCAGGGTGTGGTTTTCGTTTTCAGCTCATGGCTGCGGATTCTGCGGACGACCTGAGATGTTCCGTGTAATAGGATTCGGTGAAGCCAGTCCCGGGGGCCGCTCAGCACCTTTTCGCTGTCGGGTTCGGTTACGGCGCGGTTCGCCAGCTGTTTCGTATTGCAGATTGCCGCTTCGCCGGAATCTTCGGCAAAAGGATGGTGTCGCCATAGGTAATGCTTTCAACGATTTGCTTGAAATTGTCGGTTTTTTATTTCGCCGATCTCCACCACTTGGTCGACGGCGAGATCCAGCGGAACCTCTCTTTGCCTCGATATGCGTGCGGGTTTCCACCAAATTGTCATTGACGGCCCTGGAATTTACCGTGCCGCCATAAAAGACGAGAAGATATAGCGAAACGGCTTTCTGCCGCCGCTGTATACCGTTTTGTAGCGCACGATGTCCACATCGCGAAAGAGGCTTTGCAGGATCTTGATGTTTTCATCCAGCGAAGCGCCTGCATGTTCTCGTTTCAGCGGGCCATTCTGCTGGGCCGCCTTTTTTTCCCATAGCTTGGTTTTTTCCGCAGCGGTTTATGGAAGAAGCGAAACATAACGACTCCTTTTTTGCTTGGATTGGCCCCGTTTTCGATCGAACGGCTTAGAATTAGTATAAGAGAACGGAAAAAAATTATACGGCGCCGGGTAATTTTGCCCGTTTTTCCGCTGGGCTTCCCTAAATGCCTGTTTGCCAATGACGCCGACGAAAAACAAACCCCGTTCCCCACCGATTTTATGTAAAATCGACGGGGAACGGGGTTTACATACGGTTTTTTGTTTTGGCCTGGTTTTTAGAGGGGCATATTGCCGTGTTTTCCGGCCGCGCCTCGATCTTGTTTTCCATCGCTTCGAGGGAGCGGATCAGGTAATACCGGGTTTCGGCGGGGTCGATGACCAGATCGACGAAGCCCCGGGCGGCGGCGCAATACGGATTGTTAAAGGCCTTTTCATATTCGGCAATTTTTTCCTGGCGTTTGGCGTCCTGGTCCTCGGCGGCCTCGATCTCCTTGCGAAAGACGATATTGGCGGCGCCCTGGGCCCCCATAACGGCGATTTCCGCCGTCGGCCAGGCGATCACCGTATCGGCGCCCAAGGCCTTTGAACACATGGCGAGGTAAGCGCCGCCATAGGCCTTTTTCGTGATCACGGTGATTTTCGGCACATTCGCTTCGGAATAGGCGTAAAGCAGCTTCGCCCCATGGCGGATGATGCCGCCCTCCTCCTGTTTCACACCGGGGAGATAGCCGGGGGTATCGACGAAGGTGACGATGGGCACATTGAAGGCGTCGTAAAAAGCGGATAAAGCGGCGGCCTTATCGGAACAGTTGATGTCGAGGGCGCCGGCAAAGAATTTCGGCTGGTTGGCGATGATGCCGACGGACATGCCGCCGAGGCGCATAAAGCCGGTGATGATGTTTTTGGCATAGTAAGGCTGTACCTCGAAAAACACGCCGTCATCGGCGACGGTTTTCAGCGCCCCATCATATCATAGGCGCGGTTCATCTGGTTTAACCGCTTTCTGGTCGATTCTTCTGCTCGGTCGATGGGGTCGGCGCGGCCCGGGCCGGCGGCAGTTCCCCCATTGTTGGCGGGAAGATAGGAAAGCAGGGTTTTGATCTGCTCGATGCAGGCTTCTCGGTTTTCGCAAAGAAGCGGGCATTGCCGCTCTTTATTGTGGGTCGCGGCGCCGCCTGTACCCTCGGCGCTAACGTCCTCCCCCGTCACCGCTTTGATCACCTGGGGGCCGCGATGAACATTTGGCTGGTCTTGTCCACCATGAAAACGAAATCCGTCAGCGCCGGGGAATAGACGGCGCCGCCGGCGCAAGGCCCCATGATCACGGAAATTTGCGGTATCACGCCGGGCCGCCACTTCGCCAGAAGATTTCGCCGTAACTGTTCAAAGGACTTTTCTGGATCCGCGCGCCGCCGGAATCGTTGATGCCGATGCAGGGCGCGCCGGCCTTCATGGCGAGGTCCATCACCTTGCAGATTTTTTGGGCGTGCATTTCCCCGAGGGAACCGGCGGAAACGGTGAAATCCTGGGCATAACCGTAAACGGTGCGGCCATCGATCTGCCCATAGCCGCTGATAATGCTGGTCCCGGGGCAATGTCGGGATTTTTCCATGCCGAACTCATGGCCCCGGTGATGCACAAAACCGTCGATTTCCACGAAGGCCTGTATCAAACAGCGCCACCAGCCTTTCATCGGCGGTTTGTTTTCCTTTTTTCGGGCGCGGGGCGGTACCTCTTCTCTCCGCCTAAGCCATTGGTGGTTTGCCTTTCCTTTAATTCGGCAAGTTTTTCCTCAACGATACTCAGCCGATGCTCAACTCCTATCTTTCATAAACCTAAAGCATCTACATCTTACCAGAAAAAAGTGGCGGCTGTCAAAGAATCAGATAACTTTGTCGCCGGTGCTTTGAACGGAAAAACCGGTATATATGTTTTTATGCGCCAAAAGCAAAACGCCTGTTTTTTGCCGCCGCCGTTCTTTTGCCATTTTTTCTCAAAGAGAAACCGTGGCTTGAAACCCCTGGCGGAAACGGTTTTGCGGCGATGGTAATATTTTATGAATTCAAAACGAAAACCTTTGAAAACACAAAGGCTTATGTTATAATGTACAAATAGTATGGGCAAAAAAGACACGATAGAGAGATAAACTTCTGCTAGGATCAGCTTTTTTGAAGGGAGGACCACTTTGAAGTTTTTTAAAAATCTCACCATCTACATCCTGATTGTGCTTCTGGTGATGACTTTTTCAATTCCTGAATGCAGCCTGGCCGCAGATACAGGAATTAACCTCTTCCTGTTTTTACCAAAAGTAGCGGCGTGTAATTTTCGGCATGACGGCAATGCCGATGAAAAATTCCTGACGGTGCAGGCAAAAGATGCCGAGGGAAAATCTTTTTGTTGCCACTATCGAACCGGATTCTGGCTTGTGCGGCTCGGTGAGGATAGAAAGGCGTAAGCTTTTCCTTTGAACCGGCGGCGGCAACCCCTGCGGTATAGCCCCGTGGCCAATCTTTGCCGATCCTCCTTGGTGGGGCTATTCTTCTTCCTGATGAACCAAAGCAGGGCGGCGGGTTCCAAGGTGATGCAATTTGGCAAAAGCCGGGCGAAATTAAGCAGCCCGCTGACGCTAAAAAGATCACCTTGACGATGTGGCCGCCATGTCGACGTGCGGTTGGCGACCCTGGTGGTGGTGGACTTTCAAAAGACAGCCGCAAGTACAACATCCTGGGGGCGAAGATACCTGGCGGGCGTTCTTACTTCTTCGGCGATTCCGGTACCGGTGGGGGGCTGCTGGCTAAAGTTTTATGGGGAAGCCGGGGTGCCCTTTTTCTCCATCAGCGGCTCCGACTTTGTGGAGATGTTCGTCGGCGTCGGCGCTTCGGGTGCGGGATCTGCTCAGGAAGCAAAGAAAAACGTTCCCTGTATCATTTTCATCGATGAGATCGACGCCGTCGGCCGCCGCGCGTGGCGCCGGTGTCGGCGGCGGCCACGACGAGCGGAGCAACCTTGAACCAACTGCTGGTGGAAATGGACGGCTTCGGCGAAAATTCCGGCATCGTGATCGCGGCGACGAACCGCCCCGATATTTTGGATCCGGCTTTGCTCCGCCCCGGCCGCTTTGACCGGCAAATCTCCGTCGGCGTTCCCGATGTGAAGGGCAGGGAAGAGATTCTGCGCGTTCATGTCAAGGGGAAACCCCTGGCCGATGATGTAAACTTGGAAATTTTGGCCCGGCGCACCCCCGGTTTCACCGGCGCCGATCTGGCCAATACCGTCAATGAGGCGGCTTTGCTTTCCGCCCGGCGCAATCTGAGAAAAATCCATATGTCCGAAATGGAGGAGGCCAGCGAGCGGGTGATCGCCGGCCCGGAAAAGAAAAGCAAGGTCATCAGCGAGAGCGAACGGAAGCTCGTCTCCTATCATGAGGCGGGCCATGCGGTGGCGGCCTATTTTACCCCCACCACCGATCCGGTGCATAAGATTTCCATCATTCCCCGGGGCCAGGCCGGCGGCTATACCCTGATGCTGCCGACGGAAGATCGGAATTATATGACGAAATCCCATATGGAAGATCAGATCGTCGTGCTTTTGGCCGGCCGCCTGGCGGAAGAGATCGTGCTGAAAGACATCAGCACCGGCGCCCAGAACGATCTCGAACGGGCGACGGAAATGGTTCGCAAGATGATTACCCGCTATGGAATGTCGAAAGAATTGGGGCCGATGTCCTTTGGCAAAAGCCAAGACCAGGTTTTTCTGGGCCGGGAATTGACCCAAGACAAGTCATATTCCGAAGAGGTGGCTTGGGCCATCGACAAGGAAGCCCGCAAAATGATCGACGCCGCCTATGAAAAATGCCGGGAGCTTTTGGAAACGAACATCGAAAAGCTGCACACCATCGCCCAGACCCTCTATGAAAAAGAAACCATCGAAGCCGATGAGTTCGTCGCCTTGATGACCGGGGAAAAACCGGCGGTGGCGGAAACGGCGCCGGTTCCCGCCGATGGCGACGGTAACAGCGACAGAGAAGGCGAGCGGGAAGTAAAACCCCCCCGGGAATTGCGGCCGGAAAAAACCGATTTGCAGCCCGGCATCAATCTAAATTTCAGTTATGGAATCAAGAACAAAAATGGAACGAATCGAGAAACTCCTCACTGACCCGCTGTATCGGCTGTATCTGAAAAAAAATGAGGCATGGGAGCAAAAGCGGCTCTTCTGCAAGCACGACCCGGATCATTTTTGGCACACCGCCCGGGTCGCCTATATCCTCTACCTCGAAGGGGGGAAAGAAGGCGTTCACCTCGGCGACAATGCCAAGGAAATGATTTATGCCGCCGCTTTGCTTCACGATATCGGCCGCTTTTGCGAGTATGAGGACCAAGCCCTGGACCATGCCGCCCAAAGCGCAATTTTAGCCCGCCCTTTGCTTTTAAAGGCGGGCTTTCCTGCTATCGAGGCGGAGATGGTCTGCGAGGCCATCGCCAACCACCGGGAACCGGGCCACGCCGACCTTTCCCGGCTGCTCTATGCCGCGGAC
>JAXGQJ010000024.1:0-33085 GCA_040766505.1 Clostridiales bacterium
TTTTCACCCAGTTATTCGGCAATCTGCTGCTGAAAAACTTGATCGCCCGCCCCCGGCCTTTTGCCGTGGCGGACGTCGAGCTTCTGATTGCGGCGCCGGGGGGATATTCCTTTCCCTCCGGCCACACCCCGTCCTCCTTCGCGGCGGCGATGGCGGTTTTTCTCTGGCAGCGCCGTTTAGGCGCCGCCGCCTTTGTTCTCGCGGCATTGATCGCCTTTTCCCGGCTTTATTTCTATGTGCATTTCCCCAGCGACGTTTTTGCCGGTATTCTTCTCGGCCTGCTATTGGGCTTAGGCGGCGATTGCCTGGCCAAACGGCTCACAGATCCGCCGTCGCCTGGGAACCAAGCGCATCCTCCAACTGGGCGGCGATAAGTTCCCGGTCTTTGATGCCGTTTAAATTGACGAAATAGAGACGGCCGGGGCCGCCGCCAAAATCATCGGCAAAGTCATAATAGGCGCCGACGACGAGGAGCTTGTCGTCTTTGACCAGGTCGCCATATTTCTCCAGGGCGACGGATACTTGGTGATCGATGTTCTTGCGGATATTGTCTTTCAGGCTTTTCCCCCGGCCGCCGACCAGGGATGCCCCCACCGGGTCGAGGGCGTTTTGAATGTCGGCCCCTTCCTTTTCATAACCGGCGAGGCAGGCTTTGACGGCGCCGCAGTCGGAATGGCCGACGATCATCAGCACCGGGGTATGAAGATGGCGGATGCCATAATCGATGGAACCCGCAGATGAAGCCACCGCATTGCCGATTCCTTCGACGGTGAAGGCCTGGTTGATCGGTTCTTCCAGGAAAAGATGGGGCTGTACCCGGGAATCGCAACAGGTGACCAGTGTGAGCCAGGGGCTTTGCCCGCTGTTGTGGGCGGCGAAAAAGTCTGCGCCATAGGCTTCCCGGGCCTTCCGGTTCCCGGCGATGATCGGGGCAAGTTTTTTGATCAGTTTTTTCATTGCGGCCTCCCATTGTATTTAAAATCTTTTCTTACCCAATCATATAGCAAAAAGGGAAAGTTGCCAAGTCCTTCCTCCGGCATCCGGGCCTATTTGGGACTTTCAGCAAATTTTAATCTTTCTTTCCTACGCTTTTAACCTATCGGTTGTAAAATGGCAGGAGAATCCGGGAAAAGAGGCGAATGGTAGAGCCATGTTTGGTTATGTGCGTTATGATGAAGAAGAATTGCGTCTCAGTGATTTTCGCCTATTTAAGGCTTATTATTGCGGCCTTTGCCATACCTTGAAGCGCCATTTCGGACAAAAAGGGCGGTTTCTGCTCAATTATGACATGGTGTTCTTCGCCATCTCCATCGACGGGATCGGCGGCGGCCCGCTGCGAGAGGGCCTCGGCCGCTGCCCGTTTCAGCCCTGGAAAAGGCGGCGCATGGTGCTCGGTTCCCCGGGCCTGGAAAAGGCGGCGCTGCTGACGGTGCTGATGGGCTACCATAAGCTGAAAGACAGTTGGCTGGACGATAAAAGCGCCCTGGCTTTTCTGGGCCTCGGCCTCTACCGACGGGCCTTTCGCAAAGGGGAGGCTTTGTCCCCGGCCTTGGCGGCTCGGATCAACGGCGGCCTCGCCAATTTTTACGAAGGGGAAAAGCAGCCCCGGTTCGGCCTCGATGAATTGGCGGATCCCTTCGCCATGCTGACGGCGGCGGTGATGAAAGACAGTCCCGGCGAGAACAAGCCGGCCCAATTGGAGAAGCTTGGCTACCATTGCGGCCGCTGGATCTATCTGATCGACGCATTGGACGATCTGCCGCAGGATTGGCTGAGCGGCAGCGCCAACCCTTTTCTGCGCTCTTTTCCGCGCAATGGGCCGGACTGGCGGCAATTCTTCACCGAAAACCGCCAGGCCATCGAAGACAATCTCTATTTTTCTCTGGAGGAAATCCACCGGGTATTTGACCGCCTCACGATTCCCCGCCACCGCCGCCTGCTGGAGAACATGTATTATCTCGGCATCCGCGGCGTTACGGATCTGATTTTATGGCAGCGCGGCGCCGGGTTGGAGCGGCCCTTTTCCAATCCGATGCGGCTGAGAACCCTCTGCTCCCACCGGAACACAAACGGCATGGAGCAAGTATAAATCAAGTATAAATAAGGAAGAAGGATGTTTTGTGTCGGAAGTATACGGCGATGCCGGGCTGAAAGCCCGCATTCGGGATTTAATTCAAAAAAACGCGCTGGATGAGGCGCTAAACCTGACCCATAGCCTGCCGGACAGCGACGGCGATTACTACTTTTTTCAAGCTTGGATCTTCACGGAGAAGGGCTGGTATCAGCGGGCAAAGGATTATATGGAAATCGCCTTGCGCATGAGCCCCGGCAATCCCGAATACCGGGCTTTCATGCAGCGGCTGGAGCATCCCGGCCAAAGCTACCGTGCCCAATCGCAGCAACAGGGCTATACCCGTTCCGCCAATTGCTGCGAGGTGGCGTCTTGCCTTTGCTGTGCCGACTGCTGCTGTGAAAGCATGGGCGGCGATCTGATCCCCTGCTGTTGAGGAGGTTTTTCGTTGCGCTACCGTTCCTTGACCCTGGCGGGGGTATTGGCCGCCATCGTGGTGCTGCTGCTCTATCTGGCGATGGTCGTGCCCGGCGGCAAAGCGGCGCTGTATGCCGCCGCCTCCCTGCCGCTGGCTCTATTGGTGATCGAGGGCGGCAAAAAGATGGCGGCGCTCTTTTATCTCGCCACCGCGGTTCTCGCCCTTTTGCTGTTGCCGGATAAGGCGGCGGCCTTGCCCTATGTCTTTGTTTTGGGCCTGTACGGCCTGATCAAATCGGTGGCGGAAGAACGGAAACGCCGGCTTTGGGAATGGGCGCTCAAATACGCCTATTGCAATGCCGCCCTCGCCCTCTATTTTCTGCTCATCGTCAAAGTGGTTTTTCCCGGCATCTCTTGGCCCATCTCTCCGCTGTGGCTCGGCATTGCGGCACAGCCCCTCTTCTTGCTTTATGATCTGTTCTACTCGCTGTCCATTGCTTTTTACCTGCGGGAATTGAGGCCGCGGGTTTTTCCCCATGGCCGGTAAGACCTTTGCCGCCGGCCGTATTCTATAAGGAGACCAGCTGTGAACAAAAATCCGCTTCTTTTTTTCTTGCTCTCCGTTGTGGTTTGTATCGCCCTTGCCGGTTGCGGCGCCGGGGAAGAGACGGTTGCCGCTCCCGAACCGTTCCGGCTTGGCAATGAGGTTTTGTTTGCGGGCGATTTTTCCGCTCTCTATGCCGATCGAAGGGTCGGATTGCTGACGAACCAGACCGGCGTCAACAGCGCCGGGGAAAAAACCGCCGCGGTCTTTTATGCCGACCCCGAGGTTGACCTCGCGGCCCTCTTCGCGCCGGAACACGGGCTGGACGGCCTGCTTCCCGCCGGGGCCTGGGTGGAAAACGGCATCCATACGGAATACCAAATTCCCGTTTACAGCCTCCATGGCGACACCCGCAGGCCGACGCCGCTGATGCTCGCCGACATCGACGTGCTCTTTGTGGATTTGCAGGACATCGGCGCCCGCTCCTATACCTATATTTCCACTTTACGCTATGCGATGGAAAGCTGCGCCCGGGAGGGCAAAGCCGTCGTCGTGCTGGATCGGCCCAATCCCGTCGGCGGCCTCATCGTTGAAGGGCCGGTGATGGACCCGGACTATATCACCTTCGTCGGCTGTGATGTGCTGCCCATCGCCCACGGCATGACCATCGGGGAACTGGCCCTCTACTTCAACTGCGCAATCAAAGCCGATCTCACCATTGCGCCGATGGCCGGTTACCGGCGTTCGGATGCCGGCAGGGATACCGGCTTACATTGGGTTCCCACCTCGCCGAATGTGCCGGATGTCGCCGCCTTCTGCTATATGGCCACCGGTAAGGAGAGGGTACCGGCCTGCACCAGCAAGATACCTTCCGCTGGGTGGGCCAAAAGGGCTGGACAGCGCCGCCTATGCCGCCGCCCCGAACGGGTTGTCCCTCCCCGGCGTCATGTTTCATCCCGAGGACAGCGGCGAAGAGGGGGGCGTTCGGCTAGAGATCAGCGACTTTTATGCCTTCAACCTGCCCGAACGGGGTTGGCGGTTTTGGCCGAAGCGAAGCGGCTGACGGATTTTGCCGTGCCGAAAACCGCCGCGGGGGCGCGGGATCGGGTGATGTTCGAAAAGATCGCTGGCGGCACGGCGCTGGGCCGCTGGCTGGAGGAGGGTTGACTCTGCGGAAATGGATAGCGTCTTATCGTTTGGCCTTCGCCGATTTTAAAGCGGAACGGGAAATGTATCTTCGCGCCGATTGAACGGCTTTGCCCCTGTGAAAGGCAAAATACGGCAAAGATTCAGAAAAATGGAAAAATTTTATCATATTACAGGCAAAAAAGATAAAATTACTGCTTTATGGGGCAGAAAGCGCGGGCTTTACACTAAACGTTATAAAGCCAAAAGCGGGAGGTTTCAGTTACGTTGATTACAAAGGATATGAGCCTTGCGGATATCGTTGACTAACGGCCGGAACGGCTGCTGTTTTTAAACAATATGGTATGTTGCCTGGCTGCGCCATCGCCCATTTGAAACGCTGGAACAAGGCGTGATGCCTATCAAATCGATTTGACAATATTCTCTGTGACCTGAACATGGCCGCCACCAGAAGGGCCAGGGGGATCGCCAGTGCGGCTGTACGGCTATACCCACTGAACGGTGGCGGAATGAAGCGGGCGCACCCATCGTTTTGGCTTTTTAGGCTGGGGGATATGGGGTGCTGCCTGTTTTTTGCCATTCAGCGCCTCAGGTCGGCGATTCGCGTATATTTATAGAAAAGCGATCGGCGTATAAGGGTGTATGGCCTGCCCGCCATAAAAGGGCTTTACAGGGAGAAGAGAAAAGGGGTGGGATGTGATACAGGCGGAAAAGAATGGGAGAAAGGCAATCAATTTCTCGAACTTTGCAAGGGCTGTGGCATTTGCATTGAGATTTGCCTGAAAGATGTTTTCGACCGGGATGCTTTTGGCAGGCTCATTGCGGCGCGGGACGGGAATTGTATCGCTTGCCGTCTTTGCGAACTCCATTGCCCTGATTTTGCGATAGAATTTTGAGGAAGGTGAAAAGATGAGTGATACGCCCCGTTTGATGCAGGGCAATGAAGCCTGCGCCCTCGGCGCCATTGCGGCGGGGGTTCGCTTTTATGCCGGTTACCCGATCACCCCCTCCACCGAAATTGCCGAGATCATGGCGGCGGAACTGCCGATCCGTGGCGGCAAATTCATCCAGATGGAGGATGAAATTGCCAGCATGGCCGCGGTGATCGGCGCCAGTCTCGCCGGGGTAAAATCTTTAACCGCCACCTCCGGGCCGGGTTTTTCGCTAAAGCAGGAAAATCTTGGCTATGCCGCGATGGCGGAAGTGCCTTGTGTAATCGTCAATGTGCAGCGCGGCGGGCCCTCCACCGGCTTGCCCACCAGCCCCGCCCAAGGCGATGTGATGCAGAGCCGTTGGGGTGTCCACGGGGATCGGGGGGTGATCGTTCTCAGCCCTGCCAGCGTACCGGAGTGCTATACCCTCGCGATGCGCGCCGTCAATCTATCGGAAATCTATATGATGCCGGTGATTTTGCTCACCGATGAAATCGTCGGCCATATGCGGGAAGCCATCGTTCCCGCCGCCGCCGCGGAAAAAGAGATCGTCGACCGGAAGAAGCCCCAATGTCCGCCGGAAGCCTACCGGCCCTATGCCCCGGACGAAAACGGGGCGCCGGTGCTCGCTCCCTTCGGCAGCGGCTACCGCTATCACGTCACCGGCCTAACCCATGACGAAGAGGGCTTTTCCACCATGGATCAAAAGAAAGTCTCCGCCGCCAATTGGCGGCTGATCGATAAGGTGGAGAAGAACCGGTCCGCCATCGTCGATTGGGAAGAATATGCCACCGAGGATGCCGAATACCTGATATTGGCATATGGCGGCACCGCCCGTTCCGCCCGGGAGGCGGTGGAAACCCTCCGGGCTGAAGGGGTGAAGGCCGGGCTGTTTCGGCCGATTTCGATTTGGCCATTCCCCGAAGAACCTCTGCGCCGCCTGGCCAAACAGGTAAAGGGAATCCTGGTGCCGGAAATGAACGCCGGCCAGCTTTTCCTCGAAGTGGAGCGGATCGCCGCCGCCATCACCCGGGTAGAGGGGCTTTTCGTGATCGATGGGGAAGCGATCGCTCCCTGTAGGATTGTTGACGGGATAAGGGGGTTGCCGAAATGAACGACAAATATTTAAGGATGAACAAATTGCCCCATATCTGGTGCCCCGGCTGCGGCAATGGCATTGTTCTGGGGGCTTTTGTGCGGGCTTTGGATGCCGCCGGGGTCGACAGGGATCGGGCGGTGATCGTTTCCGGTATCGGCTGCTCCTCCCGAATGCCTACCTATATGGATTTTAATACCCTTCACACGACCCATGGCCGGGCTTTGGCCTTTGCCACCGGTCTGAAGGTGGCCAATCCCGCTTTGCATGTTTTCGTCGTCATGGGCGACGGGGACGCCGCCGCCATCGGCGGCAACCATCTGATCCATGCCGCCCGGCGCAACATCGATCTCACCGCCATCGTCGTCAACAACAATATCTATGGGATGACCGGCGGCCAATATTCGCCGCTGACGCCGACGGGGGCCTTCGCCACCACCGCCCCCTTTGGCATGGTGGAAAGAAATTTTGACCTCTGCGAGCTGGCCCGGGGCGCCGGCGCCACCTATGTGGCCCGGGGCACCGTATACCATGCGAAACAATTGGCGGATCTGATCGGCAGCGCGATGGAGCACAAGGGCTTTTCACTGGTGGAAGCGGTTTCCACCTGTCCCGTCGGCTTTGGGCGCAGAAATAAAATCCGCGGCAATTATGAACGGATCGACTGGGTGAAGCGCCATGCCGTCCATGTCAAGGCCGCGGCGAAGATGGCGCCGGCGGACATTGAAGGGAAATTCCTGATCGGCGAATTGCATAAGGAAATGGCGCCGGAATACACCGAATGCTACCAAAAATTGATCGAGCGGGTCAGGAAGGAGGCGGGGCAATGAAAGATCGCTGTGGAATCCGGCTTACGGGAACCGGCGGCCAAGGTTTGATCCTGGCCGGCATCGTTCTGGCGGAAGCGGTGCTTCTGGAGGGGAAGAACGCGGTGCAGTCCCAAAGCTACGGGCCGGAGGCCCGGGGTGGCGCATCCAAGGCCGAGGTCATCATCTCCTCCGGCCCCATTCACTATCCCAAGATTGTCGCCAGCGACTTTTTGCTGTCCATGTCGGAAAAGGCCTATCTGAAATATCGGGGCGGCATGGCGGAAGGTTCCGTCTTGATCGTCGACAGCACCTTCGTCACAGCGCTGAAGGAACCTAAGGCGAAAACCGTCTATTCGGTTCCCATCACCCAAATCGCCCTTGACGAAACGGATCGGGAGATGACCGCCAATATCGTCGCCCTCGGTGTTTTGGCCGGATTGGGACTGGTCGGCCGGGAAGCGCTGCAAACCGCCGTATTGCATCGGATTCCCAGGGGAACCGAGGATCTGAATGTGCGGGCATTGGCGGCGGGGATCAGGGCGATGGACGTCTCTTGCATCGGCGGCTAATCCTGCCCGGTATCTCTTTAGGTGGAAAATGAAAACGCAACCGTTCCCGTAGGCCGTTTTGGATGCCGGGGGCGGTTTTTTTGGGGTGCGGCGGTTTTCCGATCCGGGATAAAACGCCGAAAATGCATCGGAAGGATGTTGACTTTTGCCGCGGCCGGGCCTACAATAAACAGGTGTTTGAATGAAAAAGGGACGCCGCGGCAAAGCCCGGCGTTTGGGTAAAAAGATATGCTGTCAAAGCTGAGCGTGAAAAATCCCTACCTTGTGGTGGTGGCAGTGATCGTCGTTCTACTTTTGGGGGGAATTTCCTATACGAAAATGACGACGGATCTGCTCCCCAGCATCAATCTGCCCTATGCGGTGGTGATGACGACCTATGGCGGCGCCAGCCCGGAAGAGGTGGAAACCGTCGTAACCAAACCGGTGGAACAGGCGATGGCCACCATCAGCAATATCAAAAAGGTCAGTTCCGTTTCGATGGAGAACAGCTCCGTCGTAATTTTGGAATTCTATAATTCCGCCAATATGGACGCCGTTACCATCGAGATGCGGGAAAGCCTGGATATGCTGGAATCCATCTGGGATAAAGAGGAAATCGCTTCGCCGATGATCGTCAAATTAAATCCGGATATGATGCCGGTGATGGTGGCGGCCGTCGACAGTTCCGGTTCCGATGTAAAAGCGGTTTCCGCCCTGGTGGAGGAGGAGCTATTGCCGTCTTTTGAGAAGATTGACGGCGTCGCTTCCGTGACGGCGATGGGTTCGATTGCCGATACGCTGGAAATCGTCATCGACCGGGACAAAGTGAAGCGTGTCAATGGGCGGATCCAAAAGGCTGTCGGCGGCCAAATGGCGGCGGCGGAAGCCGCCATCGGCCAAGCCAAAGCCCAATTGGAAGCGGGGAAACAGCAGTTTACCACCGAAAGCGCCAAACAGCGCCAGCAACTGGCGGCGGCCCAGGCCGCGCTCAATGACGGCAAAGCGCAGCTCGATGCCGCCGAAGAGAAACTGCGGGACGGCGAAACGGCGCTGGCCCTGCAACAACAGGGGCTTTTGGTGGCCAAGCAAATGGCCGAAGCCGGCTTGAACGAGCTTTCCGGCCGGATCGCGGCCCTGGAAGCCAACGAAACCCTGACCGAAGCGGAACAGTCCCAGTTGGCCCAGTTGAAAAACAGCCGGGCGGAAGTTGAGGCTTCCATCGCCAAATTGGAAGAACAGTTGGCGGGGGTAAACGAAAATTTGGCCGCCACCGCCCAGGGCAAAGCGGCCCTCGCCGCCCAAAAAATGGAACTCGGCAAACAGGAAAAGGAACTGGGCGACGCCAGAGCCATGCTGGAATCGGAATTGTCCAAAGCCGAAGCCCAGTTGAACCAGGGGGAAGCGGCCCTCGACGCCAAAAGCGCCGAATTGGCGGGAGCGAAAGCCACGGCGACGGAGGGGGCCGCCATCGACGAATTGATCAGTGTAGAGATGATCAGCGGCATTCTGGCGGCGCAAAACTTCTCTTTGCCGGCGGGCTATGCCGGCGTCGAAGGGAATGAATATGTCGTTAAAATCGGTGAAAAATATGCCGATATTGCCCAATTGGAAAACCAGGTTCTTTTCGATCTTGGCATCGAAGGGGTAGACCCCGTCCGCCTTGCCGATGTGGCGAACATCGATACCGTGAACAATGAAGGGGAAATGTATGCCAAGATCAACGGTTATGACGGCTTGATCCTCACCTTCCAGAAGCAAACGATGTATTCCACCGCCGAGGTGGCCGCCTTGATTCGCGGCACCATCGACGACTTGGAAGCGGAACATGAGGGCCTTCACATCACCCCCCTGATGGACCAGGGGATGTACATCGACATTGTCATCGACGCTGTGATCAGCAATCTGCTTTGGGGCGGCCTGCTGGCCATCTTGATTCTGCTGGTGTTCTTGCGGGATCTGAAACCCACCGCGGTTATCGCGCTGTCGATTCCGATCAGCCTGCTCTTTGCGATGACCTTGATGTACTTCGCCGGGATTACGATGAACATCATCTCCCTTGCCGGGCTGGCCCTCGCCGTCGGTATGCTGGTGGACAATTCCATTGTGGTAATCGAGAACATTTACCGGCTGCGGCAGGAGGGCCATTCGGTGGTTTATGCCGCGATGGAAGGGGCCAAACAGGTGACCGGCGCCCTCACCGCCTCGACCCTGACCACCGTTTCCGTCTTTTTGCCCATCGTCTTTACGGAAGGGCTTTCCCGGCAGATCTTCGCCGATATGGGGCTGACCATCGCCTTTTCCCTGCTCGCCAGTTTGCTCGTGGCTTTGACCTTGGTGCCGGCGATGGCCTCCGGTCTGTTGCGCCGCCCCGTCGATAAAAAGCAGCGGATTTTAGACCGCGTGAAACATGTTTATGGCGCGGCCTTGGGTTGGTGCCTCCGGCACCGGGCCGTGGTTTTGCTGGCAGTTTTCCTACTGCTTGCCGGCTCTGTTTTCGGCGCCACCCGGATGGGCGTCGCCTTCCTGCCGGACAGTGAAGCCCAGGAAATGAACATCACTTTAGAAATGGGAGACAGGGCCACGAAGGAGGAAACACGGGCCATGGCGGATCGGTTTACTGACATTCTGCTCGAAGTCGGGGACATCGAAACCATCGGCGCGCTGCAAAGTTCCGGTATGGGTATGATGGGCGGCGGCAGCGACCATGCGGTTTCCTACTATCTGCTGCTGAAGGGCAACCGCCCCCAATGCCGAAACAAAACAGGAGATTCTCGACCGCAGCGAAGGTCTGGATTGTACGATCCAGGTTTCTTCTTCCAGCATGGATATGTCGGCGCTGGGCGGCAGCGGCATTCAAGTGATGGTCAAGGGGGAAAACCCTCGACACTTTGCGTGAAACCGCACTGGATCTGGCGGCGAAGCTGCGTGAGGTGCCCGGCATCGGCGAAGTGGACGACGGCGTCGGTTCCACCGAACCGGAAATGCGGCTCACCGTCAATAAGGCCAAAGCGATGGAATATGGCCTCACCGTCGCCCAGGTATATGCCTTTATCGCCTCGGCCCTGTCCGACGGCGCCACCGCCACCACCTTGCACCTGGAGGATGGGAATCTGCCGGTGGTGGTGATCGACGGCGCTTATCAGGAGCTGACCTGGGGAGAAATTGCGGATCTGAAAATAAAAGCCGCATCGCAGGGGAAGGCGAAGGAAGTGCGCATCGGCGATATCGCCGCTTTTTCCGAAGCGGAATCCCCCTCCGCCATCCTCCGGGATGAGCAGCAGCGGCAGATCACCGTCAGCGCCGACGCCGCTTTGGGCCACAATATCGGTCTTGTGGGACGGGACGTTGAAGCGATGCTGGAGCATTATACACTGCCCGCCGGATATGAATATGAGATTGCCGGGGAAACGCAAACGACCAATGAGGCTTTGGCGGATCTCTTCCTGATGCTGGCCCTGGCCATTGTGCTGATTTACCTTATCATGGTGGCCCAATTCCAGTCGCTGCTTTCCCCCTTTATCGTTATGTTCACGATCCCTCTCGCCTTCACCGGCGGGCTTTTGGCGCTGTTTATAACCGGGATGGAATTGTCGGTCATTGCCATGCTGGGCTTCCTCGTCCTTGCGGGGATCATTGTCAACAATGGCATCCTTCTCGTCGACTATACGAACCAGCTCCGTAAGGACGGCATGGAGAAGCGGCAAGCCATCGTCACCGCCGGGAAAACGAGGATGCGCCCGATTTTTATGACGGCTTTCACCACCATCTTGGGCCTTTCCACCTTGGCCCTCGGCCTCGGCATGGGCGCCGATCTGATCCAGCCGCTGGCCGTCGTCGCCATTGGCGGCCTCGTCTACGGCACCTTTCTCACCCTTTTGGTGGTACCGGTGCTGTACGATCTGTTCCAGCGCCGGGAACTGAAAAACCGCCTCGGCGAAGGGGAGGCCTAAGCCCAAAGACGGGGACTTGCAAAAAAAAGGGAATTTTGCTATCTTTATTATAGGTTGGAAGGACTGGGCTTCGGTGCAAACGGCCTTTTCTTTCCGATGATTCATGTGCCCGGAGGAGAGAAAGAAAAATGGAAAAAATCGTCAGCCAGCTTAAAGAGTATCTCGGCATGGAAACCGAGATCGATCTCGCCGAATTTCAGGACTATTATAAGCAGTTGCTGGATTTTCTGAGCGCAAATTACCAGGACTTGACGGAAGAGCAATACCTGCAAATCCGCTATGTGCTCAACACCGTCGCCGCCAATGGGGAAGACAGGGCGGCCAGAAAAGACGCCAACCGGAAAAAATATCGCAAGATGGCGGAGAAATGCCGCTTTTGGGCCAATGCCATCCAACTGAAGCTGTCCAATGACTACGGCTATGACCAAAGCCAATTGGAGGAGGCGGAAGGCCGCATCGATGAGGCGATGCGCCCCGAGGCTTAATGCGGTTACGGAAAATACCCGGCGTTCGGGAAAAATTGGCCGCCTATCCGCAATTGGTGACCGGCGAGATCGGCGGCCATCGCGGCGGCTGGCACGCTTTTTTTGGCAATGACAATCCGATTCATCTCGAAATCGGCATGGGCCGGGGCAAGTTTTTAGACGCCCTCAGCCAAAAAACGCCGGGGATCAACTATGTCGCCATCGAGCTAAGGCCGGAAGTGATCTATGTCGCGGCGAAGCGCATCGGCGATCGGCGGCCCAATGTGCGGATTCTGGAAACCAATGCGATGCTGCTGCCGGAAATTTTTGCCGCCGGCGAAGTGGAGCGGATCTACCTCAATTTTTCCGACCCCTGGCCGAAGAAGCGCCATCAAAAGCGGCGCCTGACCCACCGGGATTTCCTCTCCCTTTACCTGGGCATCCTGTGCCCCGGCGGCGATGTCCTCTTGCGCACCGATGCGGAGGAATTGATGGCCTTTACCTGCCAGGAAATGGCGGCGATGGGGTTTACAATGGTGGAATACAGCGCCGATTTTCAGGCCAGCCCCTATTCCGATGGCCTCAGCACCGAATATGAAGATAAAAAGAGCGGCGACGGCCCGATTTTCTACGGGCGTTTTCGCGCGCCGGAAGGAAGGCAAACCATGTATATCAGCACACGGGGACAATCGCCCCGGATCGCGGCTTCAAAAAGCATCCATCGCGGCTTAGCCGAAGGCGGCGGCCTCTTTGTGCCGGAAACGGTGCCGGTTTTTCCCGCCGCGGCTTGGGAAGCGTTGCCCCAATGGGGGTATCGCCGCCTCGCCAAGGAGATTTTAGGGCTTTATCTCGACGATTATAGCGAAGAAGAGATTGCCCATGCGGTAGATGCCGCTTATGGCGCGAATTATCATAGCGAAGAGATCGCGCCCCTCGTTTCCCTCGGCGACCGCCGCCACATCTTGGAATTGTGGCATGGCCCCACCGCCGCATTTAAAGACATGGCCTTGCAGATTTTACCCTATCTGCTCACGGCGGCCATCGCCAAAAGCGGCAGCACGCAAGAAGTGGTGATCCTTGTCGCCACTTCCGGCGATACGGGCAAAGCGGCGCTGGAAGGCTTCGCCGATGTGCCGGGAACGAAAATTATCGTCTTTTATCCCAAGGACGGCGTCAGCGAAGTTCAGCGCTTGCAGATGGTGACCACCACCGGGAACAATACCCATGTCGTCGCGGTGGACGGCAATTTTGACGATTGCCAGCGGGGGGTCAAAGCCATCTTCAACGACAAAGAATTCGCCGCTATGCTTGCCGGCAAGGGATATGCTTTTTCTTCGGCGAATTCCATCAATTGGGGCCGCCTGCTGCCCCAGATCGTCTACTATTTTTGGGCCTATGGCAGGCTATTGAAAAACGGCGCCGTCGCGGCCGGTGAGGAGATCGACATCGTCGTCCCCACCGGGAATTTCGGCAATATTCTCGCCGCCTACTATGGCAAAAGGATGGGCCTGCCCGTGGCGAAGCTGGTCTGCGCTTCCAATCGGAACAGGGTTCTCACCGATGTGCTTTGCACCGGCGTCTATGACCGCAACCGGGAATTTTACCGCACCAGCAGCCCTTCCATGGACATCCTGGTTTCCAGCAATTTTGAGCGCTTTCTGTTCGCCCTGTCCGGCAGCGATGAAACCTTGGTCGCCGATGCCCAAAAGCAACTGGAAACGAATGGAATCTATGGGATTCCCCCGTCGGTGTTCGCGAAAATGCGCGACCTGATGGTTGGCTATTGCTGCGATGAAGAGGAGACGGCCCAAACCATCGCCGCCACCTATAAAAATGACGGCTATCTGCTGGATCCCCATACCGCCGTCGCCGTCAAGGCCCTGGCGGATTATCGGCGGGACAGCGGCAGCCAAAACCAGGCGGTGGTCGCTTCCACCGCGAACCCTTATAAATTCAATGCCGACGTCTACCGCGCCGTCGCCGGGGCGGAAAAGGCGGCGGATCGGAACGAATTCCAGCTGGCCGCCGCGCTGGAGGCCCTGACCGGCGTGCCGATCCATCCCAGCCTGCAAAATTTGCAGGCCAGGGAAGTGCGGCACCGGACAGCCATCGGCAAAGAAGAAATGCGGCAGGCCGTGGCAGACATTCTTAGCCTTTAAACCCTCTTTTCTCCCCGGTACCCGCAATCGATCGTTCGGTTCAAACCCCGATTCCCAAAGCGCCGCCAGGCGCCGGTGGGAACCGGGGTTTTTCTTTTCCGGCCAAACCGGGCGGCGGGCCGTTTCACCTTCGCCGATCTTTTCATATATTGGCTATAGAACCGTAGAGCCTAGGAAAGAAAGGAAAGGGAAAGCGATGGATCGCATTTTATCCGAAGAGAACCTGTCTTTTTTATTTTCCCTCGAAAATGTGGTGGGCCTCGCCTACGGAATGAAGAAAAGCGGCGGCCATCTGACCGGGGAAAAGGGCGACATTGTTCTGCACGCGGAAAAACTGACGGAGGAAAGGTTGGACTATGGCCAGCGGATCCCCCATCGGATTCAGGGTATGGTCAGCGATGTGGTTGCTTTGGGGGATGCGGCGGTGCGGCCCATTGCCACCCCCCTCACCGCCGCCGGCGCGGAAAATCTGCGTTTGTCCCGCTGGCGTCCGGCCCCCGGCGGCACCAGCATCGCCCACCACCGGGTCACCGCCGGTACATTGGGTTGTATCGTTTATGACCGCGGCAGCGGCGAACCGCTGATCCTCTCCAACAACCATGTTCTCGCCAATGCCACCAATGGTTTCGATGGCCGGGCCGCTTTGGGAGATTTAATTTTACAACCGGCCCCCACCGACGGCGGTTCCCGGCCGGAAGACGCCATCGCCCGCCTGGAACGGGTGGCGGCCTTAAAGGAACAGGGTTACAACCAGGTCGACTGTGCCGCGGCACAGCCCATCAACCGGCGCCTCGTTTTGCCGGAAATTTTGTCCATTGGCCGTGTGCGGGGGGTAAGCCCGCCCCGCCTCGGCGCCGAGATAAAAAAATCCGGCCGCAGCACCGGGCTGACCCGGGGTATCATCGAAGGGGTCTATGGGATGCTGCCTATCCGCTTCGGCCGGGATCGGGTGTTGTATTTTCGCGATCAAATCCTGATCGGCAGCCTGGACGCGCCGGGGGACAGCGGTTCTCTGGTTCTCGACGAGGAGAACCGGGCGGTGGGCCTGCTTTTTGCCGGATCCAGCGTCTATACCATCGCCAATCCGATCGGGCCGGTGCTGGCGGCCTTATGCGTTAAGGTAGACGGTGCGGATACGCGAATGCCATAAGCAATTCCCGGCCGGAAACAAAGCGGGGCACGGGCCATAAAAAAGCAGGGAAACGGCGGGGGCCAACGGAAACCGCCCGCTGTTTTTAGCGGCCTTTCATTAAAGCGGCCTTTCATTAAAGGGGAAGAGATCGCTTTGGAAATGATTGGCAACCGCCAGTCTCTAAAAGGACGGTGTGGTGTCGGGAGAAGCGGGCGGCTTCCGTCGGACGGCGAGCGGGCGGCCGCCAAATCAGAGCACGGTGGCCGCCGCCAATTGCAGGGATTCAGGCGCTTCCGCCGGGGCATGGGCGAGAATTCTCCGCAATGGCGCTTCCGGCGCCAACCGGCGGAACAAAGCCGCGACATGGGGCCGTTTTTATTTGCCATTCCAAACCACCCTGTTTTCCTTCCTGTTCATCGCCGCCGCATTGTGTTAAAATATAACCGTTATTAGGGAAAAGGTCGGCGGCAAATCGCGGGATATTGGATTCCCCTTGGCGGCGGATTTCCTTTGCTGTCGCGGAAAGGATCCGTATAAATCGTCTTAATATTTTCATAATAAAAAGCAATTGCGGTGAAACGAAGATGGAAAGGAGCAATCAGGATGCCTAGCGATCATTCGGTGCGGGTCAGCGGCGTTTCCAAATCCTTCGGCAAGCAAAAGGTGCTGACGGCCATCGACCTTACGGCGAAGGCGGGGGAGACCCTTTGCCTTTTGGGCCCCTCCGGCGCCGGGAAAACCACGCTGCTGCGGCTGCTCACCGGCGCATTAAAGGCCGACGAAGGCGCCATTGACATCGCCGGGGAAAAGGCCCCGAGCATGGCGGCGCTGCGCAAAATCGGTTATATGCCCCAAGACGACGGGGTGTACCGGAAATTAGCGGCCTGGACAATCTGTTGTTTTTTGGCGGCATGTTCCGCGTCAAAAGGAAGCGTTAAAGAAGAGGGCCAATGATGTTCTGGATTTGGTGGATCTCGGCCGCGACCGGAATAAATTGGTCGCCCACTATTCCGGCGGCATGAAAAAGCGGCTTTCTGGCCATCGCACTCCTGCATGACCCGGAAATTTTGATCCCTGACGAGCCGACGGTCGGCATCGACCCGGTTTTAAGGAAAGAAATCTGGAGCTGTTTTTCCGATCTCACCGCCGCCGGAAAAACGCTGCTGATCGCCACCCATGTAATGGATGAAGCGGAGAAATGCGAAAAAGCGGCATTGCTCTATGATGGACGGCTGCTTTGTCACGACCGGGTGGAGCGCCTTTTGGCCCTCACCGACGGCGGCCACCTGGAGAACTTTTGCCGCCGCAAAAGGAGGTGACACCATATGGGGCCATTGATTCGGCGCATCTGCGGCAGATGAAAAACGACACACGCTCTCTCGCCATGCTGCTCATCATGCCCGTTGCCATCATCGGCCTTCTCTTTTGCTGCTGGGGACAGTGACCATCGCCCCACTGTCGCCCTGGACGGCAGCGTTCCCGCGGCCCTCGCCGCTGCCATTGGCCAACAGGCGCTTACCGTTGTTGCCCTCTCGGGCGATGGCGATGAGAAGCTGCGAACCGGGGAAGTGGACGCCATCGTCGCCGCCGCTGCGGGCGCAGTCGTCATCCGCATGGCGGAAGCCGGCGGCGTCAATGCCAAGGTGCTGGCGGCCTTGAGGGCAGCGGCGGCCCAGGCCCAACCCCAGCCCGGCGGCAAAATGGAAGCGATCTTCTCATGGGCAGGCCGACGCCAGCCTCTTTTGACAATTTGGGCTATGTTTTCCTTGCCGTTATTTCCTTTTTCGTGGTATTTGTCCTCTCCGGCGTCTCTTTCATCCGGGAGCGAACCGGCGGAACTTTAGAGCGGATGATGCTGACGCCGGTTCGCCGCTATCAGGTGGTTTTCGGCTATACTGCGGGCTTTGGGCTGCTCGCCACCGTGCAAAGCCTGCTCATCGTCTTATTCTGCCGTTATGTTTTGGGTTTGGCCTTTGCCGGCCCCCTCATCGCCGCCATGGTCATTATGGTTTTGTTGGCTTTCGCCGCTGTGGCGACGGGAACCTTCATTTCATTTTTGCCAACAATGAATTCCAAATGGTGCAGTTCATCCCGGTGGTTTTGATTCCGCAAATCTTTTTCCGGGCTTTTGCCGGTGGAAACATTTCCCTTCCAGCTTGGCAACCTCGCCTATCTGATGCCGATCTATTATGGCGCCACCGCCCTGAACGGGGTGATGATAAAAGGATATGGCCTTCTGGACAATGGTTTTTACCTCATTGCCCTTGCCGTCTACATTGCGGCCTTGTCCCTTCTCAATGTCGCGGTATTAAAAAAGTACCGGCGGTTTTGACGGGACATTTGCCGCTGCCATCGCCTTTGGCCTGTATGCCATATTGACAGCGGGGGAGGAAAATGGTACGATTTGACAAAATCCCCCGGCCTTTCGGGCAACCCTTTCGAATCGGCTGAGAATTGGGAGAAGATGACCCTATGGGGGAAGGAGGAGAAACGATGCGCCAGGAAAAACAAAAGAGGATCGACGCATTGGTGGCGGAATTGACCGCCAGCTATCATCAGGAGAGGGATATGGCCCTGCGATTTTGCCATTTTGCCGAACCGCAATGCGATCATTGGCACCGCAAAGAAGCTGCGCCAACTGCTGTTTCCCGGTTATTTTGAGGAAAAAGTTTTTCAAAGCGAAGTCAGCGCCTATCAAATCGGCAGCCTGTTGACGGACATTTATGAAACGATGCGGGAGCAAATTTTATTGGCTCTGCGTTACCAGGCCCTGCGGGAGGACTGCGACGAAAACGGGGAATTGGCGGAGAAGGCCGATGGGCTTTGCCTCGCCTTTTGGATCAACTGCCCAAAATTCGGGAATATCTCGTCACCGACGTGCAAGCCACCCTCGACGGGGATCCCGCCGCCAGCAGTAAGGACGAAATCATCTTTTCCTATCCCGGCATCTTCGCCATCACCATCCACCGGCTGGCCCATGAATTGTATCTGCTGGAGGTACCTCTGATTCGCATCATGAGCGAATACGCCCATAATCTGACGGGGATCGATATCCACCCCGGCGCAAAGATCGGCAAGTATTTCTTTATCGACCACGGCACCGGCATCGTCGTCGGCGAAACCACCGCGATCGCCGACAATGTCAAGCTCTATCAAGGCGTCACCCTGGGGGCCTTGTCCACCCGCGGCGGGCAGCTATTGCGTGGCGTAAAGCGCCATCCCACCTTAGAGGAAGGGGTCACCGTCTATTCCGGTACTTCAATCCTAGGGGGCGAAACGGTGATCGGCAGCGGCGCCGTAATTGGCAGCAATGTATTCATCACCAAATCGGTGGAGGCAGGTACGAAGGTCAGCATCAAGGATCCGGAACTGCTCATCAAAGACCGCCAAAGCAAAAAATAAGCAAAACCGCAACCTCTCACCCCATTGGGGTGAGAGGTTGCGGTTTTCCGGGGGATGCCGCCATCGTTTTTGAACCCTTGTTTTAGACGGTTACTCCTTCATTGTGCGGATATCTTCTTGTAAAATACGTTTTTTGAATTTTTTTGACTGTTTGTTGTTGCCTTATTAGAATGGTTGTATGAAGCGGACTGTAGGGTTTATATTAAGTGGATCACTGGGAAGCCGGGTTCCTAATTTTTGAAAAACGCTGAATAGAAAGTGAACCTGAGCACCAATTGAGATTGGAGCGGGTATGCGGGAGAACGCCGGGGCGGCATTCATTTTCCTCCCGTTTTTACTTGCTGAAAAAATCTATGTTTTCTTTGCCATAACCCCGCACCGTTTCTTCCGGTGTGCCGATGGAAACGATTTCACCGGCATCCATCACAAAAACCCGATGGCCCAGTTTCGCGGCCTCTCTGAGATCATGGGTGATAAAGAAGATGGTGATCCCCAGCTTCCCATGGATTCTTAAAAGCTCATCCTGAAGTTTTATTCGAGTAATCTCATCCAAAGCGCCGAAGGGCTCGTCCATCAAAAGTATTTCGGGTGAGGCGGCCAAGGCCCGGGCGACACCGACGCGCTGCTTTTGTCCTCCCGACAATTCGCTGGGATACCTTTTTAGCATATCTTCTGCCAAGCCAACGGTACCGATCAAATCCCGGGTAATTTGATCGGTTTTCTTCTTGTCATACTTTAAAATATTGGGTATAAAGGCGATGTTCTTTTTTACATTCAGATGCGAAAACAAGCCGACGCCCTGGATAACATAGCCGATCCTTCGGCGCAGCTCAATCTGGTCGACGGTTTTGATGTCCTTGCCATTCACATATACCGTCCCCTGATCCGGCGCCAATAAACCGTTGATCAGTTTCAACATCGTTGTTTTTCCGCAGCCGGAACTTCCGATTACGGTGATGAATTCTCCCTTTTTTACCGCGAAATTGATGTCTTTCAGGGCGATATGTCGGCCATAGGATTTCCATACATTTTGAAAGCGGATGGCGGCGGCCGTATCTTCCGTTTTATTCATCTTTTATCAAATCCTTTTGCCGTAAAAATTCGAGGGCAACCTTTTTAGGATCGCGGCCTTCCATATCCACCGCGGCATTCATAGCCCTCATCTCTTCCAGGGAAATCATGCCGTTCAACTTTTTGAAAGCATCGGCCAGTTCCGGATATTTTGCCATCGTATCGCTGCGGATTACTGTACCGCACAAGGCCGGCGGGAAATAATCTTTATCGTCTTTAAGTTCCAGGATTTCCGGATTTTTCATACGTCCGTCTGTCTTATAAATTGTGATCGCATCTACTTGTTTGTTGAGCAGCGCATTATATTTCAAGCTTAAATTCATTTCTAAAACCTCTTTAAAATGGGGATGATACAGTTTTTGGAGGCCGGTATAGCCATCTTCCCGTTCGAAAAATTCATAACCGGCGCCGAAAATTAGTTGATCGCTTACTTTTGCCAAGTCGGAATAGGTGACGAGTCCATATGCTTCCGCTGTTTCCTTTCGTACCGCAATGCCGTAGGTATTATCAAAGCCATAATAGCCTAGCCAGGTAAGATTGTATTCCGTTTGGAATGCTTTTTCTAATTCTTCATGCATGGCCTCGACATCTGCCATTCTTGGCCTTTTTAGTACCGTCATCCAGGCGGTGCTGTCATATTCGGCATAAGCGTCGAAATCACCTTTTACCATCGCCGGTAAAATAATGCTGGTTTCTCCGGCGACCCCGGAGGTCAGTTCAATGCGCAAATCCGTATACTCTAAAGCGATGGCTTTCAACATTTCACCCAAAATATACTGTTCGGTAAAATCTTTTGCCGCAAGGTGAACCGTTGCCGATTGATCTTTGCACCCGGAGAAGGCCCAGGCCGTCAGCACCACCGATAGGATACAACATAGGGAGACGATCCATCTTTTCATCACAGCACCTTCCTCCTTTTTTTAATACGCTTTTCAAATACGCCGATGACGGCATCGAGTGAAATGGCCAAAAAAGCGATCAATATGCTGCCGGCGACGGTCATTGTCTGGTTGTTGGTGGTAATGCCGCGATAGATAACGATGCCAAGGCCGCCGGCGCCGATATAAGAGGCGATGCCCGCCAAAGCGATCGTCATGACCACCATATTGCGAAATCCCGCGAGGATAACGATGAGGGCCAGGGGTAGTTTGATTTTATAAATCATTTGTATTGGCGTGCAACCCATGGCTTTTGCCGCTTCGATGATGTCCGGGTCGATATTGTCGATGCCGGCAAAGGTATTGCGGATCATCGGCAAGAGGCCGTAAACCGTCAAAGCAATGATGGCGGTGGTATTGCCGATACCGGAAAGAGGCAGTAAAAGGCCAAGCAATGAAATGGCGGGGATCGTATAGACCATATTACAGCAGCCCAATACGAATTTTGATGCTTTTTTGTATTCGCTGATCAGGACGCCCAATGTCAAACCGATGACGGTAGCGATAAAAATCGCGATTCCCGAAAGGAACAAATGCTGTAAGGTCAGTTCAAAAAACCAGTCAAACCGTTCAATATAAAGCGATATCAAGTTTTTCATACCATTTCCCCTATATTGTATATTGGACACAGCCATGGCGACGCTTTTTTCTCCAATATATCCCGTATGTCCGGCTTTGTAAAGTATTTTTGGGCTGTCGCCTAACGCAGCCATAGCGGATGGCCCTTTAACCATCCGCTAGCTGCGTTACCGGCTATATATTTGGTTTCATCCCAGAACGGTTTTGTGGTATGCTTCGGGAAGGAGTCTCTTGATGATCCGCTGGCGTTCTTCTGTTAACGCGGGCGGTTCATAGGTTTCAAGTCGCTTCTTCCAAGCGATGGTTAAGAGATCTTCACAGATCGGTTCACCCTTTTTAATCCAGTTGTTATGGATATCTCGGATATCGTATTTGGGTTCATAGAATTCCTTCCTATAAATCGGCAATGTACGCCCTAAATAGCTTCCCGTTGGCCCCTTTTTCTTAATTTCATCAAAACGGAAGGTTTCCTCGCTAAGTTCATAGCCTTTCATAAGGTGCCTGCATTTTATAATACTCTCCTCATCCCAGATAAACTTTTCATAACACATCGTGTTCATGCAGTCCATAGGGCCGCAGGCCATATTGAGGATATCCGCGTGGAGCAGATGGGGGCTTAAATGGTTCATGAAGCCTTCCGCCCCGGCTTGTATGTCCAGCACCTTTGATTCACCGGTACCTACACCGGTTTGTAGGGGAAAGCCATAATAGTCCGCCATCCGCTTTGAAGTGGCGCAAGCCCACATCGCTTCGATCCCGCCATAAGCCGGCCCCATATTCTTCATATCATGGGAGGAAAACCGCGTGCAATAGAGGATGGGCGCACCGGGCTGCAACAGCTGGGAGTAGACGATCGCCGCCAAAACCATCGCATTGCCGATGGTATATGCGCCGGCCATGGTTGGGGCCTGACGCGCCCAGCATAACGCCGCTTACAACGGTACAGAGCTGCCCCGCTTTGCATAAAACCGACATGGCTTCACAAATGTCCTTTGCCAGTTGCATCGGACCTACCGTGCAGGTTAGAGCCTGCATGATGGGCTTATCATGCAGACCATAGAAATCCTGCATCGCCGAAAGCATTCTTCAACGATCTCCTTTCCACCTAAAACCATACCATGCATGGGCTTTTGCAATAGCGCAGAGCGACGCCGAGACCATATTGGTTTCTCACTTCCGGAGCGACATAAGAAATATCGATCGTGTTCGGGTTAGAAATGGCGATGACCTCGCTGGTCTCCTGTAGTTTATGGAAGTTTACCAAATGCTCATGGCTTGGTGGCTCATATTTCCCTTCTTTTCGGATATAAATCGGCCCGTCGGTGGAATCACATTTTAGTTCGCCATCGCCGACCGTGATGAAACCTCCGTCCCGATCGTACAAACGATAAGATTTGGGCACGGTTTTCAATGCATCTTCTAGCATCTCTCTGGAAATATATACGATCTCTCCGTCTACCTTCGCGCCATGCTGTTTAAAGGTTTCGACGGTTTCCGGGGCGTGGAAGACCGCGCCAACCTCGCTTAAAATCTTAACGCTCATTTCATGAATGGCTTCGGCATCTTGATCGGTTCCAATAGAATAGTTTAGTTTCACAATCATACTCCTTTCCGCCACAAAACGTGCTTTGTTATTCTGGGTTATTGGGTTTCCGTCGCTTGTTTGGCAGTACGCCGCGATTCGGTCTCTTCCGCTCTTACCGAAGCGATGGTAGCTCTATTCCGTATCCTGAATAAGACGGAACACAAAATGCCAATCATGCCGAAGGCCGCGATGAGACTAAATACGTTGCGCCAGGCCATTTCCATCGGCAATACGTCCAGCCAGCGGCCGATAAACGGAGGTAAAATCGCATCCGTTGCATAGATGAGCGTCGCATAGAAGCCAATTGCCGAACCGCTTAGATTCATGGGTACCCGGCATTCACGCATTGGAGCATACATCTGTCCGCGGAAAGCGCCGGTCAACGTAATTTCTATCGCGATCACAACCAGGAAGAACAGAATCATACCATCGTTTTTCGGCAAAAAGATGAAAAATATGGCAATGATCGTCAGCGTGATGTTGAGAAATAAGATTACCTTGCTGGGGCCGAATTTATCGCCGAACCAACCTACGCTAAAATTGCCTACAGGTTTAAACCATTGGTTCATCAAGCCTACATAGGCGGCTGCGGCGATGGATAAACCAAAAGCGGTGGTGCCGAAGGTGCCTAAATAGGAGCCAATGACGCTACCAACGGTATAGCCACCCATAGCCATAAGCCCTACAAGCCAAATGTTAGGATCTTTTAAACATTGCACCAGCAGCTTAAACGGGTTTTCGCGGTTGATCACACCTTCCGTGGATTCTTCCTTGTCATCGAAGGCAAAGAAGGCAAGTATACCAAAGAAGATTAGCAATCCGGCATACATCCACATGACAAAGCGCAGGCCTGAAACAGAATTGTTGAACTGTGAAAACATGAATACGGCAAAGGTTGCCGCGACGATTGCAAAAACGCTACGTGTTCCTTCCATCGCGCCGAAACTTTTGCTTTCTGAGCCTACGGTGCGACCGAACTGCCGGGTCAATTTCAGGAAGGCGCCCCAAAATGTGAGGGTGGTGGATGCGCCCATAATACCATATAGCAATAAGGTTATAGCATAGCTTGGGAAAAGTCCCAGTGCAAAGTTACATAGGCCGGTGACGATAAAGGATGCGGTCACCAGCAACCGCGGGTGTACTTTATCGGCCAAAATGCCCCCAATAAAATAGGTAAGGGAAGAGATTGTCAACGCCACTGTGGACATAAGGGCAAATTGCGTATTTGTTACATCGAAGGCCAGCATGAAAGCATCATAGAAGCTGCCCCGAGAGAATAGAATGTAAAAGATGGCATTCGATCCACAGCCCAAAACAAGAAATTGGGTCAGTTGCCGTCCTCCTAATTTTCTCGCCATAATGTATCTCCTTTACTTACGCCATAAAGAGCTACCTTTCAAGGGTTAGCACGCAAAATGCGGATGGTCGGCGCGGTTTACTTGGCAAGAACCCAGTTGCGGCAGATTGCAACGCCTTCTTGAGGATTTGTTGACCAAGCATCGGCCCCAACGGCGTCGCATACCGCGGCGGTGACAGGATTGACCTCCGAGTATAATGCGAACATTCTCGCGGATGCTCGCTGTTTTAAACGCGTTTACTGTTTCTTTCATTGCATCGATGGCCAAGGTCAGAATGCCGCTTAGGCCAATGATCTTAACATCTTTTTCTTTTGCGGTTTTCACAATTTCTTCGGCGGATACATCGACGCCTAAATCGATCACTTCAAAACCACCGGCGCCCATCATCGCCTTAACGATATTTTTGCCGATATCGTGGATGTCGCCGGCAACGGTACAGAGAATCATCTTCCCAAGATCCTCCCCGGCGTCGGCCGCCAATAGGGGCCTAAGGATTGCCATGGCTTCCCCCATTAGCTCCCCGGCAAAGATTAAATCACCGACAAAATATTCGCCCTTTTCAAACATGTCGCCGACGATCTCCATGCCTTCCTGGCAAGCGGCAACGGCCTTGTTTGCGTCGACGTTTTTTGTGGCCACTTCATTGATGATTCGCATGGCCATTTCGTCGTCCATTTCACTAATGGCTACCTTCAACTCTTCAAAGTCCACCATAAAATATTCCTCCTTTGAATATGTAACTTAACGGTTTTAAATCACACCGGTTTTATAGGGCCGATTTTTCCTTCACGATATGCTTTGTTGTACTTACGGCAATGCTTATCACGATTTAAAAGCGCTTCCACGGCATAGACGGAAGCATATAGATCCCTGTTTCCCGGATCCATAATCGCCGCATCCATGCCCGCGGACAAGGCTAGGGCCAGGAAATTCAAATTGACAATTTTCCGATAAGGCATACCATAGGAGATATTGGAAAGCCCGGATATTGTTTTTACCTTGGGGAAAAGGCGCTTCACCTCCCGTACGGCCTCCATGAAAGAAAGCATACAATCATTTACAGCGGCCAAGGATAAAACCAGTGGATCGATGAAAATCCGCTCCGGGCCGATGCCAAATGAGGCTGCCTTTTTGATTAAATTACCGGCGATCTCCACCTTTTTTTGTGCCGATTCCGGAATGCCGTCATTGTCACAAGTTAAGGCGATTACCTGCCAATCATTGTCCTTCAGCAATGGAAAAATGATTTCACACTTATCGCCTTCGGCAGATACGGAATTGATCAGCCCGCAGCGCCTGACCTTTGGCATCACCGCATCGATGATCCGCGCATTGGGACTGTCCAGGCACAAAGGCGTGTCTGTTTCTTCCTGTACGATGTCGATTAGCCAGTGCAAGGCCGCAAGCTCCTGAGCGGCGATGGTGCCCGCGCATACATCCAAATAGTCCACGCCGACACCAACTTGTTGCCGCGCCAAGTTTCTGATAAAGGCATCGTCACGCTTAGCAATGGCCTCGGCGACAGAAGGGATGGCTCCATTGATCTTTTCTCCGATTATGAGTATTGCAATCAACCCCCATTCTTTTAAAATTAATGTGGCGCCTCCAGGACGATTGAAGTTCTTGTCGTATGCATACTTGACAAGAAGGCCGTTCGAACTAAACCTTCTTTCGGATGGATATGGCCTCTCCGATTCCACTTTCAGTATAGCAAAAGGAAAACCGGGATCATATTGGCAACAAGCCAAAGTAATTGACAAAATTTTATACACAGTGTAAAATTTTAATAGAGCAAAAATAAGGATTGTGATTCTTTATGTTGATTTACAATGCGATTAGTATGTCTGAGGTTCTTGCAATGGAGGAGTTCGGGGATGCCCTTTGCTTGCTGGGCAAGGCGGATTGGATAAAAAAGTAAGTTGGATGCACCCGTTGGAAATTTGGGATGATCCCAATGAATGGATTGATGGCGGTGAGTTAATTTTTTGCTGTGCTTTGGGTGTGGATGAACCCGATGATCTAATCCCGTTTTTTCGACAACTATTAAAAAAGGGGATTGTCGGCTTTTGTCTGCAAATGCACGAACATGTGAATCGGGTGCCGCAAGAAATGTTGGATCTGGCGGAAGAATACCATTGCCCGCTTATTGCATTTCGGCAGTCCGTGCGGTTTATTGATCTCAGCCGAAATCTGATCAATAATCTCATCAAACATGTCAATCAGGATTATTTGAAAGAGAAGCAAAAGCTAGAGGACAATGGTTGGATGCTTGACTGGCTTAATGGCAATTTGACGGACGAGCATGTTTCTAAACTTTTGTACCTGAGCGGAGCCAAACTGAAGGGCTTTCATTTTTTTACTGTGGTGATTGAATATAGCAAAAAGTAAGTATGCCTACCAATGGTCTGAGGGTGTCTATCTTTCTATAGCTAAAAATCTGCATTTACTTTTTGAGTAAAAACAATTTCTTTTTTATCCTTTTTCGCCAGCGGCCTGTTAACGGCCGTCGTTCTAGATGCGGGGCATACGGATTCATGGAAATTGCGTTTTCATGATGTGGTCAAAGAGATCAACCTAAATTTTGCGGATCAAGCGGGGCAACCGACTTTGATTGTGGCAGCGGGCTGCCGAACCGACAGGATGGGAGGAATCCCCAAAAGCTATCAGACCGCGAGGAGATGATGTCGATTTGTCAGCGATTTCATGCGGACACATACATATATGACGATTTAAACTTGTATTTTTTTCTCTCTTTGATAGGGGATGCCAATCGTTTGGATCGATTGGAGAATTTCATTATGGAACAAATTGGCCCGCTGCTCGATCAGAGTGATGGCCAAAACAGCAAATTGGCAACAACTTTAAAATGTATTATCAATGTACGGCAATAAACAGCTCGCCGCGAAAGAACTTGATATCACCCGTCAAACACTTTATTATCGGCTGGAGCAAATCGAAGCGCTTTTAGGCCCGAACCTCCTTTGATGTGGAAAAAGATTGGCGTTGGAAATATCATTTGCTTTCCATGCCTACCTTCTTGAAATGGTGAAATAGATTGTTTTCCTCATTTAGGTTCCGGTAAAGAAAGGGTGTGGGCGGTAAGGGGCGGAGGAGCCGGTTGCCGATGGCTGGAAAAATTGATATGAAGAATGGGCCGTTGAACAATAAAAAAACGCCGATTTTACGCCTGCTGGGCGATTGGCGTTTTTTACTCTATCAAAATTGGGGATGGTAAAATCATCCTTGAACGGTTAGAATAGGGGAAAGGGAAATAGATGCGCCGTCGGGATCGCGCCGTTGCGGTGGGGATCGGACGATTAGATGTACATATGCCCGCCCTTTCGGATTTTCGAGCCGGAACGGGGAAGCGGCGGGAAAAGGAGGTTTGCGATGCAGATCAGTGTTTTTTCCGTGCTCGGGCCCATCATGATCGGGCCTTCCAGTTCCCATACCGCCGGTGCCGCCCGGTTGGCCAGGATCGCCGCCCAGATCGCGGCCCGGCCCTTTTCCCGGGTATCCTTCGGGCTCCACGGCTCCTTTGCCAGAACCTATCGCGGCCACGGCACAGACAAGGCCCTGGTGGCGGGCGCTCTCGGCCTGCGGGAGGACGATGAAAGGCTCGCCCAATCCTTTTGTTTGGCGGCGGAACGCGGCTTGGCCTATGGGTTTTATGAGATTGCCCTTGAGGGGGTTCATGAAAACACGGTAAAAATCGAGTTTGACCATGAAGACGGCAAAAGTGTGATGATTGGTTCTTCCATTGGCGGCGGACAGATCGTCATAACCGAGGTGGACGGTTTTTCCCTCGATTATCATGGCGATACCGCGGCGCTGCTTTTGACACAGCGGGATCGGAAAGGTGTGATCAGCCGGGTCACCGGCATTCTCGCCGCCCATGACATCAATATCGGCGTAATGAAGGTCAGCCGCAAAGCCAAAGGGGATTTGGCGTATTGCATGTTGGAGGTGGATGCGCCGGTCGGCGACGAGGTGGTGGCAAAAATTGGCGCCTGCCCCGACGTTTTGCGGGTACGGGCCATTCGGCCGACATAAGGAGGAAAAATGTACCAGAATTTTGCGGAAATGGCGTCTCTGGCGCGGGAGAGGGGGATCTCCCTGCCGGCCATCATCCTGGAAAATGAGATGGAGATCAGCGAAGCCGCTGCCGACACCATTTATGGCCGATTGCGGGTTCATTACGGGGTGATGAAAGACAGCGCCGAAAAGGCGTTGCACAAAATTTTGCCCATCGAATGTCCGCTGATAGAGGGCAATGCCATGGGCCACTATCAATATGCCGCCGCCGGGAATACCATTGCCGGCGGCTTTGTCAACCTGGTGATGGCCCGGGCCTTGTCTTGCAGCGAGGTCAATGCCTCGATGGGAAAAATTTGCGCCGCCCCCACCGCCGGGGCTTCCGGTATTCTGCCGGCGGTTCTTGTCACCATGGAGGAAGCCTATGGCTTGGCGGAAAGGGCCATCCTGGACGGCCTGCTCATGGCCGCCGGCATCGGCGCCGTGGTGATGACCCACGCCACCGTTTCCGGGGCGGAAGGGGGTTGTCAGGCAGAATGTGGCGTCGCCGCGGCGATGGCCGCCGCTGCCGCCGTTCATCTGCGGGGCGGAGAAGGGGATGTGCCGCTCCATGCCGCCGCCTTCGCCCTCATCCATTCCATGGGGCTGGTTTGCGACCCCGTCGCCGGTCTCGTGCAGGTGCCCTGCGCCCAGCGGAACGCTTCCCAGGCGGTGAATGCCCTGATCAGCGCCGATTTGGCCTTGGCGGGCATGAAAAGCCTCCTCCCCCTCGACGAAGTGGTGGCGGCGATGTACCGGGTGGGGCGGCAGATGCCGGTGGAACTGCGGGAAACCGCCAAAGGCGGCATCGCCGCCTCGAAAACCGCCAAGGCCGTTGAGGAAGCCTTGCACTGTAAAAATGGCGGCTGCGCCTTCGGCGACGCTTCGCGATGAACGTGGTTTAGCCTAGAATTTGTACCGCAAAGCTCCTTTGCCGCGGCCCGTCAAACTCACAAAAGTAAATCCCCTGCCAAGCGCCGAGCGCGAGACGGCCCTTTTCCACCGGCACCAGTACGCCGCAGCCGATGACGCTGGATTTAAGATGGGCGGCGGAATTTCCTTCCCGGTGGCGAAAATCCGGCCGGTCGGGATAGAGGGCATTGAGGGCCAGCAAAAGGTCGTGTACCACGTCGGGATCGGCATTTTCATTGATGGTGACGGCGGCGGTGGTGTGGGGACAATGGACGAGGCAAGCGCCGTCTCTCAGCCCCGCCTCCCTAACAGCTTCCGCGACTTGGGCGGTGATCTGATAAAACCCTTCCCGCCCCGTCGCGATGCGATACGTTTTCATCGGCGACTTCCTCTCCTTTTGGCTTAAAACGCCGCTTTCGGCGCACCGTTTCATTTTTGGCCTTGCGGCCGGCCATGACGACGACGACAATAACAAGGAACTATACATGCACATAACAGGCTTTGAGAAGCAGCCCCGTCCCGGGCCGTTTCCCGATGCCAGGTGAAGGAGGGTATTAAATGGATACATTGCGAACCATTGCCAACAGAAAAAGCGTCCGTTCCTATGCCGGAACGCCGGTGGAACCGGAAAAGGTAACGGCCCTGGTGGAAGCCGCCGGCCAGGCGCCCTGCGCCGGTATGCTGGCCATCACCGTTGTGGAAAACCCGGCGGCCTTAAAGGCCCTGGATGAAGCGGCGCTACAGGCGATGCGGGATTCGGACAATGAGTTTTTGCGCTCCCGGGCCGGGCTTCCCGGTTACCGCCCGCTGTATGGCGCGCCGCTGTTGCTCCTATTCTCCGCGCCGCGGGGCGGCTCCTTCGACGCCTACAATGGCAGCGCCGCGGCGGCCACCGCCACCATTGCCGCCACGGCCCTCGGTTTGGGCTCCTGCTTCGTCTTGTCCCCGATCTTCGGTTTCAAGGCCCGGCCGGAGCTGACGGCGACGGTGGGCGTGCCCGACGGTTTTACGCCCATCTGCGGCGCGCTCATCGGCTATTCGGCGGGAGAGGCTTTTGCAACGGCGGAAAGGCAAAGCGTCAGCGTCAATTATTGCAAATGACATTTCGCGCCCTCCCCGGCATCCGGTTGCCGTTTACGGCCGGGATCGGGTTTTGACCGCCTCCGGGTTTGCGGCGATCAGCGCCAGCTTTTTCTCGCGGCGCATCTTCTTGATGGCCGCCTCCCGGCGCTGGGCGGCGGCCCGGTCGCAACAGGATTCCTGGTAAACGATGGTGACGGGGCGCCGGCCCCGGGTATATTTCGCCCCCCGGCCCTCATTGTGGGCGATCGCCCGCCGCTTCACATCGTCGCTGATGCCGGTATAGAGGGAACCGTCGGCACAGCGCAGGATATAAACGAACCATTGCCCGGCCATTTTCCCCGTCATGTTTTGTTTTTGTCCCGGTTCCGGTGTTGCTGGCCGCAGCCGCATTGCCCGTCGCGGTGATGCGGGTGGCCACAGTCCCCTTCGCGCCGGGCCCCGTCTTTCTTTTGTAGTTTTTGGGCCTTGCCCCGTTCATCTATGCGGTAAATTCCGTCGAGGGAAAGGGAGAGATTGTCGCGAAATTCCGCCAGATATGCTTGTCGGAGCTTTTTTTGCTCCGATTTTTCCTCTTCGCTCAGGGTTGCGGTTTTGGCTTTGGCCGCCAGTTCATTGATGCGCCGTATTTTTTCCTGTTCCACATTCGGCTCCTTTCCGCCTCTGTTTCTTATTTTTCGCCCTCCGGCGCCGCCAGGGCTTTTTCTTTCGCCCTTTGAAGAAAGCGCCATTCGTCAAAAGCGCCGCTGCCGTGGGGAACGATGCTGCTGCCGGCGTCGGAACCCGGCAAAATATATATTCCCCGCCGAAATCCGGCGGCGACCGCCTCCATATGCCCCTCATAAATGCGGCGTACCAGGTCTTGGTTCCAGCCGGGAAGCCAATGGTCATAGAGCACCGCATTGCCGAAGGGGGCCACCGTCGGCACCCAGGCGGTTCCGTGCTCTTTCAGCAGCGTAAGGGTTTCACCGTCGATAAAATAGCCGTGTTCGACGGTGGTGGCGCCCATTTCCAGCGCGGCGCGGATCCCCGGGACGCCGTTGACATGAACCATCACCGGCCAACCGGCGCTGCGGCTGCAATCTCGGATATAAAGCCGCTCCCGCCGGGAAAAGTAGGGCGTCAGCCGCTGTTGGCCGCCGCCGCAGTCCACAAGCCCCGTCAAAATCACCTTCAACAGATCGACGCCGGCCTGTTCCAGAAAGCGCAACTCTTCCTTCAGTTCCGCTAGGGTTTCGACGCCATGGCCCAGGCGCTTCCCATAGCAACCGGCCTTCACGATGGCCCGCCCCGGCGAATCAAGGCGGATGCCAAGCTTCTTCGCCTCTCCCTTCAATGAAAAGGCCAACATATCCCGGTCGCCACCGTCCCGCAGATAGGTGAAGCCCCGGCCGCCGTATTCCAGCAGATTGTTATAGGCGCTGTTGAGGGCTGGATCCGCGAACCTGTTTTCCCGGTTTTCACGGCGAAAGTCGCCATAGCCCAGATGAATGTGGTAATCCCGCATTTACATATTCCCCCAATAGATGTGCCGGAGACGGCCGGCCGCCGCTTCCCCCAATGCCGCCATCTTTTGGCGGCTGGGAGGCTCCCGATCCGCCATGCGGTAACGGGGAAAGAAGCGGCTGAGGTGGAGCGGGATTTCCGGCGAGATGTCGGCGATAAAACCGGCGATGGCGGCGATTTCTTCCTCGCTGTCGTTGACGCCGGGAATCACCAGGGTGGTGACCTCCAGATGGCATTGGCGGGCCGCCAGCCGCACCGTTCGCAGCACCGGTTCCAAAGTGCCGCCGCAGATGCGCCGGTACGTTTCGTCCCGGAAGGCCTTGATGTCGATGTTCATGGCGTCGATCAGCGGCAATAGTTCCTTTAACGGCGCTTCCTCCACATAGCCGTTGCTGACCAGAACCGTTTTCAGCCCCGCTTTGCGAAGCAATGCCGCGGTATCCTTGACATACTCGAAGGAGATCAACGGCTCATTGTAGGAGAAAGCAAGGCCGATATTGCCGTAACGGCGCTGTTCCGCGGCGAGCTTCGTCAGTTCCTCCGGGGCATAGAAACGGCCTTCCCCCGCCTGTTGGGAAATTTCATGGTTTTGGCAAAATTGGCAGCACAAATTGCAACCATAACCGCCGACGGTTAAAATCGTTCGGCCGGGATAAAAGCGGTTGAGGGGCTTTTTCTCGATCGGATCCAGAGCCAGTGAAGCGATTTTTCCATAGCCTTGGGCGTATAAGGTTCCGCTGTCATTTGTCCGCAGGCGGCAAAGGCCCCTTTGCCCCGGCGCGATGCGGCAGTGATGGGGGCAAAGCCGACATACGGTATGGCCGCCCTGTTTGTCATAATACTGTGCTTCCCGCATGGTTTCTCTCCTTAGGCCAATGCTTGGCTGTTCAGATATGGCGCTCCACCTTAAAGCGGAAAAGCCGCACCGGTTCCCAAGGCAAAAGGCCCGCCTTTTCCTTGGCGATGCGCAACTGATCCGCCACCGTATCGACGCCGTCGAGATTTGGCAGCAACAATGCTTGCTTCCTGCCCTTTTGTACGATAACGCCATAGACCTGCGGGTCTAAATCGGCTTCGCCGCCGATTTCTTCCTTGGGCCCCAATATGTCGACGCTGATGGCCAAATCCTCCAATTCCGCCTCCCGCACCGGGGCGAAGCGGGGATCTGCCGTCGCCGCACTGATGGCATTGGCAATGATTTCCTGGGCGATGTTGCTTTTGACGGCCTCTATGGTGCCGATGCAGCCCCGCAACTGCCCTTCTTTTTTCAGGGAAACGAAGGTTCCGGCCCGGCCTTCCTTTAAGGCCGCCG
>JAXGQJ010000025.1:0-30127 GCA_040766505.1 Clostridiales bacterium
AAAATTCCTCCACCGGGGCCATCGCCCAGGTTTATGACCTGCTTTTACAATACGGCTTTTTCATTGTTGGCGAAAAGACCTTGGAGATTCGCCAAAACCTGCTGGCCATACCGGGAACCGGGCTCGGCCAGATTCGGGACGTTTTTTCCCACCCCCAAGGTTTTGCCCAATCCAGCCTTTTTTTGGCGCACCATCCCGAGTGGCGGCAAATCCCTTATTACAATACGGCCATCGCCGCCAAATACATTGCCGAATTGGGACGCCGGGACAGCGCCGCCATCGCCGGCAAACGGGCGGCGGCCCTTTACGGCCTCGAGGTGATCGCCGCCGATATCCAAAACAACCGGGGCAACAATTATACCCGTTTTATCCGGGTGTGCAAAGAACCCCGCCGCGACGAGGCGGCGAATAAAGCCAGCCTTGTCCTTTCGCTGGAGCATGAAGCGGGGCATCTCTACCGCCTTTTGGGCCATTTCGCCGCAAACGGCGTTAATTTGGTAAAAATTGAAAGCCGACCCATGAAAAACCGGCGTTGGAAATATTTTCTCTACCTCGATTTTGAAGGCGACGTCTATAGCGACGGCGCGCAGGAAGCGATGGCGCGGCTAGAAGCGGAATCGGGGTTTTTCCGTTTGCTCGGCGCTTACCGGGCGGAATCATAAGGAAAAACGGCGCCGGCTTTTCGGGTATAAAAAACACCTCCCGTTCCATACTAAATGAAGGAGGTGATCGACGAAATGACCATGAGCCAAAAAGAACTTTTATACGTAAAGGACGCTTTGAGCCATGAGCAGTTCATGCAGACGAAATGCCGGAACATTGTGAACCAGATCCAGGATCAGGATCTGAAAAACTTTGTCCAACAGCTGGCCAATGAGCACCAGCAGAACTTTAACCAGTTTTATCAGCTCTTACGATAAGGAGGAAAGACAGTGAACGACAAATGTTTGATGGAAGACATCTTAAACGGCGCGAAGGGCGGCTGTGATCTTTTCATGCACGGCACCATCGAATCCGGAACCGCCAATGTCCATTCCACCTTTGACAATGTGTTGGACAATTGCTTGCGGATGCAAAACGACATCTACAATAAGATGTCACAAAAAGGCTGGTATCCCCAGGAGACAGTGGAGCAGCAAAAAATTATGCAGGTGAAACAGAGCTTCTCCCAATCTTAAACGTCGAATCAAATCCTATCAGAAAACGGCGGCCGAAGCCAAAATAAGGGGCAGCGGCCCCGGCCAAAATCCCCGGGCGGTATCCACCGTCCGGGGATTTAATTTGCGCTATTTTTGGCATTCTCCCTTGACAGATACGCAAACCCATTATATCGTTTGCATAAAGAGGAGCCCCGCGGCAAACCGCCGCTTCCTTTGGTCCAAATTCTAAAAACGCGATAAGATTTTCGGAAGGAGGGAAATCAATGGGATTTTTCGATGATAAAGACCCGTTTGACGGCTTGTTCGATTTTAACCGCGACGACAAAATGTCTGGGGACGAAGAATGGCTCGCCTTCGAGATATTCGAGGAATGTACCAAAAAAGAGACAGGTTCCGGCGCTGTCCCGCAATATAATTGGCGTGATGATTGCGACGAAGGATTGGAATTCGGCCTTGACCCTGAAGAGTATGAAACGCGGGAGGAATACGAGGAAGCCCTCGAAGAAGCCAAATATGCCTGGCGTGATGATTGTGACGACGGTTATGAAGAAAATCTCGACCCCGAAGATTATGAAACGGAAGAGGAATACAAGGAAGCCCTCGAAGAAGCAAGAGAAAACGCTGTCCTCGAGGAACTTTCACTCAGCCTTACCATCACAATTCCAGCTTTCGACCGGCTGGAAGCGATCAAAGAATCGGATTTCCCGAATAAAAGAAGGTACAATGCCGCCTATGCTCTGGCCGCTGATTTTGTCCAGTACAGGGACGAGGCCTATGAGCGAAGAGAGAAAGCCTGCTGTAAATTCATTTTAGAAAAGGCCGATACCGTCCTCGCGGCACATTATTTATCCTATGACGGCGGCTTTCTGTATGCCCAGGCCGTAAAGGACAATTTCTCTCTCCCCGTCCATCTTCCCGATGAGGACGAAACCAGCGAATATGAGTTTGCGCAAATGATTTGCAAAATCGCAAAGAAGGACATCCCCCTCTCCTTCCAGGTGTGGGAATGGTGTTTGGCGCAGTTTTTGCCCTATGCGAAGCATGACGAAAACGCCGTAAACAATATGACGACCCAGGCAATTGACAACCTGTATGGATTCCCCGAAGATTTCAGCGCCGCGCTGGTTCGCTATATGGACGAACATGCCGACTTCCGCAAGAAAATCGTCGGACGCGGCAATCCACTGGCGGGCGGCCTTCCCGAACTCATCGCCGAAGCCATTAAAAACGATCTGCACCAAACGGCCAAAGCACTGTTTAAGAGCGGCTTATCCCAAGCCAACGGACAATGGAAAGACATCAACACCCTCACGGACGACCTAATTTCAGAATGCAAGAACGATGAGGAACTTGAATCCATTGAATACTTTGAGAAAAAGCTGCTGCCCCTCGTTAAAGCCATCGACATTGGCATGGTACAGGACGAAATTGAGGATTGGGAAAAGGAAATCGCCGCCTATATAGAAGAAATGGAAAGGGAATGTGAACGATACGCCTTCTGCCGCAAAAACGCTTGGCGAAATACCGTTCCCAGCGGCGAGAAATACGGGTTAAACCCCCGGTATTATGATAGCGAACAGGAATATTTGGCCGCTCTGCACGAAAGAAAATACGGTTGGCGCAAATGGTATGAGGACAAAGACAATGAAGGCCTAAATCCCGAAGCCTTTGAGACGCAGGACGCTTTTAACGAAGCCCGCGCCGCCCGATGGCGAGAGAAAAAAAGCGCGGCGCTGGCCGGGGGGCGGAGAAACGGAAGGGAGCAAACCCCTGACCCGGCGGCAGCCGAAGATCAGAACATTTACATCTATTGCGGCGTGGCTTTCCCTGATGCCCGTCACGCATACCATTACAGAACCGATGATACAACGATTCAAATCGGCGACACGGTCATTGTACCCGTCGGCGATGAACGAAATGAACGAACGGAAACAAAAGGCATCGTCGTCTCCGTTGGACAGTATACAAGAATGAGCGTACCTTATCCGGTAGAAAAGACAAGGTTTATCCTCAGAAAGGTTGAGGGGGAAAAACGGTAAAGCGGAAAACGCGAACTGCGGCGCACAGGTTATATGCAAACAACCCTTACCGGGATTCCGGCGGGTGGGGGCGGCAGACGCCGTCTAGGCCGCAGACCATAGGGCCGCTTTCAATTGGCGGTTTCAAGGTGGTGACGCCGCCAATCTCCCCTTCCTGCGCGCCATTCTTGATATAGCTTGCCAATGGGTGGGGGCGAAAGCGGTTTACCGGCAGCCAATTTGTGGTTAGAAAGCCCGGCGCGGCATTGACCACGTCGGGGATGCGGTTCACCGCCGTGGCGGCGGTCAGAGCGGCGGCGTCGGGATTGTCGACCGTCAGCCGCGTTTCCAGCCACCGCAAATCTTCCAATCGTTAACAGCGATTTCCCCGGCACCGAAAACCAAGCCGCAGCTTTCCGTTTCCAGGCAAATGCCTTCGGAAGTTTCCGTCGTCACCCGGGTTTTCATGCCGCGAACATGGCCCTTGGGGATCGAAAGCCCCAAGGATTCCACTTCCCGGAAATCGTCGGCCAGCACCGGCGTGCAAACCTGGCTTTGCTTTCGAATGTGCAGCTTCCATTCCGCGGCCAACCAACCGTTGACATGCCACATAAAACCGGGGCAGTCGGGAATTTCGCCATCCTTCCCCTCTTTTTCAATGGTGGAAAATCTTTCCCGAAAGGCTTCGGGGTCGAGGCCGATGCCGTGGCGGCGGGCCATGGCCTTGCCAAACTTGGCCACATCATAGACGGAGCGCCCTTCGATCCGCCGGATTTGGGCGGTGGCCCCGGCTATGGTGGTGACCAGATTGCACCAAAATACGTCCTGGTAGCCGCTGGCCGTTATCGTGCAGCCGTTCTCTTTCGCCAGCCGATCCAATTTTGCCGCCAAAACCGAAGCGGAATTCCAGGGATAAAAGGCCTCTTCCGAGAGGCTAAGGCCATGGATGCCGAGGGAGGCGCAAAGTCCGAGGGGCCCCTCCATTTCGGCGAGGCGGCTTCCCGTCGCGATCAGGCAAACCAGCTGGTTGCTTTTCCCGCAGCCGCTCCGCCGCCAGTTCCACGGCGTCCACCGGAACGCCCTTTTTGCCGCCGCCCAAAACATCACCGATGTCCCGCCCGATTTTTTTTCTGTCCAAATCGAAAGCGGCGACAACTTCCCCGCCCTTTTGGGCCAAACAGGCCGCCATCAAAGCCGCCATTTTGCCGCAACCATACAAAGCCACCGGGATTTTGTTCATGGTTTGCCCCGTCCTTCTGTTTTTGCAATTCTTCCTATTTTCCTATTTTTGCACCGGCTGAAAATTTTATGCGTCGATGCCGGCGGCGGCCCGGCAAATTTTGGTCTTTTCAGCGCCATTGTTTTCCGTTATACTAATGGCGACTCAAAAATTTCATATTGGAGAAGGTTGCCATGCAAAATATCAAACCCGCGGAAACCTTTCGCTACTTAGGATTTGGTCTTTTTGCCGTTTTTGCCCTGGTTCTCTACTTTTTTCAGCCTTTGGGTCCGGCTTTGGGGGAAATAGGGCAAAAAACACTGGGAGGAACCCTCGTCACCATCGGCATCTGGGTTTTTAAACCCTGGAAACTGCCTTATGCCGTCGGCGGCTGCTTTTTGATGTTCTTCCTTTTGACCCTCGGTTTAAAACCCGGGGAAATTTTCCAAGGCTTTACCACCTCCGCACTGTGGACACTGATCCCCGCCCTCTTTTTTGGCTATGTGCTGATCAAGACCGGGTTGGGCAAGCGAATCGCCTGGGCGGTTTTGCGCGTCTGTACGCCGCATTATCCGGCGATGCTGGCGGCTTGGGTGGCCATCGGCATCGCCCTTTCGATGCTGACGCCGTCGATCACCGTCCGCGTGGGCATCATCGTCCCCATCGCCGTTTATTATTGTATGCTTTTCGGCTTGGATAAGGAGGAAAAAGCCAATTCGCTGCTCTTGCTGACGGCCTTTGCCATGGCGCTGCTGCCGGGATCCGGCTGGCTCACCGGTTCCCTTTGGGGGCCGATCATCCAGGGCCTCTTTGACGCTTCGGCGGAAACGGCGGGGATGATTACCTTCCAAAGCTGGTGGCAAGTGAATTTGCTGCCGATGGCCGTTACCACCGCCTTGCTGGTGCTTTTCGGCTACTTCGCCTTAAAGCCCAAACTAAAGCCGGTGAAGGATGCGGCGGGGGAAGCGGAAAAACTGCCGCCGATGGGCCGGGCGGAAAAAGCATCGGCTTTCATCCTGCTGGGCGCTTTTTTACTCTTTGTCACCAACCGGCTGCACCCGATTCCCGACGCGGCGGTGTGCCTTTTGGCCCTCGTCCTCCTCTTCGCTTTCGGTGTGCTGGAAGCAAAGGAATTCAGCGCCGGGATCAGTTGGGATCTCGTCTGCTTCATCGGTTTTTCCCTCAGCCTCGGCAATATTTTCGCGGCGACGGGGATTTCCGCCTGGCTGACGGGCATCATCATCCCGCTGCTGGCCCCGATCGGCCATCACCCCTGGCTTTTCGTCTATGGGACGGTGACCTTCCTTTTTCTCTGGCGCCTGGTCGATGTGGCCCTGTTGATGCCAACCATGGCGCTGCTGGTGCCGACCTTGCCGGGAATCGCCGCCGCTTATGGCGTCGACCCGATCGTCTGGATCACCATTTTCGTCATGGCCGGGAACAGCTTCGTTCTCAGCTATCAAAATATGTGGGCGCTGATGTCCCAGAGCATTGCCGGGAAAAATGGCTGGTCCAGCCGACATCTCACCGTTTTTGGTCTGCTGTATTATGCCGCTTGCTTCTTGGCTTTGGCCGCCGCCATTCCCCTTTGGACGAGGATGGGGCTGCTGTAAAAAACGACAATTTTATAGAGAACCGATCAAACCCATGTTTTGCCCATTTGAGTCTTCCCCTATGCGGCGAATGCCATAGTAGGGCGGCAAAACGTATAAAAGCCCGAAAGCCACCTCGCGGCGGCTTTGTCTGCACTCTGGAGCCGCCGTGGGGCGGCTTTCTATTTTTCGTTTTTAAAAGCGGCGGCAATATTCCCGGCAAGGATGGGCTGGCCGCCCTTTTTGTGCGCGGGCCCATACCGCGCCGGTTTCATATCATCGTTTCAAGGCGGCGTCAAAGCCCAGCTCCTTGATGGCGGCAACCATGGCCGCTTCTTTGACGAGGCCGGGGTCATAGGCCACCGTCGCCTTCCCTTCCTCCAGCGAAACTTCCGCCGTGGCGACCCCGGGCAATGCCGAAAGCGCTTCCCGCACGCGGCCGACGCAATGCTGGCAGGACATGCCGCCGACGGCGATTTCCGCCCGCCGTTCCTTCTCCTTCACCGTCTTTGCCGCCCCTTCCCGTTCGAAACGGAACGTATTGAGGCGCAGCGCATTGGTGACGACGCTGACGGAAGAAAGGGACATCGCCGCCGCCGCGATCATCGGGTTTAGCAGCAAACCAAAAAAGGGATAGAGAATCCCGGCGGCAATCGGAATCCCCAGCGTATTGTAGCCAAAGGCCCAAAAAAGGTTTTGTTTGATATTGCGGATAACGGCTTTTGACAGCTTGATGGCCGCCGGCACGCCCATCAAATCATTGGACATTAAGATAATGTCGGCGGAGGAAATCGCCACATCGGTACCGGAGCCGATGGCCATGCCGATATCGGCGCCGACGAGGGCCGGGGCGTCATTGATGCCGTCCCCGATCATCGCAACGGTATAACCGGCTTCCCGCAGTTTCATCACCTCCCCAGCCTTGTCCTGGGGCAGCACTTCCGCCAAAACCTCATCGATGCCGACGGCTTTGGCGACGGCGGCGGCGGTGCGGGCATTGTCGCCGGTGATCATCACGGTTTTGATGCCCTGCCGGTGCAGAATCTCCACGGCCCGGCGGCTGGAGGGCTTCACTTCATCGGCGACGGCGACCACGCCAGCAATGTTGCGGCCCAAGCTAAAAAACATCGGCGTTTGCCCGGCGGCGGCCAAAGCCTCCGCTTTTGCGCCCAGATCTCCCAGTTCCACCCCTTCCTTTTCCATCAGGCGGCGGTTGCCGGCATAGACCCGCTCGCCGCCAACATCGACGGAGACGCCGTGGCCGGGGATGGCGGTGAAATTTTCGGCCTTTGCCAGCGGAAGGCCTTTTTCCGCGGCGGCCCGCAGAATCGCCTCACCCAGCGGATGCTCGGTTCCCTGCTCCGCACCGGCGGCAAGGGCAAGAAAGGCATCGGCAGCGAAGCCCTGGCCGGGGATCACGGCCATCACCTTAGGCTTTCCTTCGGTGATGGTGCCGGTTTTGTCCAAGAGAACAAGGTCGACTTTGTGGCAGGTTTCCAGCGCGGCACCGTTTTTAAATACGATGCCGTTTTCCGCTCCCTTGCCGGTACCCACCATAATGGCGGTGGGCGTCGCCAGTCCCAAGGCACAGGGGCAAGCAATGACGAGCACCGAAACGAAGATCGTGAGGGCGAAGCCGAAGCCTTCCCCGGCGACCAGCCATAGGATCGCCGCCAAGAGCGCGATGCCCAGGGCGACGGGCACAAAATAACCGGAAACGATATCCGCCATCCGGGCGATGGGAGCTTTCACGCCCTGGGCCTCCTCCACCAAACGGATCAACTGCGCCAAAGTGGTGTCGGCGCCGATGCGGGTGGCCCGAAAACGGAAGCCGTTGTTTTTGTTGATGGCGGCCCCCACCACCATATCGCCGACGCCTTTTTCCACCGGGATGCTTTCACCGGTGAGCATCGATTCATCAATGGCGGTATGCCCCTCGATAATTTCGCCGTCGACGGGGATTTTTTCACCGGGGCGAACGATGACGATTTCGCCGACGGCAATTTCCGCCGCCAATACCTCAACTTCCTTTCCGTCCCGTACCACCAAAGCGGTTTTCGGGGCCAGATCCATCAGGCGGCGAATGCTCTCCCCGGTTCTTCCTTTGGCCCGGGCTTCCATAAATTTTCCTACCATAACCAGGGCGACGACGATGGCGGCGGATTCAAAATAGAGCTGCATATGGTCGCCGCGTAAAAGGGAGGCGAGACTGAAAAGAAAGGCCGCGACGCCGGTGCCGATGGCCACCAAGGTATCCATATTGGGCTGCCCCCCAAGAGGGCTTTTGAAGCCGTGGATATAAGTAACGCCCGGCGATCAAAACAGGAATACAAAGCGCAGTTGGGCAATGCCGCCCACAGGTGCCGTGGCCCAAAACGGCAGGAACCGGCAAATGCACCATCCGGCCCCATCGCGATATAAAGAGGGGAACGGCAAAGGCGAGGGCGACGATGAGGCCGGCGCTTTTGCTTAACCTCAATCTCGTCACTGCCCTCCGGCAGATCTTCAGGGAGGAAGGCCTGATACCCGGCTTTCTCTACCGCGGCGATGATGCCTGCCACGTGGCCCAGCGTATCGTCATAGCGCACCGTTAATTTTTCCGTCGCAAGATTAACGGCGCCACGCAAATTCAACATAGTCCAACTGGGCGACGGCTCTGTCTACCGCCCGGGAGCGAGCCCGGCGCAGGTCATGCCCTTTACAATCAAAACAACCTCTTTCATACCGGCACATCCCTTCGTTCCTCACGCTTTCATTATAGTATAGCGACAGAAAAAGAAAAAAGCAAGGTGGCGGCATGGGCCGTTCGCAGCGGCCTAAACGGGGCGCTTCTTCGGCGCCCTGCCCGGGGTGCGGGCAAAGCCGGCGTAGGGCGGCTTTGGCTGTCGGCCGCCGGACTTCGAAAAACGGCCCGGCGCCAAGCACGAACAAGGCCGGAGCCCGCATGGTATAGGAACGCGCATCAGGGGCGTTCTTCCGCGGGCGAGAGCGCCGCCGGGCCTTCCAGGCTGAAGAAAAACTCCCTGCGCAGCGACCTTAGACGACCCGCAAAAGGATTTTGGGAAAGGATCGGCAACCGTTACATGGAACGTGGCGTCTAAAAATTCATTGTGTAACAGGGGATCGTCTGAAAGGGCGCGGAGCCCCTTTCGGGTCTCCCAATCGATAGGGGCGTCGGCTTGTAGACTTTGTCTACAAGCTGAAAGGCCCTGGGGCGGGATCAAATGATCCCGCCCCCGGGCCTTTAATATCTGATGTTTTTTTTTTTTTTTTTTTTTTTTTTTTTTTTTTTTTTTTTTTTTTTTTTTTTTTTTTCGCCATTTGCTTTTCTTTATTCGGTCTTTTCCTCTTTTGCAATGGTCTCTTTCTTCATTTGCCGCCTGAAATTTCAAAACCAAGTCCTCTCCCGCATAACCCGCGGCAATCCAGGTCGCGCAGAAGATCCACATTGCGGCTGCCCAAAGGGCGAAGCACCAAGCCATGGTCTTCCATGCTTGCATTCCACTTCCTTGTCGAAATGCATTTCTCGAAGAACACCCTGGGGATCGTAATTTGCCTTTTGCCGGTAATTTTTACGATCTTTCTCTCCGCTCGCCGCCCCTCTCTCGGACTCAACCTCCAATGCTCCTTGATTCACTTGATATAAGTATATCAAGGAATCAGAGATTTGTAAAGAAGAAAATGGCGATTTTGGAAGTTTTTCAAATTTTCTCCCAAAACGCCGCGCCGGTTTCCCCGCCAAAACCGCCGCTTCCGGCGAGCCCCAGCTCGAACGGCAACAAAAAACGCCCAAGGCGGCGTTAAACCTAAGAGGGGAAATCCTCCGCGAGGGCCAAATTGAACCATCAACAAAAGGGGCGTTAAAAAATCGTTGGACATTGCAGGGCGCGTCGCGCAAAACCATCGCTCTGCAACGAGAACCCCCGAACAGGGGCCGGGATTCGCCTGCGAAAAGCGAAACGGTCGGCGCCAAAGGCGCACCGGCTGACTGGAAGCCATTGTAAATAGGTTTGCGGCAGACCGAACGCCCGCCGCCCCTCTCGTTTGGCGGCCCCAAAAGGCCGGGGCTTTCATGCCGCGTCCAACGGCCGCTTTGCCTTTTAGGGCGCCAGGCCGGCGCCCTTGATCGCACCTTTTCAACTTCTTCCGCCGGCATCGGGCGATAATAGTAAAAGCCCTGCACCTCATCGCACATTTTATGGATGAGAAAATCCAGCTGCGGCTTGGTTTCCACGCCTTCGGCGACAACGTTCAGGTTCAAATTTTTTGCCAGGCTGATGATTACCTTCGTGATTGCCTGGTCCTTTTCGTTCTTTTCGATCCCCTGCACAAATTGCATGTCCATCTTAATCCTGTCGATGGGCAGCATTTTTAAGCGGCAAAGAGGAATATTCGGTACCGAAATCGTCGATGGAAATGGAGACGCCCAATTCTTTCAGGCTATTGAGAACCGTAAGGATATTGTCGGCATAATTGCTCGCAATGCTCTCCGTCACCTCCAGCTCAGGAACCGGGGAGCGGGCCGCTCTGCCGCAAAGGCCGATCCACCTGGGCGACGAAACCGGGGTTCTTCAACTGATGCACCGAAATGTTCACACCGATGCGCAGGTCGGGGAATCCCATATCCTGCCAGGCACGGTTCTGGCGGCAGGCGGTCTGCAATACCCATTCCCCGATCGAATGGATCAGCCCCGTCTGTTCCGCCAGCGGAATGAAAGGTCGCCGGGGGAACCAGGCCATATCCCGGCAGGAAACCAGCGCAACAGCAGCCTCAAAGCCGACAATGGCATGGTTCGCGACATTGACCTGGGGCTGATAATGCAATAACAGTTGCTCCTTCTCTTTCGCCCGGTAGAGCAGGTTTGTAAGGCGCATGCGTTCCAAAACCCGGTCCTTCATATCTTTGGAACAGAGGGCATATTGGTTTTGCCGGCGGTCTTGGCATTGTACATGGCGGTATCGGCGTTTTTGATCAACGTTTCGGCATCGGAACCGTCCTGGGGATAAGGGCCACCCCCGCGCTGGCGCTGATGAAGAATTCTGCCCCACCCAGCAGGCGGTTTTCCGGATCATTTTCATGATCTTATCCATGATATGGGTCAGATCCTGGGTGCTGGCGATCTGATTGAGCATCAGCACAAATTCGTCGCCGCCGAAACGCGCCACCGTATCATAGCCCCGGATGTTCCGGCCCAAGGTTTTGGCGATTTCAAACAGCACTTGATCGCCAGGTCGTGGCCCATGGTATCGTTAACGGATTTGAAGGAATCAATGTCGATAAAGGCGACGGCAATCATGGCATCTTTCGTACGGTTGGCAAGGCGGATGGCTTGTGCCGTGATCTTTAAACAAGGCGCGGTTGGGCAATGCCTCGTCAATTAGTCGTGATAGGCGATAAAATTGATTTCCCTTTCCGCTTCGATTTTGCGGATGGCGTCGGCGATCGTATTGTTGATGATCTCTAAAAATGTGGTGGATTCTAAATTCCAGGCCGACATCGGTTGGGCGGAATCAAAGCCCCAATAGCCGATCACCGCCCGATCCCGCCGGATCGGCAAAAGCAGCAGGCTGCGAATTCCCAGGGCTTGCAAAGTTGCCGCGTATCCTCCTCCTCCTTCGGCATTGCAGCGACGTCGGCAATCTGTAGCAATGGATGGGAACCGTAGATTTCCATCCAGTCTTTTTTGCAATTCATAGTTGGTTTCTTCATAGTGGGACAGCAGCAGGCCGGTCTTTCCCATGCCATTCCTGGGAATAGGCGACATTGTTTAACCCGGCATCCAGCAGCATAAGATAGGCCCTGTCGCTGCCGACGAAGGTGCCGCAGCGCTGCAATAGATCGAGGATCTTTTCACTGAAATTCTGGTCGTCGGCGAGAACCAAATCCCGGGAGATTTCCGCCGTCAGCATCTGGGTGTCGATCTGATAGCACGATTCCTTTAAACAGGCGACCTTTATAGACCTGTAGTTCACATAGAAGGCGACGACGGCGCTAAAGGCCAGGATGGCGATGCGGATCAGGTAGTGAAATTGACCAAAACATCGATGCCGGGGACGGCGGCCCAAACAAAAAGATGGGAAGAAATGGTCGCCACCAGCAAGGTCGAAAGAAGGAGGCGGCGGTTAAACAGCAAAGAAACGAGAAGCGGCGGAAAAACAATGCTCCAGACCGTAACCGCGCCATATTGGAGAAAAAACACCGTTACCAGCGGGATAATACAGGAAAAAATCACGGAGATCAGCAGCTCCTTGAACTTATCATCGTATTTTGACCGGTAAATCGCCCAAAAGCTGGCGGCCAGCAAAAGCAAAAAGGCATTGAAGCCGATATGCCGCAATAAGGTGGTATCGGCGTTCTGGTGGCCGCCATTTGGTAAAGGACACAGCCGAGGACAAAGGACAGGCTCAGCAATAAATAGGAGCTTTTCCGTGTGGAATCTTTGAGGATCAGTTCGTTCTGGTCCGGTTTTTCCGGCTTCATCAATTCATGGCGCAGCACCGAATAGGAAACCGCCAAAACCGGCAACAAAATGGCGATAGAGAGAAAACTGGGGCAGGCGGAGGCCGAACAAAACCGGTACAATGTCGGTCAGGGTCGCCGCCACCGCGCCGTTACCAGGGAACCGATCAATAGGCGGGATTGCAGCTTCACATTTCTTTTTCCGGACTTTCCCGACCAGAGAAGGAGCAGCGCGATACAGAGGCAAAAGAACAGCAGAAAATAGGAATAGTAAAACCAATCCCAGAAATCGGTATGGGCGATGTTCATCCAACCGAAATCCGTCATCACCAAAATATCCGGATTGCGGCCGAATAGGGGCAGGAAGGTATAGGCGAAAATGGTCACCGCCGACGGCCAATAGATCAGCGCATAGCCCCCAACCTTTTCCAACAGGCGGGTACGGCCGGTAAGAATCATAATAAAGTGCAATAAAAAAGACATCACCAGGCCCCAGCCGAAGGGCGCCAGCCGCCGGCCTATAGAACTGATGAAGTTGCTCGTCCGCCCCGCCGATGGTGATGGCGAGGCCGAAATGACCAGACAAAAATCGTCACGCTGAGAACAAAAGAAGGCCCGGTTCAACGGAATTTTATATTGCCTGGATGGAATAGAGGCCGCAAGCTACGGAAATTGCGCCTGCCGCCAGCAATAAAACGCACGCCAAAAATGGATGCGGGTTCCATATCTTCTCCCCTTCCGCTTTTTCGCATCATTCGCCTTAAAAGGCCGCCGCTTAGAAAATAAAGACACACCGCCTTATTCTATATGTCGATAAAAAAACACGAATTCTTAGGGCATTCGCCGATTTTCCATGTTCTCTCTGCCGCACATCCATTTAATTCATTCCAACTCCAGGCAGGATCGAGCAAAAAGAGGGAGAATAGTATTGGATATCGGAATTGAATTTGATGATGAGGTGGGAAAATGAAAGTATTGAGGGTTCTATTGGGCATGGCGATGTTAACCTTGGGGTTTGCCGGCATGCTGCTGGGCGCGCTGATGTTGCGGGTCTCTTTTGAAGGTTTCCTCTATATCGCCTGCGGCTTTTACTTTGTGGTATATCTATTATTTGCTGTTCACAGCCAGAGGGAAAAGAGAGAAGGGCCAAAGCCCAGGCCCATTCGGCGGCAAAAAGAGCAAAAAAGGCCGGCGATCATCTCGTTATCAAAAATGAAACCGCCACGGAACAGGGCAGCGGCGACGACGAAGGGTGATAAAAATACCATTCGGCGGCCGCGCCGTTCATATCGGTAAAACCCGTGGCTTATAACAAACCAATAAAAATGGCCGGGCCCCTTCAAAGGGCCCGGCCTTCCGTTTCTTGCTCGATAAGCCTTATTCCTTTTCTTCCCCCTTTTTCTTCTTCATTGCCGTCGCCGGCCGGGGTTCCCCCGGTTTTCGGCCGCAGAAAAAGGGTGCTGGCGCCGGCGGCGCCGTCTCCGCGGCGATTTCCATATCGCCGCCCGGTGAGGTGCCAGGGCCTTTGGCTTCGTCTCTGACGGGGAAAATCTTCACATCTTCGTCCTCGTCGCCGGTGTCGGCTTCCAGTGCCGCTTCCCGTTGGCCGGCAAGCTCCCTGCCTTCTCCGCCGAAATTTCGCCGCTTCCATTGTGTCCGGGGGCGGCATTCTCCGTTGCGGCGGCAGGTTCGCCCGTTTCGGTTTCGGCGGCGGAGGGTTGTGTCGCTTCCGCTGCGCCGGTGGCAGCCTCCCGGGCCGCATCTTCGCCGGATGGAACCGGGGCGTCGGCTTCGCCGTTTTCGTTTTCCAGCCTCCGCCGCGGCGATGGCCGCCAAAGCCGCTGCGCGGCCTTCGGCTTTTCCTTCTTTTCCTTTTTCTCCGGCTGTTCCGGTGGTTCAAGCCGCTCTTTCTTCTTTTTCTTTTCCAATGGCGGTACCGGAGGAACCGCCCCTTTCGACGCAACCACAAAGGGTACGATGCCATTGACGATCGAACGGGACATCAGAAATGCCAGCAAAACCATTAGCAGCAGAACCGCCCCGGCGACCATGCCACCGAGCAATAAGCTGTTTTGCACCATAGCGTCCATATCCCGGCCCACATTTGCCGCCGCCTGTTGCAGCGCGGAATCCCCGTCTCCCGCAGCGTGCAGTTCCGCCACGTCACGGTACAGGCCGAGATAAAAACCGTTGGCGAGGGGCACGAAGCTGAACACCTTCTCCTTGCCGTCGATGGTCACCAAAGCGCCGCCGCTTTCCCCGGCGAAGAGGCGCTCCAAAGCCTCCTGGTGGTTCGCTTCGGCGCCGTCGGAGAGATTGGCCCCCATGCCGGTAGCGGTGATTCTATTCCCGTCGCCATCGGCGATCCAAGCGCCGCCCTTTTGCCCCACATCAAGCCCCTCCAAAGGCGTGAGCAAGGCGGAGAGCCCCAAATTGCCGGCAACCACGCCGGAGGAATTGCCATCGGGCTTTTTTACCGTGGTTGCCGCGGTCACTACCAAGGTTTTGTTTTTGTCGGCGCCTTCGGCGGGGCCGCTCCAAACCACTTTGCCGGAACCGGCCAATGCGGCCTTATACCAATCGGTCTTTCTAAAATCAAAGCTGTCGGGGTAGGCGTTCGTGTCGATAAAAACCGCGCTTACGCCACTTTCTTCGACGGTATAGGAAAGGGATTTGATGTCGGTATTGGCGATGAGAGCGGGGGCGAAAATATACTCGATATTGCTGATGATGCGCAGTTCATTGATGTTTTGCGGCGTCTTTTCATCCCCTGCCGCCGCTACGACGGCCCGGATCGAGAAGGTTCCTTCCTGGCCGCTGGCGGGCAGCCCGATGTTTCTGCCGCTAAAGTTTTCCGGATTGGACAAAACCTGGTTCATAAACCCGGCGCAGACCTTAACGTCGCCTTCCAGGCGGCGGAACATTTGGTCATAGCCGGAAGCCGTCTTTGCCGCCAGTTGGTTGAGATCGCTTTCCTGAGCGGTCAGCCAGGGGGATTGGCCCTCGGCGCCATAAGCGTCTTCCAAGCGGGTTTCCAAAGAAGCGGCGAACCCCTTAACCGCCAGCAGCCGCCAGGCGAAAAAACCGCCGACGATCACAAGGGCCAGAAAAGCCGCCAATAAAACAAAAACGAAGGCCTTGATTCCGACCTGTTTATTTTCCACTTTTATCACCTCGTACACGCGCATTTGTTTGCCCTCTGGAAGGCATCCCTTATCTATTCAGCAACAAACCGAGAAATCCTGCAAAAACCGATTGACGCGGGTCAAAAAATATGGTACGATACTTTTGCTGTTCATGGGCCATTAGCTCAGTTGGTAGAGCACCTGACTCTTAATCAGGGTGTCCACGGTTCGAGCCCGTGATGGCCCACCAAAAAACCACGGTTCAGATCGCCTGCACCGTGATTTTTTTGTTTTTAGAATCATAGGCCGCCCGCCCTTTTGGGCGCTTCGCCACGGTTCAATAAAGCTTATAAAGCCTCTTTAAAATATTCTCCCAAGGCCTTGAGAATCTCGAAGCTCTTATTGACGGAAAGGGTTTGGTCGGCATTCACCAGGCAGCAGCGGGACGGCGCCAACCAGGCCCGGTCGATGATCTCGTCCATATCGAGGCCATGGGCGGCGATATAGGAGAACATCTCTTCCAGCCGGTTCGCCAGGGATTTTAGGCTTTCCTGGTTCAGCTCCTCGGTAAGGGTGGGGGTGATGCCCCAGGCGATGATCGCACCGCGTTTGATGAAATCGATCACCTCTTGCCGATAGCGGGTGAAGATATGCCCCACGCTGTAGCTGTCCATCGACAGAATGTCGAGATCGAGGTCGGTAAGGAGAAAAGACCAATCGGGATTGCCGCACAGGTGGATGCCCTTGGGGCCCTCTACCTGTTCAAGGTAGGCCATATAGTCCTCCTTGGCGGCGGTAGCGGTATAGCCGGTGAAGGAAGCGAAAAGCATTTGCAGCCCCGGTTCATCTGTCCAGACGAAGGCAAGGGGGTTTTTTTCCGCCATTTTACGGTACTGGGCATTGGATTTTTGGGCCATGAATTCAAAGGTAAAGGCCCGCAATTCATCATTGTAGCAGATGGGTTTTTTATCCTGGTCAAAGATTTTGAAACCGAAGCTTACCGGCCCGACGCTCTGGCCGCGGATGGCGGGGTATCCGGATAGATCCCGCGTTAAAAACGAAGCAAAGGTGCGGGAATACTGGGGGGACAGATCGAAATAACCGGGATCGGCGGAAGCTTCCAGATAAGCCGGCAAGGCTTCATAAAAATCATCGATATCGACGGTGATCCGCTCCTCCTCCAGGTCGAGATGGAGGCCGGGGAATCCTTCGCTGGACTGCACATACATATCTTCATAATAACTGAACCGCGGCAACTGGGGCCAGTAGGGTACGTCCATGGTCAGGGCGAGATCAATGGCTTCCTCCATGGATGTATGGGGCATGATCCCCATCGCGGTGGTCAAACATCTGCCGGGCAAAACGCCGCTCATTGCCATCACACCTTTCTAATTTTAGGATGGTATGTTATACTGAAAGTATACAAAAAACCCACCGGCAAATCCATTGCAAATGCAACAAGAAGCACCGCAAAGTACGGTGGCATCGGTTTGGCCGGGAGGATTGGAACATCAAACAGGAGAGGAGCCTTGCCATGAAAATTGCTTTGGCCCAAGAGGGGGAAAATAGCGCGTCCCTGGTGGCAGCCACTTTTGCCGCAGCGGATTTTTTGCTGATTTACGATGTGGAAAACGGCCGCGTCATTGAGGCGCTGGATGGCCGCGGGCTGCCGGACAAGGAAATGGCCTTCGCCAGAAAAACGGTGGACGCCGATTGCGAGGCGCTGTTGACAGGCCCCATTGCGGAAGCGCCCTTTCTCGTCATCGCCGACGAGGGCTGCGTAACCCGTTATGATGGCAGAGGCAAAACCGGCGACGATGCCATTGCCGCGATGAAGGCGGATAAATTGCCGCTGATTCGGGACCATATCGGCGGCAAGGGATGCTCCGGCGAGCACAAGGCCACGGTTTGAACGTCTTTGCGCTGATTTTTCATGCCAAATCCTGCCGCTCCCTTGCAATCCGATTGTCGTGATAGTATAATAAAGGTAAGAAAAAAACGGGGGTGTACTGGTTTTCGACGGGGGAAGAATTGGCATGGATAGCGAGCCGGTGTCCCATAAGACCGAAAAACTGTGGAAAAAGAATAACCGAAAAACAAGAATTAGCCTTAGCCGCTTAAATGCGGTTAACCTCCTACTCTCTGTTCCTGCGATGAGGGCAAGGGGGCCATTGGGTCAGGATACTTTGGCGCTTATTCTCGGCGGCGCCTGAGGAAACTCCATCGAGATGGCAGACGGAAGCTCCGGTTGGGTAACTTCCGGCTGTAAGATCAAACCCGGCCTGCGCTCGGAGAAGTCCATGTGGGTTCTCTTTCGGACAGGGGTTCAACTCCCCTCACCTCCACCAAAAAGGCGTTGTACATCGTACAGCGTCTTTTGTTTTTGCCCAGCGTAGGGCCTGTATTGTTGCGGTTTTCCTTTTCCGCTTTCGTTGTAGTTTTTCCGCCCGTGTTGCATTTTTTCGGGCCGATGCAACACGAAAAGCAACACGTTTTTATGGAAATTCAACAGCAAGAGGTCGAGGGGTATCTTACTATTCGGACGCCCGTTTTCGTCCCCTAGAATGGCTCTACGTTAGCCGGGGTAGCAGGAAGAGAGGCGAAAATACACCCTTTAAAACAGCCCCTAGTGGTTGAAACTGCCTTAAACACACAGGGGGAGGGGCAAGGAGACATATGATAACAATTAACGAGTAATAGTTGACAATAATAAGGAGATAGTGTAAAATAGGCTCATGATTAAAAATAACCTGGAGGTCTTAATGATAGAGCGAATTCAAGATACCGTTTCTAGCCGTGAGCTATCCATTCTTTCCTCAATCATACAGGTTGGGGAATCCCTATATCGAGACTTAATTGAGGATCGACATCCCCTTTTTGCCCATCAATACCTTGCTGAAATTCGAGGACGCGTGAGAACGAAACTAGTTCAGATGCAATGTGAAATCGAAAGCCGAGAACCGAACTTTCCTTTCACGTTTACCCAGCGTACGTTTGCTTATAATCAAAAAATCCCAGAACTTTACACCAGGAATCTCATTTTACATATCGCTCGAAGCCCAGCGCCCAATATTCTTCCATTTAATGCAAAATATAAGACCATGTTATCATTCAATAATTCAATGCTTGACAGACAGTTGAAGTTTGATTATGATAGCCAACCATATGTGCAGTTAGAGCCTTTTTATGGCTTGCTGGTTTTTGGTGGTCAAGAACAATCGTTTGCCACAATACAATTTCCTGAGCCTGGGTATGGTGGCATTATGGATCATATTGACATTCCCGTGACTATCGCAATCACCGAAATCGATGCCCCAGAGGCATTTAAAAGAAAAAAGGCCGGATTAAAAAAAGAATTCTTATCACGGGGAATAGAGGAGGAGATTCTGTAAAATGAGGAATATAGTATCTTCCCGAATCACGGAAGCACGGGAAGCGCGGTCCTTTTCGATGGAGGCCCTGGCAGATTATGCAGGGGTTACCAAACAGTCTATTTCAAAATATGAAAGAGGCATCATCAATCCATCCTCGGAAGTTCTTCAAGCCATATCCCTTACGTTAAATTTTCCTATTGATTTTTTCTATAAAGAAGACACTGCTTCATTCGCTACCAGTAGCGCACTTTTTTTTCGTTCAAGATCAAATATAGCCAAAAAGGTTAAAAAAGCCTGCACATATCAAATTAAGTGGACAGACGAGATAAAAAACATCTTGGAATCTTACGTGGACTTTATTGATAATCACATTCCAACAATCAATGACAATTATGACGATTTATCCCTTGATGATATTGAAGAACTAGCACTACAAATGCGGAAGGAATGGGGACTGGAGGACAGGCCCGTAGGCGATTTAATTGGCATATTGGAGAATAACGGAGTTCTGGTATCTCAATTTGCCGTTAATAACTTTTGTGCATTTAAGGGAATTGATGCATTTTCGTCGTGGAAAAACGGAACACCATACATCTTATACCATTCCATCCCCAAAAGCGCTGTCCGTACACGATTTAGCATTCTTCACGAATTAGGTCATCTGGTCCTGCATAGCGCAGTATCAGATAGTGACGCCGTTAAAAAAAATGTGTTGGATTACGCAGACATGCAGGCCGATAGGTTTGCCGCAGCGTTTCTTTTGCCTGCCACATCATTTCCCAACGATATCAGTGGAACATCATTGGCTTCTTTAGAGGTGATTAAGCGCAAATGGGGTGCTGCATTTTCTACAATTATCAAGCGATGTGAGACCTTAGATCTTTTATCGGAGAATCAGTTAAACTACCTGAAACGACAAATGACAACTAAAAAATATTGGCATAAAGAACCATTGGACGATGTGCTCGTCATCAATGGGCCTGAAATGCTACGAGATGCCATCACATTGTTACTTGAAAATAATATCCTTACCCGTGATTCCTTCTTGAGTGTATCTGCTTTGCCGCCCGAAGATCTTAAGAGTATATGCGCCTTGCCTGACGATTTTTTTGTTGGTTATGGTAGTAGGCGAAAACCAATGCTAAAAGTACTGTAATTCACTTCCTCTTTATCGCAGATGTCAATTACTATTTTCAGCCTCGCATTTTCCCACAACGCAAAAAGCGCCCCCGCAAAGTTGGTGCGACTTAGGGATTTCATCCCTTTGAAAAATTCGGCATAGTTGGATTAAATTCCGGCTATGCCGTTTTTTCTGTTTTGCTTGGAATATCCAAGGCTCCGATGTAGTTGTAAACAATCTGAATACGCTGCTGTCTGTGACCATCCACCTTTTCTGCTTGAAACACAATAATGCGTTCCACGAACTCACGAATAATCTCCAAATCCATTGGTTGAGGGTTCAAGTCCTTCTGCCCCTGCCAAAAGCCCAGCGGTTACGCTGGGCTTTTACTATTTTCATGCCTCAACTTTTAATCATTTTCTTTTAAATGCGCACAAATTTGCGCACAATGCCAAAAAACAAGCATCATCTCACCTGCTCCTCCCCGTCGCCTGCGTCGCCGACGTCTCCGCCGTCTGGTTCCGCCGCGGCGTCTCCCCGGTGCGCTGCTTCTTCCTTTTCTCCGTCGCATACTGCGGGAACAATATGCTGGGGTCAGTCCCCTTCGCTTGCGTCTTCGCTGCCGCTGGCGGCTGTACACTCGTTTTTGCCCGGCCCCCCGGCAGCCATCGCGTCAGCTCCGCCGCTGCCGCCTCCCGGGAAGAGGCGGTTTCCGCCGCCGTTACTTCCTTGGAGCCAAAAAGCCCCAAGATGTCGCCGAATCCAGACTGCGAAGATTTTGAGGCGGAATTGCCCGATCTACCCCCCGCCCCCCTGCCGCTCCCGGCCACATCGCTGCCTTTCCGATAGTTCCCCCTATCCTCTTCCGCCACCGTCGAATTCGCTCCGAAATCATAATAGCCGTTCGGGTCCACCCGGTTCTTGGCGACGGTATAGGACCCGTCATAAACTTCAAAGTCAAGATGCGCCGGAAAAGCATCTTCCCGGAAGACGCCGCCCACGATGCCACTGCCGCCGCTCTTGCCGATCACCGTCCCGGCGTTCACTTCCTCACCTTTTTCCACGCCGAAGGCGGAGAGATGATTATAGGCCGTGTAATGCCCATCCGCATGTTCGACCACCACCCGGCGGCCCCAAGCTCCATTCGTTCCAACATAAACGACCTTCCCATCTTCCGCCGCTTTCACCTTCGTCCCGGACGGCGCCCGAAAGTCAATCGCATTATGCCGCCCGCTGGCATAACGGTCATTGGCCACGCCAAAACCCTGCGTCACCAACGTCCCGTCAGCGATGGGATGACTATAAGAGGTCTCTTCCACTTTACCCGCACTTTCCCCCGGCGTCACGCTGCCGCCATTGGAAAACGACGGCATGGTGTCGACGTCGTACTTCGCCACATCACGATAAAGAACTTCCTTTTGCTTCCTGGAAAGATCCAGCGATTCAATATAATCGACCACCTTTTCCTTCTTAGAGCCGCTGATCGTCTTCCCGTTTTCGTCCTTGTCCGCCTTAAAGTCACCGAGGGCATCATAAATATGGTAGAAGGCTTCCCCGGAAATCCCGGCGTCCATCGCCGCCTTGGCCTTCTCCTGGGCGGCCTGGCTTAAAGAAGAAATGTCATATTCGGCGGAAAAGGAATCGTCTTTATTGCTGCCATCGGAAAATTCCGGCATGTTTTTACCATCATACTCCGCGATATTCTGGAACATCGTTTCCTTCTGCTCCTTAGTGATGTCCAGGGATTCAATATATGTTGCGACCTTCTTTTTCTTAGAACCGGAAATAGACTCTCCATTCCCGTCTTTGTCCGCCTCCATTCCGTTGATCACTTCATAAGCGTCGAGGAAAACGTCACCGGAGATCCCGGCTTTCTTTGCGACCTCCGCCTTTTCTTGCGCGGAATCACTCATCATTTTAATGACATAATCGGCGCCAAAAACTTCTCTGTTGGCCATATCATAGGCCTTATCCACATCCCCGGTCGCGGCAAAGGCTCTCTCCGCCGCCGCTTCATAATCCTTGAGATTGCGCAAGGCGTCACGCTCCAGCTCATTGATGACCGCCCTTTTCTCCCGGATCGCCGCCTTTTTCTCCGCCCCGGTCATATCGGAAAGCTCGATTTCCCGGATCTCTTTATTGATGTCGCTGATCTCTCCGGCCACCTTATTCATATACCGTTTTGTCACGCTGTCCGCCGTATCCTCCCCGGCGTCCTTTACCGCGGTGGTCAACCGGTCTTTTTCCCCATAAAAATCCGCGCCCAGCCGGTTTTGCCTTATAGGGTCGACCATGAATTTTTTGGCGAAAGGATTATCCTCCGCCGCCGGTGTCATGAAGGGCATCGTCCAATCTCCCAAAGCGCCAGTCATCTGATCCAAAAAATAGTCGATCTTCTTCGGCGACAAATCAAGTCCGACCCCTTCGCTGTCATAAAAGGAAGTGATTTTATAGAGAATGTCGGCGATGCCCTTGGCCAAAACCGTCGTGTCCTCGTCATATTGCAAATGGGGGAATAATCCGCCAACCGCTCCGGAACAATGTCCTCGCCATACCAGTTTTTGCCGTGGATGATCTCAATGAAGGGGGCGACGATATTAGACGTCAAAGGATTGCTCGGCGCCACCGTATCGGTGAAAATCGCCAACTCCGCGCCGATCGCCTCATTGATGGACATTTCTCCGTTCTTGATGGCATTCCCCGTAAAGAAAAAACTGGAGATAAAGGCAAGCACCCGCCCCTTAGGAATCTTGATCCACCGGCCGCCGATATGGAGAATATAATTGTTGATCTTCGTGTGTTCGCTCATCTCCTGGTATTCCCTGTCCGCCTCATCATCACCGGCAAAAAACAAATGGCCGATGACCGCCGGTGCGATCCCCAGGATGGCGCATTTCACCATCAGACCCACGGCATTGACCGCCGTTTCCCGGGCGGTCTCTCCCTTCACCTGCTTCACCGTCCGCCCAAGCCTGTCCATCCCCTGGACACCGGCATTTAAAAATGTTGCGCCATAGGTATTCAGCGCCTTCACCGTTGTGCCGCTTCGTCCGAAATTTAGGGTGGCGTCCGCCGCCGCCAGCATGGCGATGGCCCGATTGTCCGGCGTGTCCCCGATCCTGTTCAATGTTTCCAGGTATACGGCAAAACGCGGCGCTTGCTCCACGGCGAAATTGACGGCATCGATCATTCCAATCGTCTTGTCGAAAGCAACCACCGCCATTCCTCTCCTGCCGCTCCTGGTGCTCTCATATTCAAAAATCGAGGCATTGCTGGCCCCCATCGCCAAATATTGCTTCCATTTTTCTTGTAGCTTTTTGTTTCTTCCTATTCCTGTAATACCGCCCAAGGCTCTGCCATAATATCCCGGCAGCCTATGGGCGTGCTGGTTATATATAAACAGATCCTGCAAATCTTTGATCCCGTTCGTGAAAGTAAAAACCGGATTGTATGTGGTAACCAACGCCCTTTTTACATTGTTTGCCGTCCTTGCCGCCGCGAGGAAATCATTTTCCACAAATCTTTTGCCGATCGCCTCATAACCTTGTAGTATGTCGTCGCTGACGGTCATCCTGTAGATCTGCCCTTCGACATAAAGGGGGATAAAAGGCCCGTCCTCCACCTTGTCCTCCAACCCTTTGTCCGCCTTATCTTCGCTCTTCTTTCCCCCCTTTTCACGGCGCACATAAACGCCGCCCTCGGCGGCAGCGCCGGTTCCCATCTCTTCGACGGTGCTTTCCCCATTGACCAAAGGCATTTTTTTAATGTCATAGACAAACGCCTTCACCGCCTCCGGGTCTTTGATATAATGCTTGGTCAAAACCTGGGCAAGCTGATTCTTTTTCACATTCTTCACGATTTCCCGCGCCCGCCGCTCCATCTGGAGGAAAACCGGGACAATGTCATCGGTCCCGCCCTCGGCCTCATGGATGATATGGGTATAACGGATTTTTCCGCTCACCTCGTCGACCTTTACCCGGAAAGTCGGCACATAATGGGGATATTTCTCCATCCATGCTTTTGCCGTCCCGTCGTCTATCAGCCCGCCGTCCACCATGTACTGTAAAAGGTTGCGGTTAAATTGATATACCTCTTCGGCATATCCCTCAAATTCCGGATATTTTTTTAATAAGGAAGCAACGGTCTTCTCACTCTCCGCCGCCTTTTTGCCGGTTACCGGTTTGTCATATTGCAGCCGGTCGATATTGTGCGTCTCCATCAGGAAATCGCTGAAAGCCTGCAAATAGGAGTCTCCCCGCCGGTTCATGAAGGCGTCTCCCGCTTTTCCGAACAAAGTCGCCGCCGGGTCCTCCTTGCTGTCGCTCCGCTTAAAGATCGGTTCAAAAATCTGTGTCAGGCTCTTTCCCACCCGCTCATTGTCGAGGTTGTATTGGCCGTCGCCATACACCATCTCGCCGGCGATGGCATTGCCCTGTTTCGCATTGTTATAACGGGCATAGACCATCTTGTCGCCGGTCTTTTCTTTCATGCGGTCAAAGGCCTCGCCAACATCCACGGTCTGCCGCTTGGCGGCGCGGTATACCTCCTTTACGCTCCGCCGTTTTTCCTTCGGCATATTGGTCAATACCTTCGCCGTCTCCTCTTCCGCTTTTTCCGCTGCCCTCTCTTCTGATTTCTCCAACTCGGCCAGCAGTGATTGCTGAAACGATCCTTCGCTGGGCTTTGTATCGTCATCAAAAAGCCCCTCTTCCTCCGCGAAAGAACGGCGGGGCCGGGCAGTTTCGCCCGCCTCGACCTCATCCAACACCACCATATCCTCTCCGTCCCGGATCTGCTTGGCGTATTGCAAACGGTCAAGATTGTCCAAAAGCGCGTCGGTCTCTTCGTCGCTATAAATCACCGTCCCGTCCTCATCGCTGATGGAAAACTTCACACCCGCCGCCGCTCCCCGACCGGAATCTTTCCCGCCATCCCCGCGTATACTATTCTTGACTCCCTGGCCATCCTGTGGTACAGTGGGGTCAGAAGAAGGTACAGCAGTCGCGTTTTTGGACGTTAGCGCCGGGGGAAACCGCATTGGCGAACTGTTGACCTTCTTTTTTTGATATATATGCGGTTACAATATTGGCAGTTTTCGCCTTTGTGTCGGGAACCGCCTCCAACAACATAGTACGTTCCGTTTATTTTTTTATAATAAATAACCGTATCCGCCAATCTGTTTTTCCCATCTTCGCCCATTACTTTATGGGCTTTCGATTTCCCGCCATATACCATTCCATCATAATGATCTATTACATACTGCATCCTTGCAATATCATTTACATCACTTAAAGATTGATCCGCGTTGCCTTCCTCTCCATGCCGGTTTAAAATATGCACCGCTGCCCTGGGTTCTATAACCGTCCTGAAGCCCTTGGCATCAATCCCCAAAAGCGCCTGAATATCTCCCGCCGCTCTATTAGATACCGGCTTCAATTCATATTTTATCTTTGGTGGCAGCTCCGCCGCATTCTTCACGAACTTCACCAGGTTTTCATCGACCGCCGCATTGTATTCCCCAATGATTTTTTGCTGCTCCGCGCCGTGGGCCTTGGGATCGATCTTCACGTCATATTGCGGCTGGGCTTTCAAAGCCGTCCCGCTCACCTCCGCCTCCCGCAAGGCCTTGCGGTAGATCCGCCGCGCCTCCATCAGATGCTTTTCCGCAGCTGTCCCCTTGATCATCGTCATCACATCTTCAATGAAGGTAAGGATCTTCTGCCCTAAATTCATATCCGCCCGCACCAGCGCCACGATCTCCTGCTCCGAAGACAATAGTTTATCGCCGACATAATCGGCGATGATCTCCATCTCCGCCGCTTTCTCCGTCAATTCCACCTGATTCTTCGCGTAAAGGTCGATCCTGGCGCCGATCTCCGCCACCAGGTCCACCCCATCCCCCGCAAGCGGTTGACGATATGATTCCGCAACCGCTGATAGGACTTGGTACTTTCTAAATCGTGCGTCAGCTCATGGGCGAAGGTCGTCACCACCGGCCGCCGCCCATTTTTATTGATATAGATCACGCCATCTTTGATGTAACCATTGATGTTTCGGTTGCCGCTGTCGAAAAATTCCACCCGCCGCCCCGTCGACGTCTCCAGCTTCGCCGCCACCGCCACCGTCTGATCGTCCACGCCCAAACCATAGCCGCTCCGCTCCGCCGAAGTCTTCGCATTCGCCGCCCGCTGCGCCCGTCTGTTTCCTCCCAAGTCGGCAAACGCCACCCCGTCGCCGTCTTGATCGGCACAATGCCGGTAAAAGCCGCCCCGGAGGCTTTCCCCCCGCCGCCGCTTTTTCCTTCGCCTGCCGCCGCCTCAGCACCGCTCCGCGCCGGTGGGATCATCGGCGCGGCCTTCTGCCCCAAGCCCGGCAATTCAACCTTCCGCCCATCGGCATAAAGCATATATGCCGGCGACGTCGCCGTCGGCAAAACGATCTGCGGCTTGGCCTCGATACCGGATAAAGCATTATTTATACCTCCGGTAGCGGCGCCACCCATACCGCCGACAATGCCGCCAATCGACGCGCTATACCCAGCTCGAAGGGGATTGATGATCGCATCTTGATTTTCCGTGGAAAACAAAGGTACATCTTTCCCATAGAGGCTCTTTAGCAATCCCGGAACCGGGTCCTGCAATAACTCTTCACCGGCTTCCGATTCACCGCCGACTATAAGGCTGCTAAGAATGCTCTTCCATCCTTTTCCAGCCATCTTCGCAACCAAATCAGAGCCTCCAAGCATTTCCAAGGCAGGCATAACGATCGCCATCGTTATTGCACCATCATGCGCCTTTTCTTCTGAAAACCCATCTGCTATCCATTCCTCATATGTCCGTCCATATTCCTCTGCTGCCCGTTCCATAAAGACTGGGGTTTTAATCATTCCCAAAACGTGATCAGAAAATTTTAATAAAAATGGCCTTGACGCTTTCGCCGCATCAATCCCTTTCGCCGTCATGGCCTGCCCGCCACTTAAGGGTAATAGCGGCAAATCTTTTACTACCTGCCCAATCGCCTGATATGTATCATATAGGTATTTTTTATATTTGCTGTCCCCAATTTTTTCATCCGCCGCTTGTTGCAGTTTTTCCAGGTCTCGGTCAAGAGACTCCTGGTATCTGGTCATAAAGTCCTGAACGGGGTCTTTCTTTGCTTCGTTATTTTCCTTTCTTAGCCAATCATAAGCGTTTTGCCCTGTTCGGAGTATGTGTTTTTGTGCCAGCCAAAATGGCGTAATAAGCCCATTGGGGAGAAGGTTTTCCGGGACAGGAATCTGTTCCGCTTCCTTGACATACCCGCGAAGCTTCTCCAAATCCGCCGCCTTGTCATTTCTCCCCCGCACATCAATAGCCGACGGTACCCGCCCCGCTGCCGCCGGTTCCGTCTGCTTTGCCGCCTGTTTTGCCCATTGTTTCTCAATATAACCGCGAACCCTTTCCGGATCCGCCGCCTTATCATACCTTCCCCGCACCTCCAAAGCCGAAGGGGCCGCCTTCTTCTCCGTCCCGGCTTGGTTCTCGCCTCTGCTTTTCCGCCTCATATTGCCGCAAAACATAAGCCTCGGCGCTCTCATTCCGCCGCGGCCCCCTGGGGGGCGTGGAAACGGCGGATCCCCGCCGCGCTTCCCGCTCCCGCCGCCATTCCTCGATCCGGGCCCGCACCCGCTCCAATAGGCCGGAGCCGCCGGCCGCCGCCGCGCTTCTCCCTCTGCCCCCGCTGCCGGCTGCCGATGTCCCTTTCTTCGTTCCCCCGCCGGCCTTCTTCGCCGTCGCGGCCTTCTTTTTCCCGGTGTCAAATTCTTTAAGCGCCGGCGTCTGCGGCGAAACCATAGCCGCCAGCTTCTTAGCGGCTTCCTGCTTCTTCTTCTTTTCCTCCGCTTTCTTCCGCTCTTGCTCCAAAATCCATTGCTGAGCCGATGGATTCCGCCTTTTCTGCCCCGCCATTGTTTCGCCCCTCCTTCCCCTCAAATCAAAGCCCCAACAGCTTCCGCAAAAGGCTAGTGTCCCCCAGCTGCTCCGCCGCCAAGATCGCCTTCTCCAAGCTCATTTCCTTGTCATACTGCCCCTTCGCCAAGGCCTGTTCCCCTTCATAATTCTTTTGCGTCCGGTCGATGGTCTCCCGGTCCCGGTCCCAATCCAGGCTGTCAAGATACTGGTTGTAGCCAAAGGTCTTATCCGTATTGTACTGCCCCAGCCGGTCCTGGTGCCGGGAATAGTCCTGATCGGAAAGGGACATCAGCGCCGTCAAGGTGTCGAAGTCCAGCCCCGTCTCGTCGATAAACTTCTGGTAGTCCGATTCATCCATCCGCTGCAGCTCGTTCAAAATCGCGAGCTTATTTGAGAAATCCCCCTGATGCCGCTCATAGGCCTGCCCCGCCAACTCCGGCAGCTTGTCCGAAAGCCGGGCGGCATAATAGTCTCCGGCCTGCCCCGCCGCGGTCATCGCCGCGGTGGAAGGGATGCCGCCGCTCATCGTCGCCGCCTGCCCTAAAGTGTCCGCCGTGGCCCGCTGCCCCTCCCGGCGGTACTGCTTGGCATAGGCCCCCCATTGCGGATCCGTCTTGGGGTCATAGCTGAAAGGTTGTTGGTTCTGCAATCCCTCCAATAGGGAAGAAATGTCACCCCCGTACTGGCTTTCATAGCTCCCCCGGTTCTGGATCGCGTCCAGCGCCGAAGACATTTGATCCTGATAAGGGTTCGCATAGGTCGGCGCGGCTTCCCCATAGGAGAAGCTGCCGGGATCCGGCTCGTTCAAATAATACTTGCTGCCATCCCCGCCGCCGCCATAGTTCCAGCGGTCGGAGCGAATTTATTCGCCCCGGCATTGGAAAGCGCCTTCGCCTCCGACGCTGTATCAACCGAGGTTACGACTTCATGGGACTTTATAGTCCGCTTGGTGAACATATCCGCCTTGCATTTGAGGTTGTTATCTTCGTCGAGCACTTCGAGGGAGCAAAGCAGATAATAGGAGCTGTCATCGGCAAAGGCGAGGGCATTGCCGCGACTGTTGATGAGACCGTATTTGTCTGTAAAGCTATCGTAGAGGTCGTTGAGTTCTGTTTGAGTGCGGCGTATTTCCATATCCGGCGTGAAGCTGTCCATCTGCTGATAAATGAGCTTTTGAACGCAGTCCCGCAGCTCGACCATTCCCTTGACGCGCTCCTTGGCGGTGGCGTTGAGATCGGGCTTTACCATGCGTGAGTTTTCACGGTAGTATACATCGCCATCTACAACAGTGTAGCTGTAATTCTTCACATTAGGGTCAGCCGGAATAGAGGTGTCGATCTCTTCACCTTCGCCCAGCTCCGGCAGTTCTGCTTCGGTGTAAGTACCGCGAATATTGCTCACGGCATACGAAAGCTGCGTGGCGAGGTTCAATCCCTCGATGGGCGCGACGGTGTAGTCCTGCCGTCCGTATTGGGTGCTCTCAGAAGTCGTATTACCGAGCACCATTTCGGGGCTCTCTACGAAATAGCTGTTGATATCGTAGCCGTTGTCGGACTTGCCGAGGTGAATCCAGTCTGCGTCTATTTCGATGGGACGGTCTCGCTTTTGCAGGAAGATGATATCCGAGACGACTTCCGTTCCTGCGTTTGCCTTGAAAGTATCGTTGGGCAAACGAATCGCACCGAGAAGCTCCGCTCGCTGGGCAATATATTTGCGTACCTCCGGCGACTGCTTATCCATCGTGTAACGGCTTGTCACAAAGGCAATCACGCCTCCCGGACGCACCTGGTCGAGCGTCTTGGCAAAAAAGTAGTCATGAATGGAAAAACCGAGCTTGTTGTAAGCCCGGTCGTTTACCTGATACTGCCCAAAGGGGACGTTGCCGATGGCAAGGTCGAAGAAGTCCCGTCTATCTGTGGTCTCGAAGCCAGCCACGGTTATATCCGCCTTGGGATAGAGCTGTTTTGCGATTCGCCCCGTGATGCTGTCTAGCTCCACTCCGTAGAGACGACTTCCCGCCATGGTGTCGGGAAGTAAGCCGAAGAAATTGCCGACACCCATCGCGGGTTCGAGGATGTTACCGGTCTGAAAACCCATGTTTCCGACTGCT
>JAXGQJ010000026.1:0-27849 GCA_040766505.1 Clostridiales bacterium
GGCCCAACCCTTCCAGGATGTCGATGGTGCCGCAACGGGAGGTGATGGCCCGGGAGCCGTGACGGGCGATGGGCAGTTCCGAAGCGGCGGCCAGCGCTGCGGCGGTGCTGACATTGAAGGTTTTCAGCCGATCCATACCGGTGCCGCTGTTCTCCAATAGCGGGCCGTCGACCTTTACCTCTACCTTCACCGTATCCAATTCATAAATCGCCCGCCAGGCACCGGCGATTTCTTCCACCGTGGCCCCTTTGGCCCGTAAGGCCGCTAGAAAAGCGCCCTGGTGCATCTCGGTTTCCTTGTTTAATAATATCCGGGAGAAATATCCCCCCATTTCCTCGGTGGAAAAATCCTTGCCCAAAAGCAGCATTTCAATGGCGGCGCCAAACTCTTTTTGTCGGCTCATCCTAATTTTCCTCGCTTTCCTTTTCAAATGTTAAAATTTGCAAAAGCCCCGTCTGCAGCTCTAAATTTTGCAGTGCCTCCGCCAGGTTTTCCGGCGGCAAAATCCGGCGCGGCAACGCTTTTGCCGGAAAGCCCGCCAGCAGCAGCCGCACCGCTTCCCTCGTATCCGCCAAACCACAGCCATAAGCGCCGAATAAAGCCAATTCCTTATAGTGAAGCAGGTTGACATCGGCCCTCTCCGGCAGGTTCTCCGCGGTCAGCCCGCTGAAAAAGCCAAATTGCCCCCGGGGACGGAGGGCGCACAAAGCTAGGGAAAAGGCGGCGTTTTCAGGGCAGCAAGGAATCGCCGCGTCGAATTGGTTTTCGCCGATCTTTGCCGGGCAAACCACGGTAAAGCCCAGTTCCACGCCAATGGCCCTCCGTTCCCGATCAACCTCCGCGATGGTGACGGGGCCCCGCCCTCTATGTCGCCACAACATGGCGGTCAGCAGACCCAAAACACCACCGCCAATGATGAGGAGCCGGTCTTTCCCAAAAGCGGATAGCCGTGCTTCCATATGAAGGGCGCAAGCCAAAGGCTCCGCCAGCACAAAATTGGCGAGGTCCGCCGTTTTTGGCAGCGGAAGCACGCAACCCCCCCGCACCGCTGCCGCCGGGACGGTGACCACTTCCTGAAAGCCACCGTCCAAATGGAAACCGAAAATCCGCATATCCGGGCAAACCTGGTCCATGCCGAGTACGTTGCCGGGGCAACTCCCGCAAAAAACACCGGGGTGGAGGACGGCCTGCCCCGGGTTTAAGCCCGTCACCCCTTCCCCTATGGTTTCAATGGCGCCGGCGATCTCATGCCCCAACACCCGGGGAGTATTAGATCCCTTTGCCCGCCTCGATACGCCTTCCGGTCGGTGCGACAGATACCGGCATAAACCACACGCATTTGTATCTCGCCGGACTATTAAGAAGGTAACGGCCCTGTTTCCCATATCAAATCTTTTGCCCCGCAAAACCGCTTTTTTCATCTGTCAACCTCCTTTTTGCTCTTTTTGGGCAAACAAAAAAGCCCACATCGAATGGATGTGGACTTACCATCGTCCTCATATAGCGCGTTTTCAGGCAGGTCTCCTGGCTCAACATCATCGCCTGCCATCCCTTCCCGGTCGGCTCATACCGCCGGTGGTTTCGATAGCGGCTCCGTCTATACAGTGGCGGTGAACTGCCCCCCAAAAGTTGGACAAAAGCATCAGCTTGAATATGTGTGAAGTGCTCTAAAAAAGTACAGGTGTCAATCCATTAAGCCTTCAGAAATCCTAATGTGATTGTAGTAATAAATATAGTCGTTGAGTTCGTTTATAAACTCTTCACCGAGGTAACCCGAAGGTAATAGAATTCAGATTTTAAGATGGCAAAGAAGCTTGATCACGGCGTTATCGATAAGACGTGGCCTTTCTTGACATGCTTTGTGTGAAGTCAATGGTGTAAAAGCTTGACATATTCCTTGTGATGGTATTGCCAGCCCTGATCCAACGGATCGAACAATCTCTGGCAGTCATCGAAAGTGTTCAAAGCATCTTTCGCCATCATATCTTGTACGAGCTTGAAAGAGACTATTATCAATGGAATAAGCGCGACCTCACGGTTAAAGAGGCCAAGGAGCACAGATAAAAAGATCTTTTCCCTGGATATTGAATTCGGTGACATCGGTGACTCATTTGCGAATGGGTTTTTGCATGGAAATCCCGGTTTAAGATATTGGGTGCCTTTGTAGCGGCCATATAATGCGCTGAATATTTCTTCTTCCGCACTTGGCAGGAGAGTGCCTCCATTTCCTTCATAAGTTTGGCGACGGTTTTATGGTTGATCGTCATCTCTTTTTTCACCTCCAGGTAATTCCTTCATAGCCGCAGCGTCCTTTATGTTTTTCTTCTTTCGGAAGAGGAAGCGGATCCTTTCCTTTACATCCTTTGTATTTGTCATGTAGCTTCCTCTTATCTTGAATTGAGGTTTTAAAATAGGTGCTGCGGGAATGCTGGCTGGGTGAGTAACTGAGAGTGAGAAGTCTTGCCTTAATTCATGAACAACCGATTTTTAGCTTTCTTTGCTGTCCTCTCCTGAATTCACAGGCCTTTCAATTTTAAACAGGCATTCTCCATGCGCAAATACTGGCTTTTCCGCAAGTAGATCCTTATGATCTTTTACTGGAGGTTTGGGCTTCCGCGGCTTTTTAGCTGCCTTTTCCGATGTGCGATAAAGACGGCAGCGCCTTCGCGCTTATAGAGATTATACCATTGCTGAACAACGGAATGTTTTGATATGCCATATTTCTTTGCCGTGTACTTTATGGAAAGGCCGTTCTCTTCTGCGTTCGCATCACTTTTTCCTTAAATTTCTCCTGGCATATTGACGCCGAACCTCCACAATGATGCCGTTAAATTTTCTTTGTACGTGTACAGTATATCATGGTGTGTACTTTCTGGGGGTAATACTACGGGCCCGCGCAGGATTCAGTACCTGCTTCTCATTCTCCCCTAAAGCGCACCTGGAAACATACTGATCACCTACAAGTATAATGAATTTTACAATAAAACATGCGTCAAGAAGAGGATCTCTTGACAAAGCCGTGTTTTTTGTATTAACGGATGAACGCGGTTAGTTAAACGATGGCGAAAAGCCCTCTTAGCAGCTTTTTGCCATCCGTTTTAGATTGAATGCCATCGCCGAAAGGAGAATCCCCAGTCGCCTGATGGATGCCTTTTTCGAATATCTTTATTCACTCACGATTGGCAACAAAAGAGCAAAGTGACATAGTTACCCATTTAGTTGGTGCAGGTGGTTCTGAACCCACACGCTCTCGCATACGCCCTCAAACGTACCTGTCTGCTTCATTCCACTACTGCATTTTATGAAAGAGAGCGTCGGCGCCTCTTTCAATCCAACATAGGAGATTGGCAATGTAAAAAAGCAATCCAGAATCAATGGTTTTTTTTACTGGTTTGTGCACTCTGGTGTGAACAAGTTTCAGTGCCTGCCATATTTTGCCGAACACATAAAACCGGTACATAAATCGGATTGGCGGTTTTGTATCCGAATATCCTTCTTGTAAAATCAGGCGTTATGCCGCAGCGATTTTCGGCATCAAATTGCCTTTACTTTTCCGATTATTTTTCCCATAAATACAGTATAAAGTAAAATCTCAATCAGCGATAGCTTTATGATGCTCTGTTCGAAATGCGGCGTTTCAATTCCTGACGGCGATGAAATGAACCATCGCGGCAGCATCGTTCGTGAGGACTGCTGCGTTTCTGCCCCTCAGTGTGCCGAGAACCTGCGATGTGGCGGCGGTGCACAGCGCGAAGGTCGCGAGGGAGCAGGTGCGGGGCATACCGGCACCGAAGGCTTAACCGACTCCAAAAAAGAGGTTGATGATTATGCTGCGAACCAGGAAAAACCGGTTCTTTCCGGAAATGATGCGTATATTCAATATGTCGGAATCGGATTTCGCAAAAGTTTTCATCTCTTGCGCCATTGCGAATGGCGAAGGCCACGATGGTGGACGGTGTTAAATGCCGTCTGCTGATGAACAGCGGTTCGGATTCCCTGCAAGCACTGACGGCGCCGGTAGCCGGGCACAATACCTTGCGGTATTCTTCGAGATTAATGCAATAGAGCGATCCTGCCCATCAATTTATGATGCAACTTTCTATGCCCCTCCCCACCGGAGGCTATGATCTCTTCTTTGAAATCTGCCGCAAAAGCACTCCTTTCCGCCCCGAATGCATCCAAATATGGACGCCGCCATGCCAATCTCCGTCCCGATGCACATCGCTCCCGGACTTCTTTTTCCCCTGTTTGCAATCCTCATTGGTTAAAACATCAAAATGTTCCATTGCCGCCCCCCTTTCTTGTTACCATTGAAACCGCGATCCGCCGCTTCTGTCAAGTCTGCCGCGAGAAAATGAAATTATTCTTCATATTTTACAAGCGTCGAAAAAGATGATAAGATACAAAAAATGATACATCCGGGAGCTTATAGCGATAGGCTGAGAGGGAACTGTTAGTTTCGACCGTACCTGGATTTTGGGTAATGCCAACGTAGGGAACAGCAACTGCTTAGATGGGATGCGCACCTCTTTGGCCGCATCCCTTTCCTTTTCGCCGCCCCGATGAAGCCTTCCGGAAAATTAAGAAAAAGGCGGGTAAAATGAAAAATTAAACACTAAGCGATCTCCAATACGGGCCTGGGGCCGCTTTGCTCCGGCGCCGCCGTCTCGCTGGCGGAAATTTTGACCGGCGCCCTTGGCGCCGCTGGGCCTTGGCCCCGGGCTGGCCGCTATCAAGTAACCGGACACACCATCGGTTGTCTGATCCTCTATTTGACCGGCCGAATCGGCACCCAATCGAAACGTCGGCAGCCTTGAAAACGACGCGGCTTCCTTCGGGCAAAAAGGCGCCGTTTTCTTCGCCCTTCTCAATATCGCCCAGTTGATCGGCTGGACCGGCATTATGATCGCCAATGGCGCAAAGGCGCTGGATCTGATCGCTATCGCCGCCTTTGATTATGGTAATCTACCCTTTGAGCTGCCTGATCACACTCTTGCTCTGCCTTTGATCGTCACCGGGCTAAAGAACCTAACCAAACTAAACTTGATCACTGTCGGCAGTTTGCTGGTGATCTCCTGCCTTCTGGGGTCTATCGTTTTTGTTTCCGGAAAAGAAGGGGTCTTTTCCGTCGCCGGAACGATGTCTTTTGGCGCAGCGATGGAATTGAGCATCATCATGCCCCTTTCCTGGCTGCCGTTGGTATCCGACTATACCCGTTACGCGAAACGGACAAAGACCGGCCCGCTGGTGGCCGCCGTATTCGCGGTACCGGCAGCATTCATGTATGCCATCGGTTTGTGGGCGCTCTTTATGCCGGCACCAGCGACATTTCCGCGATTCTGCTGGCGGCGGGGCTTCCCGCCATCGCCCTTTGGATGGTGCTGTTCTCAACCGTAACCACCACATTTTTGGACGTGCATTCCGCCGCGGTGAGCTTTTCCCTGATCCGCCCCGGCAATGAAAAAGCGGTTTCCTTTGTCGTTTGCGCTCTCGGCCTGGCGATGGCGATTATGATTCTACAGAACGGTATGAAGGGTTCCTCTATCTGATCGGCACTGCTTTCGCGCCGCTTTTCGCCATCGTCCTCTGTGATTTCTTTCTGCTGCGGCGGCAAGCGGGGCCGTGGCCCGTCCCTATCTCTTTGCGAAATGCCGTTCTCTGGGTGATCGGCATCGTCCTCTACCGCCTTATGATGCAGATGGATACTTTCCTGGGCAGCACTGTACTGACAATGCTGGTAAAGGATGGTCATCTGCTTTTTTACCGAAAAATCCTTGGCAAGAAAGGAGCCCGCCATGTTTGAAAGAATCTTGAAAATGTAACGGAACTGCGCCCCATCGTCCACGCCATCACCAATTATGTCACCGTGAACGACTGCGCCAATGTCGTTTTGGCGGTGGGGGGGCTCTCCCATCATGGCCGATGATCATGACGAAGTGGAAGATATTGTCGCCATCGCCGGCGCCCTCGTCCTCAATATCGGCACGCTGAACCGGCGTACCGTCGCTTCAATGCGCAAAGCCGGAAAAAGGGCGAACGCCTTGCAAATCCCTGTCCTGGACCCTGTCGGTGTAGGCGCTTCCGCCTCTGCGCTAAAGCCGTCAGCGAACTATTGGGAGAAATTCATTTCACCGTTATCCGGGCAATGCCGGAGATCAAAACCATCGGCGCGCAAAACGGCCGCGGGCAGGGGGTAGACGCCGCCGCCGCCGACCAAATCCATAGGGGAAATATCAAGGAAACCGTGGCCTTCGCAAAGGAACTGGCGAAAAAAACCGGGGCGGTGATCGCCATCACCGGCGCCATCGACATCGCCGCCTCCCCTGTTTCCGCCTATGCGATCCACAATGGACATGCCCAAATGGGAAAAATCAGCGGCACCGGCTGTATGCTGTCATGCATGATTGGGGCCTACTGCGCCGCCAATCGCGGCGAACCGCTGGAAGCCACCGCCGCCGCCATTACGGCAATGGGCATCAGCGGAGAATTGGCCCAACAGAAGGCGGCAAAAGAGGGGGCGGCAATGGCACGATGCGCCTGCGGTACCTCCTCGATTTTGTCGGCAAATCGATGCTGGTGCTGGCTGACATGGATAGTGGCGCAAAATTGAACGAATGTAGAAAGCGCTTTAGGCTCTCTGCCGTCACCGACCGCGCTGGCCTGGCAAGGGTGAAACTTTAAGCCAACAGGTGGAAAAAGCGATCCGGGGCGGGATCACCTGTGTGCAGATGCGGGAAAAGGAGATGGACGGCGCAACGTGGACCAAAGAGGCCGCCGCCATCCAGGCGGTGGCGGGCCGCTACCGGATTCCCTTCCTTGTCAACGATAGCGTGGAAGTGGCCGCCGCGGTAGGGGCGGACGGCGTTCACCTCGGCCAAAGCGACGGCTCCGTCGCCGCCGCCAGAAAGATGCTGGGGCCGGAACGCATCATCGGCGTCTCCGCCCACAATGTCCCATTGGCGCTGGCAGCAGAAAAGGAAGGCGCCGACTATATCGGCGTCGGCGCCATTTTCCCCACCGCCACAAAGGGAGACGCCGCCACGGTTTCCTTGCCGGAACTGCAAGAGATCTGCCGGGCGGTCAAAATTCCGGTGGTGGCCATCGGCGGCATCCGCGAGGACAATCTGCACCGATTGGCCGGGAGCGGCATCGACGGCATCGCCGTTGTCTCCGCCTTGTTTGCCGCCGACGATATTGAAGCGGCGGCCCGAAGGCTTCGCCGGCTGCTTCCATTTGGAAAGGAGGAAGAAAACCGATGAGAACCGTTTTAACCATCGCCGGTTCCGACCCCAGCGGCGGCGCCGGTATTCAGGCGGATTTAAAAACCTTCGCCGTTCACAATCTCTATGGCATGAGCGCCGTAACCGCCTTGACCGTACAGAATACCACCGGCGTTTTCGATGTTTTGGAGACAAAACCGGATATTGTCGCCGCCCAAATCGACGCCGTTTTCAGCGATATTTTTCCCGATGCCGTAAAGATCGGCATGGTTTCCAATCGGGATATCATTGCCGTCATCGCAGACAAACTGCGCCGTTACGGCGCGAGAAATGTTGTTCTCGATCCGGTCATGGTCGCCACCAGCGGCGGCGCGCTGTTACACCGCGACGCTGTGCGGGCTTTGATCGAACTTCTCCTTCCTCTGGCGGACATCGTCACCCCCAATATACCGGAAGCCACCGTTCTATCCGGAACCGCCATCGAGAGCCAAGCCGATATGGAGCGGGCCGCCGCCGGTATCGCCGCCCATTTCGACGGCCATATCCTCATCAAAGGCGGCCACCGGGAAGAGGACAGCGACGATCTGCTCTGGCACAATTGCGCCGGCCTCTGGCTGCGGGGGAAGCGGATCAAAACCAACCATACCCATGGCACCGGCTGCACCCTGTCCTCCGCCATCGCCTGCGGGCTGGCGAACGGGAAAACGATGGCGGAAAGCGTCGCCGCGGCGAAGGACTTTGTCAGCGGCGCGCTGCGCTACGGTCTTAGGCTGGGGCGGGGCAATGGCCCGCTGCACCACGGTTGGAACCTTTAAAGAGAATCGCTATATTTAGAGGGGAGCCTTCCGCGGCCTGCGGCAAGGGCCGCCGCCGCCGTTTCTGCATTTCGTCACGGCCTTGAAATCCCTATAAATACCGGCGAAGGGGTTTCCCCAATCACAGACAAAAAAACCCGGCTTCACGTTAAATACGCTGGCGCCGGGCTTTTTTGTTTGGTTCCCGCTTCTACTGTTTCTGTTGTAAACGGGGATTTTCGGTGATTCCCGGAATCCTGCCCCGCTTCGCGATGGCAACCCCGCCGACTTCTTTGATGTCCATCGTCATGTCGATGGCCGGTGCGCCGGAGATATAGCTGCCGACGCCGAAAGCGGAGGCCCCCGCTTCTTTGAGTATGGCGATCCGTTCCGGTGTTAAACCGCCGGAGATGAAAATTTTCACCCGGGAAAGCCCGCTTTGGTTCAGGCGGGCCCGGATTTCCCGCACAAATTCGGCATTGACGCCCCCGCGCTCGCTGGGTGTATCGAGGCGGATGCCGTCCAAGTTTTCCCGCAAGGCCTCGGCCACCCGCTTTGTTTCCTCCCATTCGTCCTTAAAGGTATCGACGAGAACGATCCGCGCCGCGTCCGGCGGCATCGTTTCATGATAGGCAACGGCGCCTTCCACCGTATCACCCAAAATGATATAGAGGGCATGGGGGGCGGTGCCGGAGGGGTCTTGTCCCATCAGCTTTGCGCCGAGAATGCAGCTGGCGCTATCGGCGCCGCCGATCAGAGCGGCCCGCTCCATCACCAGGGCCACGGCGGGATGAAGGTGCCGGGCGCCAAAACATGACATCGGCGCGTCGCCACAGGCGTTTTTCGCCGTCCGGGCCGCCGTCGCCCAGCCGCTGGCACTGGCGAGCATACCGAGGATCACAGTTTCAAACAGGCCGAATTCATGATAGGAGCCTTCGATGCGCATCACCACTTCCTTGGGGGCGATCCTGTCCCCTTCCTCCATCGCGTAAACGCGCACATCCTTGTCGGCAAGGAGCTGCAAAACCTCGGCGGTACCGGCGGGGCAGCCCCTCCCGGCGGCCAAAGATTTCGGCCTTTACCGGCATTGTTTCCTTGCCGAGGCTTTTTAAAATCTCCATCGTGCGGATGAAATAAATATCGGTGGTCAACCCGCTCAGGGATGTCCTCATGGCTGGCGGAATGGGCCGCCGCTTGTCCACATCTCGCAGGGTTTTCAGCTTCTCCAAGAATCATAAACCATCGTCCGCTCTTCCCTTCGTCCTTATTCATAAATCGCCCTGTATTTCTCATGGTATGCGATTACTTTTTTCAGATATTCCCTTGTCTCGGGAAAAGGAATCGCGGCGGCGTCTTTCAGGGTGCCAAATCCCAGATTCCGTCCTTTAACCAGGCGTCGACATTTCCTTCGCCGCCATTGTAAGCGGCTATCGCTTTATTTATATCATGTTCATAGTAATCCAGCAACCTCTTTAGATACCATGTGCCGATTTTTATATTGTAATCGCATTCCGTCAGCCGCGCTTCCTCATAGGCGATTCCCATTTTCGACGCAGACCAACGGGCCGTTTCCGGCATCAACTGCATCAAGCCGACGGCGCCTTTGCTGGAAACGGCGTCGACCTGAAAATTGCTTTCCGCTTTGATAATACCATAGACCAGGCAATCGTCAAGGTCATTTTCAGCAGCATACTTTTCCACCTGCAAGCGGAACTGTCTGGGATAGAGCCGTTCCTCCACCGAATAAGTATAGACGATAAAGCAAGTGACGGCAAAGGCAAAACCACGGCAAAAATCCAGCGCAAAATTAAATTGCGCCGCCTTCGCCGCAGCCGGTTATTTCTGATCTTCCTCTTTTTTCTCATTTTCTCCATCTGACTTCGCGGCTTCATAAAGCCGCCGCAGTTCTCTTTATAAAAGGCTTGGGGATCGCCGCTGTTTTCAATCACATGGGTGGCGAAGCGCCGCTTTTCTTCGAAGGGCATTTGGGCGTCGATCATGGCACGGCCCAAGGCGGGGTCGATGCCGTCCCGCCGCACCAAGCGCTCCAGCTGAAGCCCTTCCGGTAGGTACAAAAGCCAGATTTCATCACAAATTTCCTGGTATCCCGCCTCCAACAGCAGGGGCGCGACAATGACGGCCAGGGCGGCTTTGGAAGCGGCGAGGGATGCCTCCACCTTGGCGCGAATCGCCGGGTGCAGGATGGCATTCAGTTTTTCCCTCTTTTTCGCATCCCGGAAGATCAATTCCCGCAGGCGGCGGCGGTCGAGATCCCCGGAAGGAGACAGCATATCGGCGCCAAAAACCGCCGCGATTTGCGTTAAAGCGGCGGAGGGCGGTTCCACCACCTGGCGGGCGATGACATCGGCGTCGATGATTTCGGCCCCCAAAGATTCCAGGTATCGGGAAGCGACGCTTTTGCCGGTGGCAATGCCGCCGGTGAGGCCGACGGTTCTCATGGCGCGTCCTCCCTTTGGCAGCGGGGGCAAAAAAAGCTGCTTCTGCCGGCGCAGCGAAGGCGCAGGATCCTTTCGCCGCAACGGGGACAGGCCCTCCCTTCGCGGCGGAACACCGAAAGCGCCTGCTGGTATCCTCCGGCGCTCCCCTCCCCGGTCACATAATCCCGAAATGTCGTTCCGCCACCGTCGATCGCCTTTTCCAACGTGGCGACGATCTCGCGGTGTAAAACGCGGATTTCCCCTTGGTTTAGTGAAGAGGATATGCGTTTCGGATGCAAAAAAGAAGCGAATAAAATTTCATCGGCATAAATATTGCCGATACCCGCCACCAAGGATTGATCCAATAGCTTGGCCTTGATCGCGCAGCGGCTTTTCGCCAGCGCCGCAACAAGGTATTCGACGCTGAAATCCGGCTCGAAGGGCTCGGGGCCGAGCCGACCCAAACCGGCGCAGGCCCCCTCTTCCGATAGCAGCCAGAGGCGCCCAAATTTACGCACATCGCGAAAATAAAGCCCTTCCTCCGGCCCAAAGCGGAGGATCAGGTGCATGTGGGCGTCGGCGTCGAAGGGCCTTTCAAAATAGACCAGTTGCCCCGTCATGCGCAGATGCAGGATGAGGACGCCGCCACGGGCCAGGTCAAAAATTAGATATTTTCCCCGGCGGCGGATGGAGGAAACGGCATTGCCCAGCAAAGCCTCATTGAGGTCGCCGCCGGCGGCGACGAGGTGTTTTCCCAACAGCACAACCTCGCTGATGGGCCGGCCCACAATATGCTTTGCCAATGTGCGCCGCACCGTTTCTACTTCCGGCAGTTCTGGCATGGTTCACCTCCTACAAGATAAGCGACGTTTTTTCGGTTGCCGCCAAAATGGCCGAGGATATTCTCGGCGGCCCGTTCCCGCACTTCCCGGCTGGAGGAAAGGGAAAAGAAGCCGTAATGGGGGGTAAAGATCACCTTGTCGCTTTTCAGCAGCGGGTTGTTCCGATCCGGCGGTTCTTCGGCGAGGACGTCGAGGCCCGCCCAACGGATGCTCCCCTCTTCCAGTGCCTCCAATAGATCCTCCTCGACGATCAGCTTGCCCCTGGCGGTATTGATTAAAATGGGGCTTCGTTTCGCCAAGGCAAAAAAGGCCCGATTGCAGAAACCCACCGTATCTTTGTCGGCGGGCAAATGGAGAGAAAGAACATCGCAGCGCGCCAATGCTTCCTCCAGCTCCACCTTTTCCACGCCTGCGGCCGCCGAATCTTCCTTCGTCCGCCGGCGGAAACCCCGAGCACCCGCATACCGAAGGCCCGGGCCCTGGCGGCAACGGCAAGCCCGATGGCGCCGCAGCCGATGATGGCCAGGGTTTGGCCCCGCAATTTCGGGAAGGCCGGCAAGCCCAAATAGGAAAATACCCCGGCCTTGACCTGCTCATGGCCGAGAACGATGGAACGGTTGATGGCCAAAAGCAAGGCCATGGCATGATCCGCCACCTCGTCGCTGCAATACCCCGGCACATTGGCAACGGCGACGCCCAGCTCCCGGCAGGCGGCCAAGTCCACATGGTCATAACCGATGGCGGGGATGGAAATCATCCGCAGATCCGGCAGCGCCGACAGAACACGGCGGCTAAAGGGGGCGGCTTCCGACAGAACCGCCGCGGCGCCCCGGCAATGGGCAATCAACTCCTCCTCGGTTTTTAGCGAGAAGAAGTGAATTTCGGCGCCGGGAAGCTGTTCCAGCCTTTGCCGTTCCATGGTATCTTCGCCCCAGGACAGATCGGAAATGACGATCTTCATTCGCTTTTCTCCATATGGTACCAGTCATAACCGACCTTGATGTCGACGGCGAGGGGCACCTTGAGGGCCACCGTCCGCTCCATGGCTTCCCGAACCAGCGGCAGCATGGCGGGAATTTCCGTCGCGGGGCAATCGAAGATCAATTCGTCATGAACTTGTAAAATGAGTTTGCTTTTGAGACCCTTGGCTTCCATATCCCGCACCACCCGCACCATCGCCGCCTTGATGATGTCGGCGGCGGTGCCCTGCAACGGGGTGTTCATCGCCGTCCGCTCCGCGAAGGAGCGCAGATTGAAATTGCGGCTTTTGATCTCCGGCAGATAACGGCGGCGGCCCAACAGGGTTTCCACATAGCCATCTTTTCGGGCGGCGGCGATCAAACCGTCGAGGAAGGCCTCAACCTTGGGGTAGCGCAAAAAATAATTGTCGATATACCGTTTGGCATCGGCCCGGGGAATGCCCAGATCCCGGCCAGACCATAATCGCTGATGCCGTAAATGATGCCGAAATTGACGGCCTTGGCCTTGCGGCGCATCTCCCCGTCGACGGCTTCTTTCGGTACATGAAAAATCTCCGCCGCGGTGCGGGTGTGAATGTCCTCCCCCTGGGCGAAGGAAGAAATCAAGACCGGCTCTTCGGCATAATGGGCGAGAATTCTCAGTTCGATCTGGGAATAGTCCGCCGCCAACAGCTTGCGATCGGGCCCCGACGCGGTGAAGGCCTTGCGGATCTCCCGGCCTTCCTCCTGCCGGATCGGAATGTTCTGCAAATTCGGCTCGGTGGAGGAAAGGCGGCCGGTGGCGGTCACGGTCTGGTTAAACTTGGTGTGAATGTGGCCGGTACCGGGATCGATCAGCTTTTCCAGCGCATCGGTATAGGTGGATTTTAGTTTCGACAGTTGCCGGTAGACCAATATATTTTCGGCGATGGGACTGAAACCGGCGAGGGATTCCAGCACCTCATTGTCGGTGGAGTAGCCGGTTTCGTTTTTCTCAACGGCGTAAGGCCCATTTTATGAAATAAAATCTGCTGCAATTGCTTAGGAGAATTGAGATTGAAAATTTCGCCCGCCAGAAATACACCTGTTCCTGCACGGCGGCGATCTTGCCACCGTCAAATCCCGGGACATTTCCCGCAATTTTTCTCTGTCCACCCGGATGCCTTCCCACTCCATCCCGGCAAGGATTTTAACCAGCGGCCATTCGGTCTGCCGATAGAGGGGCCAAGCGCCGGTGGCGGCAAGTTCTTTTCGCAGAATCTCCCAAAGTGGGAAGAAAGCGGCGGCGGTAGCGAATGGTTTTTTCTTTTCCTCCCAGCTTTCGCTTTGGAAACCGAGATAGCGGGAAAAAAGCCGATCCAGGCTATAATCGCTTTCCACTGCTTCCAGCAGATAGGCGGCGATCTCCATATCCTGTAGGCCCGCGGGAAGGGCCGCCCCCTGCTCCAGGCCGGCGCGATACAGTCCCTTCGTTCGATGGCCGATCTTCTCCACATCACCGTTGGCGAGGAGCGGTTCCACCTCCGCCCCGGAGAAGGCCGCCACCCGCCCTTCTCCATCGGCAAGGTAAAAAGCGCCGTTGCCTTCGTAAAGTGCGACGGTTTTCATGCCAAGGCAGGAAGCCATAAAGGCCTCCCTGTCTTTGACGACGGTATGGCGATAGGGAATTTCGCTTTCCGATCCCTTAGGCTCTCCCCCCCCTGCCGCCGCGTCCAGGTCGGGGAAAAGGCTCGGGGCCGCGGGTTCCGCGATGGTTTTTAAAAGGCTGTTAAAGCCGAGTTCCCGATAGAGCTGGCGCAATTTTTCCGGTTGGTATCCTTTGGGTTTCAAATCCTCCGGGGCGACGCCGAGGGGAATGTCCCGAACGATGGTGGCCAATTCTTTGGAAAGGTAGGCCAAATCCCGGTTTTCCCGCAATTTTTCCCGCTGTTTGTTGGCGGGCATCTCGTCGATGGCGGCATAGACGCCGTCGAGATCGCCATATTGGCGCAGCAACTTCAAGGCGGTTTTTTCGCCGATTCCCGGAACGCCGGGAATATTATCGGAGCTATCTCCCATCAGGGCTTTGATGTCCACCATCCGCAGCGGCGGAAGGCCATACCGCTCCTGAAAGGCGGCGACATCGCAAAGAACCGTATCGCCGATTCCCTTTTGGAAGGAGAGAACCGAAACCCCTTCCTCCACCAGTTGAAGCAGATCCTTATCGCCGGACAGGATCAAAACCTCCTCCCCCGCCTCTTGACCCTGCCGCGCCAAGGTGCCGATGATGTCGTCGGCTTCATATTCCTCCAGTTCCAGAACGGCAAAGCCTTTTTCTTCCAGCACCTCCCGGATCAGGGGAAATTGCTCCGCCAGTTCCGCCGGGGTTTCCTGCCGCTTTGCCTTATAGGCCGCAAACCGCCGGTGCCGAAAGGTCGATTTGCCTTTATCAAAACAAACCGCCACATGGGTCGGCTTTTCCTTATCGCAAACCTTTTGCAGGGTCATCAGAAAACCGTAAACGGCATTGGTATAGCGGCCGGCGGCGTTTTTCAGCAAAGGTAGGGCATGAAATGCCCGATGTAGCACATTGCTGCCGTCGATCAAAAGAAGTTTGTCCACGAGCCCACCTCATTTCTATAAAAAAATTCGCCACAGCGCGGCGAATTCCTTTTTGCGTCGGACGGTGTCGCCGTCAATGAAAACGGATATCCACCTTTACCATTCCCATCAACCGGCGAAGCTTGGTTTCCCTCTCATTTTGTTCGGCGACGCCCACCTCATCGGCATTTTCCGTTGCCGCGGCCTCCGCCGCCATCGCCTGATAACTTTCATTGTTGACGGCCAAAATCAAAGCGCCGTTTCCTTGGTTTAATATGCCCATTTCTTTCAAATTATTTCCGAGTTTCACCGCGTCTTCCACGGTGAGGTAAAAGGTGATGCCATTGGCGTCTCCCTCTTCCGTCTCCCCGGTATTCGTTTAAAGCGACCTGGCTTTCCAAATAGGAAACGACGGCGTTCTTTTCCCCTTTCGCCAAGGCAATGGCATAACAGTCGCCGCCTTGGGGCGTGGCCACCGCTCCCTGTTCATCGAGAATGGCCACGGGAGAAACGCTCAGGGTCGCGGCATCCTGTACAATGCCGCCGGCCCGTTCTTCCGCCGCGTCGCCTTTTGCTTCGGCCGCCCGTTCCTCCGCCGGCGCGGTTTCGGCTTCGGCGTCACCGGCTTCCGTCACCATAAAGGTAGAACCGACTTCCGGCGCGGCGGGGCGAAAAATTTCACCGCCGAAAACCGCGCCAAAACCGATGGCGACCAAAAACAACCCGGCGGCCAAGGCCATCTTTCCGCGGAAACCATGCCGAAGCTTCGCGGCCTTTTCTCTTTTGGGAGGAACGAATTCCTTGGCGAAATCCCTTGGCAGCGGTTCTTCGGCTAAGGAAGCGACGAAGAGCACCAAGCCCTGGATTTCCTCAAGGTCGTGGCGGCAAGAGGCGCAGGACGAAAGGTGGGCTTCCACCGTTTTGCTTTCTTTGGCGGTCAATTCACCGTCGATATAGGCGGACAGCAAATCCCGAATGTTCCCGCATCTCATTAGGCCCCCTCCTCTCTTTCCACATAACGATGTTCAAAGAAAGAATGTTCCCGTTCCGCCAGGATTTTTTCACGCATCATAAAGCGGCCCCGGTTGATCCTCGACTTTACGGTTCCCAGAGAGAGGTGGAGCGCCTCGCTGATTTCCTCATAGCGAAGGCCGGCGATTTCCCTTAGCACGATGACTTCCCGATAGATTCCCGGCAATTCGCTGATGAAACGCTTCAGCAGCACCTCCGCTTCCTGATCCAGCATTTGCTTTTCCGGGCCGGGGCCGCCGTCGGCAATGACGGCGTCGAGATAGACCTTATCCTGATCGTCCAGGGAGAGGGCGGCGGCGGGCTGGCGTTTGCGTTTTTTCGCCAAATCCCGGCAATTGTTGATGGCAATCATATAGACCCAGCTATCGAATGACCGCCCCCGTTGGAAGCGATCCAGGGCCCGGTAGATCTTGATCAGGGTCTCTTGGGTAATGTCTTGAGCGTCATGGGCATTGTTAAAAAAACGAAAGGCGATATTATAGATTTTTTGCTGGTAGATAAGAACCAGATCGGCGAAGGCGGCTTCTTCTCCGTCCAGTATACGACATATCAATGCATCGATATCCATGGCCTGCTCCTTTGTTTTATACCATTCCATTTTATCTCATTTTTCGGCTTTTGTCATCTTAAAATTGTCTTAAAAACACAAGCCCCGGCGCGCGTCGGCGCTTACATTCCAAGCGGCGATATGGTATGATAAACAATAGGGCCTTTGGCCCCAAGGCGGCCCGCCGATTAAGACCGGCGCATCGAAAAACAAGCGGATAAAGGAGGAGATCCCATGTGCAAAGATTTTCTTGCCATCGTTGAAAACAGGCGCTCCATCTATGGCCTGAGCAAAGAGGCGGTATTGGCGGACGATGAAATCATCGCCCTGGTACACCGGGCGGTTAAAGCCGCGCCCAGCGCATTCAATTCCCAAAGCGCCCGGCTGCTCGTTTTACTCGGTGACGAACATGACAAGGTTTGGGAAATCACCAAGGACGCTTTGCGTAAAATCATCCCCGGAACGCTTCCCGAAAACCGAGGAAAAACTCGCCACCTTTCAAGCGGGAACCGGCACAATCCTCTATTTCGAAGACCAAAACACCGTGGCAAACTTGCAGAAGGACTTCCCTTCCTATAAGGACAATTTCCCCCTCTGGTCGCTGCAAAGCGCCGGTATGCTCCAGTTCATCATCTGGACAGCATTGGCGGACGCCGGTTACGGCGCCAGCTTGCAGCATTACAATCCGCTGATCGACGAGGCGGTGAAGGCGGAATGGAAATTGCCCGGCGAGTGGCTGCTTCTGGCCGAAATGCCCTTCGGCAAACCGACGGTGGAACCGGAAGAAAAAACCTTCCTGCCGCTGGATGAGCGGGTGAAAATCTTCCGCTGACAGACATTGGCTTAGGAACAAAGACATAGACCAAGGCCGGATCCTTGCCGCATTGGGCGGCAAAAGATCCGGCCTTTCCCTTTTCGGGCCAAATGCTTCGCGGCGGCGAAATTCAGCGTTCTTCCTCAAACCAGGCAAGCTGGCGCCCGTCAATCGCCGCCAACTTTTCCCGCAGCGGCCGCCCAAAATCCGCGCTTAAACCGTAATGCTCCATTCCGTCCCGCACCAGCGGATCAAGCCGCCGCCGATAGGCCTGCATCGCTTCCCGGTTTCGGTATAGGTTTTGAAAGGCGGGAAAATGCCGGGGGTGCTCCCTTTCCATATAATCCAGCATCAAAAGGCGGGAAGGGCCGCGCAGATAAAGAACCCCCGGTAAAACATAGCGTACGCCGGCATCTTTGCCCCGGCCCAGAATTTCATCGAGATTCTCAAAGGAATCACCGAGGAAGGGCAGAATCGGCATCATGTGCAGGCCGGTGGAAATATCGCCGGAGCGAAAGGCCGCCAGGGCCGCAAGCCTTTTGGCCGAAGTTGCCGCCCCCGGCTCCACTTCCATTCTCAGGCTTTCTTCCATTGTCGTCACCGTAAAGGCAATGTTGACATAGGTCAGCCTCGCCAATTTTGCGATCAGGTCATAGTCCCGGAGGATCAGATCGGATTTGGTGGAGATGATCGCCGGGGTTTTGTAGCGGATGAGAAGGCGAAGAACATCCGGCATCAGCCGATGGTCGGCTTCCGCCGGCTGGTAACTGTCGGTAACGCCACCGATGTTGACGATCTCGCGCCGCCAGTTCCCGGAAGCCAATTCCCGCTCCAATGCCGCGTGCACATCGGTTTTCACATAGATATCCCCGTCAAAGGAACCGGCGAGGTGCCGGTGGGAACCGCGCCCATAGCAATAGAGACAGCCGTGGCCGCAGCCCCGGTAAATGTTGAGATCCCACCGGTACGGCAATGGCTTTTTGATAGGGTGCAGCGCTCTCTTACAACCAATCTCATGAAATGGCATCGCGGCCCGCCCTTCCCCTCGGCAAAAATTTTAATACGCCCTTTTCCGAACCCCTTTATTGTAGCAGAAAGGGCCCGGGCCGACAAGAAAGAGAACCGACGAAAACCGCTCCGCCCTCCTAAAAAGCCAAATGCTTTCGCCTTTGCCCGCCGTTTTTATACGGTTTTGCCGTCTTTTTTCGCATAATCCCCCGGGGCCGCGCCATACTAAGCAAAAGCCCGTATTTGTATTTAAAAAGGAGGGATCGCCTATGCCGAATACCAATGCCCATCAAGACGGCAGCCTGAAGAAAATGCAGCAAATGGAAGCGCACATCCACTATGATATGGGGCAAACCCTCACCACCGACAATGGCCTGCCGCTTCCCAATACCGACGAATCCTTAAAGGTCGGGGATCGGGGCCCCACGCTCTTGGAAGATTTTCACCTGCGGGAAAAAATCACCCACTTTGACCATGAACGCATACCGGAACGCGTGGTACATGCCAGGGGCTTCGGCGCCCACGGCTTTTTTGAACCGTATCGCTCGATGGCGTAATATACGCGGGCGGATTTCTTACAGAACCCGCTGAAAAAAACCCCGGTTTTCGTTCGCTTTTCCACCGTTGTCGGTTCCCGCGGCTCTGCCGATACCGTTCGCGATGTGCGCGGCTTCGCCACAAAGTTTTATACCGACGAAGGAAATTTTGATCTTGTAGGCAACAATATCCCCGTATTTTTCATTCAAGACGCCATCAAATTCCCGGACCTGATCCATGCGGTCAAGCCGGAGCCACACAATGAAATCCCCCAGGCCACCACCGCCCACGATACCTTTTGGGATTTCGTGGTCAGCACGCCGGAAACCGTCCATATGGTGATGTGGGCCATGTCGGATCGGGCGATTCCCCGCAGCTTCCGCATGATGGAAGGGTTCGGCGTCAATACCTTTCGCTTTGTCAGCGCCGAAGGGAAGGAGCGCTTCGTAAAATTCCATTGGAAACCCCTTCTCGGCGTCCATTCCCTGCTGCGGGACGAGGCGCAAAAGCTTTCCGGCAAAGACCCGGACTTTCATCGCCGGGACCTTTGGGACGCCATCGAACAGGGAAATTATCCCGAATTCGAGTTTGGGGTACAGATGATCGAAAAGGAACAAGCCTCCCAATTCGATTTCGATATCCTAGACCCCACCAAACTTTGGCCGGAGGAATTGGCGCCGGTGAAAATCATCGGCAAAATGACGCTGAACCGCAATGTCGACAATTTCTTCGCCGAAACGGAACAGGTGGCCTTTTGCCCCGCCAATCTTGTGCCGGGCATCGATTTCAGCGACGACCCTTTATTGCAGGGGCGTCTCTTTTCCTATCTCGACACCCAGATCTCCCGGCTCGGCGGCCCCAATTTCCGGGAAATTCCCATCAACCGCCCGGTGGTTCCCGTCCACAATGATGAGCGGGACGGTATGCACCGGATGGCAATTCATGGCGGCGTCGTCAGCTATAAGCCGAATACGCTGGCCCAGGATGCTCCCGCCACCGTACCGGAGGCGGAGGGCGGCTTTACCCATCGCGGCGACTTGCTGCATGGCCGCGTCCAGCGGAGCCGGGGCCCCGGCTTTCGGGATCATTTCCGCCAGGCCACTTTGTTTTGGAACAGCATGTCGGAGATGGAGAAGGAACATATCGTCGACGCCTTCCACTATGAAGCCGGCAGCGTAAAAAACAAGGACATCAAGCAAAAGGTTGTGGATCTTTTTGCCCATGTTTCCCCGGATCTGGCGGCGCGCATCGCGCCGGGACTCGGCGGCACCGCCCCCGCCAATGTGGCACCCAATGACGTGAAGGCCGCCTCTCCCGCTCTCAGCCAGCAAAACACCGTGAAGTCTCCCCGCACCTTAAAGGTGGCCATCCTGTTGGAAAACGGATTTTGCCCCACCTCCCTGCAAGCGATGGAAACGGCGCTGCAAGGCGCCGGCGCGGTGGCGGAGACTGTTTCCAATGTGATGAGCGCCATCCAAGACAAAAACGGCGCGCCCTTTACACCCAATAAGGACTTTACCACCGTCGACGCGGTTTTCTATGACGCCGTCTATATCCCCGGCGGCGACCATATCAAACACCTGATGGCGAATTCCGACGCCAAAAATTTTATCGACGAATGTTTGCACCATGCCAAAACCATCGGCGCTTCCGACGAGGCCCTGGATCTTTTGGCTCCACCCGGGCCTGTCGATCTGTTCCCCGATATTGGCCAGGCCGGAAATGCCCCCCGCATCAACCAGGGCATTGTTACGGTGCGAAATGCCGCCGATCCCGCCGCTTACTGCAATGCTTTCATCGGCCAACTGGCCATGCACCGCCATTGGCAGCGGCACCATTGACGGCGCTTTCCCGCCGGAACCGTCCCCAGTCGGCCTCCGGAACAGGGCGGGCACAACAAAACCCCGGCCATGAACCGATGGAACCTGGGTTTGCCGCTTTGCGGCGCATTTTTTATCGGGGTGCCGCCGACGGCAAGCGATGGCCCCGCCAAGGGCCGGGCGCAGAGAAAAAGGCCGAACCCATCTTGCCTCAGATGAGACCCGGCCTTTTTTGATCGCAAAGCTGACGGACGCCCGGCGGAAGCCCGGGCTTATTCTTTCCTTCGGTTTCGGCTTCATCATCACCCGAATCCGCGTCGGCGGCGCCGCCGTCTGTCACGGCGGTTTCCTCTTTCAAGGCGACTCATCAGATAAAACTGGGCGGTGCTGAGGGTGGTGCCGATTTGCGTACGGTATGCTTCTTCCGTTTCCGGCACTTCCCCGATAAACGTTCAGATGGCCGATCAAAGCATCTTCCTGCTGTGCTTGGATCATCTGATCGCCATAGGCTTTCAGCACTTCAATATTGTAGGGCAAGGGCTCCAGGCTGCCCTCAAATGTCTTTTTCGCGCCATTGATGTCGCCGATTTGAATATTGCTGCCGATCCAGCGGGAATAGAGATTCACCCAAGTGGTTTCCTCGGTTTCGCCGGTAAAGAGCTGGGCGGCTTTTTGATAATGGGTGACGGCGGACATAAAGGAATCCTTGGCGGCGCTTTCTTTGAGAAGCAAAAGCCGGTAGGAACCGAGATCAAAATAATTGTCCGCCAGTTCCACCACCAGCGCGCTGTTGTCGGGATCGGCTTTCACCGATTTCTCCAGGGCTTTGACATTCGATTCCAGGGTTTTGATTCTCTGTTCCGCCCCGGTTCCGCCGGCGGAAATGCCGTTATAAGTGGAACCGAAATAGGCATAACTGCCCAAAAGGCCGACAAGAATCAAGCCGACGCCGATCAGCATTGGGATTTTCCATTTCTTTTTAACATGGCGCAAGTTTTCTATAAACATTTTTACCTCCAGGAATATGGCGAAATATATCGGATTTGCGGCCAAAATCCGCAGGCCGCTACGACTTCTCTATCATAATGGAATCGGCCGTTCCTGTCAATGATCGCGAAGGGTTTTTCCTATTTTACCCGATACCTACACATTCTTTATTCATTTGGGGTGATGGCCCGGCGGCGGAACCTCAATGCCCATTTTCCGGCAAACGTCATTTTTAAAGCCAAAACCCAAGGGCTTAAAAATTTCCTTTTTTTCCTTGCCGCCGCATTTTGGGCACACCGAATCCCATTTTTCCTCATAGGGGGACTGAACGACAAATTCCTCCCGGCAGGATTGGCAAATAAAGCTATACTTAGGCATAGATCCCACTCCTTACTATAATAATCGCAATGCCCGCGTTAAATCCTCGAAGGACGCGGCTTCGTACATGGTCGCATGTTCCCGGAAAGCTTCCGTCATCGGATAGCGCCGCCATTCATGTTTGGCGACGGGGTTCAGCCAAACGATTTCCTTAACCTGCCGCCGGATGCCCTTTAACAAAGCCGCGGCTTCCGGATATTCCCGGGATTTCGTATCGCTTAAAACGATCAGAACCGTCCGCTTTGTCAGTAAAAAGCGGTGTTGATCCAAAAATTCCCGCAAGGCGCGGTGGAGATTGGTGCCCTGGCCGATGCCTTCCAAGCGGCCGAATTCATCGGCATAGAAGTTTCTGAAGTTTAATCTTACCAAATTTTCCGCAAAAGCGAAGCCGTGCATATTGGGAAGCGCTTCCCTTAGGCCCAACATCATCTGAATCAAAAAGCGGCTGTATTTCAACATGGAACCGGAAATGTCCGTAAGCAGCACGATATTCGGCTTCTGCACCCGGTACTTCCGGTATTTCAGCCGCATCAAAACGCCGCCATAGCGCAAACCCTGGCGCATCGAAGCGCGAATGTCCACCGCTTTCACCTTGCTGCTTTTTTTATAACGGCGGCCGATCCGGGTGGCGAGCCTTCTCGCGATGCCGCGGATCAGGACGGTGGCTTCCCTTAGTTCATCGTCTTTGATTTCCACCATGTCTTTAAAGATGATCTCTTGGTTTTCCCGGTTTTTCGCCATATTGTACAAAATGGCGTCCCACTCTTCATTGCCGGTGGATTCGATGGGGATGATGTCTTGGCTGTTCATCCGGGAACGGTGATAGTCCAGAGCGCCGCGAATCGCCCGTTCCAGCATGGGGCGGTGCCTCTCTTGCACATTGATGCCCTCATTGGTTTTGATGATGAATTCGCGGATGCTCTTTCTCGCCTCTTCCGGCAATGAGGCATAGAGGTCGACATCGTCCTGGGTCAGCTCCAACGGGTCGTCGCGAAAGGCGAGATCTTGTTTTAAAGTCTCAACCTCTTCCTTTCGTTCGGCATAGTCGTCCATCTGGTCGGCACGGCAGGCATCGTCTACAAAATAGGAGGAGAATGCCTGGTGGAACCGGGGCCAATCGCCGCGGTCTTTCACCATCGCGCAAAGAAGCGCCATCTCAAATTCCCGTTTATTCGTAAGGTCGATAAAAGGCAGCGTTCTCAAAGCATCAAGAATTTCCGACGTGACCACCATCACCCCGGCGCTGCGTAAAATATGGGCAAAATTTACGATGTGGTTTTCTAAATAGTTTTCCATAAAAACCTCAGGGATGGGGATGGGAATGCCCGTGTCCGGAGCAGCCGCAGCCGGGCTTGTCCCGATCTTCACCGGCCATCGCCATCAGCATCCGTTTCGCGCCACCCTTTTCTTCAAATTCCAGATAATCGTCTTCATCCTTCAAAAGGACATTGATGGTTTGCTCCACCAAGGTTTCGGTAAAACGGTCGGCATTGAAGCAAAGGAGGCTGTTGGCCCAATCCAGGGTTTCGGCGATGGAAGGATTCTTCCGCAATACGAGGTCGCGGCGGAGATAGGCCACGCCCCGGGCCAATTGCCAGGTCAAATCCGTTCCCAACTGGGGCACCTTCGCCTTGACGATGGCGACTTCCTTGTCAATGCTGGGATAATCGATATAGAGGTAAATGGAGCGGCGTTTCATCCCGTCGGACAGATCCCGCTCACCATTGCTGGTAAGGATCACCATCGGGATCTGCTTCGCTTTCACGGTGCCCCATTCCGGCACGGAAACCTGAAAATCCGACAGCACTTCAAACAAAAAAGCTTCAAAGTCCGCGTCGGTCTTATCGATTTCGTCGATCAGCAACACCGACCGTTCCTCGCTTTGCAAAGCCCGCAGGATCGGCCGTTCCAATAGATATTCCTTGGCAAAAATATCCTTCTCCACCCCGGTTTCCTTGCTTTGCTGGATGTGGAGCAGTTGCTTTTGATAGTTCCATTCGTACAGGGCCTTATTTTCGTCAAGGCCTTCATAACATTGCAGCCGAATCAAATCGCATTGAAAAATATTTGCCAAAACCTTGGCGATTTCCGTTTTGCCCACCCCCGCGGCGCCGGTAATCAATAGCGGCTTTTCCAATTTGAGCGACAGAAAAAGAGGAACGACAATCTCGTCCCCGGCTATATAGCCCTGTTCCGCCATGGCGGACTTCAAACCGTTAATTGTTAATTCCATAGAATCTCCTCAATTGTATAAAATATGATCGGGGCGCAATTCCTGTTCGGTGACAATTTCCAACCCTTCCACAAGGATCGTCTGGATGTCTTGCATCAGACGGGTGAAATTGTATTCCGCCGTCAGGTAATCGTTGATGTTCGGGTCATTGGCCATCAAATCATAGAGGGCTTCCACTTCCGTTTCATCTTCGCTGAAGTCTTCTCCCGCAATCTGGGCCAGCTGTACCTCAAATTGACGCTGGCGGTATTCCTTTAAAACCTCCATCGTATGGAAACGGCCGATGATATTGGCTTTCGTTTCCAGCAATGATTTGTATTCGGCGCTTTCCTTGATGGATTTCGCCAAATCCGCCGCCTTGTCATAAATGTCCATTTCACACCCTCCTTTGCTGAAAAGATCGCTGTTTTTATAAGGATTATTTCTAGGTATGAAGCGAAATACCTGCCAGTTAAAAATAATGACAAAAAATTTCAACAATCGGCATGTTTATTTTATAGGTTCCACCAATGCCGCCGATTTCATGCCCCCGCCTGCCCGAAAAGTGAAACGTATCGGGAAAAGGAATCGTCCGCCGAACCTAAGATTGGCGGACGGTTGAACCAATGCGGGGAATGCATTGCGATATACGGCGTTTCACCGAACGAAACCGCGTTTGCGGCTTATTCCTCCACTTCCGTGGATTTGGCCGCGTCGGCGGCGGCTAAATCTAGTTTTTGAAATTTTTCATTGGAAGGTAAATAGAAGAACAGGCTGTTCGTCAAATCCACGGCAATGCTGAGACGTTGATAGGCCACATCGGTGACGATGCCGCCGATGCCGGCCTCTTTATCCACATAGATGGCGTCATAGGGGCCGGTGCTGTTCCAAAACTGGGCGGGATAGGTGGTCAGATAGATGACCCCGGCCGGATTGGCGATGGTTTTCGCCCCTGCGGCGTCGGCGTCTACCAGTATGGAAAAGGGAGAAACCGTCACGGAAACGATGTCGCTGCCGGTGATTTTATAGGCATAGATATGGTTGGCGGAGGTCTGTTTTTCCTCCAGGGCCCGCAACATCGCTTCGATGCTTTCACCGCTGGATTCGATGGTTTCGGCATAATCGGTATCAAACTGGTTGGTGCGGCCGAAGGTGACTTCGTCCTCGGCGGCGGCGGGAACCAATGTAAGTTCGCCGTCCACCAGATAGTCTTTTTTATCCAGCTTGAGATAACCCATTTCCCCGCCGGCCTTCAGCCCGAAGCCAAAATTGCCGCTTTTCTTTAAGGCCTCCACCGTCATGCTCCCGTCCAGGTACCCTGCGGCCAGCGCCACTTGATTGGAAACGCAGAAAATGGTGTCCGTTCCGGTGACCTTCTGTATATCGCCCCGGTCCATATAAAATTTGATCCCGAGAACCAAAATTCCCAGAAACAACCAGGAGATTGCGAATATTTTCAAACCTTTGCCCAATCCTTTTTTTGCCATTTGGCACCTCCTCACCGCTAATATTACAATTATCCGCAAATCTGTTCCTTTTGTCAACCATTATAGATGGAGAAACGGAAATATTTCATGGCCTTCCATCGCTGTTTTGCTTGACATTTAGGCAAGCGGTCTATATAATTAGAATGTTCGTGTAAGCCGCTTTCGAAGGGTTTTAAGCGGAGCTGTCCCCCCGATCGAAGCGAGTCGTAACGTGGAGGTGTCAAATGTACGCAATCATTGAAACCGGCGGCAAACAATATAAAGTTGCCGAAGGTGAAACCTTGAAGGTGGAACTTCTTTCCCAAGAAGAAGGCGCGACCTTCGATCTCGACAAGGTTCTGGCGGTGCAGACCGACGAGGGTCTAAAAGCCGGCGCCCCTTATCTGGAGGGCGCAAAGGTTTCCTGCAAGGTTCTTGGCCATGGGAAGCATAAAAAAATCGTCGTTGTCCATTACAAAGCGAAGAAAAACATCCATACGAAGAACGGGCATCGGCAACCCTCTACGGAATTGCAAGTGGAAAACATTACGCTGTAAGGAGGTGGATTCAAAATGGCACATAAAAAGGCAGGCGGAAGTTCGAAGAACGGACGGGACAGCAATCCCCAGATGCTCGGTTTAAAGCGGCATGACGGCCAGTTTGTCACCGCCGGCAGCATCCTGGTTCGGCAAAGGGGCACGAGATTCCACCCCGGCAACAATGTCGGCTTGGGTAGAGACGAGACCCTCTTCGCCACCATTGACGGCTATGTGAGCTTCGAGAAGAAGTCCCACACAAAGAAACAAATCAGCGTCTATGCGGAGAGAAAAGCCGTCTGAACAGGAACAAAGAAAAGCCGGGGCTGCGCCTCGGCTTTTTTCACTATTGGAGGTACCGGTGTTTTACGACAGAGCAAAAATTCATTTGAAAGCGGGGGATGGCGGCAATGGCGTCGTCTCCTTCCGGCGGGAAAAGTATGTGCCGGAGGGCGGGCCCAATGGCGGCGACGGCGGCCGGGGCGGCAGCATCTATTTGGAAGCCGACCATAATCTGCACACCTTGTTGGATTTCCGATTAAGGCAGCATTATAAAGCGGTCCGGGGCAGCCATGGCCAAGGGGCCAACAAAACCGGCGCCGCCGGCGACGATTTGATCTTAAAGGTTCCCCAGGGAACTTTGGTTCGCATCGGCGATGAGGAAGCGCTGCTCGCCGATTTGGTAGAAGATGGCCAAAGGGTGCTGGCCGTTAAAGGGGGCCGGGGCGGCAAAGGCAATGCCCGCTTTGCCTCCAATCGCGACAAGGCGCCCACCATCGCGGAAAAGGGCGAACCCGGCGAAGAATCCTGGATCCGGCTGGAGCTGAAGGTTCTTGCCGACGTCGGCCTGCTCGGTATGCCGAATGCCGGGAAATCCACCTTCATCTCTAAGGTCAGTGCCGCAAGGCCCAAAATTGCCGACTATCCTTTCACCACCTTGGAACCGAATCTCGGCATCGTCAACCTGGGCGACGGCCAAAATTTTTGCATCGCCGACGTGCCGGGGCTGATTGAAGGCGCCCACAAAGGCGCGGGGCTGGGCCATCATTTCCTGCGCCATGTGGAACGCACCCGGGTGATGATCCACATCCTCGATATGTCGGGACAAGCCGGCAGGGATCCGCTGGAGGATTTCACCGCCATCAATAAAGAACTGGAACTGTATAAAGCGGAATTGGCCGGAAAACCCCAGTTGATCGCCGCCAATAAGATGGATCTGCCGGAAAGCGCCGCCCATCTGGAACGGCTGAAAGAAAATTTCGGCGCCGCTTATGAAATCTTCCCCATTTCCGCAATCCGGGAAGACCATTTAAAGCCGCTGCTTTACCGCGCATATGAGCTGATACAGACGGCGGAACCGGAAGCCGTGCCGACGGAAGAGGTCAAGATCACCCGTTTCGAGCCACGGCAGCCCTTTGCCATTCGCCGGGACGAAAGAGGATTTTTCCTGGTGGAGGGAGAAGAGATAAAGAAATGGATCGCTATGACGGACTTTGACAATGAGGCGGCGGTTCGACGTTTACAAAGGATATTCGCCAAAATGGGATTGGACACCGCTTTAAAAAAGGCCGGCGCCAGCGAAGGCGACACCGTCGTCGCCTATGATCTCGTTTTCGATTATCAGGAATAGGAGAAAGCCGATGTTGACCAGCAAAGAGAAACGCTATTTGAAATCTTTG
>JAXGQJ010000027.1:0-22214 GCA_040766505.1 Clostridiales bacterium
AGTATAAATAATAAACCGTTGGGGAACCATCCGATGAACCAAAAGAAAACGGAAACAGCAGAAATAACGGAAACGATGCACCGGATGATCGAAGAGATCAACCGCCTCAATACCGCCTATTATGAGGAGGACGCGCCCCTCGTCAGCGATGCGGAATATGACCGGCTGCTGAAAAAACTGCAAGAACTGGAGGCGCTGCATCCCGATTTGCAGCGGGCCGACAGCCCCACCCGGCGGGTGGGGGGCAAGGCCGCGGCCGGCTTTCGCCAGGTGACCCACCGGCGGCCGCTGCTCTCCTTAAACAATGCCTTTCATCGGGGGGAATTGGAGGATTTCCACCAGCGCATCCTGAAAGCCGGCATTCATAACCCCCGCTATGTGGTAGAATGGAAAATCGACGGCCTCACCGTGGCCCTAACCTATGAAAACGGCGGCCTGGTTCGAGGGGCGACGAGGGGCGACGGGCGGGTTGGCGAAGACATCACCGCCAATTTGAAAACCGTGAAAACCGTGCCTTTGTCCCTCCCCTTCCCCGGCGTGCTCGTTTGCCGGGGTGAGGCCTTTATGCCCAAAAAAGACTTTCTCACCTTAAACCGGAAACGGGAGGAAGCCGGGGAAAAAGTGTTCGCCAATCCCCGCAATGCCGCCGCCGGTTCCCTCCGGCAGTTGAACCCGGCGGTCACCGCCAAGCGTTCGCTGGCGGTCTTTGCCTATGACATCGTTTACGGCGAAGGGGATTTGCCCCAAAGCCAAGAGGAAACCCTGGCCTTTCTGAAAGAACAGGGCTTTCTGGTCAATGGCGCCCGGCTGGTAAGCGGCGACATCGGCGAGATTGCCGCCTTCATTGAGGCGGGAGAAACCAAACGGCACGAACTTCCCTATGATACCGACGGCATGGTTGTCAAATTGGATGATTTTTCCGGCCGGAATGCTTTGGGCTTTACCGCCAAAGCGCCCCGGTTCGCCATCGCCTATAAATTCCCGCCGGAAGAGGCGGAAACCACACTGCGGGAGATCCGAATCAGCCTCGGGCGCACCGGCACTTTGACGCCGCTGGGCATTCTGGAACCGGTATTTGTGGCGGGTTCCCTGATCTCTAGGGTCAGTTTGCACAATGAGGAATATATCCGGGAAAAGGATCTCCGCCCCGGCGACCGGGTGCGGATCCACAAAGCCGGCGACGTGATTCCCGAGGTGATCCGGGGCCTAACGAAACAGAGGGAGGAAGGCATCGTACCCTTCCTTTTCCCCAAACAATGCCCGGTTTGCGGCAGCGAAGCGGTGCGCACCGCGGGAGAAGCGGCTTGGCGCTGCCCCAATGAAAGCTGCCCCGGCCGCATCCGGGAGAATATCCGCCATTTCGCTTCCAGAGCGGCGATGAACATTGAAGGCCTTGGCCCCGCCATCGTCAATGGGCTGATCGAAGCCGGAAAGATCGAAAATGTCGCGGATCTCTATGCCCTCTCGGTGGCGGACATCGCCGCCTTGGAAAAGATGGGGGAAAAAAGCGGCCAAAACCTGCTCGCCTCATTGGAAAAAGCAAGGGGGCGGGGTTGGCGCGGCTTCTTTTCGCCCTTGGCATCCGCCATGTGGGGCAGACCACCGCTGAAAAATCGCCGCCCACTTCGGCTCGATGGCCTTAAGCTGCTTTGCCTTCGCCGCCGAAAGCGAGGACGGCTTGGGTTTTACCGCCATTGAAGAGGTGGGGGAAAAAATCGCCGCCAGCCTCTTTCAGTTTTTACACCGGGAGGAAAACCGGGATCTCATCGCCAGGCTGGCCGCCCACGGCCTCTCCATGGAGGAAGGGCCAAAACCGGCGGGCTTTTGGGGAAGCGCTTCCCGTTCACCGGCATCGCTGGCCTCATTAAGCGTGCGGGGAAGCCGCCGCCGAAGTGAAAAGCCGCGGGGCAGGTGCTTCCGGCGTCAGCCGCAACCTCGACTATTTGGTGGCGGGGGAAAAAGCCGGTTCCAAGCTGGATAAGGCCCAAGCCCTCGGCATTCCGGTGCTGACGGAAACGGAATTTATGCAAATGTTGAAATAGAGGAACATTCATGGCCATTCGCCGCGTCATTGTGGAAAAAACCGGGGTTTCAAGTGGAGGCCGGAGGCTTTTTGCGGATTTGACCGAAAATCTCAATGTCTGGAATTTAATGGGCTGCGGCTCCTGAACATCTATGATCTGGAAGGGGTGGAGGAGGAAGCCTACCGGGCGGCAAAGCGCCGGGTTTTCTCGAACCGCCGGTGGATTTTTGCTATGACGAGGTTTTGCCCATCTCTCCGGAAGCCGGGGAAACCGCCTTCGCCTATATGTATCTGCCGGGCCAATATGACCAGCGGGCCGATTGGGCCGCCTAATGCGTCGCAGGGCACCGGAGCGGAACCGCCCCGGGTGCGTTCAGCGAAAGCCCTGGTGATGTCTGGTGAATTGACCGCTGCCGACCTGGAGATCAAAAGCTGTGATCAATCCGGTGGATTCCAGGGAAATTCCGCTGGAAAACCGGTCTGGGGGAAACGGCGCCACCGCCGCAGCCCGTCAAGGTGCTGGCGGGTTTCATCGAGGGCGATGACGAAACCGCCGCCAAGCTCCACGCCCGCTTTCCCTCGCCAGGTCGATGGCGGATTTCCTATTCTGCCGCGACTATTTTCGCCGGGAAAACAGAAATCCCACCATCACGGAAATCCGCGTTTTGGACACCTATTGGAGCGACCATTGCCGCCACACCACCTTTATGACGGTATTTTCCGAAGTAGAATTTGCCGACGGCCCCTATATGGCCCCGCTCAGGGAGGATTGGCGGCGCTATCAGCAAGACCGGGATTTCGTTCACGACGATCCGGCGGCCAAGCCGGCCTGCCTGATGGATCTGGCCACCATCGCGATGAAAGCCATGAGAAAGCGGGGCCAGTTGGAGGATCTGGACGAAAGCGACGAAATCAATGCCTGCACCGTCAAAATCCGGGTCGAAACGGAACGGGGCGGCGAAGATTGGCTGCTGCTCTTTAAGAATGAAACCCACAACCACCCGACGGAAATTGAACCCTTCGGCGGCGCCGCCACCTGCCTCGGCGGCGCGATCCGGGATCCCCTTTCCGGCCGGGCCTATGTATACCAGGCCATGCGGGTCACCGGCGCCGGGGATCCCCGCCGGGCCCTCGCCGATACCTTGCCGGGGAAGCTTTCCCAACGCAAAATCTGCAAGGAAGCGGCCCACGGTTATAGCTCCTATGGCAATCAAATCGGCCTTGCCACCGGCAAGGTGACGGAAATCTATGATGAAGCCTATATCGCCAAGCGGCTAGAGATCGGCGCGGTGATCGGCGCCGTTCCCCGGCGGGCGGTGCGGCGGGAAACGCCGCAAGCCGGCGATAAGGTGCTGCTTTTGGGCGGACGCACCGGCCGGGACGGCCTTGGCGGGGCCACCGGTTCCTCCAAAGAACATACGGAAGAAAGCATTCATACCTCCGGCGCTGAGGTCCAGAAAGGCAATCCACCGACGGAACGAAAGATCCAGCGCCTCTTTCGGGATCCGGAGGTGACGGCGATGATCAAACGCTGCAATGACTTCGGCGCCGGCGGCGTGGCGGTGGCGGTGGGAGAGCTGACCGGCAGCCTCGCCATCGATCTGGACAAAGTGCCCCTGAAATACCGGGGCCTCGACGGCACCGAGGTGGCGATCTCCGAATCCCAGGAGCGGATGGCCATCGTCGTTGCCGCTGAGGATGTCGCCGCCTTTCAGGCCAAGGCCAAGGGGGAGAACATTGAATGCACCGTCATCGCCACTGTGCGGGACGATGGCCGCCTGACGATGGCCTTCAAAGGCCAAACCGTCGTCGACCTCGCCCGCCGCTTTCTCGATACCGGCGGCGTGCGGCAGCGCTGTTCGATCCGGGTATTGCCACCGGAGGAATGCGCGCCCTTCGCCTTCCTCGGCGCCCTGCGGAACAAAGGCAGCCTGGAGCAAAGCCTGCTCGCTCTGGCTTTCGACCCCGCCTTCGCGTCCCAAAAGGGGCTAGGAGAAATGTTCGACAGCACCGTCGGCGCGGGTTCCGTCCTTTTGCCCTTTGGCGGCGTCCATCAACTTACCCCGGCGGAAGGCATGGCGGCCCGGTTGCCGGTGCGCGAAGGGACGACGAAAACCGTATCCCTGATGGCCCACGGCTTCAATCCCAAGATCGCCCATTGGAGCCCCTATCACGGCGGCCTTTATGCCGTGGTGGAAGCTTTAAGCCGCTATGCCGCTCTCGGCGGCGATGTGTCAAAAGCCCGGCTGACCTTACAGGAATACTTTGAGAAATTGCGGAACGATCCCCACCGTTGGGGCAAACCCCTTGCCGCCCTGCTGGGGGCTTACCGCGCCCAAAGGGAACTCGGCGTCCCCGCCATCGGCGGCAAAGACAGCATGTCCGGTTCCTTCCATGATCTCGACGTTCCTCCGACTTTGGTGGCCTTCGCCGTCGGCGTCGGTGAAGATGAAACGGTGCTGAGCCCGGAATGGAAGGGCCCCGGCCACCGTCTTGTTTTGCTCGCGCCGCCCTATGACGAAAACCGGCTGCCGGATTTTAGCGCGCTGCAAAAGATCTATGGCGCCGTGGCCGAATTGGCGGCGGCGGGGCGGATCGCTTCCGCCATCTCCCTGAAAGAAGGGGGCCTTGCGGAAGCGCTATTGGTTTCGGCCCTCGGCAATGCCGTCGGCGCCCGCATCGCCGATATTCCGCTGGAAGAGATGCTGCACCCGCTCTATGGCGGCCTTCTGCTGGAACTGTATGACGGCGGGGGGGAAGAGATCTTAAACAGCGTCGACGCGATCACCGTCGGCGAAACCGTCGCCGACAGGCGCATCTTTTATGGTGCGGAGGAAATTTCCCTCGCCCCGCTGGTTCAGGCATATCTCACCACCATGGCCGGGGTCTATCCGCCCTTTTTAAGCGAGGACGAGGCCGATGTCTTTCTTCCCTACCATAGGCGGCGCGGCGGCGGCGCGCCGCTTTTGCGGCGGAAACCCAAGGCACTGATCCCGGTTTTTCCCGGCACCAACTGCGAATACGATACGGCGGAGGCCTGCCGCCTCGCCGGGGCGGAGCCGGAAATCGCCGTTTTGCGCAATCAAACCCCGGAAGAATTAAAGGAATCCATCGCTTCCCTGGCCGCTAAAATCGCCGCCTGCCAAATTTTGGCGCTGCCCGGCGGCTTCAGCGCCGGGGACGAACCGGAAGGCTCCGGTAAGTTCATCACCGCCGTTTTCCGCAGCGACGCGATTCGGGAAGCTGTCGAAAGCCATCTGGAGAAAAAGCACCTGATTCTCGGCATCTGCAATGGCTTCCAGGCCTTGGTGAAGCTGGGGCTGCTGCCTTTCGGCGCCATCCGCGATTTAGAGGAAGGGGACCCTACCCTAACCTTCAACCGGATCGGCCGCCATATTGCCACCATCGCGCAAACGAAGGTTATTTCCACCCTTTCCCCCTGGTTCGGGCAGGTGGAAGCCGGGGACATCCACAATGTGGCGATGTCCCACGGGGAAGGGCGTTTCTTCGCCTCCGAAACCCTGCTGCGGCAATTGGCGGATCGGGGCCAGATCGCCACCCAATATGTCGATCCGAACGGAAAGGCGACGATGACGGCGCCATACAATCCCAATGGCTCCATTTGGGCCATCGAGGGCATCACCAGCGCCGACGGATTGATCCTCGGCAAAATGGGCCACTCCGAGCGCTACCGGGAAGGTCTGTTCAAAAATGTGCCGGGGCTCTATGACCAAAAAATCTTTGCCTCCGGCGTGGCCTATTTTCAAGGCTGAGGGAAAAAGCGGCAAAAAGATACATTTTTTCTACCCATTTTCCGGGCATACATGGTACAATCAAAGGGATGCATTTGGAAACAAGCGCAATAAAACAATTTTTCTTTTGGGAGGGTTCATCGCATGGGCAAGATCAGCGCAAATGGCATTACCGTCTTAGAAAGACGATATCTAAACCGGGACGAAACGGGGAAATTTACGGAAACCGTGGAGGGCACGTTTCGGCGGGTCGCCGCCACCATTGCCGATATGGAAAGCAAATACGGCGCCGACGCGGAACGGTGCGGCGCCTTGGAAGATACCTTTTTCCAAATGATGACGGACCTCGACTTCCTGCCCAATTCGCCGACTTTGATGAACGCCGGCCTGCCCTTGGGGCAATTGTCCGCCTGTTTCGTATTGCCGGTGGAAGATTCGATGGAGACCATCTTTGAATCGGTAAAAAATACGGCGCTGATCCACAAAAGCGGCGGCACCGGCTTTAGCTTTTCCTCCTGAGACCCAAAGGCTCGGTGGTTCGCTCCACCGGCAGCGTCGCCTCCGGCCCCCATCAGTTTTATGAAGGTATTCAATATGGCGACGGAAGCGGTGAAACAGGGGGCAAACGCCGCGGTGCCAATATGGGGATTCTCAGGGTCGACCATCCGGACATCATGCAGTTTATCACCGCCAAAGAGCAGGACAATGAATTGACAAACTTCAATCTCAGCGTCTGGCTTACCGATGATTTTATGGCCGCCCTGAAAGACAAGAGGGACTATCCCTTAATCGACCCGGCCAGCGGCGAGGAAACCGGGCGCTTGAACGCCATCGACGTTTTCGACACCATCACCGAAAAAGCCTGGCGAAACGGGGAACCGGGCATCGTATTCATGGATGAAGTGAACCGAAAAAACCCGATTTCCCACTACGGACAAGTGGAGAGCACAAACCCCTGTGGCGAACAGCCCCTTTTGCCCTATGAAAGCTGCAATCTCGGCTCCATCAACCTGTCCCGCTGTTATGACAAAAAGAAAAATACCATCGATTATAAAAAACTTGGCCAAATCGTTGCCGATGCCGTCCATTTCCTCGACAATGTCATCGACGCCAATCATTATCCCATCAGCGAAATCCGGGAAATGACGCTGCGCTCCCGCAAGATCGGCCTCGGTGTGATGGGCTTCGCCGACCTGCTGCTCCGCCTTGGCATTCCCTATGATTCCGAAGAGGCGGTGGCCGCCGCCGAAGAAGTGATGGCCTTCGTCGACGGGAAGGCGAAGGAAAAATCGGCGGAATTGGGAAAACGGAAGGGCGCCTTCCCGCTCTATCCCGGCAGCCGTTGGGAAAAAGAAAACAAGGCGCTGCGCAATGCCACCGCCACCACCATCGCCCCCACCGGCACCATCAGTATGATCGCCGGTTGCAGCTCCGGCATCGAACCGCTCTTCGGCATCGCCTATTATAAGCAATGCCTTGACAATGACAAACTGGTGGAAGTGCATCCCTATTTTGAAAAGGTCGCCAAAGACCGGGGCTTCTATTCCAAAGAGCTGATGGAAAAGGTGGTGGAGAGCGGCGGCATCCAGGCAATCGAGGAGATTCCCGCCGATGTGCGGCGCCTGTTTGTCACCACCCGGGACATCGCGCCGGAATGGCATATCCGCATCCAGGCGGCTTTCCAGCGCTATACCGACAATGCGGTGAGCAAAACCATTAACTTCCCCTTCTCCGCCACCGTGGAAGAAGTGCGGGACGCTTACCTTTCCGCCCACGCCCTAGGCTGCAAGGGGCTGACCGTCTACCGGACGGTTCCCGCGATGTGCAGGTTCTGAATATCGGCAAGGTGGAGAAAGAGCCGGCGAAGGAAGCGGAACCGAAAGGCCAAACCATTCAGCCCAGGCCAAGACCGCGGATCACCCAGGGGTGACGGAAAAGGCCATCGCCGGTTGCGGCAATCTCTATATCACCGTCAATTGCGACCAATTCGGCATCTGTGAAGTCTTTACCAGCTCGGCAAAATGGCGGCGGCTGCCCTTCCCAAACCGAAGCCGCCAGCCGCTCGTCTCTTTGGCAATGCGCTCCGGCATCGCGCCAAAAGCCGTGATCGAACAGCTGAAAAGCATCCGCTGCCCCGCCACCTTGGCCAGGAAGGCAAGGGGGCCGATGTGCGCGCTCTTTCCTGTCCCGACGCCATCGCCCGCACCCTGGAAAAAGTGATCGAGGCTGGTCCCCATTGCGTCGGTGGAGGCTGACCACAATGGCTACCATAGTGGACATCATCGCCGAGGAGATCGAAGGCCCTACGACGAACAGGCCAAAGACGACGGCAAAGGCGCCCGCTGCCCCGAATGCGGCCGCCGCTTGGAGCATGAAGGCGGCTGCGTCCTCTGCCGCTCCTGTGGTTACAGCAAATGCGGGTGAATGTTTCGGCTTCCGGCACGGTTTATCGGAACCCCTTCGGCCTGCTCATCCTATCGGACAGCGAAGGCAATACGCCGATCCCTTTGTTCACGCCGAATATTTTGCGCATCTATACCACCGAGGATCTTCAAATGCCGGCGGGGAAACAAAGGGTGGGCAAAACCGCCGCAACGAAGCAAAAACCATCGGTCGGCTTGCTGAAAGAGGGGGCTGAACACCGAAACGGCGGCCGGATGCGCGCGGCGCTTTACCGCGCACCAAAAAATACATACGGCAAAACCGCGGCTTGAACATAATCCAAGGCCGCGGTTTCGTTTCGCTTTTTCTATCCCTTATACCCCGGTGGCGGCGAAGGCGCTGTCGGCGGGGGTTTCCCTTGCCGCACCGTTTAATTCTTGCAGATTAAGCCCCATCAGGCGTTTCTTCAGGGATTCGCAATCGAGGATCAGCACATCCTCATCCCCATGTTTTCTTCGCCCCACACAGAGAACGGAATCCGCCTGCAAAAAGCCGGGCTTTTCCCAAACATCGTCAATGTATTCAACGGACAATACCTCATCCACCAACATGCCGCAGGGGGTGTCGCCATTGTCGATCACGATGATCATCTCGTGCTGGCCCCGTTCATAAGCGTCGTTGATATGGCCAAGCAGATCAACGGTTTCCTTAAAATGGGTGCGCTTCATTTCCTGTACCAGCTTTTCGGCTTTTTCCTGTTCACCGGCGGCCAGCAATGCCTTTACCTTCGTCGCCGTTTCATGGACGGCCCGGTGGGGCATATCGATGCGCTTCAAATGGAGGGCCAGCTCATTGTTGGAAGCCTATATGATATTGAAGATGTTAACGAGATAATGGCTTATGCAACAGATGCCGCTGTAAACCATGATAAGCAGTGGAGAGGATTTAAAGTTGTAGAGGGTAGATCAATTCGTAAGTATAAGGACGAAGAAAAAATTGCAGAATTGGCAAAAGAAAATGGTTACAATGATATATTCAGGCAAAGCCTTATTACTCTTACTGAGATGGAAAAACTGATGGGTAAAGAAAAATTCAAAGAGATTTTAGGTGAACAAATTATAAAACCTAGGGGAAAACCAACTCTTGTTCCAGTCTCAGATAAAAGGAAGGCAATGGACCTATCAAGTGCAGAGAAAGAATTTAATAAAATTACGGAGGTATAGATTATGAATAATACAAGTAAAACAAAGGTTATTACAGGGGTAAATACTAGACTAAGCTATTTCAATGGTTGGGACCCAGTTTCCATAAATGGTGGTCCAGAAAGATATAGTGTATCAGTATTAATTATAAAACAGTTTTAGAACTTAGGCAGAAGTTGGCTAAATCTTCTATAAAGAAATATACCGCCATGGAAAATGTAGTCTGTAGAGACGGAAGGGCTAGAGGAATGTTCCAATTTTATGGGGCTAATAGGACGGGGAGATTTTCTGGTCGATTAATACAGCTTCAAAATTTACCTCAAAACCATATGAGTGATTTGGAAGAAGCAAGAAATCTAATAAAAGAAAATAATACCCAAGCTTTAGAGATTTTATATGAAGACATTCCAGATACCCTATCCCAACTTATTAGGACTTCTTTTATTCCAAGCCAAGACAAAAAATTTATAGTTGCAGATTTTTCAGCAATTGAAGCAAGGGTTATAGCTTGGCTGGCAGGTGAAAAATGGAGAGTAGATGTATTTGCTGAGGGTGGAGATATTTACTGTGCTTCAGCTTCTCAGATGTTTAAAGTGCCAGTCGAAAAAAATGGTGTAAATGGTCATCTGAGGCAGAAAGGCAAAATAGCAGAATTAGCCTTAGGCTATGGAGGAAGTATTGGAGCTTTAAAATCAATGGGAGCCTTAAATATGGGGCTTGAAGAAGAGGAGCTACAGCCTTTAGTTAATGTCTGGAGACAGTCAAATCCTAATATAACTAAACTTTGGTGGGATGTTGACCGAGCTGCAAAGATATGCGTTAAACAAAAGACACCTACCCAAACCCATGGAATTAATTTTTTATATGAAAGCGGGAAGTGTCAAGTTTTATGCGCAAATTGGTTTGCAGTCCCTGAAGAGATGAAGTCAGCTGGCGGTGAAAATGTCTTCGGCCACCTCCTCCAGATGCTTCATATTCATGTATTTTTTGTTGCCCCATTGGGTGCCGGCCACATGCCTTAGCCGGGCGCAAACCAGCATAAGTGCCGAGTTCCCATCGGGAAAGCAGCCGACCACCCGGGTGCGCCTGCGTATCTCCCGATTGAGCCGTTCAATGGCATTGTTTGTGCGAATCCGTGTCCAATGCTCCAAATGGGAAATCCGCATAGGTCAGGGTCTCCTCAACACTGTCCTCAATCTTCTTGGCGGCCTCCTTGAGCTTCATTTCCCGCAGCTCGGCCACCACCGCTTTCGCTTTCTCTCTGACACTTTTTGCTCTCTTGAGAATGGATTGCCTTAAGCATTTTTGCCACCAGCTTGATCTTGGACTTTGGCACCACAGAGAATACATTGCGGTAGAAGTGAACCGTGCAGCGCTGGTACTTCGCTTCCGGAAATACCTCTCCCACAGCCTCCAGCATCCCCAGGCACTTGTCGCCCACGATGAGCTTCACGCCATTCAGACCACGCCCCTTCAGCCACTGAAAGAAGTTGGTCCAGCTGGCCTTGTCCTCTTTCATACCCTCAGCGGCGCCTAAAACCTCACGGTAGCCGTCCTCATTGACTGCAGATTGCCACCAGAATGGCGACATTCTGATATTCGCCGCCCCAGTTGCGCTTGAGATAGATGCCATCCACATAGACATAAGGGTATTTTCCGCCCTGCAGTGGCCTGTTGCGCCAGTCTTCGATATGGACGTAGGCTTTCTTATTCAGTTCACTGATGGTGGAGGGGACACTTTGTGCCCTAAGCGGCCTCGGTAATGTCCTCCACCCGGCGAACCGAAACCCCGGCCAGGTACATCTCGATGAGCGCCTCTTCTACGCTGCTCTCGCGGCGGCGATATCGCTCGATGATGGCGGTTTCAAAGCTGGATCCCCTTGAGGCAGGGCACATTGAGCATAACATCGCCGGAGGTAGTGGTGAGGTTTCGGCTGTAATGGCCGCTGCGATAGCCTTGCCGTTCCTCGCTGCGCTCGTACCGTGCTGCCTGGGTCAACTTTTCCGCCTCGGCCTCCAGCAGGCCGTTGAGCGTCTCCTCTACGCTGCCACGAACCAATTCCCTGATTTGACCCTTGATTACTTCCTCATTAAGCTGTACAATTTTATCAGACATGGTTTGCTGTCTCCTTCCAGAATGTTTGTATGGTAACTTCATTCTAACAGAAAACTGCAAACCGTGTCTCTTTTTATACCTTTTTCATTTTGCGCAACTTATTGTACCTTATCTGAAAGCGGAATGATGTTTATAGTTCTTCCTTCTGGTAGGAAGCTTGCCTATGTAAAGCCTAGAATGGGTGAGAATAAATTTGGAGGAGAAGCAGTTACCTCATGAAGGAGTTGGTGGAACAAAAAATGGGAGAGGATTGAAAGTTATGGTCCTAAATTTGTAGAGAATATTGTCCAGGCTATTAGTCGTGATATTTTATGTCATGCTATGAAGACACTAAAAGATTATTATATTGTGCCAGATAGGTTGGTTTTACTGCCTAAAGGGAAAATTGCCTTTATTGAGTTGAAAGCAAAAGGAAAAAAACTTAGACCCCTTCAAGAAAGAAGAACAAAGCAGTTTCAAGCTTTGGGATTTTCCTGCTATGTAATTGATGATAAGAGTTTAATAGGAGGTATTTTAGATGAAATATCGACCTCATGACTATCAAGATTATGCTACAAAGTTCATTTTAGAAAACTCTATATCTGCAATATTTCTAGAAATGGGTCTTGGTAAAAGTGTTATTACTTTAACTGCAATATTTGACCTATGTCTGGATAGTTTTGAAGTAGGAAAAGTTCTAGTCATTGCACCTCTAAGAGTTGCTAGAGATACTTGGCCAGCAGAAATAGAAAAGTGGGATCATTTAAGAGAGCTAGACTCATGCAGTTGCAATAGGAAGTGAAAAAGAGAGCATTGAAGCACTAAATAGTCAAGCTAACATCGCCGGAGGTAGTGGTGAGGTTTCGGCTGTAATGGCCGCTGCGATAGCCTTGCCGTCCTCGCTGCGCTCGTACCGTGCTGCCTGGGTCAACTTTCCGCCCGGCCTCCAGCAGGCCGTTGAGCGTCTCCTCTACGCTGCCACGAACCAATTCCCTGATTTGACCCTTGATTACTTCCTCATTAAGCTGTACAATTTTATCAGACATGGTTTGCTGTCTCCTTCCAGAATGTTTGTATGGTAACTTCATTCTAACAGAAAACTGCAAACCGTGTCTCTTTTTATACCTTTTTCATTTTGCGCAACTTATTGTACCTTATCGGTTTTATTTGCGCATCAAGGCTTTCCTTTTGTGATGTACTAAAGTCGCGGAGACAAGCCGTCCGCCGCGCTTGCACACCTCGCATAGCGGGTTTGCCGAAAGGAAAGCCGCACGAATCCCCGCCCAACTCCTGCCGTAGCGTTTGTTAGCTTCGGGGTCGCGGTCTATGTGGTTATAGCGTTTGGCTTCAGCCTTGGAGTGTTCCTCACAATACCGGCCTGTGGTCAGCTTGGGGCAGCCGGGGTGTGCGCAGGGCTTCTTGGGTTTATATGGCATTATTGTCACCGGCCTTTCAGGGTATAAAAAAGAACGCGCCCGTGTGTGGGTACGTCCTCAATGTTTCGCCATTTTAATCTTATCATAAGAATGGCGTGGCTTTCTATGGTCTTATGTGGCGAATCGCCTGAAAACCGAATGGCTTAAATTTTATCGGAACAATAGGTTCAAAATATTTGGCAATACTCTTGATATTATTCCGGCAATGTGGTATACTATAAAAAAGGCTGGGGAGGTGAAGCGATGGAATACATGACGGTTAAACAAGCATCGGAGCGGTGGGGCATTTCCGACCGCCGTGTTCGTGTGCTTTGCGCCGAGGGACGGATAGAGGGCGTTATTCAGAAGGGGCGTTCATATCTCATTCCGAAAGACGCTTTGAAGCCGATTGACGGGCGCAGCTTGCGGGGCAAGGAAATTCCGGAACAATACGCCGCACTCTTCGCGTCGGTAGATGGGATGAAGGCGGAACTTGACCGCCGTCGTCCTTTAACAAGCGGGGAATTAAAACGCTTGCAGGATGAGTTCCTCGTGGAATTTACCTACAACTCCAACGCTATCGAGGGCAACACGCTCACGCTACAGGAAACCGCGCTGGCGCTGGAGGGTGTGACCATCGACAAAAAGCCGCTGAAAGACCATCTGGAGGCGGTGGGGCATCGCGACGCATTCCTTTATGTGGTTTCACTCGTCAGCGATAAGGTTCCGGTCTCGGAGAGGATCATCCGCGAAATCCATTCTCTCGTTCTGATGAACAGACCGGAGGACAAGGGCGTGTACCGAAGAATCCCGGTTAAAATTATGGGCGCGCACCACGAACCGCCGCAGCCTTATCTTGTTCCGGTTCAAATGGAGCGGTTGGTTGCGGATTTGTCTCGCGACAACCGGCATACCATAGAAACGGCGGCGCTGTTCCATCTAAACTTCGAGGGAATCCATCCCTTCATCGACGGCAACGGCCGCACCGGGCGGTTGATTCTGAACCTGATGCTGATGCAGGCGGGTTATCCGCCCATCGACGTGAAGTTCGCGGACAGGAGAAAATATTACGCCTGCTTCGACAGCTATTATCGGGATAACGATGCGGCACCGATGGTAAACATGGTAGGAGAGTATGTAAAGGAAAGGCTTTCCCAATATTTGCGCCTATTGCAGGACTAGAAACGGCCTCGCGGAAAAGAAACCGCAAGGCTATTTTTTATGGCTCGGCGCGGCGAATCGCGTCAACCTCGTTTAACGCTTTGTTGTGCAGCCGATGCACCCAGCGGATGTCGAGATGCAAAGTCACGGAGATTTCCTCCCAAGTGTTGAAACATAGATACCTCAGTTCCAATATGGTCTGCAGGCCGGGCGCCTCCACGCACTTGATTATTGTGACTATCTCGTGTTTAAGGTCGATAAGGGCTTTCAGGTCGGCGTTGATTTCATCCTCAAGGTCGATCATTTTGCAGATAACATCCTCCATACGGTGGAAATTCCGTGTGCCGCTGTTCGGAACTTCGCACAGGGTGGCGGACGCTTTCTCCGCCAAGTTTCGAAGCGACTGCACCTGCTCCAATTTGGAGTTGATGCGCTGGTCGATGCGATAGGCTTGGGATAAGTAATTTTTAGTGGATATATTTGAAACCGTCATTAGGTTGTACCTCCAAACGTGAGAAAATTCCCTTTGTTTCCTCGACGCTTGTTACTTTGAAGGCTTCGCCCTTTGCCGCTTTTATTTTCGCAATCGTTGATTCTTGCAGCTTTGTCAGCCTTCCCGACGGGGTCTTTACCTCAAAGGCGAGAAATAAGCCTTTGTAGCAACAGACAATATCGGGAATGCCGGCCGTCCCGTACATACCGCCGTGTGTTTTCCACGCAAAGCAGTCGGGGACGGTCTTTAAGTGCCGCATAATCGCGGCTACGATGTCTTTTTCGAGCATTGTTACCTCCGCTTTTGACGGCTTGACGGATTTGACGAGTGCATATATTTATCTTTTTTATATACCGGTTTTCACAATATCTACTTCAATTCACCTGTGTGGAATGGTCAATGTAAAGGAAATCGGAAAGCTGTCAATTCCGTTATTCCGTCAAATATCGTTGTCCAGACGGACGCCTTACCAAGTCCTGCGCTTACCGATCTTGTCTACGCTGCGGTGCAGATCGGGGTACGCCATCTCCAAATCCTTGTTAAAGGTTTTCTGCGATACCGGCGACAGTCCGGCGTTGCGGCAATACTCACTATACTTCTCAATACCTCGCTGCGCTCGGCTTCAGCGTCAGGAGACAATTTGCAGCAGTCCTCCACAAACGATAAAACGCTGTTTTGGAAAAGGGTGTACCTACCCAAGCCCGCACACCGGGAAACCCCTTCGACGCTACATTGACTTTAACCAAGGTTTGGATGCCAAACTGTTGAACGAGCATAAAGCGAAACGGCTCGGGGAGTTGGCAATTAATCCTGCCCGTATAGCGTTTGACCATATCGAGGATGAGGAAATGTATAAACGAGCCTTGGAACTTGTGCCAAGAATGGAATTAAGTATCTGTCGAACTATATCCTTTATAACGGCGAGGATTTTACCGGCAAGGGTCAGCATTACCACGCGGATACACCGCAGGACTTGTTCAACCGCATGAAGATTTCTATGGACTTTTGCGACGAATTAAACGCTAAATATGGAAACAATGGGAGGGTGCATATCTTCTCTTTCCCGATGAAATATATTCCCTTGAATGCCAGATAGGTCTTTCGTTGGTACTTATTGGAACAAAAAGTACCTTCGCGCCGTGCAGCGGATGCTGATTCCGACGCAGGGCAAGGGCGTATCTACACGCTCGTTTTTCGGGCAGACTTTGGTATGACTGCTGAGGAGTTCATTGAAAACCTTGCTATGCCGGAAGATCTCCTCGGACTTCGCGGGCATTTCGTGGAGCGCAAAGACGAACCGAAAGATGAAAGAAAAAACGCTATGCCCAGTGGAAAATTAACCACGGTCGTATTGATGAGTGGACGAGACTTACCGTTCTTTGGGTGATAACTAGCATAAGTTATGTGAACTCATCAAGGATAACGACTTTTCGATGGCCAACTATGAACGGGTAGGCACCCCGACGCTCCGAAAATGTTCATTCACAATCTTTCGTACTTGAGCATTTTGAGAAACATTGAGACACTTGGTACGGAGATACTCACCTACATCAAGGTTGAGTTCGTTATGCTGTACGACGAACTGTTGAGATATGTAATTCGTTCAGAACATACCCAGTTTTCTTGTCTCAAAGAAATGTTCACACTCCAAGGAACGGTATTGATCACCGATATCATTCGTGCCTTTATCGAGGAACCTTACCTGACTACGAATGTTTTTAATGCCTTGTATAAGGCTCAAAAGGATTTGAAGAAGATTGTTTTGGACACCAGAAGTTTGGACATCGCCCTGCGATACAGAACGGCAAACGCCATCTCGGACACCGAGTTGAAAAACATAATGCGGTTGGGACTTGAGTGCGACGAAAAGAAAATCGAAGCCCGACTGTACCAAAAGTCAAAGCAATTGAGGGAAACCCTGCGAGAGCAGAATGCTGATGAAATTGCAAGCGAGGTCATTCTTGACAAGATAGAAGAAATCATCATCTTACTTCAAAAAGTCTACCGAAAGGAGGTCAAGTAGATATGGAAATCACGATTGGAAAATTCACGCTCGAAACCCTGACGTCGGGAATGTATGAGCGTCCCAAAGACATATATCGCGAATACATTCAGAATGCCGTTGACTCCATTGATGTCGCAGTGGCTGACGGTCTTGTGAAAGCAGCAAAGGCGCGAATCGACCTTGAAATTAACAAAGAAGAGCGGACTATACGGATATCCGATAACGGGACTGGTATCGGCGTTGATTACGCCGGGAAGTACCTTTTGGATATCGGTCACTCTCCGAAAAGGTTCACTAACGCCCGCGGTTTCCGAGGCATCAGGCGCTTGGCAGGTTTAGCGTATTGTCGAATACTGGCTTTTGAAACCTCCGCTTTCGGCGAAGATAAACGGACTGTGATAGAATTTGATGCCCGAACCTTGTGCGAGCAAATGCTCAACGAGGATGTTGATGTTGACTTGCTTTCGCTTATTTCTAATGTGGTAACAGTCAAGGTTGAGCCGGAAGCACGGACAAAACATTATTTCAATGCCCCACATCAACGGATGCTATCATTCTACGTGGGGTGCGTGGTATTGATGTGACGCGTAAAAGAATGGTTTGGCCGGAGACCCTTGTATATCAGGGCCTTTAGCACATGTGGATGTGAAATCCCCGGGCGCCATAGAAGCGGATGCGGTTTTTAGTCTCCGGTAGAATGAAATTGCGATAGACCAAAGATTTTAAAACAAATGGTATTGAAGGCCGCCATAAACCGTGATAAGATCAAGCTATGAAACAGCAGATTTTGGAATGGAGGATTAAAGCATGGAAATCAGACATGCAAAACCGGAAGATTTTGACATTGCCTTTGACTATATCGAAAAAATATGGACATACAACACATATGATAGGGCAGTGATTGAAAAGGTTTATAAAGAGGTGCTGGAAAATGACAATGATTTTGCCTTTTTCCTGTATGATGACGGCAGGCCGGTCGGTTTTTGTCATGGCACCTTTTTTAATACCTTCTGGCTTTCCGGGCAGACCTGTTATGTTTCCAGCATTATTACGAACCAAGAAGAGCGAAGAAAGGGATATGGCCGCAAGTTAATGGATTATGCGAAGGGATTGGCGGAAGCTAGAAAATGCCATGCGATTGTGCTGGATTCCGGCATACCACGTGCGGAGGCACACAAATTTTATGAAATTTATGGCTTTGATAAATGTGCGTACTGCTTTGAACTAAAATTACACGAATGATTATAGATTGGGCGGTGGATTTATCGTCCACAGCCTTATTTTATGCTTTATTGTTGGGGGACGAAAGGATAAAATGCGTGGAAATTAAGAAATATGTTAAAACGGGTGAAGCGTCTCTGTCTGATGTACCCGCCGGCGAGGGGGGCGAATGGAGCGGTTGTCGCGGATCGGCCGGTCGTGGTAGATATATGCAGATTTTTGGAACGGGTATACTCCCTATGTTCGGCAATGAAAACGCCGTATGCGGGTACGCCCATTGCCGGCAGGATAACGGCTTCGATACATATAATGCGCTTGAAAAAAAACCATGTCGGCGAAAGCGGATCGGCAAAAGCCTTATGGACGATATAGATCCCTCTTGCCGCATGCTCGGATACCGTGGAGCGGGATCAATATTGGGAGTACAAAGCCTGTAAAGGATGGTGAATGGAAATCAAAAAGCGGCAGGTACAAATTCTTGGCCATTCTCTTTACTTGCTTTTGTTCATCCTTTTATCCATCGCAATGCTAGGATTAACGGGCTGTTCCGGCCATCGGCCCAGTCCCCGTTTGAAAGCCCAGGAAGGAGCCTTGGATTTTACCCAAATACAGTTTGAAAAAAATATCGTACCGTTGGCTGGCGACTGGGAATTTTATTCGCAGCAACTGCTAAGCCCGGATGAAATAGAAAACGGCCTGTTTAGCGGCTATATTACGCTTCCCGGGTCGTGGAACAAATACATCGCGGGCGGAGGGACGGCCTCCGGTGCCGGCTATGCAACCTACCGATTGGCATTTGTAACAAATGAAAGGGAAAGCTTGGCCTTAAAGATTCCAAGATTGCATACCGCGTATAAATTGTGGATCAATGGGGAATTGACCGCCCTGGCGGGCACCGTGGGCAAAACGAGAGATACCATGAGCCCCCAGTATCTCCCGCAGATTGCTTTTTTTGCGTCGCAACCGGGGAAAAATGAGATCGTCATTCAGGTTTCCAACTTTTATCACCGCAGCGGTGGGATATTGGAAAGCATCAAGCTGGGCGGTGAAAAACAAATTCTGGAACTGCGGTCTAAGGGCATAGCAAGCGATATTTTCTTATTTGGCTGTTTGGTATTTATGGGATTCTATCATCTTGCCCTGTTTTTCTTTAGAAAAAAGGACAGATCCGCCTTGTATTTCGGGGCCTTTTGCATTTTGGTCGCCATCCGCACTTTGCTGGTAGGAGAATGCTTTTTTATCTATTTATTCCCCGGATTCAGTTGGGAAATCGCCCATAAGATCATGACATTGACCTATTATCTGGGGGTGCCGCTGATCTTGATGTTCTTTCTTACGGTTTTTCCCGCCTATTTTCATACCCGTATGGTGAAAATGGCGCAAGCGGTTGGGATCGCCTTTGCCCTTTTGATTGTTTTTACCCCGGCGCGAATCTTCACAGTCGCCAATCCCCTATACCAAATATGGAGCCTGGCGGTTATCCTTTATATCGCCGGTATTTTAATTAAAATCTCCGTCCATAAGGAAAGGGACAGCTGGTTGATTGTCTTGGGCGCCTCGGCGCTTTTGCTGACGACCATAAATGACATTGTTTTTACAAATGTCTGGATGAACGACAATGCGCAAGTGGCGTTCCGATCCATATTTCGAACCGGCAACCTAACCTCTTTCGGGCAGCTGCTGTTCACGTTTACCAATTCGCTATTGTTGGCGAAAAAGTTTTCGGCTTCCCTGGAGCAGGAGGAAATTATAACGGCGGAGCTTACCGCGGTAAATGCCAACCTTGATAAAATCGTATTGCAGCGCACCGAAGCATTGCTTGATTCAAATGAAAGAATCGAACAGCAAAAACTGGAACTGGAAGATGTAAACCGGCAACTCGAAAAACTTTCGGCAAAAGACCCTTTAACGAAACTGTGGAATCGGAGAAAATATGACGAATCGATACATTTGGAATGGAACCGTTGCCTTAGGCACCAAAGACCGCTGGCCTTAATACTGATGGACATCGATAATTTTAAAGAATACAATGACCATTACGGGCATTTAGCGGGAGATGATTGCCTAACCTTAATTGGACAGGCCATTGGGAGTTTGCTCTCACGTTCAACGGATATGGCGGCCCGCTACGGCGGGGAAGAATTTGTCGTGGTCTTGTCCGAGACAGAAAAAGAAGAAGCCATCAAAGTCGCCGCTATGTTGCGGCATAAAATCGAGGCGCTGCACATCCCCCATGGCCCATCGCCGGTGAGCGCTTATGTTACCGTAAGCGTAGGGGTTACCTATACGATCCCCTGGTATAGATAGATCGGCGGAATCTCTGTTTAAGGCCGCGGACAAGGCTTTATACCAAGCGAAAGCCGCCGGCAAAAATCAGGTCTCGTTTTTATAAGGCGGTTTGAAAACGGGCGCCCCCGTTTCGAGAAGGGGATGGCCCGCTGGAGGACGGCGGGCATCCGTCCGGACGGAGCGGGCCGGGAATTGTGGGGTAAAACAAGGCGAAAAGAAGGAAAAAATAAAAGGACGGAGAATTATTTAGGATTAAACTTAGCCCGGCAGAGTGCCGGGCCGTTTCGGGTCGATATAGGATGGCAGAACGGTTTGAGTGGTGGTTTTAATGGATTCGATCGTCGGTTTGCAAATTTATATTCTCGCTTTCCTGATGCTGGTCACCATTTTTATCAAGATGGAAACGGAAATGATCAACCGGTTGATGCCAAACCGGCTCTTTAAATTTTATATTCTTTCTGCCCTGGCATTGCTTCTTCTGGATGTATTGAGCCTGGTTCTTGATGGATACCCCGGCCAGACCGTTCGCATCGGAATGATCGTTCTCAATATGCTGCTGATGATCGGCTGCATGGTGCCGATGATCGTCTATTTATGCTATCTCGCCTCCTATTCCCACGGCAATACCCAGCGGATTCGCAAGCTGCTTCCCTTTTGCGCTACTTTATGGATATTGAATGCCGCCCTCGTCGCCACTTCCCCCTTTACCCGGCTGTATTTTTATCTCGACGCCGCCAATGTCTATCAAAGGGGCGGCGGTATGGTGCTATTGGCGGGTTTCTATCTGATTTTGCTGTTCATTGGCACGGTTTTGATCTTCCTTGACCGCAAACGGGTCGCAAAAAAGGATGCCATTTTGCTTTATTTGCCCCTTTTCCTGCCCATCGTCGGCTTTTTTGTCCAGATTGTGACGGTGGGCCTCTACACCACCAGCATCGGCGTTAGCCTTTCGATCCTGATCATGTTTTTAACGACCCAGAGCAAGCTGATCAAGATCGACTATCTGACGGGGCTCTATAACCGCCGCCAGCTTGACGGATATTTGCGAACGAGGCTGCACGGCATCGGCGCCGAACAACGGTTTGCCGGCATCATGTTGGACATCGACCATTTTAAAAAAATCAACGACGATTTTGGCCATATTGTCGGCGACCGGGCCATCGAGATGACCGGCTCAATCTTAAAGGGGTTTTTTAAAAAAAATGAATTTATTGCCCGTTATGCAGGGGACGAGTTTGTGATCCTCTTTGAACTGGAAGAAGGGGAGAGCTTGGAACAGAAAGCGAAAAAGCTGCAAAAACAGTTCGCGCTCTTTAACGACAGGGGGAAAGAACCGTTCCGCCTGGAAGTTAGCTTGGGTTATGCCATTTATGAGAAAGGCGACGGCATGAACGCCGACGGATTTTTGCGCCAGTTGGATCGTTTGATGTACATCGACAAAATGTCAAAGAAGGAAAAAAAGGAGCAAGCGCCGCAGCCGGTTACGGTTTGACCGTCGCTTCGTTCGTCAAAGCGCGATATGGGATTGTGGCCTTTGCCGGGGCCGGATGCCATCTTTTTTTGCGCCGACGGCGGCGGTGAACGCGGGGCCGGTTTTCGAACCCAATCCTCCCATTTTTATAAACCGGAAAGGAGATGCCGCAATACGTTCTCAAAACGTTTTGCGGCATCTCCTTTGCCATTTTCAGAGAAGGATTGCTGTATGCAGGTGTTGGAAAAACCTAAAATTTTTTAAACGCCGTTCAAGGCGAGAAAACAGGAGACAATTTTCGCGGCTTCGCAGCGTTTCGCGGTATTGAGCGGATCGAAGCGATAGGTGCCGTCGCCATTGCTTGTCCCGTTGATGATCCCAAGCTCTTCCATTTGGGCAACGGCGGGCTTTGCCCAGGAGGCCACCGTGTCACCGTCGCTAAAAGAAGCCGTTGCGGCGTTCCCCGGCCGGATACAGGTGCAGGATATGGCATAGCGTTGCAGCATCACGGCGATTTCTTGGCGGCTGATATTTTTTTGGGGGTAAAAACGGTTCCCGCTTCCCTGTACGATCCCCATGGCGGCGGCCCAGTTGATATAGCGGGTATACCATTTGCCATCGGCAACGTCGCTGAAGGAGGAAGGGCCTGTGTAGGGATGCATGTCCGCATTCGCCGCTACCGCCAGAATCTTTGCCAGCTCCGCC
>JAXGQJ010000028.1:0-16030 GCA_040766505.1 Clostridiales bacterium
CATTCTGGTGGCCTATGGGCTGACGGCGGCGATCATCGTTTATTCGATAGAGGGCGTCAAACGCAAGAATATGGCGCTGAACAAACATATAACGGATCTTTCCCTAAGGGACGACCTGACCGGGCTGTTAAACCGCCGGGCGATTGACCAGGTTCTTGGCAGGCTGGAAGGGGTTTTTAAAGGCGAGGGCCACGAATATGCGGTAATTATGCTGGACATTGATAAATTTAAAAGCATCAATGATCTTTTTGGGCACAAAATGGGCGATTCCGTGCTGAATAGCATCGCCGTATCCATTCAAAAAAGCATACGGGCGGAAGATTATGCGTTTCGTTTCGGCGGCGACGAATTCTTGCTGATACTCCCCAATGTGAACAGCGAAATCGCTTATCAGGTAAGCGCGCGCATCGAAGGGGCCCTCCAGGAGGTGCAGGGGTATGCGTTCCCATTGACGGTCAGCAAAGGCTGCGCCTTGCGCTCGGAGGTTTCGAGCACCGTAAAAATACTGGAATTGGCCGATCAACGTATGTATGAGGCCAAACGCGGCCGATGCGGAGACGAAGGCTTCCATCAAGAAAAAAGCATGGTGAAATAATTTGTTTGGTCTTGCCAAATTGTTTTGAATCGCGGTTTGCCTAAGAATCCCTCAGACGGCAAAGCATTGGCGGCGGAGCGAAAGCCCGGCCGCCAATGCTTTGTTTGGTTCGGTTCTGCTTAAATCGGCCCGGTGAAGCTCGTGCCCCCGGCCGTCAACGTTGGTTGTTGCGGGCCTCCTGCTCTTGTGCCAGCTGTTCCCCCCGCGGTGTGGTGCAAAGCCCGCCTTTGCCGGTACAGCGCAATGCGGAGGGAAGCTGTTTGCCAACGCGAAACAGCGTTTCCGCTGCTTGATCCAGAGGAATCAGCGGATCAAAGCCCCCCATGATCATATTTGCGGAAACGACGGCATTTGCCGCCGATAGGGCGTTTCGGTTGATGCAGGGAATTTGCACCAGCCCCGCCACCGGGTCGCAAATGTTCCCCAGAATATTTTGCAGCGCACAGGACGCGGCGGCGCAAGACTGGGCCGGGCTGCCGCCCATGGTCTGTACCAATGCCCCGGCGGCCATGGCGGAAGCGGCGCCGGGCTCCACCTGACAGCCGTAAAGCTCGGCGGAGTAATTGCAGTCTTTGCTCATGACGATGCCGACGATCGCGGCGGCGAACATGGCCTCTACCTTCGCTTGTCTGGACAGGCCGAGGTGGTCGCACACCCCCAAAACGGCCCCGGGAAACACCCCGGCGGAACCGCCGGTCGGCGCGCAGAGGACGACGCCCATGGAACTGCTGTATTCCATCGTCGCCATCGCCCAAAGGCGGCGGTGTTCAGCACGCCCATATCCAGCGCCAGGGTTTCGTTTGCAGTGATCCCCATCTTTCCGGCGGTGGGCTCGATGATGCCGTCTATGTCGATCCCGCCGGTCCAGAAGGCATATCCTCACGCCGACGCTCCAGCAGGTATCGATCACCTTTTCCATATAGGCGAACACCCGATGCGGCTCCAGCGTACTGTGCCATTTCACTGATAGCCGCTAGTTCCCACAGGTTTTTCCACTGCTTTCCGCCCGCCGCAGCATTTCTTCGGCGCTGGCAAAGGGCAGTTTTGCCTGGCGATTGGATGTGACAACCAGCACCGGTTCGACAATGGTCACGCCGGTAACCCGGGGCAGGGAGCGCACTTTGCGCAGAATCGCTTCGTCATAGGCTTGCCGCCGTTTTAGGTTGACCAACCCCTTGCCGCCGACGGTGGCGACCGTGACCCCCTCATTGGTTTCAAACAGCCGAACAAGCTCCGTTTTAAGCGCTTCATTTTCCGCCGCCCCGCCGTCGGTACGCAGAATCAACTCATAGCAATCCCCCACGATGCCGACGGGGAAGCCATCGATCTCCAATAGCTTCACAGTGCCGCCGCCGGTAGAATCGGCGTGAACGGCGACACGTTCGCCGGCGCTGTTTTCTAGGATCAGGTGGGAGATATTGGGAACCGACGGCGGAAAATCGCAGATTTCAAAGGCCACTTCCACCCCTTCGCTGCGGGCCTCCTGAAATGCCTGCCGCAATCTGGGGTCTTCCGGCCTGCGCCCCAATAAACCGTTGATATACCCCATATCGGAACGCTGGCCTTTATACATCAGCGTATACGCCCCGTCGCGGGCGAATTGAACGGTGCATTTTTTCAGCCGCCCCGGCAGCAGTTGTCGGCTGAGGAAGCCAATGCGGGAGGGCCCGCAAGTGTGTGAACTGGAGGGGCCCACCATCATCGGGCCGACAATATCATTAAAAATACTGGGGCTTTGTCTTTCCATCATTGCATACCTCCGTAAAAGCAATCGGGATGTTTCCATTATAGCATAGGTTCGCCGGCCGGGGCCAAGCTTTTTTACAGATCGGGAAACATGGCGATGCTGCGTTTGAGGATGCCTTGCAGATGCGCGATGGCGATGCCGTAATTGGTGATGGGAACTTTTTGATCCAGCGCGCATTGCCGCCGACATTGAATTTCCCGATCCCCCAGCATACAGCCGCCGCAATGGAGCACCAAGCGATAGGGTGCGAGCGCGGCGGGGAATTGGCCGCCGCAGGAAAAGGAGAAACGCAGTGCCTTGCCGCTATGCTTTTCGATCCAGCGGGGCAGCTTCACCGTGCCGATGTCGCCGCATTGGCGATGATGGGTGCAGCCCTCGGAAATCAGAATTTCGTCGCCGTCCGCCAGTGTGTCCAACACCGAAGCCCCCTGCACCGCTGCTTTCAGCAGCCCCTTATAGCGGGCGAAGAGGATGGAAAATGAGGTCAGCGGGATCTGAAGCGGCGTTGCCGCCGCCACTTCGGCGAAAGCCTGGCTGTCGGTGATCACGAGTTTCGGCGGTTTGCCGAGATTTTTTAAGGCTTCCTCCAACCCATGGGGTTTGACGACGACGGCCAGAGCGTCGGCGGCGAGAATGTCCCGGATGGTCTGCTGTTGGGGCAGGATCAGCCGTCCTTTCGGCGCCGCCGCGTCGATGGGGGTCACCAGCACCACAACATCGCCGGGGCCGACCAGATCGCCGACGATGCGGCGTTCCGTTTTTTCCGTCGCCGCCAGCGCCGCGATCCGTCCTTTCAGTTCCTCGATCCCCATGCCTTCGGTGGCGCTGACATAGATTTCCGTGGCCTTGGCCTTATAAGGGGCGGGCAGAAGGTCGCTCTGGTTGTAGACGATCAGGTAGGGGATGCCTTTTTCTTCCAGGAGCCGCCGCAAAGACCGATCCTCTTCCGTGAGACCGGCGGCGGCTTCCGCTACCAGCACGGCGATGTCGGTTTTGTGCAGTACCTGTTCCGCCTTTTTTACCCGCATTTCGCCGAGGGGCCCCTCATCGTCGATTCCCGGCGTGTCGATCAGCAACACCGGCCCCAGCGGCGGCAGCTCCATGGCTTTCTGCACAGGATCGGTGGTGGTGCCCTTTAGATCGGAAACAATGGCCAGCTCCTGGCCGGTCAAAGCATTGATAAGGCTGGATTTGCCGACATTCCGCTTGCCGAAGATGCCGATATGAACCCGGTCGGCGGCGGGGGTTGCGTTCAATCCCATCCCGCGCCCCCCTAAAAGCGAAATTCCCGCCGGCCCTGTTCGATGTCGACAAATGGCAGCGCAGGATCTCTCTTACCTTGTCTCTGGGGATATTGGGTATTTCGCTTTCGATCAGCGTCTCGCTGCTCTTCTCGTATCGCCGCCGAAGCATAATCGACGGCATATTCGCCAAGCGTCATCAGGCATTGGGGTGGCAGCAGTTTTGGATCTGGCCGCTCTTGCAGAGGCTCATAAACCGATCCCCAGTGCGCCCCTCACATTAGCCAGGCCGTGCAGAAACTGGGGATATGGCCCATCTCGATCAGCCAATGCACCACCTCATCCAGGGTGCGCGTATCGCTAATGTCGAATTGTTCCGATTTCTCGCCCTCCGCTTCCGGCGCGGCATAGCCGCCGACGCTGGTGCGGGAAGCGCCGCTGATCTGGGAAATGCCGAGGCGCAACACCTTTTCACGGCAGGCCTGGCTTTCCCTGGTGGAGACGATCATGCCGGTATAGGGCACGGCGATGCGGATCAGGGCCACGATTTTGGCGAAGGTATCGTCGTCGATGCCATTGGCGAAGGCGCCGGGGTCGATATCGTCGGCGGGTTGGATCCGCGGTACGCTGATGGTATGGGGGCCGACGCCGAAAACCGCTTCCAAATGCTCCCCGTGCATGAGCAAGGCGGCGAATTCATAGCGGTAGCGTTCCAGCCCGAAGAGGACGCCGAGGCCCACGTCGTCGATGCCCCCTTCCATGGCCCGATCCATCGCCTCGGTGTGGTAGGCATAATCGTGTTTCAGGCCGGTGGGATGGAGCCCTCATAGCTTTCTTTATGATATGTTTCCTGGAACAGGATATAGGTGCCGATATTGGCGTCCCCGGAGCTTGCGGTAGTTTTCCACCGTCGTCGCCGCGATATTGACCATTGACCAGCGAATGGCGCCGTTTTTATCATGACATGGTAGATGGTGTCGATGCATTCAAAATATATTCGATGGGATTGCGGAACCGGATCCTCTCCGGCTTCGACGGCCAGCCGCTTATGGCCCATATCCTGCAAAGCGACGACCTCCCGGGCCACCTCTTCCTGGGTCAGTTTTTTTCTTGTAATGTGCTTGTTTTTTAGGTGATAGGGGCAGTAAACGCAGCCATTGATGCAGTAATTGGAAAGGTAGAGCGGCGCAAACATGACGATGCGGTTGCCATAAAAATCCTTCTTGATCTGCTCCGCGAGGGCATAGATTTCCCGGTTTTTTTCTTCATCGTTGCAGTCCAGCAATAAGGCGGCCTCCCGGTGGGAAAGTCCCTTCCGCTCTTTGGCTTTTTCCAGAATCCCGTCGATCAAAGCCAAATTGTCTTTGTTCTGTTCCGCATAGGCCAAGGTGGCCATTACTTCCGCATGGTCGATGAATTCTGCGGCTTTTTTTGATTTCGGATTGTACATCTCTTTCATCCTTTCTTTTGGGTCAGAATTTCTCTTCCCCATCGGTATGATTTCTCTGCTCCCCTTGTTCGGCCGGATGGTCGCCCCTGGAGACGGAAAGGCGATAGCCGATCCCGGCCAGACGCCGGGAAAGGTCTCGCAAGCCCGCCGCCGCTTCGCCATTGGCCTGCCGGTCATAAAGCCGGTACTTTTCCCGGGCGGCGGCGGGGGACAAGTTTGGCATCACCACATTGGCCCCGGCGAGGATGCCCTGTTCCTGGCCTATGGGATCGATGGTTGCCAAGGCGGTGGTGGCGGGCATTAAAACCTGGGGCAGCAGCAGCCGGGCGACGGCCAACAGAAATAAAGTACGCTTCAGAGTGCCGGCGGCTGCCTTGGCGAAGGGCGTTGCGCTGTGGGGAATAAAGGGGCCGATCCCCACCATATGAGGCTGAAAATCCTGAAGGAATTGCAAATCATCGGCGAGGCACGCGTCGGTCTGGCCCGGCGAACCCACCATGAAGCCGCAGCCTACCTGAAACCCCAATTCTTTCAAATCATATAGGCAGCGTTTGCGGTTTTCCAGCGAAAGGTTGGCGGGGTGCAGCATTTGGTAATGGGCGGCATTGGCGGTTTCGTGGCGCAGCAGGTAGCGGTCGGCCCCCGCCGCCCGGTAGCGCCGGTAGAGATCGCGGCTTTTTTCGCCGAGGGAAAGGGTGACGGCGCAATCGGGATGATCGGCCTTGATGGCGGCAATGACGGCGCAAACCCGATCGCCATCAAAATAAGGGTCCTCGCCCCCCTGGAGCACAAAGGTGCGGAAGCCCAGATCATAGCCGTTTTGGCAGCAGGCGAGGATCTCTTCTTCCGTGAGGCGGTAGCGGCTGGCGGCGCGGTTGCTTTTGCGGATGCCGCAATAGAAGCAATCGTTCCGGCAATAATTGCCGCATTCGATCAAGCCCCGCATATAGACGTCCCGGCCATAAACCGCCTGCCGCACCTTTCGGCCCCGGGCAAAGAGGTAGCGGGCCGTTTCCGGTTCTTCGTCCCCCAACAGGGCCAAAAATCCTTCCCGGCGAAGGCCTTCCCCGGCCGCCAGTTGATCGATTAGGGCTTTGGTTTTAGCCGTCACTTCTCGTCACCAAATTGGAATAGGCGGTCGTGGAAGCAATCCCCGGTAATTTGCCGATTTTCCCCGCCAAGGCGCTGATGGCGTCCTGGGGGGCGTCCACCGCGATGCTGATGACGGAGACGTTCTTTTCACGATAGGGGATGCCCAGCCGACCGATGATATAGGGGGCATAATCGTGTAAAATGCCATTCAGTTTTTCGATGTGTTCCTGGCTTTCCACGATGATGCCGATCACCGCCACTCTCGTTTCCATCGTTTCCACCCTTCCGGTTCAAAGCGGGTTTAGAAAAACAAAAAATGCGCCCTGAAAAGCGCATCGCCCCATCGCCGCCGATGGTGTGCCTTTCACGCAGAACCCGTCTTTGTGTCGGTTGAAAATATGCTTTGTTGAGAGGAGCCCTCGCAACGCAGCTTTTTCCTCCATTATAGCGCACCGGCCGTTTTTGTAAATGAAATAATTGATGCGGAAATGGTATTTTTCTTGCCCGCTTTCCTTTTTGCCTCTGACCGGGGGAAATGGACGTTCGGAGGGCAAAAAAGGGTATCGACTTGCCGACATGGTTGTGGTATACTTCATCCTAAGCGTAAACCCCCCTCCCGGCATTGCCGGTTGCGGCGGGTGAAGGCGCGGTAAAACGGAAGAACGGAAGAATGGAAAAAGAAAAGGAGATCGGTAGTATGGAAGCAACCAATCAGAATCGCTATGTGGTATTGGTTTCCGGTATGCTGATTCAGCTTTGCGCCGGGATCATTTACATGTGGAGCGTATTCAAAGGCCCGGTGGCGGAGCATCTTCATTGGGATCCATCCCAAGCGGCGCTTACTTCCTCCATCATGTTGGCCTTTTTTGTCATCGGTATCGTCGCCGGCGGCCGGGCCCAGGACAAATTGGGGCCCAAAATCGTCACCTGGGCCGGCAGCGTCATGATCGGCGCCGGTATGGTTTTTACCGGTCTTGTCACCGCGGCACAGCCCGCCCTTGTCTATTTAACCTATGGCCTGATCGCCGGTTTCGGCGTCGGCGCCGTCTATACGGCGACGGTTTCCGTGATTCAAAAATGGTTTCCCGACAAAAGGGGGTTTGCCACCGGCCTGATGGTGGGGGCCTTCGGCTTCTCCCTCGTCATTTTCGCGCCGCTGGCCAATAATTTGCTCGCCAATAAGGGGGTGCCCTTCACCTTTATTTCCATCGGCATCGCTTTTTTGCTTCTCTGCGGCCTTTGCTCGCTGCCGATCAAAAACCCGCCCCAAGGCTATGTGCCGGCGGGTTTCGTTCCCGGCAAGTCCGGCAGCGGCCAAAAACAATACACCACATCGGAAATGCTGAAAACCCGGCAGTTTTATCTGATCGCCGGCACCATGTTCTGTATGCTGCCCGCCTATTTTATCTTAAACCCGCTGTTCATCACCTTGGGAACCGAGCGGGGCCTCGCCCCGGAACTGGCGGTTTTGGGTGTGATGATCACCGGCATCGCCAGTGCCAGCGGCCGCCTCTTCAGCGCCTGGATTTCCGATTTGATCGGGCGTAAGCCGACCTTGATGGTGCTGATTTTGGTCACGATGGCTTCGATCCTGGTGATGATTTTCGCGAAGGGTACGCTGTTTCTCGTCTGCATCGCGGCGATCGCCTTCAGCTTTGGCGGTTCCGCCGGTGTTTTCCCCACCATCACCGCGGATTCCTTCGGCACGAAGCATATGGGCCTCAATTATGGCTGCGTTATGGTGGCCTTCGGTTCCTCGGCACTGATTTTTCAGTTCATTACGAAGGATTTGATGCGGAATGGCCAATACACCGCCTCTTTCCTGATTGCGGCCGCTACCTGCGTCGTCGCGCTTATATTGGTAATGCTGCAAAAGAAGCCGAAAGAGGCCTAAAACCAAAAGCTGCTCAAAAAGCGCCCCGTCCATGGCGATCCGTCGCCGGAAGGCGAGCCCGCTGACAATGGAGGATTGAAATGGACAAATTGGGGCTTCTTCTCTTAACGGTTTTAGGCGGCGTCGCCATGGCGGTGCAATCCCCCATCAATGCCGCTTTGGGCAAGCGGATCGGCGCTTTGGAGGCGGGCCTTGTCTCGTTTTGCACCGGCGCCATCCTCCTTTTCATCCTCGTATTGCTGTTTGGCAAAGGGCAGTTCACCGCCGTTTTCCAGGCGCCGAAATGGCAATGGATCGGCGGCAGCCTCGGGGCTTTTCTGGTCGTCACGATGATTCTTGCCACACCGCGGCTGGGGGTTTTGGTGGCCCTGATGGCCGCCCTCGTGGGGCAGATGCTGATGTCCACCGTCATCGACCACTTTGGTCTTTTCTCCGTAGAAGCAACGCCGATCGGTTGGGAACGCATCCTTGGCCTGGTCTTTCTCCTGGCGGGGATGGCCTGGTCGTCAAAGGCAAAATGTCCTGATCCGATCAATGAAAGCGGTTAATTCCTTTAAAAAAGACCTTTGCGGAGAAGCCGGCCCATCCGCAAAAGTCTTTTAATTTTTAATGCCCCGTTTTGCTTTCCCGGATTGCGAACGATCCAAATGGCGGTACGATGATCGCAACAAATGACCGCCGCAAGGATTTGTCGGCATGGACAAACAGCGCGGGACAGGCGTGATGCTCGGCGGCTTGTGCCGCGCTGTGCGAAATGGAATTCCCGGAAGCTGGGATGGCCGCCCCGGGCAGTGGTTATTGAAGTTCTTCGCTCATGAAACAAATTTTCGGCAGCGGCGAATTGCCCGGCATTGCCTATAAACGGCCTGTGACGGAGGCGGATTTTCGGAAAAGCGGAACATGTCTGCGATGAATATTAAGGCTGCGATCCGCGTTCAAACGGTGCTGCCGCATTGGAAGCGGAAGAGGTTTTATTCCACCCTTTTGAATCGTTTGCTCCTTTTTTCAGCAAACTTTCCAGCAAAGGTTTGTTTCTTATGAAAAGCCCTGATCCGGCGGCCCCTTGATGAAGGGTTTTTCTGCGGCCACCGCCACCCGTTTGACGGGCGGTGATGGCTTGTCGGGGCCTTGACAAAAACGCCCGTTTGGAGGAAAATATACGTATTGTTATCCATAATGAGAAAAGAGGTTGACGATTATGCGGGCGGACATTTTGGCATTGCTGCGGGAAAGCGAAACCTATGTTTCCGGGGAAGAGATCGGCGGCAAACTGGGGATTTCCCGCACCGCCGTCTGGAAATGGCTGGCGAAGCTGGCGGAAGAGGGCTATGAAATCGAAAGCAAAAGCCGCAGCGGTTACCGGCTGCTTTCCTCCCCCGACAAGGCCTATCCCTGGGAGGTGCAGCCGCGGCTCCGCACCGCCTGGCTGGGACGGTCCTATGCCTATCTTGCGGAAACCGGATCCACCAATCGGGATTTGCGGGAAAAAGCCGAGGCCGGGGCGGAAAACGGCACGCTGGTGGCGGCGGAGATCCAGCGCGCCGGCAAGGGCCGCCGGGGCCGCCGCTGGCTTTCCCAAAGCGGCGGCTTGTGGTTCAGTTATCTGCTGCGCCCCCGGCTGCTGCCGGCCCAGGCGCCGCTTTTGACCCTGGTCACTGCCGTGGGGCTGGCCCGGGGTCTGGAATCCTATGGCGGCCTTTCCTTCGGCATCAAATGGCCCAATGACATTCTCTGGCAGGGGAAAAAGGTGGCGGGCATCCTGGCGGAGATGAAAGCGGAATGGGACAATATCGACTATGTCGTCATCGGCATCGGCCTGAACTGCCGGAGCGCCGCGATCGACGGTGAAATCGCCGCCTTGGCCGTATCGCTGGAAGAAGTATGGGGCGAGGCCCCGATTCGCAACCGGCTGCTGCCGCACCTTCTTCTCTCGCTGGAAGAAGCGTATGAACAGTTCTTCCAGGCAGGCTTTGGCCCATTGCGCCAAGAATGGGAAAAGCGGTCGCTGGTGCTGGGGCGGCCGGTGCGGATTCTCGATGGGGACGGCGGCTTTGCGGGAACGGCCCTGGCGCTGCTGGACGATGGCGGTCTGCTGGTGGAAACGGCGGAAGGCCGCCGGGTCACCGTGCATTCCGGCGATGTCAGCTTGCGGTTGCGGGAGGAAGAGCGGTGACAACAGAGCACGAAAAACTGCGCGATATGATTTTGGTGGCCCTCTTCGCCGCCTTATTGGCCGTCCTCTCCCAGGTGGTCATTCAGATTCCCGGCAGCCCCGTTCCGATCACCCTTCAGACCTTAGGCGTCTATCTGCTGGCGCTGCTGCTCAGGGGGAAGGCCGCGCCTTTGGCTGTCTTGCTCTATCTCGCTTTGGGCGCGGTGGGCCTGCCGGTATTTGCCGGCGGTGAAGGAGGGCTTGGCGTTTTTTTCGGGCCGAAAGGCGGCTTTTTGTTTTCCTTTCCCATCGCCGCCTGCGCCATCTCCTTTGGCCTGGAACGGTTGGGCCGGCAGCGGCTGCGTTCCCATTGGCTGGCGGTTTTGCCCGGCTTTCTGGTCATCTTTCTCCTCGGCACATTGCAGTTGGGCCTGGTTTTGCAGGTGAACCTTTGGTATGCGCTGCTGGTGGGGGCGATTCCCTTTCTGCCCGGTGAAGCGGCAAAAATATTTTTGGCGGTTTTTTTGGCCCATAGGATTGGTAAAATGGGGATTATCCGGTATAATAAGAATCATTAACTTTGGAGGATCAGCCATTATGCTTTTGGCCATCGACGTGGGCAATACCCACCTCGTTTTGGGAATCATAGAAGGGGAACGGATTTTACATCACTGGCGCATTGCCACCGATCGGGAAAAGACCGAGGATGAACTGGGCCTGATTCTGCTGGAGTTGCTCCACAGCGTCGATATCGCTCCCAAACGGATTCGCCGGGTCGTCATCGGCTCCGTTGTCCCCGCGCTTACCGAGGCCCTGACGCTGACGACGGAAAAGTACTTTTCCGCCGAAATCTTAACGGTGCATGCCGGCATCCGTACCGGTTTGCCCCTATTGTTCGACAATCCCGGCGAGGTCGGCGCCGACCGCATTGCCAACAGCCTCGCCGCCTATCGCCGTTATGGCGGCCCGGTGATCGTCGTGGATTTTGGCACCGCCACCACCTTCGATTATATCAATGGCCGGGGGGAATATGAGGGCGGCGTTATCATTCCCGGCATTGGCATCTCTATGGACGCGCTCTTTCGCCACGCCGCCAAGCTGTCGAAGGTCGATTATCAGCGCCCGCCCCGGGTCATCGGCAAAAATACGGTTCACAGCCTGCAATCCGGCTTCTACTACGGTTTTTCCGCCCAGGTGGACGGGGTGCTCCGGCGCATGAAGGAGGAGATTGGCGGGGAAAAGGTGGGTGTGGTCGCCACCGGCGGTTATGGGCGCCTCGTGGAAGAAGAAAGCGAGGAGATCCAGATCGTGGATCCGGCGCTGACCCTTTATGGCCTTTGGATGATCGCCAATGAAAATGAAAAGCGATAAGCCTTCCTTTTTTATATAGGAAAAGGTTCCCCTAAAAAAACCCGGTATATGGTCGCGCCGATGGCAATTACCGACAGCATACCGCTGCGGGAAATGGCCCGGCCTTTCTGTTTACTGAAATAGTGGGGAGCGCAAAGCGCTTTTGTATCGGAATAAAAAATCCCACGGCATTATGGACATTCGTGGCGAGGAAGGGGATTGCGGCATCCAGATTTTGGCCCGGATCCGATGGAAATGGCCGCCGCCGCCGGGTCGCCGCCGACCGGGGCGCCCCCATCGACATCAATATGGGCTGCCCCGCACCCAAGGTGGTAAACAATCGGGAGGCGCCACCCTGCTCCTCGGACGTTCCCGGGCCGTATCCATCGCCGCCGCCGTGGTGAAGGCGGTGGAAGTGCCGGTTACCGTTAAGATGCGCAAAAGGCTTTTATGACGGGGAGGAAACGGCGCTGGAGCTGGTGGCGGCTTTGGCCGCCGTCGGCGTGAAAGCCGTCACCGTCCATGGCCGCAGCCGCAGCCAATATTATGGCGGTACCGCCGATTGGGATTTTTATCCGCCGGGTGAAGAGAAAGCGCGCCGATTCCGGTGGATCGGCAATGGTGATGTATTTTCCGGCGCCGATGCGGTGCGTTTGCGGGAGGAGACGGGGTGCGATGGCGTGATGCTGGGCCGGGGCATTTTCTCCTATCCTTGGCTGATCCGGGAGGCGGTGGCCTGCCTCGCCGGGGAAACGCCCCCCGCCCCGCCGGATACCGGGGAGAAGGTGGCCATGGCCCTGCGCCAATCTTGAAGCCAATGTGGCGCTTTATGGCGAACATCTCGGCGTGCGCCAGATGCGGAAATTCTGGTATCTCAAAGCGAATTCCCGGCAGCGGCCATGAAAGAACTGTTGGGGCTGGAATCCGCCGCCGAAATCCGCGCTGCCTGCTGTCCTCTCGCCAAGACCGGGTTTTGCCGCAAGCCTTAACGGTGGGGAAGCCGCACCGGCCGCCTCGATATAGCCCCGTTCCCCCAACGGGGCCAGCTGGAACCGGGGCCGTCCCGGTCGGCCCAGGTAAAGCCGTATGTATAACTGGGGGTCAAAGCGTTGCATCACGTCCCAAAGGGCGTCGATGGCGCTTTCAAATTTTCGTCGCAAGGGCGCATTTCCTGTGGATTTCCTTTCCCGGTATTCCATGGCGTCCTCCTCCCCGAACTTCTATTGATGGGTAAGTACAATGTATTGCGCGGCCATTTTCTTGGCCCTTCCGTGCGCAAATTGCCGGAAATATAATATCGCCCGGCGCCGCCTCTAATTTTCTTTCGCATCGGGCGGGGAAACAAAGCTGTCAAGCCCGGCTTCCCTAAAAAACCGGTATAAAAAAAGGGGCTTCTCATATGATAGGAGAGGTGAGATGACAGCGATTTTGGAACTGGAGGGCCGGCAAAAAAGCGGTTTCCCCGCTCCCTTCCTTCAAGCATACCGCATCGCGGCGATGTTGCCGCCATGACGGAGCTGTTGGGGGATCAGCCTTCGGCCGGCAAATGCGGCGAATCCGCGCCATCGCGCCGGATTATATCGCCTGCTCAGCGGCGCCGCTGCCGCGGCCCTAATCTCTGCCGGTTTGCCGCGGTACGGGATTAACGGCCCCATTGGTTCTGCGGCGTTTGTTGAAGGAAAATACCTTGGCGGCGCTGGTGGCGCTTTTGGGCGTCGCCGCGCCTTCCTTCCTTCTGGGCCGGATTGCTGGAACGGCGCCGATCTCGCCCTGTGGGACTGGCGGTACGGCAAAAGCGAAGCCTTGGCCGCCAATTTGCTTCATCGCTATGGCTGCGTCGCCCAGGTGCTGTTCCGGCCGATGCTCGCTTCCCAATGGGATATAGCGATTTTGCTGGCCCCCGACTGTCCCTATGCCGGCGACAATGGAGCTGACGGCATATCGCTCCCGCCCCCTTTGTTTTTGAAGGCGGAGGGGCTTTCCCCGGCCGTCGCCGAAGGTTTATTGATGGCCAGGGGGTTCTCCTTGCCCGGCCCCGATGGCGAAGGGGAGGTATTGCCCCGCTGCCAAACGGTATGGCAGGGATTGGATCAATGGAACATCACCGAAAGTGAAAACACTTTGGGCAAAGCCGCCAAAGATGTGGCAATATCCCCCGGATCGTCCTTGACATTTCCAGCCTTGGAATCCATAATACTTTCGTTAATGGTTATCCGGGTTGCTTCCCGAAGCCTGGCGATTGGTTCGCATAAAGCCGTTCAGCGGCTTTGTCTGCATTCTGGGAAAGCCTGGTAAAGGAGAAAACAAATGGGCAATGAGCAACAGGAAATCCTTCTCACCGCGGAAGGACTCAAAAGGCTCGAAGAGGAGCTGGAAAATCTGAAAACGGTGCGCCGTAAAGAGGTCGCCGAACGAATCAAGCAAGCGATTGAATTTGGGGACATCAGCGAAAACTCCGAATATGAAGACGCCAAGAATGAACAGGCCTTCATTGAGGGCAGCATCATCGACCTGGAGAAAAAACTGCGCCATGCCCGCATCATCGACGCCAACAATGGAGAAACCGTAGGCGTCGGCTCCACGGTAATTTTGGAGGATCTGGAAAGCGGTTCCAAAATGGAGTATACCATCGTCGGTTCTATGGAAGCGGATCCGCTAAAAAACCGCATTTCCAATGAATCGCCGGTCGGCAGCGCCATCCTGGGCCAGAGCAACGGTTCCATCGTGGATGTGCAGGCGCCGGTGGGCGTCATCAAATATAAAATTGTCAACATCAAAAAATAAGGGAGCCTCGTTTGATGGAAGAAAAGTTAGTCCTGAACGACCAAATGCTGGTCCGCCGGGAAAAGATGGGCAAACTGCGGGAAATGGGGATCGACCCTTTCGGGCAGAAATTTTCCGTTTCCCATTACAGTGCCGATATCCTTGAGAATTTCGACGCATTGGAGGAAACGGAAACCAAAGTCGCCGGCAGGGTGATGGCCGTCCGCGGCCATGGCAAAGCCTCCTTTTTGCAGCTTGCCGACGCCAAAGGCGAAATTCAACTCTATTGCAAACTGGATATTTTGGGAGAAACGGCCTTTCAGCTGTTGAAACAGGTCGATATCGGCGACTTTATCGGCGTGACGGGGCGGGTTTTCCGCACCCATAAAGGGCAGATTTCCGTGCGGGCGGAAATGCTGACCTTTTTAAGCAAGAGCCTGCGGCCCCTGCCGGAAAAATACCATGGCTTGAAAGATACGGAACTGCGCTATCGCCAGCGCTATGTCGATCTGATCGTCAACCCGGAAGTGAAGGATATTTTTCGCAAACGCAGCCGGATCATCAGCGCCATCCGCCGCTATCTCGACGGCCACGGCTATATGGAAGTGGAAACCCCCACGCTGCACCCATTGGCCGGCGGCGCCGCCGCCCGCCCCTTTGTCACCCATCACAATGCCCTCGACATGGAGCTTTATATGCGCATCGCGCTGGAATTGCATTTGAAGCGGCTGATTGTCGGCGGTTTTGATAAGGTTTATGAGATCGGCCGGGTCTTTCGGAATGAGGGGATCTCGATCAAGCACAATCCGGAATTTACAATGCTGGAACTGTATGAAGCCTTCGCCGATTATACCGATATGATGGCGCTGCTGGAAAACCTCGTCGCCGCCATCGCCGAGGAAGTTTTGGGCACAAAAAAGATTCAATACCAGGGGCAGGAAATCGATTTAACACCGCCCTGGCGGCGGCTGACCATGGTGGAAGCGGTGCGGGAATATGCCGGCATCGACGCTGGGGCCTATGACAGCGCCGGGGCTTTGGCCAAAGCCGCCCAAGACGCCGGCGTGGCCCTGGAAAACACGGCGACAAAGGGGGCCATCCTCAACCAGATCTTCGAGGAAAAGGTGGAGGAACACCTGATCCAGCCAACGATCATCCAGGATTATCCCATCGAGATCTCGCCCTTGGCGAAAAAGACGGCGGATCCGGATTTCACCTATCGCTTTGAAGCCTTTGTTTTCAGCCGGGAATTGGCCAATGCCTTTTCGGAGCTGAACGACCCGGTCGACCAGCGCGAGCGCTTTGCGGAACAGATGCTGAAGCGGGCCGGCGGCGACGATGAGGCCCATCCGCTGGATGAGGATTATCTTAGGGCGATGGAATACGGCCTGCCCCCCACCGGCGGCATCGGCATCGGCCTCGACCGGCTGATCATGTTTTTGACCGACGCGGCGTCGATTCGCGATGTGATCCTCTTTCCCACCATGCGGCCGGAAGCCCAAAATCAGGGGTGAGTTCTTGCCGATCGGAACCCTCTTATTTATAAGGTAGAGAAAAAACCGATAATAGATCGGCGGAGGGCTGAAACCCTCCGCCGATTTGCTGTGTTAGAGAAAGGGAGCCGGCCTTGCCGCCGATAAAGAAAGGCAGGAAAAAGAAAGGCAGAAATTTCCGGTGAATTTTCGAGAAATCTCTTGACATGTTATCTTAGAAATGATATATTAATTAAGCGCCCCTGAACGGGGG
>JAXGQJ010000029.1:0-15974 GCA_040766505.1 Clostridiales bacterium
AAACATTTTGAAATAGGTGCCGTGGTTTGCAATGTAGTTTGTTCTTCTCATCTTTATGATCCTCCTTTATTGTCTATCGATTGCCCTTTGGCATTGCCAAGGGCAGGGTAGCCCAACATTCCTCACCATTTGCGAGGGGTATCCGCTAAAAATCTCCTCAATCATACCTCACGCCGGGTCGCCGGCGGGAGCCGACGGAAGTTCCGAAGCCGAATCTTTGGTTGGCGCGGGGTTCTCTTTCTGTTCTTTTTTCATCAATTCGGCGATCAGTTCCTTTGAGGACATTTTGTCGTATTCGTCCAGGTGTATCATCGCGCGAATATAGCCGCCGGCCATCAATAGCTGCAGCACGAGGATCGGCAGGCCGCAGACGATTACGCTGCTCTGTAATGCGGCGGTGCCGCCGGTGGACAGCAGCACATAGGCGGCCAGCCCCATGCTGATGCCCCAGAACAATTTAAGCGGCACAGGCGCTTCGTTGGCGTCCCGGTCCCGCATATCGATCTCTTTACCGTCGACGACGCCGAAATCTTTGGTGGTCATCATCGCGATGGTGGAGGTCATCGAGTCGGAAAGGGTGACGAAGGAGAGCGCCACGGCGACCATCGCGAGGGTGCAGGTAACCGTGGAAAGGGGATACTGGTTGAAGAGGGCGAACATCGACACCTCGGTGCCGTGCTCCGCGATGGTTGCGGCGATATTGGCGCCGGCGAAGAAATCTTCAAAGATGGCGGCATTGCCGAAAACAGAGAACCAAACGATGCCAAAAAAGGACGGCAGCATCAAATTGACGACGACGAATTCGCGGATGGTTCGTCCATAGGCGCAGCGCACCAAAAAGAGGCCGACGATGGGGGCATACGCCAGCCACCAGGCCCAGTAGAAGATCGACCAAGAGCCGGACCAGCCGGTTTTAAACATATAATCGGTATAGAAAGACATGGTGACCAAATTGTTGAAATAGGAACCGACGTTTTGGATCAGCCCATTCAACAGGTGGAGGGTCGGCCCCAGCAGCAAGAGGAAGCCGAGCATGAAGAAATAAAGGGCGACATTGGTTTGGCTCAGATATTTGATGCCCTTATGAAGGCCGGTGTAGCTTGAGGTGACATAGGCGGCGGTGATGACCAGGATGATGCCGATATAGAGCAGGTTGGAAACGGGGATGCCCCAAAGGAAATTGAGGCCGCTGCCGATCTGCATGACGCCGAAACCATAAGAAGTGCCGATGCCGCCGATGATGGCGAAGATGGCGAGGCCGTCGATGAGGCGGCCGGCATTGCCATTGACCCTGTCGCCCAGCAATCCGTATAAGCCGGAAGAGACGAGGAATTTCTGCTTGCCATTATAATAGAAGAAGGCCATGCAAAGGGCGCAGCTTACATAGATGCCATAGGTATGAAATGTCCAGTGGAAAGCGGAAAGCGGCACCGCGGCTTGGCCGGCTTCCACCGAGAGCCCCTCGATGCCGAGGAAGGCCGGGGGATTGGCAAAGTGGGTCATCGGTTCCGCCACGCCCCAGAAAACGATGCCGGTGGCGATCCCGGCGCAAAGGGCGATGAAAAACCAGTTGGCCCGCTTCATTTCGGGTACCGCGTCGGGGCCGCCGAGTTTGATGCGGCCATATTTGCTGAAACCCGCCCAAAAGCAAAATGCCAATAGCATGGTGGCTCCAATCGCGTAGAACCAAGTGAAATTCGTTGTAATCCAGGAGAGGGCGGCGCTTGCGCCATTGGCGAACTGTTCCGGGATGAAGATACCCAAAAGAATAAAAAAGACAACGGCAATGGCCGGGGGATAGAATACCATCTTATTGATTATGGACAAAAATCCTTTTTTCTTTTCCATGGGTTACGCTCCTTTCTCTTATCGTTGCCACGATTTCGGTGAAAAAAATGTTATTTCATGGGCATCCCTCCTTTCCGCAACGGATTTTCCGTTTTTTTGTGGGGGTTTTTTTGGGGTGAACATCTTGGTAATGGCTTTCGCTCTCTATAATAAGCAAGAACAGTGCCAAAATCTAAAAAGCGTGCCAAAACGGAGGGGAAATGTGCTGTCATCCCAGCTTGAAGCGGTGAAATTGTTTGAATATTTTGATTTATATTGTCCGGGGCTCCGTTTTGGACAAGGAAATGGTGCAAAAAAACGCCCACAACCGCAAGGACGTGTGTGGGCGAAATTTTGCGCGTTTTGCACCGCGCCCATCATTGTATTTTAGGAAAGGCGCTGTAGAATAACGGATGCAAGTGTGAAATTCTTGTTGTATCGGTGCGGGCCATATGCAAAAAATGGCTTCATGCAGCGGCGCGGTCTTTGGCCCCGGTTTTAAGAGGGGGGGGGCACGCTGCGGCAGGCGGCGCTTTCCTCCCGCGGCGGCGGTGCTTCGCCACTTTCCTCCGGTTTCGCCTTTTTGGCCGCATTGGGTTGGGTAACGAGGAGGACGGCGGCGATGATGAGCGCGCAGCCGATGGCCGTCTGCCAATATACCGGTTGGTGAAGGAAAATAAAGCCCAGTATAATGGTGGTAATCGGTTCCAATGTCGCCAAAATACAGGCCATGGACGGGCCGATCTGCCGGATGCCGGTGGTAAAGAGATAGAGGGCGACCACGGTGCATAAAAGCGAGATCAGCGAAACATAGAGGAAGCCCATGGCGGTGAGGCGGGCGAAGGGTGTGGTTTGAAAGAACAGTTCGCCGATGAAAAGGGCGGCGGCGGCGGGCACGGCGATATAAAAGAGCAGTTTTTCCGTAGACATGCCGTCGAGGAGCGGATGGGCCGCACCCAGCGCATAGGCGGCGAGAAAAACCGCGGATAAAAAGGCGAGCACCACCCCGGTGATACTGCCGCCGGACAGATCCTGCAGCGACAGCAGCAGGATGCCGGCAAAGGACAGCACCAGCGCGGCGATCCCGAAGATGCCGGGCTTTTGCCGGTAGAGAAAAAAGGCGAGCACGGTGACGACGACCGGGTAAGCGAAATGGATGGTGGTCGCCATCGCCACCGGCAAATATTGATAGGAGAGAAAAAGGGTGGAATTCATCAGCACATAGCCCACCAGAGACATCAACAGCAGCAAGGCCGCTTGTTTCCCCGTGACCAAAAGCCGCTGCCTTTTCCACAGCAGCAAAAAGAAGAAAACGATGCCGGTCAGAAAAAAGCGAAAAAACGTTGTATCATAAGCGCTGAGCCCCGTTTGGTAAGCGAGGGAAACGAACAGCGGCAAAAAGCCGAAGAGGATCGAAGCGAGGATGGTGTACAAAATCGCGCGTGTTTTTGACATCGGCATCGCGTCCCTTCATCGTTCTATCATGGTTCCGTCTTTTTATATTTTTCTTTTGGGGGCGCCCAATGCGGGCGTTAAAATCCTGTCCAACAGCGCGTCGTCGGCGCCGGCCCGGGCCAAAATGCGTCTTAATTCCCGCTGAACATCGTCGTCGAGGGCCGGGGCCTGGTAGCTTTCCTCATAAGCCGCAAGCTGCTCTTGTATGTTTTGGGTAAAGTCCGCCGCCCGGCCCTTGCGCAGGCTGATTTTGGGGCGAAAGGCCTCGGTGCGGCAATGGAGCAAGGTATGTTCGCTGGTCATAAATTCGCCGCCGGGCCCAATATCGGCGACAAGATCGGGAACAAAATCCTCCCCGCCGACGGTGATGTCTCTCTCATAGCGTTCCAGCATCGCCAGCATTTCAAAATCTGTTACCACCTTTTCATAAGACATCGCGGCATAACCGTCGACGATGCCGGCGCTGTGGATCAGATAATTGATTTTCGCCTGGTGGCAGGTATAAAGGGTGAACATTGCTTCATAGCCGCTTTGGGCGTCCACCGCCTTGGCGTCGGTCAAAGCGCCGCCGCCCCGGGAGGGCAAATGGTAGAACCGCGCCATCTCGGCGCAATAGCGGTAGCAAAGGGCCCCCTCCGGCGCGCCGATGGCGATATTGCCGCTTTGCAGATCCGCGGTGGTGGATTGGGAACCGTAAAGCACCGGCGTTCCCGGATGGGCGATCTGGGCCAAGGCGATGGTGGCCAGCACCTCCGCATTGGTGAGGGCAATCGTCGCCGCCAAAGTGATCGGCGAGGTGGAACCGGCCATCGCCGCCGCCGCGACGACGACGGGCTGGTGGTATTTCCCGTAGGTCAATAGGGTTTCCGCCATATTTTTGTCCAGTTGCAGCGGGGTATTGGTGTTGACGATCGTCAGCATTTTCGGCCGATCCAAAGCGCCCAGCGCCGTTTCCGCCATGGCCATCAGCATCTCGATCTGATCGCTGTCTCCCGCGGCCGTTTCAGGCATTTGTCGGAATAGAGCAAAGCCATATAGTACATCAAAAGCGGGGACAGCGGCGGCGGCAATTCTCCCGGGTGAACGAGAACGCCGCCATTGACGGTGATGAGCGGGTTCAGGTGAAAGAGCTTCGCCATACGGATATAGTCGTCGATGTGGGCCGTTCTTTTTGTGCCGTCGGCCTCCATGACCATCGGCGCGCCATATCCCGGCGCATAGACCCGGTTGTCGCCGCCGATATCCGAGGTATAGCGGGGTTTCTGGCGTGAAATTGGAAGGTGGCCGGGGCCTGCCCGACCCAGAAGATGATTTGCTCTTCGGTAAAATAGGCGGTCTGGCCGCTCGTTTTAATGCCCGCGTTTTGTAAAGGGACAAGGCTTCCGGGCAGTGGATCCTCATCCCGGCCTTTTCCAGATAGGCCATGCTGGCATCGTGAATCGCTTGGTGTTTGCCGATTGTCTTTTCCATATTGTATGCTCTCCTTTTGCTAGCGGTTTCTATCCTGTTTTAACAGCAAAAACGGTGCCAAACGCCTTGGCCTTTGCGGCGGCGCCCGGTTTTTGATGAAACCGCCACTGTCGGCCGGGCGAGCCGGACGAAAGGCTTTGCCGGTGCGGGGGCCCATGTGCCAAAAATAGCAAGAGATCGCAAGTACAACTTCGGCATGATTTTGCTGTTTCCCTTTTGATTTCGGTTTTTGTTGACGCTTGTTTTATTTTCCTCTTGAAAAGCATCGCCGGAGGTGATAAAATAAATTGACACCGAGAAGGGCCCGTCGCCGACGGCAAAAAGGTGGACGGGGGCATTTAACTCAGCGGTAGAGTGTCACGCTCACATCGTGGAAGTCACTGGTTCGAATCCAGTAATGCCCACCAGAATACATGGAAACGAGCCGATGGCGCCTTTGCCCGGTTCGTTTTTATTTTAGGCAAGCGCCGCAGACAAGGTAAAAGACGGCATCAAAAAACGGGAGGGATCGGTATGCGTTTTCAATGTCCGCTGGTTCTCGTCGCAGATATGAAGGTGGCAAAAGAATTTTATGCGGGGCTGCTGGGCCAGGCGGTCAAATATGATTTTGGTGAAAATGTCGTCTTTGCCGGGGATTTTCCCTGCATCAAAAAAGCCATTTCGCGGCGATGACCGGCCTGGATGAAGCGGGCATATTAAAAGGCGCCCATAATTTTGAACTGTATTTTGAAGAGGAACGCTTTGACGAATTCCTGTTAAAGCTGGAGGAAAGGCGGGACATTCGCTATATCCAAACCTGTACCGAACAAGATTGGGGCCAGCGAAGCGTGCGTTTTTATGATCCCGACCTCAATATCATCGAAGTGGGGGAGGCGATGGGCAGCGTCGTCCGGCGCCTGGTGGGCATGGGCCTGACCTTGGAGGAAGCGGCGGTAAAAACCCAATATCCCCTCGATTTTGTCCGCGCCGAGGCCTCATTGGGGCAATGAACGGCGGCGGGAATGGAGGCGGCCAACTGACGGCGGAAAATTTCGATTGTAAAAAGCGCTACAAGGAGCTGTATCTGCCGAAGCCGCGTCCGGCTTTGGTGGAGGTGCCCACCCTGCCCTTTTTCGCGGCGGACGGTTCGGGGCCCCCCGAGGGCGCCCTGTACCGGGAAGCGATCGAGGTTCTCTATGCCCTGTCTTTTACGGTGAAGATGAGCAAAATGGGCCGGCGCCGCCTTGACGGTTATTATGAATATGCGGTACCGCCGCTGGAAACCCTGTGGTGGCTTCCGGACGGCCCCTTCCACCCGGAACGGCCCCGGAGGGAATGGCAGTGGCGGGCCCTGATCGCCCAGCCGGATTTCGTCGATGCCTCGGTATTGCAGTGGGCCGCGGCGGAAGTGCTGAAAAAGAAACCCCAACTGCCGACAAAACGGGTTGCTTTTACCGCCTACCGCGAAGGTTCCTGTGTGCAGGCCCTGCATATCGGTGATTACAGCGAGGAAAGCCGCACCATGGCGGCGATCGCCGCCTTCCTCGAAGCGGAAGGCTGGCGGGACGATTCCGGCCCGGCACGCCCCCACCACGAAATCTATCTTTCCGACCCCCGCCGCACCGCGCCGGAGAAACGCAAAACGGTGCTGCGCGTGCCGGTAAGTAAGCGGCGCTGAAAGCCCGGATGCGGGGCTTTGCCAGGATTCGCCAACAAAATGCCGCCGGAGACGGCGCATTTTTGTTTTTGGCGGGCGGTTCCCCTTGACAGCGGGACGGTTTGGCATTATGATTTAGTAAATTACTAAATAAGTAGAAGGGGAGCGTCATGGAGAAGGAAAAAAGGAAAGAGCTGGCCCGATCCTATAAAGAACAAAAAGTCCGCGGCGGCGTCTACAGCCTCACCAACCGGGAAACCGGGGAACGGCATATTTTGGGCAGCCAAAACCTGGTGGGGGCGGAAAACCTCTTCCGGTTCATGGTGAAAACCGGGAGTTGCAGCGTTTTGGAATTGCAGGAGGAATGGGATCGGTACGGCCCCGGCGCTTTTGCTTTTGAGATTCTGGCGACCTTGGAAAAAAAGGAAGAGCAGACGCCAAAACAGTTTAAAAAAGACATTGCGGCGCTGACGGCCCTCTGGAAAGAAGAAAAAGAAGAGAAAAAGGAAAAAGAAGAGGGGCGCTAAAGCCGCCGCCCCTCCCTTTTTGGGCCGCTCTCCGCTTGTTTTGGCCCTCCCCCGGTTAAACGGGGGTTTTTTGGCTCCGGGCGGAAAAGGCCGGCATATAGCGACAAAAATTTCATCGTGAAAAACTGGGGGATCGGCATAGAAAAGCCTGGACAGGATGGGGAAGGGAGGATATAATAAGGAAAGTTTGCCGCCGGGCCCTTGAAATGCCGACCGGCAGAGGAATGGAGAAAAACCGTGGGACATGTGATCGTGAAGGCCGCCGCCTTTGTTTTTATTATCTTTTTGGGCTATGGCTTAAAGAAAAGGGGGTTTTTCCAACCCCGGGATTTTCAGTTGCTTTCTAAGATCATTCTCTATATCACGATCCCCGCCGTCATCGTCGTCGGTTTCAGCCAAATCCCCGGCGACAGCAGCCTGATGGTGCTGATCCTCTTTGGCGCCGGCGCCAATCTGCTCCTTTCCGGCGTCGGCATCCTTGCCGGGCTAAAGAAAGGCCGGGATGAGCAAGCCTTCAATATGTTGAACTTCTCCGGCTTCAATATTGGCTGCTTCATCTTGCCTTATGTCCAAAGTTTTCTCGGCCCCGTCGGGATTGTCTCCGCCCTTTTGTTCGATGCCGGGAATTCCTTCCTCTGTACCGGCGGCACCTATGCCTTGGCCGGTTCGCTGTTGGAAGGGCGGGGAAAGGCCGGGCGCGGGCCTTTGTGCGGCGGATTTTTCTTCCGTACCGATTCTGACCTTCATCGTGATGCTGACCCTGTTTTTTCCGGGTTCCCGTACCGGAACAGGTGGTCACCTTCGCCGGTTTCATCGCCGGCGCCAATGCCGCCTTTGGCGATGCTGATGATCGGCATCGGCCTGGAATTGCGCTTCCGGGCCGACCAGCGGCTCCGCATTGTGCGCACCCTCGCCCTCCGCTATGCGATCACCGTGCCGATGGCCCTGGCTTTCTTTTTTCTTACCCCTTTGCGTTGGAAGTCCGCCAGGCCCTCGTTCTCGTCTCCTTTGCGCCGGTTTCCGCCGTCGCCGTCGCCTTCACCGGCAAGTTCGATGGCGATGTCGGCCTTGCCGAGGCGATCAATTCCGCTTCCATCCTGGTCAGCATTGCTGTGACCAGCGTTTTGTTGACCGTCATGGGCATCGGCTGACGGCGCTTTACCGTCGCGGCAGATTTTTAGGCGGGAGCATCTGCGGGCCGACAGGGTAGCCAAAGCAATGCCGATGGGTACCATGTACATTTGCTGCTATACGCTGCGGGCTTGGCCTTTTGTTTGCGCCTGGCTCCAAATTGCCTTGCGGTGGCTTTGCCCACATTCCGTGGCCCGGGCCAAAGCCCGCATCCTCCGCGATTTTTCACTGTGTAAAACCTTGGTTTTATGATATACTAATTTTAAGCAGTGCATAGCTCAATGCGGAGGTGGAAAAATGTACGATGTGATCATCATCGGCGCCGGTGCGGCGGGGCTGACGGCGGCGATCTACAGCGGCCGGGCCGGCCTGAAAACCCTTGTTTTGGAGATGGGGTATCCTGGGGGCCAGGCGGCGAATACCCACAATATTGAAAACTATCCCGGCTTTCCCGACGGCGTTTCCGGCGGTGAATTGATGGAGCTTTTTACCAACAGGCGCAAAAATGGGGGGCGGAATTTAAAACCGCCCAGGTTACGGCGGTGGAGGATCGGGGAGAGGTCAAAAATGTCAGCGCCGGGGGAGAGGTGTTCAGCGGCCGCGCTGTTTTGGTGGCCAGCGGCATGAAGCCCAAGCCCCTCGGCATCCCCGGGGAAGCGGAATTTCATGGCCGCGGCGTTTCCTATTGCGGCACCTGCGACGGCCCCTTCTTCCGCGACCAGGACATCGCCGTCGTCGGCGGCGGCAATACGGCATTGCAAGAAACCGGGTTTTTGAACCGCTTCGCGAAGAAAATCTACCTGGTGCACCGGCGCGAACAGTTTCGGGGGGAGAAGGTTCTCGCCGACCGGGTGCGGGCCGACGAGAAGGTGGAGCTGCTGCTGGGTTATGAGGTGAAGGCCATCGAAGGCGACGGCCGGGTGGAAAGGATCCGGCTGACCGACAAGCAAAGCGGCGCGGAGGTGGTGAAGCCGGTCAGCGGCGTTTTCTTCTTCGTCGGCTATACCCCTTATACAGAATTCTGTCGCGGCGTTCTCGATCTGGACGAAGCCGGTAAAATCAAAACCGGCCCGCTGATGGCGGCCTCCCGCCCCGGCTTCTTCGCCGCCGGCGATGTGGTGAGCAAGGACTTCTACCAGGTCGCCACCGCCGTTGGCGAAGGGGCTTTGGCCCTGAAAGGCGCGGAAGAATATTTGTCCTCGCTTTGAGCCGCCGTTTGCCGTCGGCGGCAAAGAACGGTACTATTCAAAAGAGCGTTTCCATATACTTTGTATGGAAGCGCTCTTTTTTGGAGGGGAAATGGAGAATCTGCGGCCAATCACCGCTTTCTGGCAGCTCCAGCTCTTGCCGCCGACGAGGTGCAGGACAATGTCTGGAAGGTCTATACCGAGGAAGGGGTCTATGCTTTAAAAAACAGCCGCCTCGAAGAAAAAAGGCTGTTTTTTATTGCCAATGCCCTTCTGGCGCTGCGGCGGAACGGCTTTCGGAAATTCGCGCATCCCATCGGCGTCGCCCCCGGCCGGCCGTTTCTGCGCTGGCAAAACGGCCGCTTCTGCCTCAGCGAATGGGTGGAAGGGGAAGGCTGTGATTTCAATACGCCCCGGCACCTCGCCGCCGCCGCCAAGACCTTGGGGGAATTTCACCTGTATAGCCGCAATGTCGCCTCTTTGGCCGGGAGCGGCGGCCGGATCTCATATTTTACCTGGCCGGAAAAGCTTGCCTCCCGCGGCGGCGATCTGGAGGATTTCGCCCGGATCGCCCGATCGAAAAAGCGGCCCAATGCCTTTGAAAAAATATACCTGCAAACCTATGGCGGCTTTGTCGAAAAGGCCCGGGCTGCCCGGCGCTTGCTGCTGCTGTCAGATTACCAGCGTTTGGCCGGGGAAGCCGCGGCGGTGCGGGGCTTCATCCACTATGACGTTGCGGCGCGGAATTTTATCATCCAGGGTGAGAACGCCTATCTGATCGATTTCGACTATTGCGCGATGGATTTACCGGCGGTGGATCTGATGCGCTTAATCAAGCGGGCCCTCAAAGACGGTTATGCCGCCGAAGAGAAGTTGAAGGCGATCCTGTCCGGCTACCAAATGAAGCGGCGGCTGACCCGCGGCGAATGCCAGGTGGTCTATGCCCTGCTCCTTTTCCCCCAAAAATTTTGGCGTTTGTCTCAACGCTATTTCTGCCAGGAGCATACCTGGCCGGAAGAGACATTTTGCCGGAAGATGGAAAGCGCCGTCCGGGAACTGGGATATGAGGAAACATGGCTGCCAATATACGGCTCCATCACGGAAACGGGGGCGGGAGGATGAAAGAAAAGGAAAAAGAGAAAGTTTTCGCCCACTATGGCTGGAAGGATGCAAAGGTCGAACCATTGGAGCGCCATCGCTGCCTGGTGAAGGCCGGCGACGATGTCTATATTTTGCATATCGGGGAAAAAAAAGACCCCTATTTTGCCGGCGGCGTTTATTTCCGCCGCTATTTGGAAGAAACGGGGGCGGATTTTTTACCTTCGCTGCTGCCGGGCCGAGACGATGCCCCCCTCTTTAAATCCGGTTCCCGCTATTATGCCGTTGAAAGGCGGCTGCCGGTCAAACCCTTTTCCTTTCAGAAAAAGGATTTGCTCATCAATGCGATGAAAACCTTCGCTCCCTTCCATCGCCTCAGCGAGGGCTTCGAGGCCCGGCATGACGGCATTTCCCAATCCCATTTGGGACAGTGGCCCGCCCGTTTGGAGCGGAATTTAAAGGAGGGGGAGCACTATCTGGAAAAAATTCGGGATAAGGCGGCGGATCCGGGGCTTCTTTCCCTCCTAAAGCGGATGGAACCGGAATTGAAGCGCCGGGGGGAACGGGGGCTGCTGTCCCTCTGCCTTTCCCCCTATGAAGAATTGGCGGAACGGGCCTTTTTGTCCCGGCGGCTCTCCTATGGCGCTGTGAACCATCGGGGCCTCGGCTATTATAAAAGCCGCGTGCTGCTGACGGATTTTCATCGCCTCAACCACGACCTGGCGGCGGCGGATCTGTGGCAGCTGTTCCGGCGGTACCTTTCCTATCGTGGCGGCAAACCGGAAGAGGTGGAAACGGCGCTTAGGGTCTATGAGGGGTTGCAGCCGCTGTATACCGGGGAGCGGATGGTTCTCGGGGCTTTGCTGCACTTTCCCTATTATCCCTTCAAGCTGGTGAAGCGGCTGGCAAAGGCGAAAGGAAGGGAGGAGGCCGCCGCCATTGGCAAAGAGCTGTACGGCGTGCTTGTCGTGGAGGAAGAGCGCTCCGATTTTTACCGGGACTTTTTACGGCGGGAGGAACGGAAGCTGCGGGGCCATGCTGAAACCGGCGAAAAGGATGAAAAGAAGGAGGAAATATGAAAACTGCCATTGACGGCCGGGGCGCCATTCTTTATCGGGGAACGGGAATTGGTACCTATACCTGGCAACTGGTAAGCCATATGTGCCGGGTCGATCCCGCCGTCCGAATTTTTTGGCCCGGTGAGGAATACCGGAATTTCCGCGTTGACGATCCCGATGCCCTTGATTTTTTAGAGCGCGGCGGCGATCTATGGCGGGAATCTTTTTTGCCCCGGACATTAAAAGCCGAGGGCATCGATATCTTTCACGTGCCTCAAAACGGCATCGGCCTGCCCGCGGCGAAGCCCTGCAAATTGCTGGTTACAATCCACGATCTGATCCCCTATATTTTCCCGGAAACGGTAGGCAAGGGCTATCTGCGTGAATTCATTCAGGCCATGCCGGAGATTATGGAGCGAACCGACGGCATCATCACCGTATCCCAATGCTCGAAACGGGACATCATGCGAATTTTTCAATATCCCTGCGACCGCATCGATGTGGTTTATGAAGCGCCGGAGCCCCTCTATCGGCCGATGGCAAAGGAAAAGGCGCGGTGCTTCCTCAAGGAAACCTATGGCATCGACGGCCCCTACCTGCTCTATATCGGCGGCTTCAGTATGCGAAAAAATGTAAAGGGGTTGATCAATGCCTTCGCTCTATTGAAAAAGGAGGAGAATTTTCCCTATCTCCTCGTCCTTCCCGGCAAGCGGCACCGGGAATTCGACCAGTTGGATAGTTTGATCGAGGCCTTAGGCGTCGAAGATTCGGTCTGTTTTCCCGGCTATATCCCCGGGCGCGATCTTCCCTTTTTTTATGGCGGCGCCGAGTTGATGGTCTATCCCTCTTTCTATGAAGGCTTCGGCCTGCCGCCACTGGAGGCGATGGCGATGGGGATTCCGGTTCTCGCCGCCAATACATCGTCATTGCCGGAGGTTCTGGGGGATGCCGCCGCTTATTTCAATCCCTATGTTTCCCATTCGCTGGCGGAACGGATCGCCTTTCTCATCGACCATGAGGAAACCCGCCAAAATATGTCCGGGAGAAGCCTGGCCAAAGCGGCGGAATACGGTTGGGATAAGACGGCCCAAAGAACCTATGATGTCTATCGCCGGATCGCCGCAAGGGGTTAAGCCAAGGATGCGCGATTCCATACGGCCGCCGATGGCCCGGCGGATTGTTAGGATGCGGGGCCGGAGAACGAAAACGCAAAGGTAAAATGGATTTTCCAATCATCTCTCAAGGTTTTGCTTCCTTTCCAATAGAAAACGCCCGTTTTTGTAGACCAGCATCTCCACCTCCCGCCAGTCGCCGACGCCATGGCCGGCCAGAAAATCCGTGACCTCTTCCAGGGAGATGCCGGATTTGTCCCATTGGTCGGCGGAAATTTTGCCGTCGCTGGCGATGATGAAGGCGCTTTCCATCCCCAAATAACGGGGGGTTACCGGCGTAGCCTCGGTCTTTAAAATAACGCTGAAGCGGCCGCTGGGTTCCAGGTTGGCCAAATCCACGTCGCGTTCGTCCCGGAGGCCCTTGATACGCAGTTCCTCCAGGATGTCCTCTCTGGAAATCCGGTGTTTGGACAAATTTGCCAGCAGCAATTTCCCGTGGCGGATCACCGGGATCGGCTTTCCGTCCATATAATCATTGAATTTGCGGTTTTTGGCATAGAGAAAGGAAAACAGAACCTGTAGGGCCGTTAAGGTGGAAATGGCCAGCAGCGCTTGGTAGATGGGAATCCGGTCGTCGGCCAGCGGCGCCCCCATGATTTCTCCGATGCCCAAAACGATCACATAATCCATCGGCTCCATATCCCCCAGGGATCGATAGCCCATTAGACGAAAGCAAAGGAGGGTGAAAAGAAAGAGCAGGACGGTTTTAGTTATGATCTCCATGGTTTCACCTCAAAGATAGTATGCCAGTCTTTATAGAAAATATGGGATAAAGCGGGAAAAGGGGGTTAAAATAAAGGGAAAAACGGAAAGGAAGCGCCATGTCTTTCGCATTTGCTCTTTTGGCCGCCGCCATCGCCGGCGCCGCCATGGCCTTACAGGGAACCTTCAATACGGCGGCGGGAAAGGTGATCGGCATTGCCGAAAACACTTTGCTTGTCCATGTCGTCGGCCTCTTTGTTATCGCGCTATTGCTGTTCGTTTTCCGCATCGGCCGGGGGGATTGGGGGAAAATTGCGGAGATTCCCTGGCATGGTTATCTGGGCGGCGTTTTAAGCGCCGTCATCATTTTCGCCGTCATCTACAGTATGGGCAAGCTGGGGGTGGGGAATGCCACCGTCATAATCGTTTTGGTGCAGGTGGGGCGGCCCTCTGTATCGACAGCTTTGGCTTGTTCGGCGCTGAAAAGTTTGATTTTTCCCTGGCTGCGGCTTTTGGGTCTGTTTTGATGGTGACCGGCACCAAGCTGGTCTTTCTGCGTGTTTAGCGGCGAAAAAACTGCTTGACATTTCGCCGTTCATGCAGGATAATATATAGGTGACTGCGGCGGTGTAGCTCAGTTGGTCAGAGCACACGGTTCATACCCGTGGTGTCACTGGTTCAAATCCAGTCACCGCTACCATCAAGGCCCGTTGGAGAAGCGGCAACTCACCAGCCTTTCACGCTGGCATTCAGGGGTTCGAATCCCCTACGGGTCACCAAAAAAACACCACGGATGCGCATTCCGTGGTCTTTTTATTGTTGTCCGCTGGCGGCTGTCTTTTGCCGCGCCGCCGCATCCGCAGAATCTTTTCGGAAATGCCGGGCACGGCGGCGATTTCCCGGCCCGCATATTGTCGGGGCCGCCGAATATGGGAACCCGCGGGATACGGGGCCAGGGCCGGGCCGAATACGAAGCCCATCCATCGGGGCGGGCTTTGCCGTTTAAAGGGGCAAAAAGGTAATATGGGAAAGGTTTTAGGGAACAGGATGCCGCCCGGCGCATCGTTTGTGACGCGGGTGGCTTTTACTAATACCGCCGAAGATTATACCTTACTGGAAACTGTCCGCAACCTGAAAGAGCATGATATTGACGTGTATTTCGAAGAGCAGAATATCCATACCGAGAGTGCGGACGGCGAGTTGATGTTGACTATCCTCGCAAGCTACGCACAGGAAGAGAGCCGCTCCGTCAGTGAGAACTGCAAGTGGCGCATTCGGAATGACTTCAAAGAGGGCAAACCTTCAAACAACATCCGCATTTACGGGTACGACTACAAAAAGGGGCATTTAACCATTATCCCCGAGGAAGCCGAGGTCGTGCGTATGATATTCGCTGACTACCTCAGCGGAATGGGCAAAAACGTTATTATGAAGAAGCTGACGAGACTTGGAATACCCGCCAAGACCGGCGGTCGATGGTCGGAAAGCACGATAGGCTCAATCTTAACTAACGAAAAATTCATCGGCGATATGAGGCTTCAAAAGGGTTTTGTATCCGATCACATCACAAAGCAGATAAAACCGAACCGTGGTGAACTCCCGATGTACTATGTCGAGGGGACGCACGAGGCGATTATTGATAAAGAGACCTTCGAGATGGTTCAATCAGAAATAGAGCGTCGGGCAGCCCAGTCGCATCACCCCAAGACAAAGACACTCAGCGAGTTCAGCAGTATTATCCATTGCACCCGCTGCGGAGCGAACTTTTGCAAGAAGGTGAACGGCATCGGCACGAAATACGCCAAGGTGACATGGGCTTATATACTGCCTCGATCAAGGCGGATTCGGGCAACTTCGAGTTGATCCGTCGCAGGGCGGGCAGTAGCTCGTCCAGATATAGCGGTTCGGCGTAGTCGCGGGCTACGTCGGGTCCATAAGCGTAGCCATACCCCAAGGTATCTCGAAACACCTCAATAACCGCATTTTCATAGTTTGCTTCTGTATATGCCATAGGGTGTACCTCCTCCTGTATCTATATCTGGGTGCCCGAAGGCAGTAAATTAAACAATCATTTAGCGGCTTGAACCTTGAGAATTTCATACTGTCGCTTCCACGCCCTCGACGGCTTACGGCAAATACAGTCGTCAGTGGCAAAAGCGCAAACGTCGGGCAGTGAGTTGTTGCCGCAGATATCGGGATTCTTCTGACGGCAACCGAAAGTCTGAACTTCGGAGTCCAACTCGTTAAGCGGTGCATCAAATGGAACTTTCAGGGTTTTATTCATAAGGCACCTCCGACACCGTTAGTTCACCCGACATAAGGCGCGGAAGCAAGGAATCACGTAGAAGAGCCAGATTTCGGCTCTCGACTCGACATGCGACCGCCTGCTCATACATCGGAGCAAGCAGACTACCGAGTTCTCGGTAGCCGTCCTCGTCAGGGATTAGAACTTCGGCGTTTGCCAAGGCTTCACGTTTGATGTGACCCATCGTCGTTGCTTTATCAGCCGCCATAGCCACAAACTGGGCAAGGTGATGACGAGTCCAGCCGTAGTAGAACCATTTGTCGTATCTCGTGGAGGTGACTTTAAAAAGGTGCTGATTCAAACCGCAGTCGCCGCCACACCAGAAGTCAACAAGTAGGCTTCCAGACCATGAAAAGATTACATCGCCGTCATGAACGATATAATCAGAGCGAATGTTGGGTGAGCA
>JAXGQJ010000003.1:0-117305 GCA_040766505.1 Clostridiales bacterium
CCTAAAGCCTGTCGGCCTCCGGTTCAAAGCTCCCTCACGGCGACTTTGCCGGTGGGCCGGTCGGAATCTTAAATTTCGGTTTTTTGGGTTATTTTGTGAGGAGGAAAAGAAATGTCAAGAAGAAGTGATTTTTTCATTCGGAGGTTCCATTCGCTGCTCGGTCTGGTACCGATCGGAATTTTTCTGATCGTGCATCTGCTGCTGAATTCAACGGCGCTGGCCGGATGGGGGGCCTATGAAATCACCATCGGCGGCATGAAAGGCATACCTTTCATTATCGTAGCGGAGCTATTGATCATCGCATTGCCCATTTTGTTCCACGCGATTTATGGCGCCTATGTCGTTTATGTGGCAAAAAACAATGCCTTGCGTTATACATACCTTCGGAATTGGTTTTTTTATCTTCAGCGTATAACCGCCATCGTCACCTTTGTTTTTCTCATCTATCATGTTCTGACCTTACGGATTTTGAACCATGCGCCGGGGGATGTGATCTATACCCTGGCCTCCACATTACAAAATCCCATCGCCTTTTTCCTTTATTGTGTGGGTGTGGTGTCGGCCATCTTCCATTTTGCCAATGGCCTATTCACCTTTCTGATTACCTGGGGCGTGCTCCAGGGGCCGAAAGTGCAAACGCTGTTTAATTGGATCACCATTGGTATTTTTGTGGTGATGAGCGTTTGGGCCGTAACGATCCTGGCGCATATCGCCGGGTTCAGCGTTTGAAAGGGGTGTAAGGGAAATGGCGGAAATGAAAATTATCGTTGTCGGCGGCGGCCTCGCCGGTTTAATGGCCACCATGAGAATTGTGGAAAGAGGGATCAAGGTGGACTTGATCTCCCTCGTTCCCGTTAAGCGCTCCCATTCCGTTTGCGCCCAAGGCGGCATCAATGCCGCATTGGATACAAAAGGGGAAGGGGACTCGGTGGAAGAGCACTTTTATGACACCATTTACGGCGGGGACTTCTTAGCCAATCAAACCCCGGCCAAGGGCATGGTGGAAGCGGCGCCGGGGCTGATCTATACCATGGATCGGATGGGCGTTATGTTTACCCGCACCAATGAAGGCTTCCTTGATCTGAGGCGCTTCGGCGGCACCAAAAAGCGGCGCACGGCGTTTTCCGGCGCCACCACCGGCCAACAGCTGCTGTATGCCTGTGACGAACAGGTACGCCGGCATGAGGTGGCGGGCATGGTGACAAAATATGAAAACTGGGAATTTTTGAAGGCCGTCATCGACGATGAGGGCCACTGCCGCGGCTGTATCGCGCAGAACCTGTTTACCATGGAGATCCGGGAATTTCCCGGTGACGCGGTCATTCTCGCCACCGGCGGCGCCGGCATGATTTTCGGTAAGAGCACCAATTCGGTGATCAATACCGGCAGCGCCGCCTCGATTGCTTATCAGCAGGGCGCCTATTATGCCAATGCGGAGTTTGTGCAGATTCACCCCACCGCTATGTTGGGCGATGATAAGGTTCGCCTGATGTCGGAATCCGCAAGGGGGGACGGCGGACGTGTTTGGACCTATAAGGACGGCAAGCCCTGGTATTTCTTGGAGGAAATGTATCCGGCCTACGGCAATTTGGTTCCCCGCGACATCGCCACAAGGGCCATTCAGAAAGTCTGCGTCGATATGGGGCTCGGCATCGACGGTAAAAATCAGGTTTACCTTGATCTCAGCCATCTCCCGCCGATTATATCCGGGATCGCCTCGGCGGCATCGTAGAAATCTATGAAAAATTCCACGGCGACGACCCCACGAAGGTTCCAATGAAGATTTACCCCGGCGTTCACTATTTCATGGGCGGTATCCATACCGATTGGAACCATATGACGGCCATTCCCGGGCTTTTCGCTTCCGGCGAATGTGATTATATGTACCACGGGGCCAACCGCCTTGGCGCCAATTCGCTGCTTTCCGCCCTTTATAGTGGCACCATATCGGGGCCGGCGGCGGCGGACTATGCGCTGGGCGTGAACCGGCTGGCGGAAGAGGAAAACAAAAAACTTTTTGCTTCTTACCGCAATGAAGAGATCGCCTATGATGAGCGGATCAAATCGATGGGAGGAAGGAAAACCCATATCAACTACATACGGAAATGGGTGAGCTGATGACGGCCAATGTCGCCATCGTTCGCTACAATAAACAGCTGGCTGAAACCGATGAAAAACTGCGGGAAATGATGGAACGCTGGCAAAACATCAATCTGGTGGACTCGGAAGCCTACAGCAATCAAACGGTTATGTTCACGAAACAACTAAAAACATGATGGAATTGGCCCGCGTGATCACCATTGGGGCCTTAAACCGCAATGAAAGCCGGGGTTCGCACTATAAAACCGGAATTCCCCGACCGCAATGACGAGGAATTTTTGAAAACAACGAAGGCCAAATGGACGCCGGAGGGCCCCGCTTTTGAATGGGAAGAGGTGGACATACAGCACTTGAAGCCGGTTGCCAGGGTATACGATAAAAATAGGGAGGAAAAAGCGTAATGCCGGAATATTTTATTTTACAGATCAAAAGGCAAAACAGCCCGGAAAGCAAAAGCTATTGGGAAGAATTCAAGATACCCTATAAGCCGAATATGAACGTCGTTTCCTCCCTAATGGAGATCAGAAAAAATCCTGTCAATGCCAAAGGAGAAACGGTTTCGCCGGTGGTATGGGAATGCAACTGTTTGGAGGAGGTTTGCGGCGCCTGTTCCATGCTGATCAACGATGTACCGCGGCAAGCCTGTTCCGCGCTGATCGACAAGATTTTGGCGGACAAGGGTGAAAGCCGGCCGATCAAACTGGAGCCGTTTACGAAATTCCCCGTTGTACGGGATCTGATGATCGATAGATCGGGTATGTTTGAAGTGTTGAAAAGAATGAAAGCATGGGTACCGGTGGACGGCAGCTTCCCCTTGGGACGGGGCCCCCGCTTTGATGAACATGTGCGCCGCTGGGCCTATGAGATTTCCCGCTGCATGACTTGCGGTTGCTGCATGGAAGCCTGCCCCAATGTAAACGCGAAATCGGCCTTTGTCGGCCCCAGCGTGATCTCCCAGGTGCGGATGTTCAATGCCCACCCCATCGGCAAAATGTATAAAGAGGAGCGCTTGGACGCCCTCACCGGCCACGGCGGCATACAGGATTGCGGCAATTCCCAGAATTGCGTAGAGGTTTGCCCCCATAATATCCCGCTGACCACCTCCATCGCCAGGCTGAATATGGATGCCAATCTACATGCTGTGAAGCGGTTTTTCAAACGCTAAAATAACCAAAACCGTATTTTATAGTCCAAAACAGGGGGCCGCCGCGAGGCGGCTCTTTCCGCCGGCAAACGGCCGTAACGCCGCCGCCCACACTTACAGATGCTCCGATACGGTGCGGGCGGTTTTGGGCCCGGGTTGCCAATGAAAGGAAGCGGGCGCCATATTGCCCCGACCAGGGGCTTTTTTGCGCAACTGTCCATGTGGCGGCCTTCTGTGAACGGCGGGGTTTTTGTTTGATCGCGGAGGGCATGGCAACCGCGCAAAAATTCTCCTATTTCACAAAAAATAATCCTAGTCAACCTATTGACGGCCACCCCGAATTGTGATAGAATTCTAACAAAAGAGTTAGTTATGGTTAACTAATTTTTGAGGGGTTCCCGGAGGGAACCGAAGGAGAGGGGGCGTCATGATGCCTTTAACGATGGCGAAAACGGGTTATTGCGGCTCGATAAAGCGGATTTCCGAAAGGACGATACGCGGAGATTTTTAGAAAATCTCGGTTTTGTTGCCGGTGAAAGCGTAACGGTGATTTCAGAGATCAGCGGCAATATGATCTCACTGTGAAAGGGGCCAGGGTGGCTCTGGGGAAAGAGATGGCGAAGCGAATCATGATATAGGAGGATCTTTCAATATGCAAACATTGAAAAGCGCGAAATGCGGCGAAACGGTCACTGTGGTAAAAATACACGGTGAAGGCGCGGTTCGGCGCAGAATTATGGACATGGGCATCACCAAGGGAACGGAAATCTTTGTCCGCAAAGTGGCGCCTTTGGGAGACCCCGTTGAGGTTCGGGTGCGCGGCTATGAGTTAAGCCTGAGAAAAGCGGACGCGGAAATCGTAGAAATCAAATAAACCTAAAGAACAGGGGTTTAGCATACAAAGGGCAAAACCAATTGCCGCAGCCAATGGGCTGCCATTTTTAGCCCCTGGAGTTAGGGGTAACTAACAACGAGCAGGAGGAGGCACCATGAAGATACAAATCGCCTTGGCGGGCAATCCGAACAGCGGGAAAACAACCCTGTTTAACCGGCTGACGGGAAGCGCCCACTATGTTGGGAACTGGCCGGGTGTGACGGTGGAAAAGAAGGAAGGGAAGATCAAAGGCCAAAAAGACGTGCATTTGGTGGATTTGCCGGGTATTTACGCCTTATCTCCCTATACATTAGAGGAGGTTGTGGCGCGGGACTATCTTTTGGATGAGCATCCCCATGCCATGATCAACATCATCGACGCTACCAATATTGAACGGAATCTCTATTTGACGACGCAACTGCTGGAAATCGGCATTCCCGTTGTGATCGCCCTCAATATGATCGACGTTGTGCGGAAGGATGGCGATACCATTGATAAAGAGGCCCTAAGCGCCGCCCTTGGCTGCCCGGTAATCGAAACCTCGGCCCTGAAAGGGGAGGGCGCCCAGGAGGTGGCCCAGGCCGCCATTCGGCTAGCGGAGGAAAAGAAAGCAAAACCGCCGTTTCACCGCTATGAAGGCGCTGTGGAAGAGGCCATTGGCGGGATCATGTCTCTTATAGGCGATTTGAAAACCGGCGCCGATGCCCGCTGGTATGCAGTGAAACTTTTCGAACGGGACGAAAAGATCAAAGAGAAGGTTCACCTTGGCCATGATGTGGAAGAAAAGATCGAAGCGATCATCGTTCATTGTGAAGAGGAATTGGACGACGACAGCGAAGCAATTATGACCGATGCCCGCTATGAATTCATCGGTGCCATTGTAAAGAAGGCCGTTAAAAAAGGAAAAACCGGCAATATGTCGACTTCCGATCAGATTGACCGCATTGTCACCAACCGGTTTTTGGCGCTGCCGATTTTTGCCGCCATTATGTTTTTCATCTATTTTATTTCGATTTCCAGCTTGGGCGCTATCATGACCGATTGGACCAACGATGTATTGTTTGGCGAGATCATTCCGCCGGCGATTGAAAGCGCTCTGTTGTCTATGGGCGCCGCCGATTGGCTGGTTTCCCTAATTCTCGATGGGATTCTTGCCGGCGTCGGCGCGGTGTTGGGTTTTGTACCCCAGATGTTTTTGCTCTTTCTGTTGCTGGGCATCTTGGAAGACATCGGTTATATGGCGCGGGTGGCCTTTATTATGGATCGGTTGTTTCGAAAATTCGGCCTTTCGGGTAAATCCTTTATTCCAATGCTGATCTCCACCGGTTGCGGGGTGCCAGGGGTGATGGCTTCCCGCACGATTGAAAATGAGCGGGATAGAAAATTGACGATTATGACCACAACCTTTATGCCCTGCGGCGCGAAATTGCCGATCATCGCCTTGATTGTCGGCGCTTTCTTCCCCGGTTCCGTCTGGATTGCCCCGGCCATGTACTTTCTTGGCATTGCCGCCATCGTCGTCTCCGGCATCATCTTAAAGAAATTCAAAAGCTTTGCCGGCGATCCCGCCCCCTTTGTGATGGAACTGCCGCCATATCATATCCCCGGCGTCGCCACGGTGCTGACCCATATGTGGGAACGGGGATGGTCTTTCATCAAAAGGGCCGGCACCATTATCTTTCTGGCCAGCGCTTTGCTTTCTCAGCAGTTTCCACTGGAACATGCAAATGGTGGACGCCTCTGGATTCCATGTTGGCTTCCGTCGGCAAGTTCGTCGCGCCACTCTTTACGCCAAGCGGCTGGGGCGAATGGCGGGGCTGCCATGCTACGGTGGCGGGCCTGATCGCAAAGGAAAATGCGTCGCCACCGGGCGTTTTATATGGGTTCGCCGAAATCGCGGAAAACGGTGCGGAAATCTGGCCGACCTTAACCGCCTCTTTCAGTCAGTTCGCCGCCTTTTCCTTCCTGCTCTTTAACCTGCTTTGCGCCCCCTGTTTCGCCGCCATTGGCGCCATCCGCCGGGAAATGGGTTCGGCGAAATGGACATGGATCGCCGTCGGTTACCAAACGGGTCTGGCCTATGTCGTCTCCTTGATCTTCTACCAGTTGGCGCTATTTTTCACCGGCGGCGGTTTCGGCATCGGCACCATATTTGCGCTGGTTTTCATCGCTTTGATCCTGTATCTGCTGATGCGTCCCGATCATCAAAGAAAGCTGCGCCGGTCGCAGGCCCAAGATTCCGGCGCCAAAGCATAAGGAGGTTTCATTATGGCGACATTTATCATCTCGGTTTTGCTTTCCGCTCTATTGGCCGCCATCTATTCCATCCGCAAAACAAGAAGGCGGGCAAGGCTGCGGCAGCTGCCAAAGCTGCGCCTGCTGTGTGCTGCGAACACCATCAGGAAAAGCAGCTTTGAAGATTGTGTGTCGGTAAATTTCCGGTATCGAGCAACAACCCCTGACCGCCGCAATCCCCAGCCGTCAAAGGGGTTGTTTTGCTTTGTGTTGCCGAAATAGAAAGTCGGTTCACCATGTAATCGGCAAAGTAGAGAACGCCGATTTTTTTATGACAAATGATCACCCAATGTGCATCTGAATACCGTTCTATTGAAGACCAGTGGTTTCATTCCGCAATCTCCGGCGGTAACAGCCGCTATGATCTACCTAAAGGCAGAACTCTTGCCGCTACGTTTTCGGCGTGCTGTGAGCAATGAAAAGACTGGCGTAACCACAAGGAGAGAACGATCCCAATTACAATGCCTTTTCTCTGTCTTTTGCTGCTCGCCCGGATCGAAATTTTTCTGCCGCTTAGCCGATACGCGATTACAAAAAATAAAGGTTGGTAATCAGAAGATGCGCGCGACGGCGTCGCCGATCAAGCCCACCAGAGCGCATAGCGAAATTTTAATTCTACGGCGCCGAAATAGACCGTCAGCACATAGAAGGTGGTTTCAGGGTTGCCTCAAATGTCGAAGCCAAGCGGCCGATGAAGGAAACTGGCCGTTTTCCGGATGATGCTGGCGGTAACCCCCAGGAGCTGCTGCCGGAAAGCGGGCGCAGCAAGGCCAAGGGCAAAACTCTCCTGGGTATGCGCAAAGGCGTCGCCGATGGGGCGAAAAAGCAAGGCCAGCAATTCCATGCCATTGCCATTGGTGAATACTTTGATCGCCGCCAGCAAAGTATAGATGAGATAAGGCAAGTATATGCCAGGTGAGGGTCATACCGCGGGCGCCTTCAAATGAACTCATCGTAGACCGGAATCCCCTGATAATAGGCATAAGGATCGTAAAGATAAAGATGGGAACTATCCAGCGGATAAGACGGTGAATAGCGCCATCAGGGAAGCCTCTTGCGACAGCTTTTCCAGCAAAAACGCGGCGCATAGCGCGGCGTATCACCCATCAGCGAAGAAAAGAGGATGATGATCTCCGCCGCATTGGCGGAACCGGTTTGGGCCCGCAGCCCCATGATCATCCTGCATTAGGCTCACCGCCGAAGTGTTGAGGGCGAGAAAAACGATCATCTCATGGCTGGCGGTTCCTTTTTCCTTGCCTTGCGGGGCCAGTCTTTCCATCGCTTTGATACCGAAGGGCGTCGCGGCATTGCCGAGGCCATAAAAATTGGCGGCTGTTATCCATCGCCATCGGCGCTCAAGCTTTATGCTCCCGGGGCAACCGCGGGAACAATCAGCGGAGCAAGGATAGATCAGCCGCGAAAAGCGTTTCCATCAGGCCGTGATTTTTCCGCAAGGCGCAGGATGCCGCATCAGATGGATAAAAAGGCGGCCAGGCCGATCGCCACTTCAATGGCGCTGGTGGCGCCATCGATAAAGGATGGGAAAACGGCGTCGATTTTGAAAGGGTAAGCGCCGCTAATGCTGCCAAGGCTGCCAATAGGGCAAGCCAAATGATATGAATCATGGATTTTTCCTCATTTATAGATTGTTCCATTTTATGAAAGCAAAGAAAATATGATCGATACGGCCACCGCTCCCTTGTGCCAACCTTCGCTTCCCTTTATAACAGGCGGAGGATGTGATCGTGGACGAAAGATTGCAAATCGTCGCCGCCGGAGGGCTGACCTCCCTGGCGCAAGGCGGAAGAATGGATCAAAGCTGCGGCATGCGTCAATGGCCGGGTGGTCGATACCCTGGGGCCAAGGCCGATTTGGTAAAGAACACTACCGAAGTCGACGGCAACAGAATCGGCAAAAGCAGCGGGAAGGTTTATGTGCTGCTCCATAAACCCAAGGGCTATCTTTGCACCGTGCGGGATACCCATGGCCGGCCCACGGTATTGAGTTTGCTTCCGGATTGGGGCCTAAGGGTTTTTCCCGTCGGCCGCCTCGATATGGATACTGCCGGCGCGCTGCTTCTGACAAACGACGGCAAATTTACCCAAGCGATCCTGCACCCGGCCAAAAGGGTGGACAAAGTCTATCGGGTGCAGGTGGAAGGAATGCCCACCCAAGCAAAGATCAATTTGCTGCGACAGGGATTGGAACTGGAGGACGAAAAATTCGCGCCGGCGAAGATCCGCCTCATCACGCGCAAGGGCCGGGATTCCATATGGGAGGTGATCATACACGAAGGGAAAAAGCGCCAGGTGCGCCGTATGTTCCAGGCGATTCGCCATCCCGTCGTCGAATTGACGAGAACCCAGATCGGTTTTTTGGGCCTAAAAGGCTTGCGGGAAGGGGAGTGGCGCTTCCTGAAAAAAGAGGAAATGCGGCGGCTGGTTCAAGAGGGCAGGGAAGCTAAGACCGTCGACCTGGCAAAGAAAAGACAAAAATGACGAAGCGGGAAGGTGAGAAACCATGGCGAAAGAACGTTTGGAAATAGGACTTATCGAGATTTATACCGGTGATTGCAAGGGTAAAAGCACCGCCGCTTTCGGCCTTGCCGTCCGCGGCGCCGGGCAGGGGTTCCAAGTGCGCATCGTCCAGTTTATGAAATGCGGCGGCTATGGGGAAAATATGACTTTCGACAAGCTTTATCCGGATATCCAAGTATTTTCCTATGGCCGCAAATGTTTTTTACTGCCGGAGAAAGAGGCAAAACAGCAGGATCTAGACCTTGCCGCCGCAGCCATGGCAAAAGCGGCGGAGCTGATTGGCGACGGTAACACGGACATTTTGATCTTGGATGAAATCAACAATGCCCTTTTCTTCCACCTGGTAACCCTGGAGGAAGTCGAGGCCCTGTTGGACAAAAAGCCGCCCCATATGGAGGTCGTGCTGACCGGGCGAAACGCGCCCCAAACCCTGATCGAACGTGCCGATTTGGTCACGGAAATGCGTGAAATCAAACATCCCTTTACAGCTTCCGGTATGAAAAGCCGTAAAGGAATCGAATATTAAGGGGAATGACATTTATTGTGGAGAATCAAAACGTGATTGTGATTGGGGGCGGCGCCGCCGGGATGATGGCGGCGCTGGCCGCTGCCGAAGACGGGGCCACGGTGCACCTCTTTGAGAAAAACATTCGCCTTGGCCGCAAGGTATTGATCACCGGCAAAGGCCGCTGTAATCTGACGAACCGAACATCGATCCAGGAGATCGTCAAGAACCTGCCCGGCAATGGGGCGTTTTTGTATAGCGCCCTACATCGCCTGGGCCCCGAACCCCTGATGGCGCTTTTGAGGATGGCGGCCTGCCGCTAAAAACCGAGCGGGGCAGCGGGTTTTCCCCGCTTCGGACAAAGCGGCGGATATCGTGACCTTTTTGGAACGCCGCATCCGCCGCCTGGGGGTTCAGGTGCATTTCAAAACGAGGGTCGATGGTCTTTGGTTGGGGGATGGCGGCATTGCCGGCACAATCGTGGCGGGGGATCGGCTTTGCCGCCGGCGCCGTCATTGTCGCCACCGGCGGCGTCAGCTATCCCTTAACCGGTTCCACCGGCGACGGCTACCGGTTCGCGAAAGAAGCCGGTCACCACGTTTTGCCTCTCTTTCCCTCCCTGGTGCCGCTGGTCACGGCGGAGGAAAAGCCCGAAGAATTGGAAGGATTGAGCTTGCGAAATGTGGAGGTTGCTTTGTCGCTGGCGGATCAACCCTTGGGCCGGGAATTCGGCGAATTGGTGTTTACCGATTTTGGCGTTTCCGGCCCGGTGATCTTAACTTTAAGCCGCCATGCCGGCCGACATTTTCTCGGCAGCAAAATCCCTCTTAACCTTGAAATCAACCTGAAACCGGCCTTAACCGCGGAACAGCTGGAAGCACGTTTGCTGCGGGATTTGGATCAATTTCCAAAGCGCAACTATCAAACCCTCCTCGAGGGCTATCTGCCGAAAAAACTCATTCCGGTTTTTGTTCGCCGCTCCGGCATCGATCCCTGGCAAAAGGTTCATGCCATCGACAAAATGCAAAGAAAACAGATTCTGTCGCTGCTGAGAAAGTTTTCATTTTCCATCGTCGGCTGCCGTTCCATCGACGAGGCGGTGGTCACCGGCGGTGGCGTCGACGTCAAAGAGGTTGACCCGAAAACCATGATGTCGAAACGGGTGTCGGGCCTTTTTTTTGCCGGTGAAGTGCTGGATGTCGATGGTTATACTGGCGGCTTCAATTTGCAGGCCGCTTTTTCCACCGGCTACCAAGCGGGAAAAGGCGCCGCCTATTATCTGCAAGCGCAAAACCCTATGCGATAATATTGGAAATATTTGTGCATACTAATGGGCGAAAGCCCGCTGCCGCCTGCCGTCTCGGCGCTTTGCGCCGCCGGACTGCAGGCGTTTTTTAATCTTTTTGTCTCAGGGAAAGGAGGGCGGCGATGGGTGAAAAATTCTTTGGCGCGGTGGGAAAAATCTGGGTATTTCTCTTGCCCCTCTGTCTGCTGCCGCTTTTGACGGTGCAGGCTTACCATATCTGGCGGCCTGAAGCCCAGCAAATGAATGTGGCTTCCCGGCTCAATGCCGAAATCAAAACCGATATGGAAGAAATTTGGATTGCCGCCGCGAGGGAGGAAAAACTCTTTACCTACTTAACCATACAGGTGGACGGCGGGGCGGCGGTGGACGCCGACATTGCCATTGGCGGCGCCGTTGTCGCCAATCTTAGGCAGGGTCTTGTGACCATCAAAGTCTTTTCCGAAGATGTGCTCTCGGTGATCAGCAATGAAGGGGCAGATTTTGCCGTCGCCATTGCCGGTTATCCGGACATCCTCGACGAAAAGGCCTTGCCCCGGCGGCTTGCCGTCCAATTCGGCGGCAACGATTGGGGCCGCGTGCGCTTCCGATAAACTGAAATCAAAAGCGCTTCCGTTCAACCAAAATCCCTCCTTGCTTTGGCGGTGGACTTCCGTTATACTAAAAGAATGAAGAAGGGCCTTCAAACTTGCGCCGTTTGGCGGAACAAAGGGCCAAAGGAGCGGAAAAGCGCATGATTTTCACCGGCAGTAAAAAGGCGGCCAAAGCCGCCATCGGCATTGCCATGACCGAAAGCAGGGAAGAGGAAAAACTTTCAAGCCCAATGCGCGGACGAAGGCATTGAAACGGCGGCGTAGTGGATTTTGGCGGCGAATTCAACGGTGCGATCGCCAAAATCATCGAGCGGGCCGTTGTGGCGGCGAAGCGGAACATATCATCGATGAAACCCACGCCCAGGAAGGGGTTATGCCGGCGCGGCCCATGCCGCATTGAACAGACCGCGCCCCAGGCTTTCGGCCCCAATGTCGGTGGCAAAATCGGCATCGCCCGGAACGCGGACCATGTCAGCGTCGTTGATAGCCTTCGGCGTCGGTGTGATCCACCTTGATGATATTTGCATCGGCTTTGCCCACCGGGCCGTTTGTCCGGCAGATAAAGAAAACACAAATAGAATGGGAGAATGCGATGAAGGATGCAGACAAACGTAATCGAATGCCGGGCCTCCGGGCCGCCGGCAAAAGCACCGTGGCAAAGCGGGTGGCGGCAAGACTTTCCCTTTCAATATATCGATACCGGCGCCATGTACCGGGCCTTAACCTTAAAGGCGCTGCAAAATCAGCTGAACCTTTGCGGATGAACTGGCCGTCGGCACAATGGCGGCGGCAACAAAGGTGGCCGCCTGGGCCACGGCGCGGAGGGCGTCACCGTTTTTTAGATGAATGACGTAACGAAACAAATTCGCGAAACTGCTGGTGACGGAAAATGTTTCGGTGGTTTCTATGAGCGCCGGCGTTCGCCACGCCATGGTCGAACAGCAGATAAGGCAGATGGCAAAGGAAGGCGGCGTGGTCATGGATGGCAGGGACATCGGCACCCATGTGCTGCCCCATGCGGCGCTGAAGGTGTTTTTGACGGCTTCCGTGGACATCAGGGCCCGGCGGCGTTATGCCGATTGGCTGGAAAAAGGCATTGAGATGCCGGTTGCGGAAATCAAAAAAGACCTGAAAAGGCGGGATTATCTCGATTCCACCCGGGAGATTTCACCTTTGCGCCAAGCGAAAGACGCCGTTTTGCTCGATACATCCGGCATGGAGATCGACGCCGTTGTAGACGAGATTCTGCGGCTTTGGAAGGGGCGAAGCGCCGATGTTCTATAGTTTTATGTCCGGGCTCTTTGTCCTTCTGTTTCGGCTTACGGGGCGCGTGCGCATTGAAGGAGAGCAGTATACTGGCGGCGGGGCCGGGCTTCCTGATCGCCATCATACCAGCATTTTGATCCTGTGGCGCTTGATCTCAATTACAAAAAGCGTCATTCATTTTATGGCCAAAAAAGGAATATTTAAAAATTCCGGCTCTGCGGCGCTTGTTTGCCTGGATGAATGTTTTCCCGGTGGATCGCGGCAAATTGGATCGCGGCGCGATAAAAAAAAAAAAAAAAAAAAAAAAAAAAAAAAAAAAAAAAAAAAAAAAAAAAAAAAAGCCGTCAAAATCCTCCGTGGCGACGGTTTGTTGGGGGTCTTTCCGGAAGGCAATCGCCTGTGGCGACGGCCAGCGCCTGCTGCCTCCTTTAAGATGGGGTCTGCCTATATCGCCGCCCAGGTGGAAGCGCCGGTAATCCCGATAGCCATAAAAGGCGGCGGGCGTATGCTCATTCCTTTCGTCAAACCGGTACAGATCACCATTGGAGAACCGTTATATTATCAGGAACATGGGGAAGCCAATAAAAGAGAGCAATAGATGGACGAGTTTCTTCGACAACAAGAGAGGGCGATTGCAGCCTTGCTTGAAAACAATGTCGAATAATTTGGCCCATTTTCAGGGAGAAATGGTGCGGAAATCGAGAAAAGCGTTGCGAATCTTCTTAAAGATGGTAAAATAAATAAGCATCTTTATTAGGAAAGCGAATGGAAATATTCTTGGCGGAAAGGGCCGGCTTTTGCTTCGTGTAAAAAGGGCCATTAAAATGGCATCGGAAGGCGCGGCGAAGACGGCCAGGTATGTTCTGGGCCATTGATACACAATCCCCAGGAAGTGGCGAGATTGGCGGAGAACGGTGATCTGGGCCGACGATATGGAATTTATCCATTGTCAAACGGCATTTATCCGCTCCCACGGCGTTCCCCCCGCCACCATTGAATTGCTTAGAAAGCGCGGGTACAATACGATCGACGCCACCTGCCCTTTCGTAAAAAGAGCCCAAAACATCGCCCATGAGCTGGAAGAAACGGGCATCAGGTTATTATTGTAGGTGATAAGGATCACCCTGAAGTAAAGGGATATTGGGACATCTGCAAAGTGATACCATCGTTATCAGCACCATAGAAGAGGCGAAAACCGTTCCCTTAGGGGAAAAGGTGGGCATCCTCGCCCAGACCACCCAAATTCTCGCGGATTTTCTCCGCATCGTGGACGAGGTGAAAAGCAGGGTGCCGGACTTGGCCGTTCACAATACGATCTGCAATGCCACCATCGACCGGCAGCGGGAGGCGGCCAGGCTTGCGGAAAAAGTTGATCTTATGCTTGTTATCGGTGGCAGAAACAGCGCCAATACGAAAAAATTGGCGGCCATTGCAAAAGACAAGGGCGCCGCGACCTATATCGTGGAAAATAGCGAGGGAATCCAAAACGTCGAAATGACAAAGGATATGGTGGTCGGCATTACCGCCGGCGCGTCAACCCCAGACTGGATAATTGAGGAGGTTATGGAAAAAATGAAGGACTTTAACGAACAGGAAGAGAAAAATTTGATGGAAGCTGATTGCGGGAACTGCCAGGAAACATCTGCCGAAACGGAAACGGAAACGGAAACGGCACCGGAAGAATCAGCTGCCGAAACCGGAGAAGAAACGGTGGAAATCAACCAAGAGGCAGAGGCGCAAGCGGCGGCCGGTTCGGAAGAACAAACCGCTCTACCTGTTGCCGAAGAGGAGCCCGAAGAAAACATGGCCGACTCTTATGCCGCTTTTGACCGAGACTTTAAAGACATACGCCGTGGCCAAAGGGTAAAGGGCACGGTAATCAAAGTGTCCGATTCCGACTTGATGGTGGACATCGGCGGCAAATCCGAAGGGGTGATTCCCAGAGGTGAACTGACGCCGGCGGAAGCGGAGAATATCGCCGAATACTTCAAAGTGGGCGACGAATTTGAAGTGATCGTTTTGCGCCGCGAAAATGAGGACGGACATCCGGTGCTTTCCAAAAAGCGGGTCGACGTCGACCTCGCCTGGGAAAAGCTGGCCAAAGCGATGGAAGAAGGGGAAATCCTCAGCGGTAAGGTGATCGATATCGTCAAGGGCGGCCTGCTCGTCGATGTGGGTTTGAAGGGTTTTGTGCCCGCTTCCCTGGTGGAAATGGGTTTTGCCCGCGATTTGAAGGGATATAAGGATAAGGAAATTCAGTTCAAAGTTTTGGAATGCGATAAGGGCCACAATAAGCTGATCCTCTCCAGAAAAGCATTTTTGGAGGAAGACAAGGCGAGAAAGTATGAAGCCGCCTGGGAACAGATCGCGGAAGGCCAGGTTTTGCACGGCACGGTACAGCGGATCACCAATTTCGGCGCTTTCATTGACTTAAACGGCGTCGACGGACTTTTGCACGTTTCCCAGATGGCCTGGTATCGCGTCAACCACCCGTCGGAAGTGTTGCGCATCGGCGAAGACATCGACGTTTATGTGCTGAATGTCGACCGGGAAAATGAAAAGATTTCCCTCAGTTTAAAGCAGTTGATTCCCAATCCCTGGACGATGGTGGCGGAACGCTATCCCGTCGGTTCCATCCACGAAGCGAAGGTGGTACGCACCGCTTCCTTTGGCGCTTTCGTCCAGTTGGAACCGGGTGTGGAAGGCCTCGTGCATATTTCCCAGCTTTCACATAGCCGCGTCGGTAAAACGGAAGACGCCGTCAATCCCGGCGACATCGTCAATGTAAAAGTACTCAGTTTTGATTTGGAAAACAAGAAGATCAGCCTGAGCATGAAAGAGGCGATGGCGCCCCCCGCCATCGAATATGAAGAGGAATTCATCTCGGAAGCGCCGGTCAGGGAAGAGCCTATGCACCATCAGGAAAGCGACGACGCGCCGGTCACCATCGGCGATATGATGGCGGAACAGGGCAATACCTTCGGCACCGAAGAAGATGTGTAAAATGAAACGACCGAAGAGGGCAAAGAAGAATAAAAAACAAACAAGTTGACAGGCTTCGAGAAACGGCCTAGAGTTAGGCGCGAATAAAAGGCCAGGCCCGCAGTGTATATGGACATACATAAGGGTCTGGCCTTTTGGGCGCAACGACGCTATCGGACGTTTGTCGGCAGCCTGGGGCTGTTTCTTGAAGAGAGAAACAACCTTTTGATTTGAAAACATCCATAAGTCTTTCTTTTATGCTTGAATTATCTGATCAATCCCCCATTAAATTCTCTTTCAAAAGGGAGGCATGACCATGAAAAAACGAGTCAACATCTTTTTAATGCTATGCTGTATCAGTTTTTTATCTGGATGTAACTTTATGATTGGCTATGAAAAAGCATTTGAACTGCCGCAAGATTTATCGCAAAAAGAAACTGTAAATTTGTATTTTCAATATATAGAAGAAAAAAATGCGGAAGGATTGTTGGCATTACTATCAGAAAGGGGGAAAAGATATTGGTCTATTTCCGATGCTGAAGCATTTACAGCAAAAATAGATTCTATTACTTTGCTTTCTTCTCTGCCGGACCCGGATTATGAAGATGTGATCAATGTGATTTTTATTCCTTCCTATAGAGAAGATGCTTCTATTCCCAATTGGAATAACCATGAGGAAACCACGATACGATTTCGTCTCATCCAGGAAGAAGAGGTATGGCATCTGGACAATACGGGAGAAGGGAACTGGATCACAAAAGAAATTGAGCCCATTGGATAAGAACGAAACGTAAACTTATGAAGGTTTTGAAATGACGAAAAAAAGGATATTTATTGCTCTTCTAATTGCCGCTGTTTTTTTATCATACTCAACGGTGAGTGTTAGCGCCAATGATATTCCCACCATGCCAATGGCTGGACATATTCAACGACGAACCCATTAACGGCATCTCACAATACAGCCTTAAATGCGGGAGTTCAGCTTCCGCCAATTGTTTTGGATGAATATGTTCCCGGGGGAGGTATGGTAAAACGTTATTGCTATAGGGGAGCGGCCCGGATTGCCCTTAGACATGAAGGGACTCTATCAAGGCTTTATACTCAAGCCGTATATTCGCATTATCCAAGCGCATTACTTAGTGGTTTTAGCATATCGGTGGGGATTGGCCCTTTCTCTGTTTCCATCTCGTTTACTCCTTCAACAGATTATACCGCAAGACTCAATGCTGATCTTAAGATGAGTTATTTGTAATAGAGAAATACTTGTAAAAATCATGGAAAGGCTGTTTCTTTAGCGGAGAAACAGCCTTTTTGGAAAAATTGCAAGGAAATCGATGATTTTCCGTAAGAAATAAGAAATTTCCCGATTGACCTTGCGGCAAATTACTGATATGATAAAGAGGAACGCATACAGCGGAGGAAAATGAATGTTTGGTTTAGAAGACAATGCTCTATCCCGGGATATCTCTTTGCGGCACCGCAAAGTTAAAGAAAAAATGGCCGCGGCGGAATTGGACGCCATCCTGGTCACGGCCAATACCAATTTATATTATCTGACCGGCCAAATACTTACGGCCTATCTCTATTTGCCATTAAAGGGGGATCCGATCCTCTTTTATACGGGAAACCTAAAAGAGGAGCGCGACGATCTATTAAAGGTGCGCAAGCCGGAGGAAATACCCGGCCGCATGAAAGCCGTCGACCTGCCCTATCCCGGCCGCATCGGCCTCGAGGAAGGGGACATTTCCGCCGCCGAATGGAAAAGATTGGCCAAATTGTTTCCCACCGCCCAATGGCAAGACGCCAGCCAACTGCTGCGAGAGGCGCGTTCCGTAAAAACCCCGCTGGAACTGGATGTGCTGCGGGAAACCGGCCGCCTCCATGGCGAGATCTATAGCCGTTTGCCGGAACGATATGAAAAGGGCATGACGGATTTGGAGTTTTCCGCCGCTTTGGAGCATTCCACTCGCATCAAAGGGGGCTTGGGCCTTTTTAGAACCTACGGTTTTCGTATGGAAGTCTTTATGGGTTCCGTCCTCGCGGGGGAAAACGGCTGCGCGGCGTCGCCCTATGATTTTTCTCTTGGCGGCAGGGGCATGAACGCCAGCTATCCGCTGGGCCCCAGCGGTCAAGTCATGAAGGAGGGCGATACCATTGTGGCGGACATCGCCTTCAATTTGAAAGGATATTTAACGGATTTGTCCCGTACCTATGCTGTGGAATGCGTTTCCGCCGAATCTTTGCGGCTCCATGCCATCGCTTTGGAGATCGAAGATGCTTTGGTGGCGGCGGCCAAGCCCGGCGTTCTCTGTTCCGATTTATATCAAATCTCCCTCGACATCGCGTCGGAACGGGGGGTTCCCGATCTCTTTATGGGAAAGGAGAAACAGGCGGCTTTCGTTGGCCACGGCGTTGGCATCGAGATCAATGAATTGCCTGTGCTCACCGGCAGGTATCAAAAACCGCTGGAAGAAAATATGGTGATCGCAATGGAACCAAAGCTGATCGGGCCCAATGGCCCCGTAGGTGTGGAAAACACGTATATTGTCACAAAGGAAGGCTTGGAAAGAATCACACCAGGAGACAGGAGCATTGTCGTATTAAAAGCATAATGGAGGTGACGGTTATGGCCTATGTTTTGATCGGTGATTCCACGACAGATCTCGGCTATCGGTTTATGGAGGAGCACGATATCCCGTTCATTCGTTTTAACTATTTTAGCGGTGGTGAAGAGTTCGAAGACGATATGTGGGAAAAAACGGATCCCGGCGCCTTTTATGACCGTATGCGGAACGATAAGGAAGTGCCCACCACGGCCCAAGTCAATGAGGCCAGTTATGAATTGTGTTTTCGGCCTTTCCTGGAAAAAGGACTGGACATTGTATTTATCGGACTTTCCTCGGGGCTGACCGGCAGCTGCGATTCGGCCCGGGCGGCGGCGAAACGGCTGACGGACGCCCATCCGGAACGGAAAATTGCCATTATCGATTCCAAATGCGCTTCCATGGGGGAGGGACTGCTCCTTTACTATGCATTGCAAAAGCGGAACGAAGGCTTGCCCTTTCAGGAATTGGTTCATTTTATCGAAGCCACCATCCCCAACCTTTGCCATTGGTTTACGGTGGACGATTTAAACCATCTTTATCGCGGCGGCCGCGTGTCCAAAACGGCGGCTTTTGTCGGCAGCGTCCTCAATGTGAAGCCCATCCTCAATGTAGACGACGCGGGGAAGCTGATCCCCCGGGAAAAGGTACGGGGACGAAAAAAATCGATACAGGCGCTGGCGGAAAAAACAAAAAAATGGATCGTACGCCCGGAAGAACAGGTGATTTTTATCAGCCATGGGGACGCCAAGGAAGATGCCGAAGAACTGGCGGCGGAAATTCGAAAGTCCTTGCCGGTGCGTGATGTGCGCATTGCACCCATCGGCCCCGTAATCGGCGCCCATTCCGGCCCCGGCACCATCGCCATCTTTTTCCTGGGTGAAGGGCGGCAGATCTAATTTTACATGGGGAGCGGCCTTTACCGGCTATACCAAAATATATATGGAAGCAGGCTATAAAGCCGGGTCTATTTTGACAGCGAAGATTCGCGGGCATTGAATGGTTGATGCCCGCTTTTGTTTTTAAAGAGGTGATCGCATGGCGAAAATACCGGGATTTGACGGTGATTATGCCGGTTTAACCACAGCCCAAGCCCGGGAAAATTTGGCGAAATATGGCGCGAACGCGCTGGAAGATAATGGGGAGCGTCCATTTCTGATCAAGGCGCTGCTGGTCTTTAAGGAGCCGATGTTCCTGTTGCTTTTGGTGGCGGCTTCTATCTACTTTATGCTGGGAGAAATGGCCGATGGCGGCATTATGCTCATCTTCGTGACGCTGATCGCCGGCATTGAACTTTACCAGGAACAAAAGACCGATCGCACCTTGGCGACATTGAAGGAGCTTTCTTCCCCCCATATCCAAGTGCTGCGCGATGGCGAAATGACGGGGGTGCTGACGGAAGAAATCACCGTCGGCGATGTGTTTTTGGTGGCGGAGGGGGAAAAGATACCCGCCGATGGCGAGATTTTGGCCTGCTATGATTTCGCGGTAGACGAATCGATGCTGACCGGTGAGGCGGAGGCCGTTTATAAACAGCCGGAAGCGAAGGAGAACGGGCGGTTGTTTTCCAGCCATATGGTGTATTCCGGAACCCTTGTCGTCGGCGGCAGCGCCTTAGCCCGGGCAACCGCCATCGGCACGATGAGCCAATATGGCAAAATCGGCAAAGACATCCTGGAAGCCCCGGAACGGCCGACGCCGCTGGAGAAACAAATCGCCCACCTCGTAAAATGGGCGGCTTTGGGCGGCGGCATCATGCTTTTACTCGTCTTTCTTCTTACCTATATCAATACGGGGAGCTGGGTGGACAGCATCCTTTCCGGCATCACATTGGCCATGGGAATCATACCGGAGGAATTTCCGGTGATCCTCACCGTTTTTCTTTCGGTAGGGGCTTGGCGTTTGGCAAAAAAATCCGCGCTGGTGCGCCGTTTGCCATCGGTGGAAACCTTGGGCTCCGTTTCTGTGCTCTGTGTCGATAAGACCGGCACCTTAACGGAAAATCGCATGAAGGTAATGGAAACCCGCTGGCAGGAGCCGGTAGCGGAACCACTCAAGATTTTGGCCTTGGCCTGTGAAAAATCGGCCTATGATCCGATGGAAATTGCGCTCCTCTCCTATATCGGGGAGAATGGGATTGCCACCGACGAATATTTTCAACTGGACTTGGTGCATGAATTTTCTTTCTCTTCGGAAACCAAGCGCATGGCCCATATCTGGCGCGAGAACAACTGTCTGCTGCTTTGCGCCAAAGGCTCGCCGGAGTCTCTATTGCCGCTTTGCGCGCTGTCGGCGGAGGAAAGGGCGCGCATTGAAGGGTGGCAAAGGGAGATGGCCCGTTCCGGCCAGCGTGTCATCGCCCTGGCCTTCCGGGAAGTGGAACGGTGCGGCGCGGCGCTGGAAGATCATATCCTGACCTTTATCGGCCTGATCGGCCTGAGCGATCCGCCACGGCAGGAAGTTCCCGCCGCTGTGGAAATTTGCCGCCAAGCGGGGATTCAAGTTGTAATGATCACTGGCGACAATCCCGATACGGCCCGGGCCGTTGCCGAAAAAATCGGCATGGAACTGACGGAAGAAATCCTGACCGGCAATGAAATCGCCGCGCTGGACGAAAAAGCTCTCGCCGAAATGGTTAAAAATGTTCGGATTTTCGCCCGGGTGGCGCCGGAGCACAAGGTAAAGATCGTAACCGCCTTTCGGGACAATGGTGAAACCGTCGCGATGACCGGCGATGGCGTCAACGATGCGGCGGCGCTGAAATATGCCGATATCGGCATCGCCATGGGGGGCCGGGGCACCGCCGTGGCCAAGGAAGCGGCGGACTTGATTTTATTGGACGATAACTTTACCACCATCGTGCAAACGGTGGAGGACGGGCGCCGGATTTTTGACAATATCAAAAAGGCCGTCGGTTATGTGTTTGCCATCCATATGCCCATTATTCTGCTGGCCTTGCTGGCGCCCTTCCTTGGCGTGCCGCTTTTGCTTCTTCCTGTTCATATCGTTCTTTTAGAGCTGATCATCGACCCCACCTGCTCCATTGTTTTTGAGCGGCAGCCGGCGGAAGAGGGGGCTATGGAGAGAAAGCCAAGACCTAAGGGTTCCCACCTGCTGACGAAAGGAACCGTGATCCGCGGCACCTCGCAGGGAATCGTCATCGGCATCGCAACCTTGCTCGCCTATCTTCAGATGTTGGAACACGGCGTTTTGGCGGCGCGCAGTTTTGGCCTTGCCACCCTCGTCTTTTCCAATATTTTCCTCGTTTATATCAATATCTCCTCCACCCGGAGCGCCCTCGGCAGTTTTTTGCTCTTGAGAAAGGATGCGGTGATGTATGGCATCAACACGGCGATCCTCCTAGGACTGGTGGCAATCCTATATTGTCCTTTTTTTAACCGCATCGCCGATACAATGCCACTGTCTTTTCTCCAACTGGGAACGGCGCTTCTTATCGCCGCCGCCGCCACCTTTTGGTGGGAAGCGGTTAAATTGGGAAAACGTTTAAAAAGGTGAAACATCGCACCAATCCTGTCCTTTTTGCATACCCTGTATTGTACAAAGAAGTGCTTTTGGGATCGATACCCATCAAGCGGAGGCAATGAGGAAGAGAGGACGATGCGTATGTGTTTTCCGTTTTTCTGGTACCCCTTTTGGTGCCTTTGGGGCCCCTGGTGCTGTGGCTGTAACCGTCGGTGTGGCGGGGGCTGCGGTTGTGGCCGCTGCTGCGGATTCGGCGGCGGATGCCGCTGTGGATGTGGTTGCGGCTGCAACAGCGGCTGCGGCTAAACCCGATGAAACAGCGGGCGGCTTCCCCCGATAAAATGTTATAAATGAAACGAACCCCCCAATCCTGACAAGGTCAATGCCGCAATCCCATTCCGTTTCACGGCCAAATGGGATTGCGGTTTTTTGCGATGAAAGGCAAAGACAAACCGGCCGAAAGCAGCATATCGCATCTTCCGACCGGTTTGGGCTGTAAGGAAACGGCCGGTCGCGGTGTTGGCCTCAAAACCGTCGGTTTTTAAACCATGTCAACCAGTAGGCGGTGGGAAGCATTTGCTTCTCACCGCCTATTCTGTATTTAAAGGAGACCAAGAAGAGTCTCGGCATTTTGAATTTGCGGGTTTGATTGTGACTACAATACTTTATGCGAAGCCCCGACGGTTTGTGACAAGAAAAGCTGAAATCAGGCCAGGGACGTGATGGCTTTTACGACGGTTCCATAAATATCGAGGTTAGATTTGCTCAGTAAAAGCGGGGGATATTGCGGGTTGTCCGCGTAAACCTGGTATTTGTTGCCCAGCTGGCAAATGCGACGTACCAGGATATTCTTCCGGTTGACCCTCAAAAGGGCGATGCCATGGTCGGCGGGAGATACATTCTTATCGACAAGGGCGTGGTCTCCTTTTTTAGCAATGGCGCCAAGGCATCGTCGCCAATTTCAAAAAAGAAAATCGCCTTCTCCGATCATCGGCGCTGAGAAAAAAAGCAATTGGCCGCCGTGTTTTTTCACAATCGCATTGTGGGAATGTTGCGTTCCAAAAAGGGGGATGGGCACCGTGTTATTTTGCTCCGAAACCGACGCCAAACGTTTTCCGTGCCCATCTAAATACCCCGCCGCGTTCATCAGCTCCTGATACGTTGTTTTGGGGCTGATTTTGGCGATTTTAAAAAGGGTATCCGGCGTTGCCACCTGACCCTTCATAATTCGGGATAGATTTCCCGGGCTTAGGCCCGCATTGCGGGCGAATTCATTTAGGCTCCTTTGCCCTTGCGCCTTTTTTAAAATCTTTACATAGTGTTCTTTCTTCTGCTCGCTTAAAACAATCTTTGTGCTGCCCATTCGTATCTCCTATTGCATTTTAGTCAAAAAATAGCTATAATTTATTGAAACATCGAAAGGCAATTCCGTGAAGGAAACAACAATTTGTTCTGTTTTTTGACCATTTTCTTAATCATCACCAGTATATCACAAATATTTTCCTTGTACAGAGCTTTTCGTGTTAATGTTTTACACTTTTGAGGTGATTAAATTGGAGACATTATGGAATATAACATTGGGAGACCTGCTGGATGAGATGGCGGAAAAATTCCCCGCCCGCGACGGATTGCTTGCGCCGGGGCATGGTTTTCGCACCACTTATGCGGGATTTCGCGATAAGGTAAACGAAACGGCGAAGGGGTTCGCCGCAATGGGCATCAAAAAAGGGGATCATATCGCGATTTGGTCAGTCAACTATCCCCAATGGGTGCTCACGATGTTTGCCGCCGCCAAAATTGGCGCCGTCCTCGTAACGGTCAATACAAATTATAAGGTGTTCGAGGTTGAATATTTGCTGCGGCAGTCCGATACCCATACTTTGATCCTGATGGACGGATTTAAAGATGCGGATTATATCGGGATCGTCAATGAAATTTTGCCGGAATTAAAGGATTCTCCACCGGGGAAACTCGACGCCGATTCCTTGCCCTATTTGAAAAACCTGATTTATATGGGGGAACAGACCCCGTCGGGCATGTACAACTGGAAAGAAATCGAGAAGTTCGCCGCCGCCGTCAGCGATGAGGAACTGGCGGCGATCCAAGGTTCCCTCGATCCCGGCGACATCGTCAATATCCAATATACCTCCGGCACCACCGGGTTTCCCAAAGGTGTGATGCTGACCCATAAAAATATCGTGAACGACGGCAAATCCATCGGCGATTGCATGGAATTCACCGAACGGGATCGCCTGCTGATCCATGTGCCCCTGTTTCATTGTTTTGGTTGCGTTTTAGGGGTGATGGCCGCCGTCACCCACGGCACCGCCATCATCCTGCAAAATTATTTTCGGCCCAAGGAATCCCTTGACAATATCCAAAACGAGCGCTGCACCGCGGTGCACGGCGTTCCCACCATGTTTATCGCATTATTGGAACACCCGGAATTTAACCGCTACGATTTCACCCATCTTCGCACCGGCATTATGGCCGGTTCCCCCTGCCCGGTGAAGGTTATGGAGCAGGTGGTTGAAAAGATGCACATGTCGGAGATTACCATCGCCTACGGTTTAACCGAGCGCTCCCCGTTTGCACCCAAACCCGCGTCAACGATAGCTTGGAGGTGCGGGTGTCCACCGTTGGCCGCACATTGCCCAATATTGAAACGAAGGTGATCGACCCGGAAACCGGCAAGGTCTGCCCCCCAATACGCCGGGAGAATTCTGCGCCCGCGGCTATAATATCATGAAGGGCTATTATAAAATGCCGGAGGCCACCGCCCAGGTGATCGATGAGGACGGTTGGCTGCACAGCGGCGATTTGGCCACCTGTGACGAAAACGGTTATTATAAAGTGGTGGGCCGCATCAAGGATATGATCATTCGCGGCGGTGAGAATATCTATCCGAAAGAGTTGGAAGAATTCCTCTATACCCATCCGGCGATCAGCGATGTGCAGGTGGTGGGCGTTCCCTCCCGGGAATATGGCGAAGAAATCATGGCTTATATCATCGTGAAAGAAAACGCTTCCCTGACCGAACAGGAAGTCAAGGAGTATGTCCGTTCCAGGATCGCGCGGCATAAAACCCCGAAATATGTTGCTTTTGTCGACGGCTTTCCGATGAACGCCGCGGGCAAAATTCAAAAGATGAAGCTGAGAGAAAAAGCCGTTAAGGATCTCGGCCTGGAAGACGAAGCCAATATTGTAACCGCTTGAGGAGGTTGTACCATGAAATTTTCTTTTAGCACATTGGCCTGCCCGGAATGGACTTGGCCACAAATATTTTCCGCCGCGCGGGACTTGGGGTTCGACGGCATTGAATTGCGGGGCATTGCGGCCCAGGTGGATTTGCCGAGCATGCCGATGTTCTCCGCCGGGCGCATCGAAGAAACAAAAGCGGAGCTGAAACGATTGGAACTGGAAGTTCCGGTTCTCGCCACCGGGGCTTTTCTCGGCAGTGAGGCGAAGCGGGAGGACGCTTTAAGAGAGGTAAAAGCCTATATCGATCTTGCGGAGCGCCTCGAAGTTCCCTATTTACGGGTATTGGGAGACATCGCGCCGGAACCCGGAACCGTGGATTTTGGCGCCTTATCGGCAAACCTTGCCGAATTGTTGCCGCTGGCCCATGAAAAAGGCCGGATGCTGCTGCTGGAAACGAATGGCGTCTTTGCCGAATCCAAGGTTTTATTGGCATTGCTGGAAAAGACAAACCACCCGGCGCTGGGTGTGCTGTGGGACATTCACCATCCCTACCGCTATTTTCAGGAGCCGGTGGCGGAAACCTTCCAAAGGCTGCAAAGCCATATCCGCCATGTCCATATGAAGGATTCCGTCGTTTGCGACGGCAAGGTCGTCTACAAGATGTTTGGCCGCGGCGATGTGCCGATTCGGGAAGCGATGGCGGCCCTCTATGCGGCGGGGTATAACGGCTTTCTCTCCTTGGAATGGGTAAAGCGTTGGTGCGCCGATTTGGAGTCCCCCGGCATTTCACTGCCCCAGTATATCACCGTTGTCCGCTCCATGCTTAAAAAGCTGCAGGCGGGCAAATAAGGCCGCCGGAATCCATCGAACTCCGCTCTGTGACGGTTATGTGGCGCGGCAATGTTGCATTTTCCCGAAAAGCGCCGAAAGCACCTTGACAAGCATAGGATTTTGGGAGAAAATAGGGTATATCTCAGATTTCAATAAAATGAGAAACGAAAAAGAGAGGGAGATTGTATGAAAAAGCACGGACTTATTCTGCTTGTCCTCCTAATGGCCGTAGCAATGGTAGCCTTTGCCGGTTGTGGCGGCGCCGCATCGGAAGAGGACGGCGAGGGGGAAACGGCGCAGGAGCCGTTGCGCGTCGGTATGGAATGCGCCTATGCGCCCTTTAACTGGACGCAAAATGACGATTCCAATGGCGCTGTTCCCATTGAAGGCGGCGGCTATGCCGGCGGCTATGATGTGGAAATCGCCAAGGTCATTGCGGAATCAATGGGCAGAAAACTTGTGATTGTGAAGACCGTATGGGATGGCTTGCCCCAGGGCTTGCAGGCCGGCACCATCGATCTGATCATTGCGGGGATGTCCCCTACGGCCGATAGAAAGCAAACCATTGATTTCTCCGACCATTATTACCGTTCCGACCTTGTGATGGTGGTGCGTGCCGACGGCCCTTATGCCGAAGCTACGGGCATTCAGGATTTTAGCGGCGCGAAAATCACCGCGCAGCTCAATACCTTCCACTATTCGGTTATCGATCAGATTAAAGGCGTAAACCAGCGCCCGGCCATGGATGATTTTTCCGCGATGCGGGTCGCCCTGAGCTCCGGCATCATTGACGGTTATGTCTCGGAACGTCCGAGGGCATCTCCGCCTCCACCGCCGACAAGAGCTTCGCGATGGTTGTTTTCGGCGAAGGAAAGGCTTTACCGCTTCCGACGACGATGTCGCCATTGCCGTCGGCATTAAAAAGGGCAATGCGGAACTGGCGGAAGCCGTCAATGCCGCACTGGCCAAAATTAGCGAGGAACAACGCGTTGAACTGATGGACAATGCCATTCGGAACCAGCCGATTGCGCAATAAAAATGCCGCGCATAAAACGGCGAAAGCATCGTAAACCGATGCCTGTGGCGCCGGTATCGTGCACGGTATAAGGCGTAAATCAAAGGACAGGCCCGCCGCATATACGAATATGCGTAAGGGCCTGGCCTTTTGCTTGCAAACCCCAATGGTTCAATTCATCAGCGCCTAACCGGATGAAACCATGTAAAAGGAGAACCTATGTTAGAGCCCTATGCTGTGGTCGCCAAAGCCGTCGCGGATCGGAGTTTCTTTGATTGGGTATACGCCATCTTTATCAATTACTGGCCGCTTTTTTTGAAAGGCGCCGGGATTACGCTGTTGATCGCCATCACCGGCACCTTGGTAGGCTCTGTGGTCGGTTTGGTCATCGGCGTGATCCGCACCATTCCCTTGCAGCCCAACAGCTCCGTTTTTAAACGCGCCGCCTTAAAAACCATCAATGGCATTCTCTCGCTTTATATCGAGGTGTTTCGCGGCACCCCTATGATCGTGCAGGCAATGGTCATTTATTATGGCCTTGCCTCCATCGGCATATATTTGAATATTATCTTCGCCGGATTTTTTATCGTCTCGATCAATACCGGCGCTTATATGGCGGAAATTGTCCGCGGCGGCATCATTTCCATCGATAAGGGGCAGTTTGAGGCGGCCCACTCCATCGGCATGAACCACTCCAAAACGATGCTGTTCATCGTTTTGCCCCAAGTGATTCGCAATATTCTTCCCGCCACCGGCAATGAATTTGTCATCAACATTAAGGATACCGCGGTTTTAAGCGTTATTTCCGTAACGGAATTGTTCTTTCAGGCAAAAAGCATCGCCGGCAGCAATTTAAAATATTTTCCCGTTTTTATGATCGCATCCGCCTTTTATTTGATTATGACCTTTACGGTCAGCCGCACACTGCGTTTTATTGAGAGAAGGATGGATGGTTCCGATACATATACCATACATGGCTCCCATACGATTCCGGAATCGGAATTCAAAGTGACGAGGGAAGGCAATGACAAATAAAGTCATCGAAATTAAACATTTACAAAAAAAATTCGGCAAAAATGTGGTTTTGAAGGACATCAATTTTGAAGTAACCAAAGGGGAAGTCGTGTGCATCATCGGCGCCAGCGGTTCCGGCAAAAGCACATTGCTTCGTTGCATCAACTTGCTGGAAAACGCCACCTCCGGTGAAATCTATTACCATGGCGAAAATATCCAAGATAGCAATCTTTCCAGCGCCGCCTACCGCACAAAGCTGGGCATGGTTTTTCAGCAGTTTAATTTATTCAACAATAAAACGGCGCTGGGGAACTGTATCATTGGCCAAACGAAGGTTTTGAAAAAGAAAAAGGAAGAAGCGGCAAAGACCGCCTTAAAATATCTGGATTTGGTGGGAATGGCGGAGTACCGGGACGCCCGGCCCGCCCAACTTTCCGGCGGCCAAAAACAGCGGGTCGCCATCGCCCGGGCCCTCTCGATGGAGCCCGACGCGCTGCTTTTCGATGAGCCCACCAGCGCCCTCGACCCGGAAATGGTAGGGGAAGTGCTGAAAGTAATGAAAACGCTGGCCCTTACCGGCCTAACCATGGTTGTGGTCACCCATGAGATGAATTTTGCCAGAGATGTGGCAAACCGGGTCATCTTTATGGACGACGGCATCATCGTCGAAGAAGGGCCGCCGGATGTGATTTTCTCCCATCCGAATCATGAACGCACCAAAGCTTTCCTCAAGCGCACATTGGAAGAAGGCTGAGAACGGAGGAGGGGAGATGCCGGTTCCGGGCAGGAAAATGAAAGGCCATTTTTGGCGCGCCACCGCAAAGGGCGCCGGTTTTTTGGTCTGTTGGGTGGCGGTGATCGCTGTTTTTTCGTCCGTTTCCTGTTTGGATCGGCCGGGCTTTCTGGGGAACCAGGCGGCGTTTTGGCGGCTTTGGTGGGAATTCTTGCCGCTTTTAGGCACATTGCTGCTGACCTTCCTGTTTTTACGGTTGGTTGAAAGAAACCGTTTGGATGTGCCACTTTGGGCCGGGTTCGGGCCCAATGCTTTGTACGGCGTGGTGCTGGGAACGGTTTGGTTTGCCGGCCCACTGCTGATTGCCTATAGTTTTGGCGTTTACCAGATCGGCGCCGGGGAAGCGGTGCCTTTCTTTTCGATCTGGCTATTGGCATGTTTCCTCAATGTTGTGATGCAGGAATACCTCGTTCGCGGCTATTTGTTCGCACTTTTTCAATCCGCCTTTTCCGCCGGCATCGCCACTGCGGTCACAACGGTTCTTTTCACCCTGCTGCATGGCGGCGCCTTTTCCGTCGGCCCCATCGCCGTGCTGAATGTGGCGACAATGGGCATTTTTGTTTCCCTGCTGCGGCTGGAAACCGGAACGTTGCTGGCCCCGATCGCCGTCCATTTTATTTGGAATGCCGCCGGCGGCCTTGTTTTTGGCATTATCCCGTTGGCGGAGGATTATCCCAGTATTCTACAGGGATCTTTTGAAGGCAGCCCCTTATGGAGCGGCGGCGAGGCGGGCCTGGAAGGCAGCGCCATCGTTCTCATCGTCAATCTTCTGCTGATCGCCTTTGTGTCCCGGCGTATTCGGCGGAGAAAGAGCGCGTAAACAGAAAATACCTAAGCCGGTAAGGCAAAAGGAGCCCGGCAACGGATGCCGCCACAGCCTTTTCTTTTTTGATGAACGCCAAAAAGCGGCCGCCTGAGAAAACATCTCAAGCGGCCGCTTTGAACGATCCAAGACAGGTTTACTTCTTTTCCTTCTTAAAGCACATGAACCAGTCGAGGCAGTATTTGTCTTCGTCCTGGCTTTCCATCCTTTCCTTCGCGGTGCCACAGGAACCGGCGGTGGGGATGATCACATCGTCGCCGGGGCGCCAGTCCGCCGGGGTGGCGACCTTGTCGGCGTCGGCCTTTTGCAGGGCGAGGATGATCCGTTTCAGTTCGTCAAAGTTTCTGCCCATGCTGAGGGGGTAATAGAGAATGGTGCGAACTTTGCCTTCCGGATCGACGACAAAACGGCGCGTACCGCCTGGGTATTGGATTGGCCCGGCTGGATCATGCCATATTTCTTCGCAATGTCCATGCGAATGTCTTCGATGAGCGGGAAGTGCACTTCCACATTTTTCATGCCCTTCCATTCCAATTCCTGGATCTTCCTTAACCAGGCGATGTGGGCATAAAGCGAATCAACGGAAAGCCCGACCAACTCGGTGTTGAGGGCTTTAAATTCATCCGCCATCGAAGCGAATGTCATGAATTCGGTGGTGCAAACCGGGGTGAAATCCGCGGGGTGAGAAAACAAAATGACCCATTTTCCAGCATAGTCCTCGGGAAAATTGATTTCACCTTGGGTGGTGATCGCATGAAAAGAGGGTGCGGGGTCTCCGATTAAAGGCATACGATTGACGGTATTTTCTTCCATGATGAACCTCCTTGAATATATTTTTTGTATGGAATGCTTTCTTTGTTGCTATTATATCACGAAGGGAATATCCAATCTGTGACAAGGTCACAAATAGGAATGGATTCTAATAGAGACGGGTTGACGGAAGTTTTCCAAGCGGCAAACCGCTTAAAGCAAACGCTTCAGCTTCTTTTTGTCGACGACGCGGATCGTTCCCCGGGACAATGCCACGATGCCTTCATTGGCAAAATAATTGAGCATACGGGTAACAACTTCGCGGGCGCCGCCCATATATTTCGCGACTTGTTCATGGGTCATCCGGATGGTGTCGCCGCCATTCTTTGCGATTTCATCGGCCAGGAAAATGGCGAGCCGCCGGTCGAAGCTCATGAAAAGAATCTGCTGCATCGCCCACATAACATCGGAAAAGCGATCCGTCGCCAATTTATAGGAGAAACATTCCACATAAACATTTTTTTCGGCGATTTCCGAAAACACGGCGGCATTCACCACCAGAAGTTCCGTATCACATTCGGCGTCGATGTTCACATCGAAGGTGACATGCTGCAAAACGCAGGAGGCGGATAGAATGCAAACATCATTCTCATAGAGGCGGTAAAGGGTGATTTCTTTGCCTTCTTCCGAAAGCATATAGACCCGCAATTCGCCACGTTTTACCACCACCACGCCGGCGCATTTGCTTTCGGCGCTATGCAAATTGCTGCCCTTGGGAAAGAATACCGCCGCCGTATGGTCTAAAATCCGCTGCCGTTCCCGATCGGAAAGCCGGTCCCAAAAAGAAAAGCGGCGGCGCAGAATGGATTCAATCTCCGGCATTTGAAACCACCTTTCAATTTTCATTCAAAAGCAGGAAGAGGGACGGTGTCCCTAGAAGATAATAGAGCCAACCAAATGGAAATATCCGGCTTCTTCATTATAATACGAAATCAAAGGAACCACAAGGAGGTAAAGGTATGAAAACTGTCATTGTCGGCGGGGTGGCCGGCGGCGCTTCCGCGGCAGCGCGGTTGCGGCGTCTCGATGAACGGGCGGAGATCATCCTCATCGAGCGTGGGGCCTATATTTCATTTGCCAATTGCGGCTTGCCCTATTATATCGGCGGCGAAATTCGCGATGCTTCCGATCTGACCCTACAAACGCCGGAAGCCTTTAATAAGCGTTTTCGGATCGATGTTCGGGTGGAACATGAGCTCTTGGCCATCGATGCCATCAACCGCACCGTCACCGTCAAGAACAAAGCGTCGGGGCGGGAATATAGGGAATACTTCGACAAGCTGATCGTCGCCGTGGGGGCGGAGCCCATCCGCCCGCCGATACCGGGAATCGGGGCGGACAAGGTGTTTACGCTTAGAAATATACCGGATACAATGCGGATCAAGCGCTATATCGATCACAATGGGCCGGAAGAGGCGGCGGTGGTCGGCGGCGGTTTTATCGGCATGGAAATGGCGGAAAATCTAAAGCGGGCCGGTTTGGCGGTGACCATTATCGAACAGTTGGATCATTTGATTCCGGCCTTTGATGCGGAAATGGCGGCGGATATCCACCATTATGTTCGTTCCAAGGGGATTCGCTTGCACCTTAATGACGGCGTTCGCGAAATCGCGGAAAAGGAGGATCGCCTTGAAATCCGGTTGGGCAAATCCACCCTCCATGCCGACCTGCTGCTGCTGTCGGTTGGAGTGCGTCCGGAATCCGCCATCGCGAAAGCGGCGGGTATCGAACTAAACCCCAGGGGCGCCATCGCCGTAGACGGCCATATGCGGACTTCGGTGAAGGATATCTATGCCGTCGGCGATGTGGCGGAGGTTCGGGATTTTATCACCGGCGATACCGCTTTCGTTCCGTTGGCAGGCCCCGCCAATAAACAGGGGCGCATCGCCGCCGATCACATAGCGGGGATCGCCAGCCGCTATGAGGGAACCCAGGGTTCGGCAATTCTAAAAATCTTCGACATGACCATTGCCGCCACCGGCATCAATGAACGGACGGCCCAAAATAAAGGCTATGATTATGACAAGGTCTACCTCTATTCCGCCTCCCATGCCGGTTATTATCCCGGCGCTGAGTACATGTCGATTAAAGTATTGTTCGAGAGGGGGAGCGGCAAGCTTCTCGGCGCCCAGATTGTCGGCTTTGACGGCGTCGACAAACGCTGCGATGTGTTGGCGGCGGCCATTCGCTTGGGAGCGAAAGCATCGGATCTCACCCGCCTTGAACTCTGCTATGCGCCGCCCTTCGGTTCCGCCAAGGATCCCGTTAATATGGCGGGCTATGTGATAGAAAATCTTGAAAACGGCATCGTTAAGCAATTCCATTGGCACGATGTAAAGGATCTGACGCGGGACGGCGGCGCGACCCTTCTGGATGTGCGAACCGGCGGTGAGGCCGCCGGCGGTATGATTCCCGGTTTTCGCCATATTCCTCTCGACGAATTGCGGGATCATATCGATGGCCTTGACAAAGGAAAACCGGTCTATCTTTACTGTTTCAGCGGCATGAGAAGCTATCTGGCCTGCCGCATCTTGATGGGATACGGTTTCAACTGTTCGCATTTAAGCGGCGGTTACCGGCTTTATCATGCCATTATGGAAGATTATGCCGTCATAAAAGGCCGCTAAGCCCCGGTTTTAAGTGAATGCTGGCCTTTTTGAACCATCTGTGGTATCTTATTATTATGGAAAATAGGACGACGACATGGGAAGGTGAAGGCATGGTTAGCCCCGAAAACCACAATGCGAACCGGTTGGCTCAATGCGGTCTAAAGCGGACAAAGCAGCGTCTCGCTATCCTTGATATTTTTTCTGGCAGCGAACAACCGTTGCCGGCGGAAGAAGTGTTCCTAAAGATGAAAGAAAACCGGATCGCCGTCAACCTTTCCACCGTTTACCGAACCTTGGAAACCATGGTGGAAAAGGGCTTATTGACCAAGATTGATTTCAGCGGGGACAATCGCATGCTCTATGAATACAATCGCATGGTGCACCGGCACTATTTGATTTGCGTATCCTGCAAGAAAATCATCGCGGTGCATCATTGTCCATTGAAGCCTATGAAAAATCCTTGGCGCAGGAAACGGACTATACCATCACCGGGCATCGCCTTGATATCTACGGCTATTGCCCCCAGTGCCGCGCCCGCGGTCTTGCGGCACAGTAAGGAACGGACTCCCATTTGAAAGGAGCGAAACCGCAATGGAAAAAGGCAAAGAAAAAGGAAAAGGGAAAATTAAAATTATCAAAGGGGGCCCCTATCTTGTTACCGGTGGCGTCAAGTTATCGGAAAAAATCATTGTACCAATGGGCAGCGCCTATGAAATGAAAGACGGCCGCACCTTCCCCGCCGCCGATTCCTATGTGTTGTGCCGCTGCGGGAAAACCAAAACGCCGCCTTTTTGTGACAATGCGCATCAACAGGGGTTCAGCGGGGTGGAAACGGCGTCGAAGGAACCCTTTGAACAGCGGGCCGATACCCTGCGCGGCCCCAATCTCGATTTAAAAGACGACAATCGTTGTGCCTATGCCCGCTTTTGCCATCGGGAAGGGGGCAGCGCCTGGGAATTGACGAATGCCTCCGACGATCCACGCAACCGAAAAGAAGCCATTCAGGCGGCGATTGAATGCCCGGCGGGGCGTCTCGTTCCCGTCGATAAAGATGGCAATGAAATAGAACCGGAATTGGAACCGGCGATTGAATTTCTGCAAGACCCGCAAAAAGGGGTCAGCAGTGGTTTATATGTCAAAGGCGGCATCGAAATCCAATCCGCTACGGGCTTTGTCTATGAAAAGAGGAACCGTGTGATGCTCTGCCGCTGCGGCGCTTCCAGAAACAAGCCCTTTTGTGACGCTTCCCATGTTTCCATCGGCTATAAGGACGAATAATAAACAGTATCGAATGATATGGGCGTGTCGCGCCACGTTTTCTAAAAACGTTTTGCGACACGCCCTTTGTTTATCTGCGCTCAAAAACTTTTACTTCATATTTGCAGCCGTCCTTCGCCGCGTGATCCGCAATTGTTTGCAATGTTATCAGGGGTTTGCTCGGTTTGGCACCGTGGATGCGCCGGCTTGCGGTCTTTGCCGATAGACCGGCGGGCTTTGGGGCGCGTATGAAATTAGGCGCAAAAGTCCAGGCCCGCACCGTATAGGGGCATATGTGAGGGTTTGGCCCTTTAGACAAAATGGCACGATTGGTGATTTCCGGTAACCTAACCAGGGCGCCTGTTAACAGACGCCCCGGCTGATGCGGCGATTCATGCAAAACGGCATGGCTGCCTTGCAAACACGTGCTGTTTCTGAAAGATCCTTTTGTCTCCTCAGGAAATGCCGAGGCCGGCGCTGGCATAGCCTGCTATGGCGGCGGCCAAATCAAGGCCGCCTGTGACTTCGGCGGAGAACACTAGAAGCAATCTTGTTCCCGCGGTAACGGGGATGTTCAGACCGGTTGTGATGCCGCTGCTGACATCGCCGATGGAAACCAAATCCGTAAGGGGCGGTGACAAATTGACCACTGCTCCGGGCACTGCAACAAAGGTATCGTCCGGTGTGGTGGATTGAAATAGCTGCGCCGATACGGTTACGGTTGAGCCGATCAGGCTTAAAGCGGCGCTGATACTTAGATACCCGGCCAAAGAGGTAATGGTTCCATCTCTTGGAACGGAGAACGCGAAGTTCGTCAGCCCCAAAAGACTGATGGTTCCGCCGACGGCATTGATGCCGGGAAGATTGACCCCATAACCAATCGCGCTGGAGGTATTGAGCAAGCCGCCCAATACGGTGGTTAAAGCAACGGGAATGCCGGAAGCGAAGGGGATGATCGCTCCATCGCCTGCGGGCCCTTGTGGCCCGGCAGGGCCTTGGGCCCCGCAGGCCGGCGGGGCCTTGGGTTCCGGTTGCACCGGTGGCGCCTTGCGGCCCGGCGGGGCCGGGGTCGCCTTGGGGCCGGTGGGGCCGGGCTCACCTTGCGGGCCTTGAGCGCCGGTGGCGCCGGCGGGGCCTTGGGCTCCGGTTGCGCCGGTGGGGCCTTGGGGGCCGGCGGGGCCTGGTGCGCCCGTTTCACCCGCAGGCCCTTGGAGGCCTGCGGGGCCCGCCCACCCTGGGGGCCGATCGGGCCGGTGGAGCCTTGGGGGCCGGTTTCGCCAACAGCGCCTGGGAGCCCGGCGGGGCCCGGCGCGCCTTGGGGCCCGATGGGGCCTGCCGCGCCTTGTGGGCCGGGGGGCCCATAGCGCCGGAAAACCTTGGGATCCCGGTGGGCCGGACAATCCTTGCGGGCCTGCCGGTCCTGGGGGCCGATTGGCCCGGGAGGCCCCGGCGGGTAAATGCAGCCGGGAGTGCAAGGCGGGCTGGGCCGGCGTTGACAACAGCATCTATTTGCGCAACGGCAACATTGGTTGTTTGTAAACATCATACAGTTCATATTTCACCTCATAAATTTATTTTCTGGAAAATCCACTATACAGGCAGGCGCTCTGCTTTAAAAGGAGGCCGCCGCCCGGTTCATACCTCTAAGTGAAGAAAAACGATATTGGCCTGAACAGCGCCGCTGCCATAATTGACCGCGGCATTGCTGCGATTGACCAGTGAAACGGTGATGGGAGCGGTATGGACGGCAAGCAAAGCCGTGCCGTTTAATTGCAAGCTGACAATCGGGGCGGGGGAGGAAGAAGAAAAGATATTTCCCGCTGAAGTTTCAAGATTGAAGAGAACGGTCGGTTCCGCTCCGGCTCCATCGGTGTTTATCCACCAGCTCACGAAATAGTTGCCGGTTCCATCTACCGTAAACTCCCTTGTTACCGTGTTATAGCCGACATAGCTAGAAAGGTTGGAAATGACCGTATTAAACGGCACGTTTTCTCCATCGCCAATTGTTTGAATACCATTCATCTGTAGCTGGGCCTGAAATCCGGAAAGAGCGACAGGCGGCCCCGGAGGCCCTTCCGGTCCCTGTATTCCCTGAGGGCCGGTGGCACCCGCCGAGCCCTCCGGCCCGGTTGCGCTGGTTGGGCCTTGCGGCCCTTGTAACCCTTGCGGCCCGGCTTCGCCCGGAGAACCCTGTGCGCCGGCGGGGCCCGCCGGGCCTTGCGGCCCTTCCGGCCCTTCCGTCCCCGGTGGGCCAGTTGCTCCCGGTTCCCCCTGCACGCCGGCAGGGCCTTGGGGCCCTTGTGGGCCAGAGGGCCCTGCGGGCCCATGGTTTCCCCGGGGGCCCGGTTGTCCCGGCGCACCCTGAGCCCGGCAGAACCGGCGGGCCCTTGCGGCCCCGGTGGGCCCGCGGGGCCTATACAACAGCAAACGCGTACAGGTCTGCTGCAATTGCTGCATATTTCATTTTTATACCTTTCCATATTGCACCTCGCAATCTATGGAAACACAGATTATTGTTTGACCTTTTAAGCGTAAACGGCAAGATGTGGATAAATGAACCTTCATCAATTGCCGCTGACTTTATCACGGTAAGGGTAGCGGCTACGCCGGGCGCCAGAAGCAAACCAAATGCCTCGGCGCTCTGTACGCCCAAAGTGATGACATCCCCCGCGGCAAAGGTCGCCAAAACCGAACCAAAGATAGGTGTTTCGACTCCACTAGAAAGAATATGGGCCTGGCTGGCCGATAAAACCGGCAACCCGTTGATAAAAATACCCACAACGATACCTTGTGAATCGGTCTGAGGGCCCGCAATAAGCATAAAGGCCACAGAATAGGTTCCCGCCACTTCAATCGTTAATTGATTGGCGGATAAGGTCATATTGTCGAAGGGTATCTCTTCTTCCATAGGTACGGTCACCACCGTGCCGCCGCCGGAATTGAAATCGGCGCCCCAATATCATCAAAAAGCCCACCGTAAGCGACAGTTGGTGATGGGCCGGGGGCCTGCCGGGCCTTGGGGGCCCGCAATACCAGGGTCACCTTGGGGGCCGGGGGGCCCGCCACACCTTGGGAGCCCGCCGGGCCCGCCGGGCCCTGAATGCCCTGGGAACCTGCCGCGCCGGCTTCCCCTGCGGGCCCTGGGGGCCTTGTGAACCTTGTGGCCCCGTTAAGCCCTGGGGGCCCGCTTCACCGGCCGGGCCCTGGGCGCCTGCGGGGCCCGCCGGGCCTGGTGGTCCTTCCGGGCCTTGCGGCCCCTGTGGGCCAGCCGCTCCAGGCTCTCCCCCACACCGACGGAACCTTGCGGGCCTTGCGGGCCGGAGGGCCCTGCCGGGCCTTGTAGGCCGGGAGGGCCTGGAAAGCCGGGATCACCCTGGGGCCCGGCAGGCCCGCCATCGCCCTGGGGGCCTTGCGGGCCTTGCGGGCCCGCATTGCCGATAGGCCCCTGGGGGCCTTGGGGGCCAATGGGCCCCTGAAGGCCCGGTATACCCGGAGCGCCTTGGGGGCCTACAGGCCCCCGTGGCCCCGGTGCGCCGGCAGGCCCGGGAGGGCCTTGGCAACAACAGCAAGAAATATGATTGCCACAGGTTTGGCATCTGTTATGGTCGTAATATTGCATGTTCCACCTCGTTTATATCCTTATTCGCCCGGACTATGCCGGCCAAGAGCTGGACAGCATTGCCAAGCGTTTTTTCTATCATATGCGCGCGGGCGGCAACTGGTTCATACCTGTCCAAATCTCCAAAAATCCTGTTTCCGACAAAAGGCTGTTTTGGGGGATCTATGTAAAGCCACAAGATTCGCTACGGCACGGATGCCGGTTTGGGCAAATGTCCGGATGATTGGGCTCTTTGCCCACCGGGTCGGAATGGTATGGCTTTTTCCCGCCGCCATAAAGCATGCCGGCAGGAAAGCCGGGCTTTCTTAATATTTTTATTCTTTCAATAAGGCCACGGTTCCTTATCCTCCGCTGTTAAAATGGGGCGATTTATGTTATAATATTTGGGGTGATTGAAATGAAAGAAAAGGACGCCGGTAACAAGCAAAGTGGGCCGATGTATAGGCGAAGGGGGGAAACCAAACACCTCCGGCCCCTGCGGCCGGAAGATGAGGCGGTGTTTTTTGAAAAGGCCATGCATTTAGGGCGCCAATTGGAAGAAACCCTTGCCCATTTGCTGCCGGAACACCAAGAAAATGCGGCGGGAAAGGAAAAGAAAGGCGGCGGGCAATAAATAAGCCCTTTCTCTTCATTGCTTCGTCGACATGCCATGTTGATAAAAAGGAGAATGTTTTGCTGGTTTTGCAAAAAGAAGGAACCGCAACTTTTAGTGAAAAAAAATCCCGTTTTATCGGTTATGCGAAGCCGGTTTCCAGCGAAGAAGAGGCCCTCGGCTATATTGCCGCCATCAAAAAGCGGCATTGGGACGCCACCCACAATGTCTACGCATACCAAATCGGCGGGCGGCAGGAGAAAGAAAAATCATCGGACGACGGTGAACCCTCCGGTACCGCGGGGCGGCCGGTTTTAGAGGTCATTAAAAAGCGAAATTTAAGGAACACCGTTGTGGTTGTCACCCGGTATTTTGGTGGCGTTTTGCTGGGCGCCGGCGGTTTGGTTCGGGCCTATACGAAGGCGGCGCAAGCCGCCATTGGTGAGGCGGGAACCGTGGAAATGAAGCCGGGACAACGTTTTTGTCTCGTCATGGAATATACCCTTCTGGGTAAGGTGCAAAATGACCTTGCCCTCCGTTCGATCCAAATTGAAAAAACAGTCTATCAAAACAATGCGGCCCTCTATTGCCTTGTTTTGGCGGAAGAAGCCGAAGTCTTTACGGCTTTTATCACCGAAGCCTATGGCGGTCGGGTGGCCCTTACGGTTTTAGATGGACAAGTTTGGATCACCGCAAACGATTTGCGGACATCATAAGGCATATGCCTGACAAATCTTTGCAGTAAGGGAAAGGAGTCCCCATGGAGATTGGAGAACTTAAATATTCGGCCTGCGCCTGGTATAAAGACGGGATGCATCTGACAAAGCGGGCTTTTTTGGATCAGCCTTCGGAGTATTTCGTTTTTGGCGACGGTAAGGAAAACAGCTTTCGGGTTTTTCGGTGGAGCGCAATCGCGGACGCCTTTTTAAGAAAAGACGCGGATATTCTATATCCATTAAATGAGGCGAAAAGCCTGGAATGCTCGGTTCTGCGCCTCGGTGGGGATCTGCTTGCGCCGCCTCATTCCGATCAAAAAGAAAACATCGGGCCGATTTTGAATGAAAAATCGCAACCCGTCGGTATCTTAACGGACATTTGGAATCTCCGGCGGTTGGGTAAGTTGTGGAAGATGCCCGTCCCGGATCGTGGCATTGTTTGCCAGGGTTAAAGACAAAAGCCCTTTCTATTGCGCCATTCCCCGCAATGGAAAATCCGGCGTCCCAATGCGCATCCATCATGGCCCTGGCAAAATCCGATTTGCCCCGTCGATCCTTAGGGTTCCCGTTTTGCATAAAAAGAACGGTGGCCAATTCTTTTGCCTATCCCCCGAAGCCGCTCCGAAGCGGCTTTGGCCGTTGCCGGGGAACGGCGGTTTTTGGCCGCCGTTCTTTTCATTTGCGCCAAACTGTGCTATATTTTATAAAAGAAAGAGGGGACGGCGCTTTCATGCGCCTTGTCAGAGAAGGGGGCGCACAATTTTCAATGAACCGGTCTGGGGCGGCACGGATGGTTTAAAACATAATTGCGCCGCGGCGGCGGTTCATACTTTTCAAAAAGAGCGGGAAATGATATAATAAAAAAGTATGATAAAAAATCCACACAAAGGACGGAAAATGCTGTACTTTATCAAAACCTTCGGCTGCCAAATGAATGCGCACGATTCCGAATTTTTAGAAGGCCTGCTGGCCCAACATGGCTATGGCCCCACGGAAGAATTGGAAGAAGCCGATCTGATCGTTATCAATACCTGTTGCGTACGGGCAACGGCGGAAAATAAAATATTCGGTTTTTTGGATAGCCTGCAAAGACTAAAAAGAATGAATCCCCGGCTGCTGATCGCCGTAATGGGCTGCTTGGTTTCCGAAGCCTCCGCCGCGGAAAAGGTGGCAAAACGGGGCCACATCGTCGATATCATCCTCGGCACCAGAAGCCTTGGGCGCTTGCCCTTTTATATTGAAAAACGGAAAACGGAACAAGGGCCTTTCGTCGAAATCGACCTCGAAGCCGATGTGCCGGAAGGCCGCGTGCATAAAAGAAACGATCCGTTCAAAGCCTATGTTACGATTATGTATGGCTGCGACAATTATTGCTCCTATTGCATCGTTCCCTATGTTCGCGGCAGGGAGAAAAGCCGCGACCTTGAAGATATTTTGAAGGAAGCAAAAGACCTCGCCGCTGCCGGTGTAAAGGAAATCATGTTTCTTGGCCAGAATGTCAATTCTTATGGCCGCGGTTTGGAAAAGGCAGATTTTGCCACGCTTTTAAGGGCGGCACATGAAATACCCGGTTTGGAGCGCATTCGCTATATGACCTCCCATCCGAAGGATTTTGACGAGAACATCATTTCCGCTATCGCCGACAGCCCCAAGGTTTGCCGCCATTTTCACTTGCCGGTGCAAAGCGGTTCCAGCCGGATTTTGCGGGCCATGAACCGCAAATATGACCGGGAATACTATTTGGCCCTGATGGAAAAAATAAAAACGGTTTTTCCCGGCGCCAGCTTAACCACCGATATCATCGTTGGTTATCCCGACGAAACGGAAAAGGATTTTGAGGATACCCTGGATATATTGGCCGCGGTGGAGTTCGACCTTGCCTATACCTTCCTGTTTTCTCCCAGGCAGGGGACGCCCGCCGCCGCAAAAAAACAGCTGCCGCAAAGCGTAAAAAAGGAAAGATTGCAGGCCTTGATGGAATTGCAAAACAAGATCGGCCTAAAGAAAAATCAGGCGCTGATCGGCAAGGATTTATTGTTGTTGGGAGAAGGGAAGAGCCCAAACAATGCCGCCTATCAAACGGGGCGCAGCGAGGGCAATAAAATCGTTCATTTTCCCGCCGGCCAGGATTATACGGGCCGGCTGGTAAAAGCAAAGATCATAAGTGCGCATACCTGGTCATTAGAAGGCCGGTTATAAAAAAGGAGGAAATAGTATGTCTGTTTTAGAGAAAGCCGCGGAATTGGCCCAAGCCATTGAGGATTGTGAGGAATTGCGGCTCGTCCGGGAAAAAGAAACGACTTTGCGTGCGGATAAAGCCGCGGAACCCATCCTTTCCCGCTATTTTGAATTGCAGCAAAAACTTTTTGAGATGCAGGAAGCGGGCAAAGAGCCCGAGACGGAACTGGTCAACCAATTTAATCTGGTGCAGGATCAAATGGAAGAAAACGCCGCCATTTCCTCCTATTATAAAGCTCAGGAAGGCTTGGGGGTACTGTTGCAGCAGGTCAATGCCATGATCTCCAGGGCCCTCACCGGCGACGATGGCTGCAGCCCGTCGGATTGCGCCGGCTGCTCCGGCTGCCACTGAGGCGCGGTAAAAATGACCCGGCTTACGCCAGCGATGCGCCAGTATCGCCAGATGAAGGAAGAGAATCCCGACGCGCTTCTTTTCTTTCGCATGGGTGATTTTTACGAAATGTTTTTTGAAGACGCCCGCATCGCCGCCCGGGAACTCGACATCACGTTGACTTCCCGCAGCGGCGGTGCGGAAGAGCGCATTCCGATGTGTGGCGTACCCACCACGCTGTGGAAAACTATATCGCAAAGTTAATCGAGAAGGGGTTCCGGGTTGCCATCTGCGAACAGGTGGAAGATCCAAAAACCGCCCAGGGATTGGTAAAGCGGGAGGTTGTTCGGGTAATCAGCCCCGGTACGCTCTTAGAAGACAATCTTTTGCCGGATTATTGCAACAATTATCTGGCTTCTTTGTTTTGCCGGGATGGAAAATATGGCATCGCCTATACCGATATATCCACCGGCGAATGCCGCGCGACGGAAATCGCGGCTCGGGACGAAGAGAAAGTCACGTTTTCGCCGAGATTTACCGCATCGGGCCAAAGGAATTGTTGGTGCCGCAAACGCTTTTTGATGACATTGGCTTTAGATTCCAATTGGACAAGGTTTTTCAGGGTATCTTAACGCCGCTGTCCGCCGCTGTCTATGATGTCGAAGCGGCGGATGCCACGCTGGCCGCGCATTTTCATGTTGAAAACGCCGCGGCCCTATTCCTGCCGTTCACGGCAAAAATCGCCGCCGGCGCCGCCATCGCTTTTCTTTATCAAAGCCAGAAGCGGAGCCTGACCTATATCCATGCCATTAAAACCTATGATACGCACAGCTATATGACCCTGGATCCCAATACAAGGCGCAATTTGGAAATTGTGCAGACCATTTATTCCAATCAAAAAAAGGGGTCCCTCCTTTGGGTTATGGACAAAACCTGCACGCCGATGGGCCGCCGCCTGCTCCGGGAATGGCTGGAAAACCCGCTTTTGGATTTGGACAAGATTATGGAGCGGCAAAATGCCGTGCGGGATCTTTATGAAAAGCCCCTGGTGCAGGATGCACTTAAAGACATTTTGCAGCAAATTCACGATCTGGAACGCATTGCCGGGCGCATCGCCTTCGGCACCGCTTCGCCCCGCGATCTCGTTTCCCTCAAGGTTTCCATCGGCCACCTGCCTAAGTTTTTAGAGACCATCGGCCGCTTAAACAGCAGCCTTTTCCGGCAAATGTCGGAGGGATTTGACGATCTGCGGGATCTTTATCACCGCATCGACCAAGCGATCGTGGAGGAACCGCCGGTTTCCCCCAAAGAAGGGGGCTTGGTGAAGCAGGGATTCAGCCGGGAAATCGACGAATTGCGGGAAATCTCCAGCGGCGGCAAAAACCGCATCCTCGCCATCGAAGGGCGTGAGCGGGAAGAAACCGGCATCAAGTCCTTAAAAATCGGGTACAATAAGGTTTTCGGCTATTATATCGAAGTTTCCAATGCCAATAAAAACCTGGTTCCCGAACATTATGTGCGGAAGCAAACGCTCGCCAATGGCGAACGCTATTATACGGAAGAGCTAAAAACCTATGAAGATAAAGTTCTCGGCGCGGCGGAACGGTTGTACCAGCTGGAATATGAGGTTTTCTGCCAAATACGAGATTATATAGCCGCCAATACCGCCCGCATCCAGCTGATGGCCTCTTATATTGCCGTCGCCGACGCGGTTTTTTCCTTTGCCAAAGTGGCATTGGAAAACCGCTATGTTTGCCCGACGTTGCATACCGGTTCCTCCATTGAAATTCAGCGGGGCCGCCATCCGATGGTGGAACGCGTGGGCGAAGAAAGCTTTATCGCCAATGATACGCTTTTGGACGATGGCGACAATCGCATCATGGTAATTACCGGCCCCAATATGGCGGGAAAGTCTACCTATATGCGGCAAACGGCCTTGATCTTGCTGATGGCGCAGACCGGTTCCTTTGTGCCGGCGGAAACGGCCAAACTGGCTTTGGTGGACAGGATTTTTACCCGCATCGGCGCTTCCGACGATTTGGTCGGCGGCAACAGTACCTTCATGGTGGAAATGACGGAAACCGCGGAAATTTTGCGGGCCGCCACCGCCAGGAGTTTTATCGTTTTGGACGAAATCGGCAGAGGAACCAGCACCTTTGATGGCCTTGCCATCGCCTGGGCGGTGATCGCCCATCTCAGCGCCGGCGACGTGGGCCCCAAAACCCTTTTCGCCACCCATTACCATGAATTGACCGGTTTGGAGCGGGAGATGCCCCATATTAAGAACTATGCCATCACCGTGCGGGAATACAACGGCGACCTGATCTTTCTCAGGAAGATCACGCCGGGGAAAGCCGGAAAAAGCTATGGCATCCAAGTCGCAAAATTGGCGGGGGTGCCGATCTCCGTCGTCAACGACGCGCGGCGGATTTTAAAATCCCTGGAGAAAAATCAAATTCACTTTGACAATGGCAAAGCCAAAACCGAAGAAATTCCGGCGCTCTTTAAAGAAATCAGCGACGATGAGGAAGAAGTCATCAACGAAATAAAAAACTTGCGTCCGGACCATTTAACGCCGATCAAGGCCCTGTCCCTATTGGCGGAATGGCAAGATAGGTTGAAAACAAAGAACGATGAAAATTAACATTCTGGCAAATGAAACCGTGAACCAAATTGCCGCCGGCGAAGTGGCGGAGAAACCGGCCTTCATCGTTAAAGAGCTGGTGGAAAATGCCATCGACGCGGAGGCGACCCGCATCCGCATATCATTAAAAGAAGGCGGTTTAAAACAAATACGGATAGAGGACAATGGCGTCGGCATTTTGAAGGAAGATTTGCCATTGGCTTTTTTGCGTCATGCCACCAGCAAAATCGCGGCCATTGACGATTTGACCCGTCTTTCCACATTGGGTTTCCGGGGCGAGGCTTTGCCCTCCATCGCCGCCGTAAGCCGGGTAACCTTGCGCTCCTTCGCTAAAAACGGCGAAGGAGCCTATGAAATCCGCTATGGTGACGGCGCTTTGGGGACAACCGAACCCGTCGCCGCAAATCCGGGAACCGAAATCATCGTTGACGAAATCTTTTACAATACCCCTGCGCGGCGAAAGTTCCTTAGGAGCCAAATCCGGGAAATGGCGGATATCACCGATCTGGTGGGGCGCCTGATTTTATCCCGCCCCGATATCGGCTTTGAATTGCTCAATGACAATCGCCGGGTATTTTTAAGCCCCGGCAATGGCCAAATTCGGCCGGCAATTCTCAGCGTTTACGGGGCGGAAGCGGCCCAAGCCATGCTGCGCATCGGCGAAGAGGAAGAGATCGGCGGCTATATTTCCCATCCCTCCCACCATAAACCGAGCCGCCAATACTATAATCTCTTTGTCAATGGCCGCTATATCAAAAGCCCGGAGCTGAACCGGGTGGTCGACGGCGTTTACCGCCATTTACTGCCGGAACGCCGTTATCCCATCGCCGTTCTTTATCTGACGCTGGATCCGAAAGAATTTGACGTCAATGTCCACCCCAATAAGATAGAAATCAAGCTGGAACCTCATTCCAATATAGAGGATCGTCTCTACCAGGCATTGGCCGACACGCTGACGCGGGCCGAGCGCAGCCATCCGGTGAAGGGCGCAAACCGCCTGCGTTCTCCGGAAGCCGAAAGCGCCTTTTTGGGAACGGATAAAGCCATAGGCCACGAAAGCGGCACGCGTGCGAGCCTTGCCGGATCGCCCTCCCCCGGCGAGGATTTGCCGGAAGAAACCGTCGCCTTCGCCCAGGATATTTCCGCTATCATGCGGCAAAACACGCCGGAGAAATGTAAAAGGCCGGAAACCGATAACGAAATGGCGGTTCGGGGGCCAAAGGGCGGCGGGGAACAGGAGTCTTTGTCCTTCGGCGGGGGTTTCTATCGCAATTTACGGATTTTGGGACAACTGGCCGGTTTGTTCATCCTGGCGGCGGACGGAGAAAATCTCTATATCATCGACCAACATGCCGCCCATGAACGTTTGCTTTACAATCGCTTGAAAGCCGAGGCGGTGAAGGAAAACGAAAGCCAACCCCTGCTCATTCCGTTGGAATTGCGATTAAATCACAGCCAATACCTGTGGATTTTACAGCGCATTTTGGATTTGAAGGCATTGGGATTTATTTTGGAAGAGTTTGGGGACAATACCTTCATCATCCGGGAAGCCCCGGCCTGGTCCGCTTGGATGGATCCGGCGGCCTTTCTGAAAGAGATGTCGGATTTTTGGCTGCAGCAAAAAAGAAAAATCACAAATGCGGAAATATTGGATGAAAAATTGATGATGAAAGCCTGCAAAAGCGCGATAAAAGGCAATCAATACCTCGCCGATGCCGATATGCACCATCTATTGCAATCGCTGGACAAGGAAAAAGACGCAATGACCTGCCCCCACGGCAGGCCCATCACGGTTAAAATAACCGTGGCGGAAATAAGGAAATGGTTTTTACGGAGCTGAAGGATGGCAGGAAAAGTAGGGAACATGGAGAATGAAGAAAAAAAACCGCTCTTGGCCATCGTCGGCCCCACCGCGACGGGGAAAAGCGCCGTTGCCGTAGAATTGGCGTCTATGATCGGCGGAGAGGTGGTTTCCGCCGATTCTGTTCAGGTATACCGGGGTTTGGACATCGGCAGCGGCAAGATTTCTAAGGACGAAATGGTCGCCTCCGACGGGGAGCGGATTCGCCATCACCTGCTGGACGTCGTCTCCCCAACGGAGCACTATAGCATCGCTCGCTACCAGGAGGAAGCGGGGGCGGCGGTAGCGGACATCCACCGCCGCGGTAAGATCCCCATCCTCTGCGGCGGCAGCGGCCTCTATATCCATAGCCTGGTCAATGTTTCGTATCGTCTGGGAAAAGAAGAGCGGAACACCGCTTTTCGCGACGCATTAAAGGGCGAGGCCCGAAAAAACGGCCTGCAAACCCTTTATCAGAGATTGCAAAGGGAAGCGCCGTCTCTGGCGGCAAAGATTCACCCCAATGATGAAAGGCGCATCATCCGGGGCCTGGAGAAGAGCGAAAAAGGGGAGAAAACCGCCGCCGTGCCCAATTGGGACAGCCCCTTCTCCCTCGCGATATTTGGCCTATATCTGCCGCGCCCGGCGCTTTACAGCCGCATCGAAGGGCGCGTCGACAAGATGATCGAACTGGGCCTTGTGGCGGAGGTTCGCCGCTTATTGGAGGAAGGAATCGTGCCGGAGGCCCAATCCCTCACCGCCCTTGGCTATAAGGAAATCATTCCCCATGTACGGGGAGAATGTGATTTGAAAGAAGCGGTTCGCACTTTAAAGCAAAACACCCGCCATTTTGCCAAAAGACAAATCACCTGGTTCATGCGGGATCCGCGCATCGTCTGGCTGCAAATGGATCGCCTTTTGGCTGCCGGTTCCGGCGGCGTCGCGGAAGAAATAACAAGGATTCTTCCCCAATATAGGCAGGAGATTTTATTGACCCAGCGAATACTATAAGACAAACATATTTTGAGGAAGCAATCTTTTTTGTTTCACTTTATTTTGGAGGTAATGCCAATGTCAAAGAGCGTAAATCTACAGGATTATTTCTTGAACCAGGTTCGGAAAGAGAGCATCTCCGTCGTGATTTATTTGGTAAATGGATTCCAAACCAAAGGGTTTGTAAAGGGTTTTGATAATTTTACCGTCGTTTTGGATTCCGAAGGGAAGCAAAACCTGATCTACAAACACGCGATTTCCACCATTATGCCGGCACGGCCGATCAATTTTAACGTGGAATCTTAATGAGCAAACAAAAATAAAAAACGGAAGGGGCTGTAATGGGCGGGCGCCCATTATAGCCCTTTTCGATACCGGGACATGTATGAAGGAGATCAGCATGAAGGACAAACGTTTTCAAAAAATAACGTCCCAAGCCCTGGCCGCGGTTGCGGAATGGGAGATGATCCACGGGGAAACAGAAAGCAAAAATACCGGGAAAGTATTGGACGCCTTTCGCCGCCAAGAGATCAATTACCAGCACTTTCAGCTTAGCAGCGGCTATGGTCTGGGAGACCGGGGCCGGGATACCCTGGAACGGCTGTGGGCCGATATTCTAGGCGCGGAGGAAGCCCTGATCCGCCAACAGATCGTTTCCGGCACCCACAGCATCGGCTTGGCCCTCTTCGGCTGCCTGTTGCCTGGCGATCATATGGTCATTTTGGGAGAACCCTATGACACCCTGTTTAAAGTGATTGGCCGCAACAAACAGGAGCCCGGTACCTTGCTGGAATGGGGAATCGATGTAACAGTGCATCCATTGGAGGAGGCGGAAACTGTCGCCGATTCCTTTCGGGAGAGAACGAAACTGCTCTATATTCAGCGTTCCAAAGGGTATTGCCTCCGCAATGCCTTGCTCGTCGATGAGATAGGAGAGGTCATCGCCGGGGCGAAAGCGGTAAAACCGGAAATTATCGCCTTTGTTGACAATTGCTATGGCGAGTTTACCGAAGAGAAAGAGCCCATAGAAACCGGCGCCGACCTGATTGCCGGTTCTCTGATCAAGAATCCCGGCGGCGCCATCGCCCTTCCGGCGGTTACTTGGCGGGCCGCGGCGATCTGGTGGAGCAGGCTATCCTACCGTCTTACAGCGCCGGGAATCGGTCGGGAATTGGGCCCCAGCCTGGTTAGCAATTCCTATCTTTATCAAGGAATCTTTATCGCGCCCCATGTCGTTGCCGAAGCAATGAAGGGTGCGGTATATGCCGCCACTGCTGGGCCCTCGGCTATGATGTTTTGCCCGGCCCGGCGGAACCGCGGGGGACATCGTACAAGCCATCACCTTTCCGATCCCCAAAAATTAAAAACAATTTTGCCGCAGCGTACGGCGGTTTTCCCCGGTGGATTCCCATGCGCGTTTCTGGAGGATTGGGAGATGGCGGGCTATGAAGACCGGGTCATTATGGCTTCCGGCGGTTTCGTGCGGGGATCGTCGATCGAACTTTCGGTGGATGGGCCGATGCGGCCGCCTTATGCCGCTTTTTTGCAGGGTGGCACGTCCTTTGCCTATATCCGTCTGGTTCTTGACCGTATTATTGGCGAGATGCTTGGCATAGAATGAAGAAGAGCATGGTATGAGGGGGGTTTTTCCGATCACATCTCTTCTGGAAAGCCTGGCGTCTTTCATTTGGTCGCCGCCTTTGTTTTTGTTTCTTCTTTGCTTTGGCTTCTATTTTAGCTGCCGACCTCGGCTGGCTACAGATTCAGCCGCTCTGCCCGGGGCCTGAAGGGGCTTTCCGGCCAAACAAAATCGGGGTGGGATATCACACCTTTCAGGCCTTGACCACTTCGTTGGCGGCTACGGTGGGAACCGGCAATATCGTCGGCGTCGCCGGCGCCATCGTTTTCGGCGGCCCCGGTGCGGTATTCTGGCTTTGGGTAGGCTTTATCCTTGCTGATGATGGCCATCAAGTATGCCGAAGAAATTTTTGGCGGTCAAATGTCCGGCAACGGGGAAAGACGGCTCCTTCTTCGGCGGGCCAATGTACTATATGAAATATGGTCTCAATATGCCTAAGCTGGCGGCTTTCTATAGCTTTTGCGGCTTTCTCGCCAGCTTCGGCGTTGGCAATATGGTGCAGGCCAATTCCGTCGCCATGGCCGCGCAGACCCTTTGGCAGGTTCCGGTGCTGCTGCCCGCCATTGCCGTTTCTTTCTTTGCGGGCTGATCCTTTTGGGGGGCATAAAAAAAATAGCCGGCTTTTCAGAGAAAAATGAATAGCGCTCTGATGGCCGGTTTCTATATGCTAGCGGGGATTGTCTGCCTGGCGCTGCAATGGCAAAAGCTCCCCGCCGCATTTTTAATCTCGACAATGCATTCTTCGGCGCAAAACCGGTGGTCGGTGGTTTTGCCGGCGCCACCGTTGGCATTGCCATGCGTTTTGGCATTGCCCGGGGATTTTTTACCAATGAGGCGGGTCTTGGCAACGGTTCCATTGCCGATGCCGCCGCCAGCACCGATTGCCCGGCCCGCCAAGGCCTTGTCTCCATGGTCGGCACTTTCATCGACAGCTTGGTTGTCTGCTCCGTCACCGCCTTCGTGATTTTGGTCAGCGGCTTATGGCAGGATATGACGATCAAAAATTTTAACGGCGCTTCCTTAACCGCCGCCGCCTTCGATGTCGCCTTGCCCCGGGGCGTCGGCACTTTCGTCGTCTCCGTGGGTCTGATGCTGTTTGCCTTCGCTCCATTATCGGCTGGGCCTTTTATGGCCAGCGCTTCGCTACTTATCTTTGGGGGAAAGGCGATTTTGCCCTACAATGCCACCGCCATCGCGCTGGCTTTTATCGGCAACATCGTCTGTTCACAAAATGTCTGGCTTTTGTCTGATTGTTTGAACGGCTTCCTTATGCTTCCCAATCTGTTGGCTTTGTTTCTGCTGCGCAACGTTTGTCAGCAAGGAAAGCCGGCTTCTGCCCAAGGATTAAAAGGTACAGAAATGCAAGCCGCCACTTTGCCAATAATGGCCACTTCAGTATAATACATCGGTTTCATATGGGCGTTTTCCGGCTGCAAGCGAATGCGCCCATTTTCTTTAAAATAACGTTTTACCGTCGCTTCTTCGTTTTCCACAAGGGCAACAACGATGTCGCCGTTTTCCGCATAGTCCGTCTTTTCTAAAATAACAAAATCCCCATTTAAAATCCCGGCTTCCAGCATACTCTCGCCTTCCACCTTTAGGATGAACAGCGCATTGTCGGCATGGAAATAATCGAGGGGCAGGGGATAGTAGTCGCTGATATTTTCCGAAGCAAAAATCGGCGTGCCCGCGGCGATTTTCCCGACGATTGGCGCCATTGTCACTTCTTTTTTGGGAATTTCCTCGCCGTCTTTAAGAATTTCGATGGCCCGCATGCGATTGTTCGCTTTGCTGATATAACCGGCGCGCCGCAAATTTTCCAATTGATTGTAAACCGTTGAGGTGGAAGATATGTTCAGCGCGTCTCGATTTCCCGCACCGTTGGCGGATAACGATGGGTGGCGTAATAATCTTTGATATAATCGAAAATGAGGGCTTGTTTTAGATTTAAGCCTTCATATCTGCTGCCGGTTGTGATCCGTTTTCTCCCCATAATTACCAACTCCAGTTTCATAATAACCCAAATGGCATTCGGTATAAGGCGGCCAAATATCATTATAGTATAGACCCCGAAAAAAGTAAAACCTGGGGAAGGCGGCCAAAGCCACCGCTTTCCACAGCGGCAACTTCCTATAATAAGTATTATGTTAAGTAATAGGGGAAAAATACGTTCCCGTTATTGTGCATAAAAATATTCTTTACCGGCATACCCCAGACCGCCATCATACGCAAAAGTTCTATCTTTTCTATTTTTCGTATTTCTATCTTGCGTATTTTTGCTTCATCCTGTTTAATACGGCTTTAATACGGCGCCGGCCTTCACCGCGGGCCCCGTCTGTTAACAATATGAAGCCATTTGTTGCGACGGGTGCCTTTCCATTGGCCTTTGGTATTTCGTTCCGTAAAATGGATGATAGGAGCTAAATTTTGGCGGATCCGTTTTTATTTTTTGTAAAATCAGTACAAACTGCCGCATGTTTTTTAGAAAAACGGTAAAAGTAAGATCTAAAACCTCGATTGTTTGTGTTTCATAAAATGGGAACCCTTTACATTTTGAACATCCGTACCGGGTTTATGGCTTCGCCACCCATAAACATGGGCCTTCCTCGAAACCAAAGTTTGTGGCACGGTTTTTTCTCTTTTAAGGACGTTAAGGACTTTAAGGACGAATTGCGGCCCCATATCATTAGTTAGTCAAGGCAAACAATGGAGTGGGGTAGATCAAATTCTCGGGAGGCGTAAAATGGATTTGGAACAGGCTCTCATCCAGCATTGCTCCCCCACTTTGGCGGGATTGAAAACGGCAAACCTATTTAGGTACGGCTATGCCGATAAGGATGCGCTGCTTTTGGAGATCAAAGAATGGAATGGCCGGCTTCAAGGCCGCGGCGTCGCGATTTTGCTGTTAAAGCAAGGTGAAGCGAGCACTGCTCTATGTATATCGAAAGCGGCTTTTTACAGCGGGATCTAAGAAAGCCGGGCGTTTTAAACTTTCTTAGTGCCATTGAACCGAATTATCGGGCGGCCTCTTTCCGGCGGTTGCTGGACGTTTTAATCGAACGATTTCACTGTTCCGGAGAATTCCCCCATGAAATCGGCCTATTTCTCGGCTATCCGCTTCACGATGTCATCGGTTTCATTTTTAATCGGGGCAAAAATTCCTATTTTGCGGATGCTGGAAGGTATATGACGATCTCCATTCCGCCTTAAAACTGTTTGAGAAATTCCGGCGCTGTAAAAATATTTATCTGAAATTGCGTCAACGGCCGTCCCCTTTTTGGCAATGACCGTTGCCGCCTAAAATAAACCCGCTGATTTTGGGGCGGCGTTTACCCTCTTAAAACACAATATCTCCCTTTCAAGACCGATGGGCCGCCTTAAAGGCGGCCATCGGGCCTGATAAACCAAACCGGCGGCAATAGGGATCCATTTGTTCGCGCCTATAGCCCAAAGCCGCCGTACGGCGCTTTGGGCTATAGGCTGAGAAACCGCTTTTAGCGGCGGTTCCTGATTGGCGTTTTATGACTTGAAAGAATCCGGCGTTATGTGGCATTGGGAAATTGTTTCCCGCTGATCTCGTCGGCCCGCAAAGCGATGACGCCGGTGGTTTCCACCTTTTTGTCCGGCAAAGCGGTTCCTTTATAAACCGGGGTCAGTTTCGCCACAATGGCATCGAGGGCTTTTCCGTTTTTCCGCCCCGTCGTCAACGATGCGGGGCCTCGCCGCAGACAATGACACTGCGGTAGATTGTGTTTACCATGCAGGCGCCGCCCTCCCCGGAATGATGCCAGGCCCTCCATTTCGTCGATTTCAAAGCACGCCTTGGGATTGGCCAATACATTTTGGCCTTTCTTACCGCAGGTGCTGCCGTGTATATAGATCGTTCCATCCAGGTAAACATAATGAACCGGTACCGTATAGGGAGCGCCGCCGTGGTCTACCGTAGTAAACCGTCCCACCGGGGGCGACATTTGCAGAAATTCCTCACAGGACGCGGAATCCATTGCCCGTTTTTTCATGTGGTCTATTCCCCGTTTATTTTCAATCTCAGTGCGACAAGCCGCAATCGTTGCAGCAACCGGTGCAGCCGGAAAACAGATCTTTATCGTAAGGGATATCGTTCTTTTGATAGTAATCGGCGATGGCGGCTTTGATGGCTTCTTCCGCCAAAACGGAACAGTGCACCTTTGCCGGGGGCAAGCCGTCCAATGCTTCCATAACTGCCTTATTGGTCAGTTGAAGCGCTTCGGTTACCTTTTTTCCTTTGATCATTTCCGTCGCCATCGAACTGGTGGCTATAGCGGCGGCGCAGCCAAAGGTGTTGAACTTTACGTCTGTGATGGTTCCGTCCTGAATTTTTAAGTAAATTTTCATAATATCGCCGCATTTGGCATTGCCGACCTCTCCAATGCCGTCGGCATCGTCCATTTTCCCCACATTGCGCGGATTGGCAAAATAATCCATCACTTTTTCGATGTACATGGTCATACCTCCTTTTCCATTAAACGTTCCCATACCGGTGACATGGCGCGCAATTTTTCCACGATGGGCGGCAGAACTTCCAAAATATAATCGATCTCCTCTTCGCTATTGTCTTCGCTTATTGTCAGTCGCAGTGAACCGTGGGCAATCTCATGGGGCAAGCCGATGGCCAGCAAAACATGGCTCGGGTCGAGAGAACCGGAGGTGCACGCCGAGCCGGAGGAGGCGGCAATGCCCGCCAAATCAAGGTTCAGCAGCAAGGCCTCCCCTTCGATGCCCTCAAAGCAAACGTTTACATTGCCGGGCAGACGCTTGACCGGATCACCGTTCAGGCGGGAACGGGGAATCCGGGACAGGCCCGCAATCAGCCGATCCCGCAGGGCCGTCATTTTCTCGCTGTTTTTATCCAGATTCGCGCCGGCAATTTCCAACGCTTTGGCCATCGCGGCGATGCCCGGCACATTCTCCGTGCCGGGGCGGCGCTTTCGCTCCTGGGCGCCACCAAAAATCAGATTGTTGATCGGCACATTTTTGCGGCAGTAAAGGGCGCCAACACCCTTAGGGCCATGGAATTTATGGCCGGAGAGGGACAGCATGTCAATATTTTCCGCCTGTACGTCGATGGGAACATGGCCCACCGCCTGTACCGCGTCGGTGTGAAACATGATGCCTTTTTCCCGGCAAAGTTTACCGATTTCCGAAATGGGCTGGATGCTGCCAATCTCATTGTTGCCATACATAACGGTGACCAAGGCCGTATCCTTGCCGACGGCTTTTTCCACATCTTCCACACGCAGGATGCCGTTTTCGGATACATCGAGATAGGTCACCATAAAACCTTCCTTTTCTATGGCTTCTAAAGCATGAAGCACGGCATGGTGCTCAATCTTCGTTGAGATGATATGTTTTTTGCCTTTTTTTTCGCCCCATTTTGCCGCCGAGCGAATGGCCCAGTTGTCCGCTTCCGTTCCGCCCGATGTAAAATAAACCTCCCGCGCCTCACAGTTGATGGCGGCGGCAACGGTTTCCCTAGCTTTTTCAAGATAGCGTGCCGCTTCCCTTCCGACCGCGTGTATACTGGATGGATTGCCATATACATCGGCGAGAACCGTCGTCATAAAATCGAGCGCCTCGGCCTTCATAGCCGTGGTTGCAGCATTGTCGGCATATACTTTTCTCATTACTTTTTCATTCTCCTTTCACCGGCAGAAATCGGAATTCTATTTTTCAACAAAATCAGCCGTCTGGCTGACCAGATCCGCCAATGTGACGCTGTCGACATAATCGTTGATCCGCTTATGCAATTCTTCCCATATCGGCAAGGTGGGACAAGACGCCGCCCGGCCGCAGGCATTTTCCTCATCCTCCAAGCAGGCGACGGGGGCCAGCTTCCCTTCGGTCACCCGGAGAATGTCGCCGATACGGTATTGCCGGAGCTCCTTCGTCAGCCGATAGCCGCCCTGGGGGCCGCGGCTGCTTTTCACGAGGCCCGCGCGGTTCAACTGGGTAATGATTTGCTCCAAATATTTAACGGAGATGTCCTGCCGCCGGGAAACATCTTTTAAAGCGGTAAAAACATCCTGGCTTTGTTCCGCCAAATCGATCATCAAACGCAGCGCATACCGGCCTTTTGTTGAAATTCGCATAGAAGCACCTCCATTATGTCAATAATACCATAGGAAAAATAGGAATACAATCGATCCCGAAATCTCGTTAAATATTTTATATGGGCGGTAAAATAAAAGCAAAAGCCGAGGATACCGCCGGAGAAGGCGGCTCAAACGCCGCTGACGCGCAATTTTTCAACGAGGATATAGGGGGCGGCCTTTCTGCCATAAAACTCCACTTCCGAAGAGGCGGCAATGATATCCCGCAGCATGGTCAGTACATTGCCGGCGATGGCGATGCCGGCCACCGCTTCTTTCTTCTCCCCTTCCCCGATGCTTATCCCCTTGGCCCCAAGGGAGAAATCGCCGGTCAGGGCATTGGCCGTATGTAAACCCATTAGACTTTTGATATATAGGCCTTTCTCCATGCCGGAGAGGATGCCATCGAGCGGCACGGCGCCGGCGGAAAAATAGCAATTGTTAAAGGCGACGGCGGGCCAGGTTTTAAAGGTGCCATAACCGTTCCCGGTGCTTTTGGCCCCCGCTTTTTTCCCATATAAATTGTCATAAAGAAATCCATTGAAATGTCCCCCATCCAGCACCTTAAAACGGCGACAAGGATTGCCTTCATCGTCAAAAGGAGCGCTCTCCACCCCTTCAGACCAAAGCCCGTCGGCGAAGAGATGCAAAAATTCCGGCGCCACCTTTTTACCGATTTTCCCTTCCAATAAGGACTTGTGCTTAAAAGCCCGATCCCCAAGAAAGGAGGGCATTAAGACCGAGAACAGATCTAGAAATGCCTTGGGGTGAAAGAGAACCGAACAATCGCCGCTGGCAATTTTCTTTCCCCCCAGCTTTTCCCGGCCATCGGCGACGGCTTCCTCCACGATGCTGTCGGGTTCTATTTGGCGGTAGCGCCGCATGAATTGATAGGCGCCGCCGGTTTCCGCATCTCCGTTTTGGGAGGCGATGACCGTCGCTGCCGCATAACAGGTATTGCGGGCATAATGGAGGTCGAGCCCTAAAGAATTGACGATGGCCGCCTCCTGGTTGCTCTCCCCATAGACGGTATTCTCCACCTTTTCGATGCCCGCTTTTTCTTTTGCCATCCGGTACATTCCCTGCGCAAGGGCCTTTTTGTCCGCAAAAGATGCCGAGGTGATGTTTTCGTCCCACAGTTCCAAACGGGGATAGGCCTGTCCCGGTTCCGTAAACATCTGATCCGGTTCGGGTTCCAGGAAAGCCGTGGCGGCCAATGCGTCGTCCACGGCTTTTTTAATGGATTCCAGGGAAGGGTTGACGCCATAGGAAAATCCCGGCACGCCGTTTTTCAATAGCCGGACGCCATAACCGCTTTCATCGTCCCGGTGAAAAACGTCGACCTCCCCTTCTCTTACCTGCAAAGAAAAACCGCGGTTGCGGCTGAAGAATAGCTCACAGTGGTCGGCGCCGGCTTTTAGGGCATAGGCGATGGCCCGTTTTCCATTTTCCCTATTCATTGTTGGCCTCCTACAATCATTTCCGGCAGGCGTATCGTCGGTTGGCCGTCGCCCACGGGGACGCCCTGCCCCCCCTTGCCACAGGTACCGATGGCGAAACCGAGATCGCTGCCGACGGCGTCTACCGAGGCAAGGGCCCGGGGCCCGTTTCCGTTCAATGTGGCATTTTTGACCATGGGGCCCAAGCGCCCTCCTTCGATGAAATAAGCTTCGGCGATTTCAAATAAAAAATCTCCGGTGATTGAATTCACTTGCCCGCCGCCAATCTTCGTGACATAGAGGCCGGTGGGCGTATCGGCCAAAATGGCTCCGGGATCCGTTTCGCCGGGCAGGATCAGCGTATTGCTCATCCTGACCTGGGGCAAATAATGATAAGATTCCCGGCGGCCATTGCCGGTGGATGCGGTGTTTTCCAGCTTCGCCGTATAATGGTCATATAAAAACTGTTTCAATACACCTTTTTCGATTAAAACATTGCGGCGGCCCGGTGTTCCCTCATCGTCGACAGCATAGGAACCATAATGGTTGGGCAGGGTGGCATCGTCCACAACGGTAACCAGGGGGGACACCACCATCTGGCCGATGCGGCCTTTATAAACCGAAAGGCCTTTTTGCACCAGATCGCCTTCGAGGCCATGGCCGCAGGCGCTCATGTACCATGGTGCCACCGGCTTCCGCCGCGAGCAGCACCGGCATCGGCCCCGAAGAAGGAGCGGGAACGCAACGCCGAGAAGCCGGACGGCCCGGTGCACGGCCTTTTCGATAACGGGGCATAAATCCCCTTCACCCCAAAGACGATCCGCAACGGTATCTCCCAAGGTTTCACCGGCGGATTGGGCACGTCGCCCCGGCCCGCCAAAACCTGAACGGCAAAGCGGCGGCGGTACCGCCAGTCGCTGAAGAAGCACTTGCTGTTCGCAAAGGAGACGTCATTTTACATCGGCAAGGGAAAGGGAGACCTGTTTCAATTCCGGCGCACGGTCCCAGGCATAAACGCCGGCATCCCGGATGAGATTTCCATAAACCGACAGGTTGCCGCCGGGCGCCGCCCCCCGGATTTTCCGATGATGAAGGGGGAAGGCCTGTCCATCCCCTTTGGCCCCCGCGGTATTCTTTGCCTCCTTGGCCAGGCGCAGTAGAGAGGGAAGCGAAATATCGTTCGTATAAAGATAACCGGTATAGCGCCCACGAACCACGCGAATGCCGGCGCCCTCCTCAAAGCCGCCATACACTTTTTCTAATTTGCGATTGTCGGCAAATACCGTTTTCGTTTCTTTCCGGCTGATGAAAACATCGGCATAGTCAATGCCGTCGCCCATGGCTTGTCTTAAAATTTCTCCAAGCGCGTCCTCAGTGATCATTGAGACTCCTTTTCTTCCATTTCCCGCAGGGAGGCGACGATCAGGCCCGCCGTTTCCTCCATGGAAAGCCGGCTGGTATCCACTGTGATATCCGCGTATTTTTCATAGAGCGGCAATTTTTCCCGATAGTATTTTGGCGCCACGTCCCGAACATTGCCTTTTTCCGGAAAGGGCCTGCTTTTTCGCCGGCTTAAACGGTTAACAATCGTATCGATGTCGGCTTTTAGAAAAACAAAAATGCCATTCTGCTTTAAGAGTTTGACATTTTCTTCCTGATGGATAAAATTACCGCCTGTTGCAATGATCAATTTATCCCGATCGATGATCCGTTGGATGATGAGGCGCTCCTCGGAGTGAAAGCGGATTTCCCCGAACTTTTTCAATAGCTGGTTCAGTTTGCACCCGGTAACCCTTTCAATCTCCTGATCCGTATCGATAAATTCGTACTGCAATTCCTGGGAAAGAAAGCGCCCCATCGCTGTTTTCCCACTGCCCATAAAACCAATTAAAACGAGATTTTTCATAATCCACCTGCTTTAATTAAAGTCTATCTCTCTATCAATCATTATATGCGCTTTCCCTTCTCCCATTCCTTTACCGAAAAATTTATGCCCTTTTCATTAAATGGAAGAGGATCTTTTCCACTTGGCGGCTGATGCGGGTGCCCCAAAATTCCTGGGGGCTGATTGGCGTAACGAGAATCGTATAAAAGCCCGCCCGGTTGCCGCCGCAAATGTCCGTCAGCAACTGATCGCCGATCATGGCGCATTCCCCCGCTTCCACATTAAAAAGCGCCAGTGCCTTCAAACTGCCGATCTGGGAGGGTTTTTTGGCCCTGGCGATGAAGGGGATGCCCAGCTTCTCCGCAACGGCCAAAACCCGCTCTTCTCCATTATTAGAAAGAATCAGCACTTGAAATCCATATGCCCTGATCTCCTGAAACCAATGAACGATTTCATCCTCCACTTCCCGGCAATTCCATTTAACGATGGTATTGTCAAGATCAAAAATCAAAACGCGCAGTCCCTGTTTCCACAAGTCCGGCAGCGGAAGGGCAAACAATGAATCCAACATCATATCGGGGGTAAAAAGTCGCTTCATCAACATGCTTCCTTTCAAACGCCCATAACGGCTCAATGACATTATACAATAGACCGGGACGCATAAGCAATATTTCCCGAAATTTCTTTCTCCTTCATTCTTCCCCAAAAGAATCCGCCAGTTTCTTTAAGGCCCGCTTCTCGATGCGGGAAACATAGGAACGGGAAATGCCGAGATGACGCGCCACATTTTTCTGGGTGAGCTTCTCCTCATTGTTCAAACCGTAGCGCAGATTTAAGACGGTTTTTTCCCGATAATCGAGTTGGGAAACTTTATCCAACAATTCTTTTTTTTCGTACTCGATCTCCAATTCCTCGGTTACCGAATTTTGATCCGTGCTCAAGATATCCATAAGAGCGACCTCGTTTCCCTCTTTGTCGAAGCCCAGCGGTTCATAAAGCGACATCTCCTGGCGCTGGTTTTTATTGCCCCTGAAGAACATTAGGATTTCGTTTTCGATGCATTTGGCGGCATAGGTGGAAAGGCGAACCTTCCGGGCCGGAGAAAAGGAATCGATCGCTTTGATAAGGCCGATGGTGCCGATGGAAACCAGATCGTCTTTTTCAATTCCCGGCTGCTCGTACTTCTTGCAAAGATGCACCACAAGGCGAAGATTCCGTTCGATCAGAACATTGCGGGCCTCCTCCTCCCCTGCTTGCCACCGACGAACGGCCTCCGCTTCCTCCTTGGCGCTGAGAGGTTTCGGAAAATAGGTATTGCCGATATAACCGCAAAAACAAATGAGGCAAAGTCCCCTTTTCTTTCTAAACAGTATGATCAAGCCATCACCCCCGCATTCTGTCTTTCTATTATATGCGGCTGGCGGGAATTTTGCCTGTTCAACAAAGAAAAACGGGCAAATCGGCGAAAAGGGGTGTTTGACCGGTATTTTTTTCTATACATCGTAGAAAATATTTATTGTCTTTTCATTTGTCTTGGTATATTCTTAATATGGGCAGGAAAATTAGTGGATCGCCCTGACCGGATAAGGAGATTTGTATGAAATTTGACTGGAATCGCTTTATGTCAACCCGAACCATTTCCAATATGCTGGTGGTTGTTTTCGGCATCGCCGTCTATTTTTTATTTCTTCGCTTTACTGAATTTCGGGGAACATTGTCCTGGTTTGTCTCGATCCTTTATCCGTTTATCCTCGGTTTCGTGATCGCCTATCTCGTCAATTTTCCGTCAATACGCTGGAAAAAGGATCTTTCATAAGGTGGCCAATCTTAAAATGCGCCGCGTTTTCGCCATGCTGGTTGGCTATATTTTGGCTTTGACCCTCTTTTTTCTTTTCCTCTTCATGATCATTCCGCAGCTCATCGACAAGCCTCATTTCCTTCTTCAATCAGATACCGGAATATGTAGACAATCTTTCTCTCTGGATTTTCAATATCGCCACCCGCTTTGGAATCGAAGAATCCGTCTACCGGATGGTCGATGATTATTTGCATGCGCTGGAAGAGCGGATCCCCGGCATCATCTCGGAACTCGTTCCCTATACCCTAAGCTTTACCGCCAGGATCACCTTTATGGTCATCAATTTCTTTGTGGCGCTCATCGTTTCCATCTATTTTATTGCCACAAAAGAAAAATTTATGGCCCAGCTGAAAAAAACGCTTTTCGCCTTTATGAAAAAAGAAAAAGCCGACCGGCTTTAGAAATCATGACGCTGGCCAACAAAACCTTCGGTGGCTTTATCTCCGGCAAATTGCTCGATTCTTTAATCGTGGGCATCATTTGTTTCATCGCGCTGTCGCTTTTAAAATATCCTTATGTGATGCTGGTCTCCGTCATCATAGCGGTAACAAATATCATCCCGTTTTTTGGCCCGATCATCGGCGCGATCCCCGCGTTTTTTATCATTCTGTTTGCCGACCCCACCAAGGCGCTTTGGTTTCCGCTGTTTATCCTCATTCTACAGCAGATCGACGGCAATATCATCGGCCCTAAAACCTTGGGGATTCCACGGGGCTTTCGGCGATTTGGGTGGTTTTTGCCATCATCATTTGCGGCAAAATGATGGGCTTCATCGGCATGGTGATCGGCGTGCCGCTGTTTGCCATCCTCTATGTGCTTTTTAAGGCCTATGTCGAAAACCGTTTGCGCAAAAGAGGTCTGCCAACGGAAACTTCCGAATATTCCACGGAGGATGAAAGATTCCGCGTTTGAGATGCAGCGTAAAAATAGCGCCCAAAGTTGCTTTATAGCGGCTTTGGGCGTTTTTATGGCAAAAATGCGGCAAATTCCCGGCAAAGACGGTGGATCGTCTCTTTTTTTGCCAGCGCTTGCCGCCATTCTTCCGGTATCGCTTCATAACCATAATACACGCCGGCCAAACCGCCGGTGAGGGCCGCAATGGTATCGGCGTCTCCCCCTAGGTTTACGGCGCGGAGAACGGATTCCCGGTACGAGGCCCCCTGTAGAAAACACCAGAGCGCCGCCTCCACTGTGTCCACCACATAACCGCTGCTAGGAATTGATTCCTCCGGCAACGCGGAAAAATCTTCCCAAAAGACCCTTTGATAGCGATCCATTTCCGCTTTGGTGTCCACTGCCGATGCCAGCAGCGCCTCCGCCCGATTTAAGCCTTCGCGTAACCGTTCTTGTTTGGAGGGCGCCCTTGCGGCCACGACGGCGCCAAAGACCTCACTGTAGAGAAGGGCCCCGGCCAAACTGCGCGGGTGGCGGTGGGTCAGCGAGGCAATCTCCCGAATTTGTTTTGCTTTGGCGGCTTTTTGAAAATGGCCGAGAATCGCCGCCGGAACGATGCGCATGACCGCGCCATTGCCATTGTCACGTTCCCCTTCGCCGCCGCATAGCAATGGCGGGGTACCGCCCAAATGCTGCATAATGGCCCGCTGTGTTGTTTTGCCAACGCCGATGGCCGTACCCCAGGGGGTCAAATGTCCTTCTAAAAGCCAGCGCGCAAATGTGGCCAGGATCGCCGCCAAATCGACCCGGCCCCGGCCGCCGATGATCGCCTCCATTGTGCAAAGGGTCAGGCTGGTATCGTCAGACCAGGTACCGGCGGGATAGATGCCCGCTTCCAGCATCGTCAGCGGATTTTTCCGGAAGGCGGCACGGCTGTCGTGCTCTCTCGGCACGCCAATGGCATCGCCGACGGCGAAACCCACAATGGCACTTAAAACCAGCGCCTCCCGATCCTTTGTCCCTGCCGGCTCAGCCATGTTCGGCCTCGCTTCGTTTGCTTTTTGCCTCCAAGAGCGCCTCCGCCTGGTGCAATGTGACGGCGCTTTCGCTGTCTCCCGTTATCATGCGGGCAATTTCCTGTTTGATTGCGGGGCCATGGAGCTCACGGACGGAAACCGTCGCAGTTTGCGCTTTTTGTTCTTTTTCAATCACAAAATGACGGTCGGCCACAGCAGCGACCAGCGGGGAATGGGTGACGGCGATAACTTGGATGTTCCGCGCCAAAGCTTCCAGCTTTTCTCCGACTTTCGCGGCGGCCCTACCGCCGAGTCCACTGTCGATTTCATCGAAAATCATCGTTCCAATCTGTTCCAATTCGGCGAGAATCACCTGCATTCCCAGGAGAATGCGGGACATTTCACCACCGGAAGCGACTTTCTTCAGCGGCTTTGGCTCCTCCCCCCGGTTCATACTGACCAAAAATCAAGGCGGTCGCCACCGTTTTCCCCGACGGGCAGCGGGGTGATCTGGGCCAAAAACTTCGCATCGGGCAAAAGCAAATCCAGCAGTTCCCTTCGGATTGCTTCCGCCAGCGCGGCGGCGGCTTTTTTTCTTCTTGCCGTTAAAATCGCGGCCCGGTCCCTGAGCGCCGCTTCAGAGCTCTCCTTTTCCCGTTCCTGTTCTCGGAGCAGCTCCTCCATATTGTCGAGTTTGGCGGCCAGGCCCCGCACTTCTTCAAGATAGGCGAAGAGATGATCGCCGCTTTTCCGGTATTTCTTTTCCAGCGCCCGGATCTTAGCCAGTCTGTCCCCGGCTTCCTCAAGGCGGCGGGGATCCACTTCCAAACCGTCGCTATAGCCGCGCAGGGTTTCGGCAATGTCCTCCAGATTATAGTAGATATCGTCCAAACGTTCTTTCAGTGGCCGCAACCGTTTGTCATAGGCCAATACCCCGTCGAGCAGTTCGATCGCCCGGTAGACCATCTCCCGGCCGGTGCCGCTTTCGGCGCCGTAAAGAACGCGGAAAGCATCGCGAAGGGCGCTGTAAATGGCATCGCCGTTGGCGAGAACCATCAGCTCGGCTTCCAACTCCTCCTTTTCGCCGGGGCGAAGGTTTGCCTCCGTCAGTTCTCTAAGCTGGAGAGCCAAAAGATCCTGTTCCTGCTCTCTGCTTTCGGCGGCCCGCTTCAGTTCGTTCCATTTTTCCTTTGCCCGGATCCAGGCGGTATAGGCGGCTTGAACCGGAATCTTCGCGTTCTCAATTGGGCCTGCGCCATAGCGATCCACCAGTTCCAGCTGATAAGGTTCCCTTAAAAACTCGAAATGGGCAAATTGATTGTGAACCAGCAACAATTGGTTTGCCACCTCTTTTAAGAAAGAAAGGGGAACCTGCCGGCGGTTTAAGCGGCAAATATTTTTACCGGAAGCATGCAATTCACGGCTAAGGATCAAAAGGCCGTCCTCAACCCCCTCATCCTCCAGCCGTTCCAGAATGCCAACGGAAAAAGGGCCGTGAAAAACGGCCTCAACCAGCGCGCGATTGGCGCCGGTGCGAATGCTGCTCCTTTCTCCCCGACCCCCGGTCAGCAGTTCCAACGCATCGGCGAGTAAAGATTTCCCCGCCCCGGTTTCGCCGCTGATGATATTTAAATTTGGGCCAAATTCGATACGCAAGGCTTCAATGAGGGCGAAATTCTCCACATAAAGCTCTGCTAACATGGGAACCCTCCGCTATTTTAATTCATCAACTGTTCAAATTTGGAGATCACCCCATCAACCTTGTCCTTTTCCCGCACCACCAAAAGGATCGAATCGTCGCCGGCGATGGTGCCGACAATCTCCGGCCAGGCGCTTTGATCCAGGCAGGCGGCCAAACCCTGGGCGGTTCCGGGCAAGGTTTTAATGATGACGAGGTTTTCGAATTGTCAATGCTCACCGCATTGTCCAAAAACATGCGCTTCATTCTTTCCGCAACATTGCCGACGGAAATATTGATCGGCATGCTATATTTTGACATATTCCCCTCCATGGGGATCTTGATAAGTCCGATTTCCTTGATGTCCTGGATACGGTAGCCTGGGTTACAACATAACCGTGGTTTTTCAATCTTTCCGCAAGATCAAATTGGGTTCCAATGTCCTCTTTTTCAATGATTTTTTGGATCATTTTTTGCCTTGCAGCTTTTGTTCCCATCTTCTTCATCCTTTCAATCTTTCAATCCATTTTGCTTTCAATTTCAATCAAATAAGGCGCCATCTCGCGGTTGGGAAAAGAGGCTTCCATCACCGCCCATTTTTCTTTTGGCAAGCCACGGACAAAGGGCAGCACTTGCTCTTTTTCTTTTCGCCCCTCTTCATGCCCCCAATAGAGAGCGATAAAAAGAACGCCGCCGTTTTTCAGCAAGGTGAGGCCGCTTTCAATTCCCCGCAGCGTACTTTCACTGTTTGTGGCGATGGAGCGATCTCCGCCGGGAAGATAACCAAGATTGAAAACGATGGCCTTCACCGGCCGTTCCACAAGATCCGCCATTTTTTCGTGGCCGGAGTGAAACAGCGTGGCCCGGTTTTCCCATCCCGCCCGACACAGCTTCTCCCGCGTGGCCCTAAGGGCGCCTTCCTGAATATCAAAGCCATAGACATGCCCTCGATCTCCCAGCAAACCGGCGATATAAAGGATGTCGTTTCCATTCCCGCAGGTGGCGTCGATGGCTTTGTCCCCCGGTTTCAATACCATGGACAGGTCACGGTGCATCCAATCCACAACGGATAAGATATGTCCCATCATCTTCTGCCCCGCAGTTTCTCATTGAGCACGTCAAAAAAGTTCTTATCGTTCAGCCGGATAAACTGTGTTTTCATGGCTGAGCGGCATACATTGATGGTATCTCCCGGCAGCAGCGGCAATGTTTCCGTTTTTCCATCGATGGCCAAAATACATTCGGCGTCGGGATCATAAATCGAAACCGTGACCGTCCGATCGGGGCCGATCACCATCGAGCGGCTATACAATGACTGTGGGCAAATCGGCGTAATGGCGATGGACTCCATTTCCGGAGAAATCAACGGGCCCGCCGCCGACAGAGAGTAGCCCGAGGCGCCGGTGGGCGTCGCCACAATCAAGCCGTCGCCATGGTAGGAAGTGCATTCCTTCCCGTCGATTAAAACCGACAGATTGACCAATCCCGACAGATGGTTGCGCAGAAATACCGCGTCGTTCAAACAATGGTAAGACGCAATCTCCCTGCCTTCCCGTATCACGGTTGCAAGGATCATCATTCTCGCTTCCAGAATATAATCATTGCGCAACAGGCGTTTTAATGCGTGATACAGCTCTTCCCCCGGCTCCAGCTCCGCCAGAAAACCCACACGGCCCATATTGATGCCCAAAAGAGGCAAGCCAAAATGGGCGGCTTGACGGGCCGTTAGAAGCAAGGTGCCGTCTCCCCCCAGAACCAGAACCACATCGAGCTCTTTGAATACATTTTGTAAAAAAGTATAGAGCAAATGGCTGTCGGTCACATCATAGGGAAGATCGGGCAAATAGACTTTAGCCCCCTGCTCCAAAAGCCACGAGTGGATTTCATCCATTTGCAGGCGGGCATTTTTTTTCTCTAAATTGGCGACGATCCCTACCGATAACATTTAAAAATTACCTCACAGTATAAATATACAATAAAAAGAGCGGGCTGTAAAGTCCCGTTCAAAGAATTTACACTATTTTTTCAAGGAAGGGCGGCGCGCTGCCGTTAGTTTGCGGCGGGTTTCGCGCTGAAATGGAGAAAGGCCGCCGCCACCGTTTCGTCGACCGCCGCCGCGGCCAACGGCGTCCCTTTTTTTTCCAGCCGCGCCAAGTATTCGATATTGCCTTCCGGCCCCCGTATCGGGGAGTGGGTCAAACCGGTACAAAGGAGGCCCAGCGAAGCGCCGCAAGTGAGAACGGTGTGGGTCACTTCGATATGGGTATTGCTGTCCCGCACCACTCCCTTCTTGCCAACCTTTTCCCGCCCGGCTTCAAACTGGGGTTTGATCAAGGCCAAAAAGAAACCGTCGTCCCTTAGCAAAGGCAGCAAAGGCGGCAGAAGTTTTGTTAAAGAAATGAAGGAAGCGTCGATGGTGATCCCATCGGCCTTCTCCGGAATTTGCGCGGCGCTGAGATAGCGGGCATTCGTTTTTTCCAGCACGACGACCCTTTGATCCTGCCGCAATTCCCAAGCCAGCTGGCCATAACCCACATCGACGGCATAGACCTTTTTCGCGCCGTGCAATAGCGCGCAATGGGTAAAACCGCCGGTTGAAGCACCGACATCGACGATGGTTTTGTTTTTTAAATCGATGGAAAAACGGTTTAGGGCCTTTTCCAGCTTTAACCCGCCGCGGCTGACATAGGGCAAGTCCTCGCCGGTGATGGCGATTGCCGCCGTCGACGGCACCGGCGTCCCCGCCTTCGTTTCCTTCCGTCCCGCCACGAGCACCCGGCCGTTCATGATGGCGCTTCGCGCTTTTTCCCGGCTGCTGAAAAGCCCCCTGTCCATTAAAACCTGATCGAGGCGCTGTTTCATTTTTCGGCCACCAGCTTTCGAACCGTTTCGGCGATGCAAGGCGCATCCATGCGATAATGGGAGAGGATTTCACCTCGCTTGCCATGGCGGATGCCGATGTCCGGCAGGCCGATCCGGTGCACCGTGGCGGCGGCGCCGCTTTCATTCAGCAATTCCAAGACCGAAGAACCGAATCCGCCAATCAGCGCATGGTCCTCGATGGTTACAATCCTTCGGTAATGCCGCCCGGCAGCGGACAGGAACTCCGCATCCAGCGGTTTGATAAAGCGGGGGTGGAAGATGCCGACCTCGATCCCTTCCCGCCGCAGGATTTTGGCGGCTTCTAGGGCCTGTGTCATCATGACCCCCAAGGGAACCAGCAAAAGATCCTTGCCTTCCCTTAAAAGCTCGCCTTTTCCCGGCGTCAGCGGCGCATGGGTCCATTGCAGATCCCAATCCGGCATGGCGCCGCGGGGATAACGCAGCGCCACCGGTGTGGGGAAACCGTGGGCGAAATCCATCATCTCGGCCATTTCTTTTTCGCTGGAAGGTGAAAGGATGGTCATGCCCGGCATCGGCTTGAGCATGGCAATGTCATAAACGCCCTGGTGGGTCTCTCCGTCCTCGCCAACGATACCGGCGCGGTCGACGCCGAAAACCACCGGCAGTTTTTGCAGGCAAACATCATGAAGCACCTGGTCGAAGCTGCGCTGCAGGAAGGAGGAATAAAGGGCGATGAAGGGCTTCATCCCCTCTTTCGCAAGGCCGGCGCCGAAGGTGACGGCATGCTGCTCGGCGATGCCCACATCAAAGAAACGCTCGGGAAAGGCCTTGGCAAAAGCGCCGAGCCCTGTTCCGTCGGGCATGGCGGCGGTGATGGCGGCGACGGCTTCGTCCTCTTTGGCGATGCGCAACAGCTGTCCACCGAAGGATTGGCTGAAGCTCTTGCCCTTGCCATTGCCGACGATGATCTCTCCGCTTTCCATATCAAAGGGGCCGACGCCATGAAATTTATCCGGATCCGTCTCCGAAGGCAAATAGCCCTTCCCCTTTTTCGTCACCACATGGAGCAGCACAGGGCCCCGCAGGGAACCGGCGTTTTGCAGGTATTTCGTCATCAAGCCGATGTCGTGGCCGTCGATGGGGCCTAAATAAGTAAACCCCATTTCTCAAAGAGAATGCCGCGGACGATCAGGTATTGAAGCTGTCTTTGATGCGGCTCATCGCGTCATAGAAGCGCCGCCCTGTTTTGCTGCGGCTAAAAAACCTTTTCGCGTCCTCTTTGCTCTTTTCATATTTTGGATTTGTACGAACACGGCTTAAATAATCGGCAATGGCCCCAACATTGGCGGAAATCGACATCTCATTGTCGTTCAAGATGACGATGAGGTCTTTTTGGCTATTGCCCGCATTGTTCAAGGCCTCAAAGGCCATACCGCCGGTGAGGGGCGCCGTCGCCGATGACCGCGATCACTTCATGGTTTTCCCTTCAGAGTCCCGGGCGAAGGCCATGCCGGGCCGGCGGAAATGGTGCTGCTGTGGCCGGTATCGAAATGGTCAAAGGGGCTTTCCTCCCCTTTGGGAAAGCCGCTGATCCCGTCCCTTGCCGCAGGGTATGAAAGCGGTCGCGGCGGCCCGTCAATATTTTAAGGCATAGCTTTGATGGCCGACATCAAAGATCACCTTGTCTTTTTCAAAATCAAAAACGGAGCAAAGCGCGATGATAAGCTCAACAACGCCAAGGCTCGGCGCCAGATGGCCGCCGGATTTTGATACATGTTCCACCATAAAACTTCGCAGTTCCTGGGCGAGCCGCTCCTTTTCTTCCTGAGACAGCGATTTCACTTGGTTGGGACCGTCGATCCCCGCCAAAATTGAAGTCATACCATTTTCCTTTCCGTCGGCTTTATTGGGATTAAAACCGCATGGGTCGCCGTGTTTAATCGGCGGCCGTTTAATGTTCCCTGGTCAAAACGTAGTCGGCAAGGGCCAAGAAGGGTTGACTGTTCCGATCCACAGCGGCGATCGCCTGTTTGGCACGGTCGACGGCGGCTTCGGCTTCCCTTTGCGCGCCGGCATCGCCCAAGAGTGAGATATAAGTGGTCTTTTGGTGGCGGCTGTCGCTGCCGGCGGTTTTCCCCATTTGGTTGAAATCGCCTTTCCGATCCAAAATATCGTCGGTGATTTGAAAAGCAAGGCCCAATTCTTCCCCATAGCTTTGGAAGGCCGCGATGTCCCTGTCCTCCGCACCGCCCAACAGGGCGCCGCTCATCAAGGAAGCCTTGATCAATGCGCCGGTTTTATAAAAATGAATCTCCCGCAATTGCGCCAGAGAAAGGTCTTTTCCCTCGCCACAAATATCGAGCATTTGCCCTTTGACCATGCCGCCGGTGCCGGCAAAATCGGCAAACAGCTCGATGGCCGCCAAAAGCCGCGTTCCATCCACCTGATGGCGCAGGGACGCCATACGGGCGAAGGCTTCGGTCAAAAGGCCGTCGCCGGCGAGAATCGCCAGCGCTTCCCCGTATTTTTTGTGGCAGCTGGGAAGGCCGCGGCGATACTCATCGTCGTCCATGGCCGGCAAATCATCGTGAACCAGGGAATAGGTGTGTATCATTTCGATGGCCAGCGCGAAAGGATACAGGGTGGCGATGGCCGCTTGGTATGTTTGGGCGGCAAGTAAGAAGAGCGCGGGCCGCAGCCGCTTGCCGCCGGCCATCAGGCTATAGGCCATGGCTTCCATCAGGAGGTTTTCCCCTGCGCCAAAGCTCTCCCGAAGGTGGCGCAAAAAACCCGCATTGATATCATCCAATGCTGTTTTCAGCGACGTATCCATGCATACCTCCGTCAAAACAATGTCTCCGCTTCGCTTTCCGGCGGCGCTTCCTCAGGGGGAGGCCCTTGTTCCGGAACAGCGGTTTTTGGCTTGTCCTTTTCCGTTTCCGCCGCCGTTAATGCAATCTTGCCTTCCGCTTCCTTCAGCTTCTTTTCACAGATCCTGAGCAACCCGACGCCTTCCTCAAATTTTCCAAGCAGCGCGTCAGCTCCAAATCGCCGCCTTCCATCGCGCGGATAATTTCCTCTAATTGGCCGATGGCGGCTTCAAATGTCGTTTCCTTCTTCTTTGCCATACTGCCGGTCACCTCCTTCAATATGTTTCACCTCGCAGCATATGGTTCCCTTGGCGAGCCGAACTTCCACGGCGTCCCCGGTGCTTACCTCGGCGGCAGTTTTCAGCAAGCGATTTCCCTTTAAGCAGATGCTGTAGCCCCTTTCCAAAGTATGAAGGGGGCTTAAAACACCAAGTTTTTCCCGGAGCAGTTGACAGTCTGTTTTTTTCACCCGATACCGTTCAAAGAACGCGGTTTCCAATCTCTGTTCCAGGTAATCGAGGGTTTGGATCCGTTCCCGCAAAATGGCGCCGGGCTGCTGAAAGAGCCGGTGCTCCCGGGCTTTCCGCAAACGCCCCCGGGAATGCTCCAAATAGAGAAAAAGCTTTTGCCGCAGCGCCGTATGAAAAAAAGCCAAGCGGGTTTCCAGATCGCTGCGGGCGGGAACGGCGAATTCCGCGGCCTGGGAAGGTGTGGCGGCCCTTTTATCGGCGACCATATCGGCGATGGTAAAATCCGTTTCGTGGCCCACCGCAGAAATAACCGGCGTACGGCAGGCGAAAATCGCCCTCGCCACGCTTTCCTCATTGAAAGCCCAAAGATCCTCCGGGATCCGCCGCCCCGTCCGATGATGATCAGGTCAATGTCGGCGTCCCGCCGGTCAAGTAACAAATGCCCGCCACAATCGATGGTGAAGCTCCTTCCCCTGCACCAAGGCAGGGTATAGAACCAGGTGCACGCCGGGAAACCGCGCGGTGGCAACGTTTTGAATGTCATGCCATATCGGCGCCGGTGGCGGAAATCACCACGCCGATCTTCCCCGGCAGCAGCGGCAAATTCTTTTTTTTGTCCAAAGCAAAAGACCTTCCGCCGTAAGTTTCTTTTTCAGTTGTTCAAGGCGAGATAGAGATCGCTAAACCCGCCACCTCCATATGGTCGGCATACATCTGGTATTGGCCGTCCCGCTCAAAAACGGAGATGGAGCCTTTTATGAGCACCTGCTGCCCATTTTCCGGCCTGAACTTTATTTTCCCCGTTCGGGAGCGAAACATAACCACTTTAACGGCGGCATTTTTATCTTTCAAGACAAAATAGAGATGGCCGGAAGAATGGGCTTTAAAATTGGAAATTTCTCCCTCGACCCAAAGGGCCCGCAGATTTCGATCCGCTTCCAGCAGGTTTTTGATATAGCCGTTCAATTGGGAAACCGATAGGATATTGCGTTCTTCCATCAACATCACCCCTTTGCCTTTTAAGTGTCCCCTTTGTGAAGAAGGTTACCGCCGCCGGCGGCAACCTCTCGTTCAATTTTTAAAACGGTGTTTCTTTATTTCTTGTTCCGGATATATTCGTCGATGGACTTCGCCGCGGTTTTGCCCGCACCCATGGCCAAGATTACGGTGGCGGCGCCGGTCACGGCATCGCCGCCGGCATACACACCTTCCCGGGAGGTGAGGCCGGTTTCCTCATTCGTGATGATACAGCCCCATTTGTTTGTATCCAAACCCTTGGTTGTATTGCGAATTAAGGGATTGGGGGAAGTCCCGATGGACATGACGACGCAATCCACATCGAGCACAAACTCGGAATCGGGTTTTGGCACCGGGCGGCGGCGGCCGGAATCGTCGGGTTCGCCCAATTCCATCTGCACGCATTTCATGCCGGTCACCATTTTTTTCTCATCCCCCAAAATCGCGGTGGGGTTGGTCAGCACATGAAAGACAATTCCCTCTTCTTTTGCATGTTCCACTTCTTCGATTCTGGCGGGCATTTCCGCTTCGGAACGGCGGTAGACAATGTAGACTTCCTCAGCGCCGAGGCGTTTCGCGCAGCGGGCCGCGTCCATCGCCACATTGCCGCCACCGACAACGGCGACCTTTTTCGCGTCCTGAATGGGGGTGGTGCTGTCGTCGCGGTAGGCCTTCATCAAATTGACGCGGGTCAAATATTCGTTGGCGGAATAAACGCCTTTTAAATTTTCACCGGGAATGTTCATGAAACTGGGGAGGCCGGCGCCGGAGCCGATAAAAACGGCTTCAAAACCCAGTTCAAACAGCTCGTCCACCGAGAGTACGCGGCCGATTACCATATTGGTGATCACTTCCACGCCAAGGGCCTTCAAATTATCGATTTCCTTTTGCACGATCTCTTTCGGCAAGCGGAATTGGGGAATCCCATAGACGAGAACACCGCCGGCCAGGTGCAATGCCTCATAGATCGTCACTTCATAGCCTAAGCGGGCCAAGTCTCCGGCACAGGTCAGGCCTGCGGGGCCCGCACCGACGATGGCCACCTTATGGCCATTGTTCTCAGGTTTTACCGGCAGTTCCGCATGGTGGGCCATATGGTAGTCGGCAACAAAACGTTCCAGGCGGCCGATGGCCACCGGTTCGCCTTTTTTTCCTCTCGTGCAGGTGGATTCGCATTGGCTTTCCTGGGGGCAAACCCGGCCGCAAACCGCAGGCAACGAGCTTGACTGATTGATGACCTGATAAGCGCCTTCAAAATCTCCTTCCTGGATTTTCAAAATAAAGGCGGGAATGTCGATGGCGACGGGGCACATATCGACGCAAGGCTTCTTTTTACAGTCGATGCAGCGATTGGCTTCGTCAATGGCCTGTTCCTTCGTATAACCGAGGGCCACTTCCTCAAAATTATGATTCCGGACATCAGGATCCTGATGCGGCATCGGATTTTTGACCAATGATTTGTTATACATATCTTTAAACCCCCTTAAACAGGTTGCATGTTTCTTCGTACCGCCGTTTTTCAAAATCAGAGTACATATTCGCCCGTTCGAGGGCTTCGTCAAAATCGACCAAATGGCCGTCAAAATCGGGGCCGTCCACACAGGCAAACTTTGTTTCCCCACCAACGGTAAGGCGGCAACAACCGCACATACCGGTGCCGTCGATCATGATGGGATTCATGCTGACCACCGTTTTAACGCCATATTCTTTGGTCAGTTTGGCGACAAATTTCATCATGATCAGGGCCGATCGCGATGACTTCATCATCAAGCTTTCGCCGGCTTCGATCAGCCTTTTAAGGGCGTCGGTGACAAGGCCCTTCTCTCCGTAGGAACCGTCGTCGGTCATTAAAATCATTTTTGTGCTGGCGGCATTGAATTCGTCCTCCAAGATCACCAGGTCTTTATTCCTGAAACCAATGACGGCATGGACTTCCGTGCCGAGCTGGTGCAGTTTTTTCGCGACGGGATAGGCGATGGCGCAACCGACGCCGCCGCCGACGATGGCCACCTTTTTCAGGCCTTCGGTATGGGTGGGAATCCCCAAGGGGCCGACGAAATCTTGGAGCGTATCGCCTTCTTTCAGTTGGCCCAAATGTTTCGTTGAGGCGCCGACGATCTGGAAGATAATGGTGACGGTTCCCTTCTCCCGATCATAATCGGCTACGGTGAGGGGGGATTCTCTCGCCGGCTTCGTCCACTCTGAGGATGATGAACTGCCCCGGTTCCGCTTTTAGCGATCAAAGGCGCGTCAATGTCCATCAGGACGACGGTCGGGTTCAAAATCTCTTTTCTCACTATTTTGAACATCTTTCTCATTCCTTTTCTACAGTTATTTTTATTTTTTGCCAGATAGGCTTGGCGGGCCAAATGGGCAATGCCAAAAGCATTGTCCGGAGATAACCGCTATCGGCGAAATAGAGTCGAGCAACTTTTTTCTTTTGACAACTGATCTGAAAGATAGCCGCGTATATATTGATTGGCCATCACACCGCCGACGAAGAGGACGGTTTTGATGCCCGTTTTTTCAAAGGTAAAGTATAAAACCTGTTCCGGGGTTCTCGCGATGGCATGTTCCACCCGCGGCCTACACTTCTCGGATTTGCCCCGGTTTTGATCATCCGCTGCACGGCGGATTCCGGCAGAGAAGCTTGCCCATGGAAACCCAGGTGGGCACCGCCGGCACCGCGCTGGTAAGAACGGGCAAGTACTTCCAAATGAATTCCGGCGGAAATTGCAAGCCGAGGGCAACCCCTATCCGGTCAACAAATTGGCCGGCATGCAGGTCGTTCCCCGCCGCGATGATATTGAGTTTATATCCTTCTTGGCCATGATGGACGGTAAGGATTTCCGACGTGCCGCCGGAAAAATGGCAGAGCAGAAATTCCTTTTGTTGGAGGTTCGCACCGCCGGGAGAGGATTGGATGCCGGCCATCATATGGCCTTCCTGGTGACTAAATGCAAAACAGGGGCATGACAAAACGGCCGAAAGGGACTCGGCCAGTTTTTGCCCGGCCATGAAAACCGGCATATAGGAACCGTTCACGGGACGGGGCCGGGCGCTGACGCCAATGGCTTTGACGGTTCTCAAATCATGGTCAAGGCCAATGTCCGCAAGTAAAACAGGCAGTTGATGTATATGTTGAAAAAAGCTTTCCGATTGCGCCAAACCGCGTTTGCCATAGGGAACCTCAAGCAGCCGCCGCTTGTCCGCCAAGGGCCTGCCATCTTGACAGAGCGCCGCAATCGAGGTTGTATAACAACTGGTGTCGATACCTAAAATCATGGTTCACATTCTTTCTCTTGAAAGCCCGGTAAATGTTTCACATTGTCTAAAACCCCATTGACGAAGGCGCCGGCTTCTTCACCGCTGTATTCTTTCGCCAATTCGATCGCCTCATTGATGGCGATGCGGTAAGGGACATCATGCAAATGCCGGATTTCAAACAGAGACAGTCGAATGATATTCTTTTCCACGGAATGGATACGTTCCAGCTTCCATCCTGTGGCATGGGTGCGAATAAAATCGTCGAGAGATTCTCGCTCTCTTAGGACGCCTTGAACCAATGTCAATACAAAGTCCCGATCTCTCGCGTCCATCGCACCTTCTTTGATCGCTTCTTCCAGGGTTAGCATCGCCATATCCATGGGGTTTTTGCCAACGTCAATTTGAAACAGCATTTTTAAAGCCGTTTCCCGGGCCTGATGTCGTTTCACTTCATTTCCTCGTCTTTACCCTTGTCCGGTTCTATGACGCCAAGGGAGGCGTTCCCCGGTGCAATGGGGCGGTCGGTGTCCGCCTTCGCCACCAAAACGCGAACGGATTTTACCGGCAAAGATGTGCTCGTTTCCACCACGGACTTTACCGTATCCTGCAGGGTTCGCCCTACGGTGGTAATTTTGTCTTCATAGTTCACTTTCACCCGCAGAACCAATTTCAGCCCGGATCGACCACTGCCAATGCGGGTATGAACGCCAACGATACCGGGGTGGCGAAGGCGGTTCTTTTGATCATGTCTTGAATCGTGCCAAGGTTACATGAATATCATTTTTGCCGTCACCGGCACCTTCGCCACTTTGGGGGGCGGATAAAAAATTCCGCCCAAAAAGAGCGCGAAACCGGCGAAGAATACCAGGGCGGCGGTAAGAAAATCACCAGCAACGGATTGGCGGCCTGTCCGACAATAACGGAAGCCAGGTAGAATATCTCAGTCAGGCCCATGGCATCCAGGAAAATAACAATTCCGCCAGCATTAAAACACAGGCAAAGAGATAGCCGCAAACCTTGATGATATAGGACACGATCCCACCAAACCTTTCTCAGCCGCCTTATTCCGTAATGGACAATTCCCCTTCAACGGTTTCTTCCAGCGGCTGCGGGAAGGATACGCCCTGCACATAGATATTGATTTCCGCCACGTGCAGTCCGGTCATCGTTTCCACCGCATTTTTCACATTGTCTTGAATCTTCGCCGCAATATCCGGTATTTTGCTGCCATATATGACGATGATGTTAAGGTTAATTACGGCGTCGGCTTCTTTCAGTTCAACTTTTACACCTTTTGCCATGTTCTTCCGGCCAACCAATTCGGCAATGCCGCCGGCAATGCCACGCTCATACCGGCGACACCTTCCACTTCCGAAGCAGCGAGGCCCGCGATCACCGATACGACATCGTCGCCGATTTTCACGCTGGTGGTGGTCTCCGTGGTTTCAGTATCTATGGCGATATTTTCCATGTTTTCCGACATCTTCAGCACCTCCATCATTTTTTATTGATTTCATTCTATTATAGCAAAAGGAAAGGGAAATAACAATTACTTTTTCATGCCGCCGTATAGGTTGGCGGCAAGTTACTCCACCGTGAAGATGGAAATTTGCTCGCTGCCGATTCCGGCGGGAGGCGGCGGCAATTGCAGCAAAGCGTCTTTTTCTCCGTCGGCGAAGGAATGCTTTTATAATCCGGAGGGACAAGGTTTCATTTAAAACGAATCACATCACTCTATTTTCTACCCCGTAAGAATTTCTTCCACCATATCTTCGGTCTCAATGCGCCGAAGCAGCGTCATCAAATCTGCCGACGCCACGGACCGCGCTTCCTCGCCGCCGCTTTCCAGCCGTTCCCGGATAGAGCGCTCTTCTTCCCGATCCCGCCAAGCCAGACGCTTTTGGCGGAAATCATAGCAAATCCTTTCCGTAGCGATCTCTTTTTTCATAGACCGCCGTATCGCCGGCGGCTTCGCGTTCCACCGTATTCTGGTTGACAAAAAATACGCTGACCATAAAAGCGCCGACATTAGAGCAACAGTATAAATTTTTTTCCGTTTTCTTTTCCATAGATTACCCCTTTCTCGCGATTTGAATCCGGTTCGCGCCCACATGCAGGAAGGTGGCGGCAGCATGAAGCAGCGTTTCCCGTATTTGCGGGTCGCAAGCGCCGTCGGCGACAATCAATGCCCCCTCAATGCCGGGAGGCTTTCTTTAAGCAGAACCGGATTTTTTGTGCCGTCGGTCAAAACCATTTCCTTGCGACTGCTTCTTTCCGTTACCCATGTCCTTCCCCTGTCTAGAGCTTTCTTCGGAGTTATAAGCATACTCTTTCGTCATCGTTTCGGCCCATTTGATTTCGACGGCAACTTGGCCGCGCCGTCGATCTTGCCCAATGCCGTTTCAGGCTATTTTCAGTTCCCGCAATATACTCTCATTCCTTTCGCTTGCGATGGCATCGTCCGGAACCGGGCTTGTTTCTTCTTTTTGCAGCATATTCCCAACCAGCAGCAAACAAAGAGCGGCACGCCCCGCCACGGCCCCCAAACGCAAAACCAGCTTTTTTTCCCTTTCACCAAGATGCAGCTTTTCTCCCATTCCCATTTTCATCCCTCACTTAAAATAAATTTTCGTTTTCCTCTGGCTTAGGCCATATTCGGGCGAGCCAGCGCTTGATTTTCACCGGACAAACCACCTCACGGCTTTGCGCGGCGCCTTTAACCGTAACCTCGGCGTTTACATCGCCATTTTTCTCCAGTGTGACCGCCGTTTGAAATGAACAATCCTCGAAGAGAGCGCCCAAAGCCGCATCGATGTCCATCGCCATCGCCGCTGCGGCCTCACTCAGGGCCGTTTCGTCCTGGTTCGTTTTTTCCACCATCCCGATTTCCACTATCTCAAGGGCGGAAAAATCGAGGGCGGACAGATCGGATTTTTGAAACATGTCATCACCGGGTTCAACATCACGGCGATGATATAGAGGCAAAAATCATCCGCACCGGATACTTGGTTCTGCCTTCCGGCACCAAAAGCTCGATAAACGCTGCAAGCAGCCCGATAATGGCCAGGTCTTTGACCATTTCCTTTAAGATTTCCATCGCACCTCACCGGAACATCCTCGTTATATTCCCTACGCCAACCATCAAAAAGATAAAGATAAAAAACATCATTCCCGAAGCCGCCACCAGCGCAAACAGAACCATAAGCGCACCGGCGAAGCTTCAATGTTGCGGTAAAATTGCTTTTTCCAAAAGGCTGGAGAATGGCGGCGGCAAACCGGAACATGAAGCTCATCAGCAATATTTTCAAACCGGGAAGAACCAGGACGACGGCAATGGCGACCAGCCCAAAGACGCCAACCGTATTCTTTAACAGCAGGACGCGCCCAAAATCGTATCCATCGCATCGGCGACATGGCGCCCAACCACGGGAATAGGCTTCCCGTCGCCACCTTAACGGTCTTTAAGGCCAGGCCGTCGATGGCGCCGGCGGCCAAGATTCCAGGCCGAGTATGCCGGTAAACAGCGTCAGCATCAGGGTGAGGGAAACCATGATGATGTCCCGCACCAAGCGGTAGAAGCCGGTCAGTTTAAAATTTTCCGAAAGGTTGCCGACAATGGCCAGAACCGCCAGCAAAAAGAGGAGCGGCAAAAGAAAACGATCCATGATGTGAAGAAAAAAGCCGATGGCCACCGCCAAGGTGGGCTTGACCACCGTGATCGCGGTCACTCCCCCCATCGCGCTCAATAACCCCACCATAATCGGGAAGAGCGCATAGAGGAAATTCGCGGCGGATTCAATGGCGCGGCTGCCCAATTGCATCGCCAAGCCGAAGGCCCGAACGGCGAGGCCGATGAAAACAAGATAGACCACCCATTGGCCAATGGCCGCCAATTTTCCGCCTTGAAAGCTGCTGTCCAAATTATGGAACACCGCCGCCACAACACCCAGCAGGATGATTTGCCCCAAAAGGCTCGCCTGGGCCACCACTTCGCCCATAAAAAACCGCAGGATAAAGCTGAGAATGCCCTGTAAATCGAAACGATACTCGCCCCGCATCAAGTCCTGAAACAAGGAAAGCAGCGAAACGTCCTCCCCCTCGCCGCGGATGGTCTCGTCTAAACCGCGGATGCTCTCCTCCAAGGCATCGGTATCGATGGAGGGCAGCGACGCTGCCGCTTCATATCCCCATACCTGCCCCGGGAACAGGAACAGCAGGGAAAAGCAGAACAGACATATGAACCGGCGGCGGTTTTTTCTCTTCAACTTGTCGGCTTTGATCGCTTCCGCCCCCTTCCCCCGCTTCCGTCAATTCTACCGTTGGCCTTTATGACAATAGGCCGATCACCGCGTCCAAAATTGCCTGTAACAATGGAAGCGCCATCAGCATAATGATAATTTTCACGCCCATTTCAATCTTTTGGGCAATGCTGCCCTGATCCGCGTCGCGGCACAATTGGGCGGCGAATTCCCCCAGGTAGGCGATGCCGACCACCTTAAAGATCAGCAGCAAATAGTCGGTTTGCAGGCCGGCATTGCCGGTGATGGCAGTAATGGTGGCAAAAATATTCAGCAGCGCCAGCAAAACCTGCAAAAGATTAAAATGCCCGCCACAATCCCAATCAGCATACTCAATACCAGCATTTTGCTGTCCGCAAAAATGCGGCAAAGCAACGCTGATCAGGCCGATGGATAGAATCAAAAGCACGGTTTTCATAAAAGCCACCGTCAATACAGGTTAAAAACAGACTCTACCTGCCGAAAGAATTCGAGTATCACGGGAATGACCCGGATCAGCGCGATGGTAATCCCCAAAACAAGGGTCAGATAGGCGTATTCATCCCTTCCCGCCTGCTTTAAAAAGCTGTGAAGCAGAGTAACGACGATCGCCAGTACCGCCAGAAAGAATCAATTGCATCTCCGCCATCTTTCATTCTCCTTATATCAAAATCAAAACCAAGAGCAGCCCCAGAATCCAACCGCCGGCGCTATAGATTTTTCGCCACTTGTCACCGTCCTCCACCGCCGAAGCCAAGGCTTGATCGAGCTGCCGCTGAAAAAAGCGCAACTTTGTTTTTTGGTCTTCCGTATCGGAAACACCGATTTCCGCCGCGATGCGCCGTAAAATGTCCCGCTCTTCCCGGTTGATGGCCAGATGGGGTTCCGTTCATTGATGGCGGCAAGCAAGGCCCGCTTCTCGCTCATGCCGTCGCTGCTTTGCAGTGATTTTGCACTATTTCGGAAGATTATGCCGATTTCCCCCCAAGCCGGGCGCCGCAATTTTTCAGCGCATAAGCCAGCGGCCGCTGGAATAGGCAATTTCCGTTTCCAATAGCTGCAAGCCGAAGCGGATTTGTTCCCAATTCCCTCTTCCCGCCGATACAATGAATGGCTTAAAGCGATGCCAATCCCCGCCCATCGCAACGATCACCAATGCGGCGGCCAGCCATTTCAACATGGGCGTTCACTCCTTCCCGGCAAGCGGCGGCCATCGGCATCGGCGACCAGTTCTATGGTGCCGGGGCCATTGCTGCGGCTTAAAACGACCAGGCGCTGAAAAAATTTTAAGGTTCATCAGCTTGGCCAAAACCGGCCTGTGGCGCAGCTCACTCAAATCACGGCCATGGGCCAAATGAAACAAACCCATGCCGGAATTTTCTTGCTCAGAACGGCAATGCCGTCCTCCTTGGTGCCAATTTCATCGCTGATGATGATAATCTGCGGCGCCATCGAGCAGATCAGCATCATCATGCCTTCCGCCTTGGGTACCGCGTCAAGAATATCCGTGCGGTGGCCAACGCGCCAGCGCTAAGGCGATGCCCATGAGGCTGCCGACAATTTCGAACGCTCGTCCACCAAACCGATATTTTGCGGCGGCAAATGCGCCGTACCGTCCGACAGCAAACGGGCCAAATCCCGCAGCAATGTGGTTTTGCCGCAGCGGGGGGGCGATACGATCAGGGTATTACAGAATGCGCCGCCGGCAAGGAGAAGCGGCAAAATCTCTTCTCCGGCGCCTTCCACCGCCTTCGCCACACGGTAGTTCAATGAAGCGATGTCCCGCTGTCCCCTCACCTGGCCCCGATCGAGCAAGGCCCTTCCGGCGATGCCCACCCGGTGGCCGCCGGGCAAGGTGATATAGCCCCGCCGCATCTCCTCCTCTAACGCATATATGGAACTTGCGGTCACCAAATTGATGGCCATGCGAAAAGTTTCCTCATCGCAAGGAACGGCTTCTCTCACATGGGTTGCGCAACCCTTCCCCGCCCAATACAGATCCTCCGCGCGCAACGAGAAAACAATGGGTTGCCTGCGCCTAAGCCGCACCTCTTCCAAACCTAAAAGCGCCGTTTCCGGCAAAGAGAGGAGCCCTTCCTTCACTTTGGCCGGCAAAAAAGGCAGAATCCCCCGGTACCCTTTATCCACCGCCATGTCCACCACCTTTCCTCTTTTAAACTATGAAACAAGCCCCGGCATTAGAACCGGGCCGGCGGCAGGCAAGGGGCAAAATTACATAACCGAAGCTTGATGCCGGTGGCTTTAGATTTTATTGACGCTCCACCCTTTCGGTGCTATACTGGGCATAGCAAAAATCGGAATAGGAGGTGCCGCCTTGTTAGCGATTAAAACCGAAGGCTTGACGAAGCATTATGGCAAGCATCGGGGCATTGAGGGGGTGGACCTCGCCATCGAATCCGGTGAGGTTTTCGGGTTTATCGGCCCCAATGGCGCCGGGAAATCCACCACCATCAAAACGTTGCTCAATTTTATTTACCCCAGCTCCGGCTCGGGAAGTATCTTTGGCCTTGACATAACGACCTATACCGACGCCATCAAGTTCAGTACGGGTTATGTTCCCAGCGATGTACGGTTTTATCCCAATTACACCGCCCTGGAGCTTTTAAAAATCGCCCAAAATTTTCATGAAGTAAAAGACCCCGCCCTGATCGATGAGCTTTGTGACCGTTTTGAAATCGAGAAAGGGAAAAAATTTCGCCAGCTTTCCACCGGGAACAAAAAGAAAGTAGCCATTGCCGCCGCCTTTGCCGGCCGTCCTAAGCTCTTTATTTTGGACGAGCCCACAAACGGCCTTGATCCTTTGATGCAGGCGCGGCTTTTTGAATTATTGCGGGAGAAAAAGGAAGAGGGCAGCACCGTTTTCCTTTCCAGCCACAATCTCAAAGAGGTGCAGGATCACTGCACCCAACTGGCTTTTATTAAGGAAGGAAAGCTGATCGACCGCGGCGAGGTTCAATTGGCGGAAAAGCCGCGGCGCAGAATCTCCATTCAAGGCGAATTTCTCAATGTCGCAAAAATTGAAGCCCTCGGCGCGGAAGTTCTTAAAGCAGGCGGCAGAATCGTATTCCTGTATGACGGTGAATTGCAGCCACTTTTGGCCTTGGCACCTTGGAACTGCGGGACATCAGCATCGGCGCGGAGGATTTGAAGCCGCTTCATGTCCTATTATGAAGGGGAAGCGGAATGAAAGTTTTCAAGCTGGAACTGCGGCAAAATCTAAAGTCCTGTTGGTCTGGATCCTGGTCGTCGCCGCCGTCGCCGCCCTTTTCATGGCATTTTACCCCTCGATGCAATCGCCGGGTATGGCGGAACTGGCCGACGCCAAGCTGGAGGCATCCCAACCGTTTGTTGGAAGCCTTCGGGTTGACGCAAATTCCCGACTTTACACAAATTGACCAATATTTTGGTTATGTTTTCCAGTTCATTCTTTTGGTCGGCGCTTTTTTTGCCGCCCTATTGGGGTCGAGAACCTATATTCGGGAAGAGAGCGAAGGCACCATTGAATTCCTCTATTCCCAACCGATCACCCGCAACAATATCTACTTCGGCAAACTGTTCGCCGCTTTGCTTTCACTGCTGATTTTTCTTGCCGTCGTATCCGGCGTCCATCTCGCGATGATCGCCCTTTTTCCGGGGGAAATTATGGTGAAATTGTTTGGAAGCTCGCATATGTTTTCTCGGTTTCGCTTTCACAACCTGGATTTATTTTAGCTTGGGAATTTTCTTTTCAACGGTTTTTCCCCACTATAAACAGGCGGTTCCCTTTGCCGTCGGCCTCGTGTTTTTAACCTATTTGCTTGGCATCGTCAGCGCTTTTGCCGATTCCGCCGCTTTTCTCGCCTACCTCTCCCCAATCTATTACAGCCTGCCCAATGCCTTGATGGCGGAAGGTTTCAACTGGATGCAACTCCTGCTCGGCACCGCGGTTTCGATCCTGTCCCTCGTCTTTGGCGGCATCGTCTATCGCCATAAGGATTTTAAACTATAAAACATATACCGGTCATAAAAGGGCTGCCGCGCACAATTTGGTTTGTGCGCGGCAGCCTTTGGTTTGTCGGTAAATTCTCAATCGCATTCTTTAGGCATATCGGGACAGGAGCGAGAAATTCCCTTCGATCAGCTCTTTTTTCATCTTCCCCAAATGGGCGCCGGTTTTTAGCAGATTCGTCAGGATGCCGGCCTTCTCAAAGCGGCCCATCAGAAAATAGCCGACGAGAACATCGTCGCGGAAAACAAGCCGACGGCGAACCTCTTTTCCAGAAGAAAATTTCGCGACCTCAAAACCGTCCTCCCGCCCTTTTTTGATCATGCCGGCGCCGATGATGGCACGGTCAAAAAACGTTGCGGCGTTCATGGCAATGGAACCGGGATAAGGAACCTTCCGGCCGCTCATATTGTCGCCGGCAAATATCCCCTGCTCCGCCGCATTGGGCCAAAGGGCATTGTTGCGCTTTTCCCTTTCAGCCAGATCGAAGCTTTGTATGCAATCCCCGGCGGCGAAAACATTGTCTCGGTTGGTTCTTAAATAGACGTCGGTATCTATGGCCTCCCCAATGGCAATGCCGCTGCCCGACAGGAACCCTACGGCGGGGCGCACCCCTTTGCCAATGATGACAAGATCCGCCGCCAGTTCCCTGCCGTCTTTTAACAGTACGCCGGCAACGGTATTCTCATCGTCGCCGATGATTTCCGTTACATCATTGCCTGTTTCCATTCGCATCCCGTGTTCCATCAGCAGGGCCGCTAAGGCATCGGCGTTTTCAATGTCCAGAATCCGGCTTAGAATATGACCGGAGGTAACGACGGAGGTTACCTTTATCCCCCTCTCCATAAGCGCATACGCCGCTTTAAGGGATACGAAGCCGCCGCCGATGACCACCGCGTGCTTGAGCCGCCGCGGGTGGTTTAGGATTTTTTTGGCGTCGGCAAGGGTACGAAGAACAAAAACGCCTTTCAGATTGGAGCCTTTGATCTCCGGCTTTACCGCATACCCCCCCGTCGCGATCAAGAGCTTATCATAAGGATATACCTTGCCGCTGGCGGCCAGCACCTCCTGTTTTATACTGTCCACCCGGACGCAGGCCTCCCCCCTATGCAGTTGAAAGCGGTGCCTTTGATAGAAATCCTCCGACCGGATCCAGAGATCTTCATCCCGGTACCGGCCGGTCAAATAGTAGGATGTCATACAGCGGGCATAGGCGGGATAGAACCTCATCCGTCAAGATGGCCACCTGGCCATTGGGGTCATTTGCGCGTATGCGCTCCGCGGCGAAGGTTCCGGCGGCGCTATTGCCGACAATCAAATATTGCACGGCCTTCACCTCCCTTAAATATTCAATGCCTTCCTTTTTGCTCTTGATATGGTCGATCATGGCCGCCGCCGCTTTCCGGATCGGTTTCGACGAAGAATTTGCCGCCCAGCAAGTTTTCACAAGCCGCTCCCGTTAAGACCTCGAAACCTGCGGGCCGCCCAGAACCGGCGGCACAACGCCAAGGTGTGTGAAAAGGCCGATGGCGACCGCCCAGGTGCCGATGGAGAGGGCCTTTTCATGCTGTAATTCCGGCGCGGTTGCCGCCGCCGGCAAGTCCTTCACATCGACTTTAAGATAATTCGCCAAGGCATACAGAAGATCGCCGATCCGGCCATTGTCCACGCAACTGCCCATATGCAGCACCGGCGGCAAAGGCCCGCCCAAACCGGCGGCTTCCCCGACGGCGGTGAGAACGGCTTTCAGCCCGTCGCCGGCATACAGGTTCGTAGCTTCCGGGGTCATCAACCCCGCCTTTGCCAAAGCCTGTGCGGAGCATCCGGTCGCAACCACGAGAACGTTTTCCTTCAGCAGCGCTTTGATGATCCGGATATGGGAATCGTCCTGCTTTACTTTCGGATTGTTGCAGCCCACCGTACCGACGGCGCCGAGGATGTTTCCGCTTATCATATGATCGACCAGGGGTTTTAAAGGATCCTCCGGGTTTACCTTCGCCAGAGCGCCGATGATCGCTTCAACGCTGAAGCCGCCGATCATTTTTGTTTTCACGGCGGGAATGTTCACCTTTGCCGGGTTCCGTTTTTTATAATTCTCAATGGCGGCCCGGACGATTTTTTGTGCCTGTTCATCGGCATGTTCGAGGGAGAACTCCACATGCTCCGTTCCGCTGATTTTGACGATGGGCTTCGTGGTAAATACCTTCGTGTGGTAGCAGGCGGCGACATTGGCCAGGGAGGGCATGATGCATTGTATATCGACGACAATGGCCTCCACCGCCCCGGTTATAATCGCCAATTCCTGGGAGAGGAAATTTGTGGCCATCGCCACGCCGCGGCGCATCAAAAGTTCATTGCCGCTACAGCAAACGCCGGATACCTGAATTCCCTTTGCGCCAACGGCAAGGGCTTCATCCTCCAATGCTTTGGACCAATCAACAATCTTTTCCGCCACCAGCGGTTCATGGCCGTGGACAAGAATATTTACCTTGTCCTCCTTTAAGACCCCCAGATTCGCTTCGGTCAGATTGGGCATCGGTGTGCCAAATAGAATGTCCTGTAAATCGGCGCCGAGATGCAAACCGCTGTACCCGTCCACCAAGCCCATCCGCACGGTGGAAAGAATCAGCTGAACCGGATCCGCATCCATCCCCATCGTGGTTTCGTGCATCGACTGGCGAATTTCCCGGTCGGGGTTGCGGGGCAGTACCCCCAGTTTTCCCCAGGTTTCCACCCTTTCCTTCGGGGCGGTGGCGGTCAGCCAGCGCACCGGAGCCGAGGTATGGTTCGCAAAATCCGCAAAGGCGATCGCCGCCACTTTGGCCGCCAGTTCCTCCTTGCTTTTTCCTTCCGTATCAATACCGACCTTCGCGGCGACGGTTTTCAACTTCTCTTCACCTTTGATTTCATAACAACCTTTGCCCTCGGCAGCAAGGGCAAGGGCTTCGATGGCTTCATAGGCATGGTCCATATGGGCGGAGGCACCGCCGGTGACCTGGCGAAGCAGATTTCTTGCCACGATCACATCGGCGCTGGCGCCGCAAATCCCCGTTTTCGGGCCTTCACCATAGGGGTCAATGCGGCAGGGGCCTTGTACACAATGGCGGCAGCAAAGGCCAAGAAGACCAAAGCCACACTGCGGTTGCTGCGCCTGAAAGCGATCCCAAACCGTTTCCACCTGATCGATCTCCGCTTTGGCCAACATTTTTTGGGCGGCCAAATCAATGGTCAAATCCTGAATGCTCATTCTACTCCCTCCTCACCGACAAACTTTGTCAAAAACATCTGGTGTACCTTTTCATTGAAATCATTGACCTCTACAAAGGCCATCGCCTTGGTGGGACATGAAGAAACACAGGCCGGTTCCCTCCCGAGGGAAGCGCACCGATCGCATTTAACGATTTTCCCTTTTGCTTTTTCCTCTTTGATCGCGCCATAGGGGCACATCATCACACACATGAAGCAGGCGACACAGCGATCCGGACGATAATAGACGATGCCGGATTTCTTGTCGGTTTTCAGCGCCCCGGTCATGCAGGCGCTGACACACATCGGTTCGCCGCATTGCCGGCATTGCAGTGGCATCCGCAAGGATCCGTTGGCATTTGTCTCTACCGAAATGCGCCGAACCGGCCTTTCCGCAGCGAGAATGGAGCCAAATAGATCTCCCGCTTCCGTGTGGGCGATGCTGCAGGCCAATTCGCATGTCTTACAGCCAACGCAGCGGGTATGACGCACCAAAATTTGTTTCATCTTTCATCCCTCCTTTAATATGAAAATACAGAGCTTACAAATTATTTCTACATTCGACAAATATTTCCTCCCTATCTTTTCGCCGATCTTTAACCGTTATGTGCGCCCTCCATGAAAAAGACCACAAAAAAAGCGCCTTTTGGGGCGCCGAAACGATGAAAACCCACGCTTTTCTCTTTCGCTATGATTTAATACCGGCCATCAGATATCTTTCAATTTCATGTCGCCCCGGCGGATCCAGCCCAGCTTTTTAAAGGCCCCGGTAAAGGCAACCGTAAGGATGGCGGAAAAAGGAAGTGCAGCAGCACGATCGCCGTCAGCGTATAGGGAACCCCCGCGGCGGGGACATGGCGGCAAAAGCGCCGAATTGGCCGACCAGGCCGGAGGTGCCCATACCGGCCCCCACCGCCGTATTCGTCATTTTAAACGCCGCGGTGGAAATGGGACCCAGGACGGCGCTGGCCAAAATCGTCGGCAACCATATTTGCGGGCGGCGCATGATATTGGCGAATTGCAGCATAGAGGTGCCCAATCCCTGCGATAGAAGGCCGCCCAAGCCATTTTCCCGAAAACTGGCAACCGCGAACCCCACCATTTGGGTGGCGCATCCCACCGCCGCGGCGCCGGCGGCCAATCCCGACAAATCAAGCATGATGCAAATGGCGGCGGAGCTGATCGGCGCCGTTAATACCATACCGACGATGACGGCGATAACCATTCCATCGGAACCGGGGACAGCTCCGTCGCCTGGTTGATGGCATTGCCGATGGCCAGCATACATTGCTGTATATAAGGGCCCGTCAGACCGGAAACGATGCCGCCGGCGACGATGACGGTCAAGGGAACGAGAACGATGTCAACCTTTGTTTTGCCGGCAATCAAAGACCCACATTCCGCGCCGACAATGGCGCCGACAAAACCCCGACGGGCCCGCCCATCTGATAACCGTAGGCGCCGGCGGCATGGCGGAAAAAATAACCAAAGGTTTGGCTTTTAAACCCCAGGCAACCGCAGCGCCAATGGCGCCGCCCACAACCGGGGAATTGGCGGCCAGCACTTCACTGAAGGGTTTTAAAAAAGATAAGACCGGAAGCAAGCTCAGTTGGGAAAGGATCAGCCCAATGATCAAAGAAGAAAACAAACCCAGGGCCATCGCCCCCATGGCGTCGATAAAATAACGGCGAAACAGCCGTTGGATGACATTGTCTTTCATTGCATTCGCGCCCCCAAACGCTGTATTCCATGATTTTCCGGATTGAAATCCCGGGATTGCCAAAAGACCATGCTTTAGTATAATAGAATTTCCCCACAAGAACAAGGAAGCCGCCGACGGTAAACCGATGCCGCAGCATTGGTCATGAAGAGACCGCCATTTTGGAGGCGGTATTCCCGTACCGCTTTGCGGTTTGCTTTAATTTTCTATCGGCAGGCTATGAAGGTAACCGGCGATTTTTTTGAAGATCGGCCCCGCGTCGCCAACACCGGAGCCGCCGCCTTCAACCAAAACAACGATGGAATACCGGGGATTTTCCGCCGGCAAAAAACCGCCAAACCAAACATTCGCCGTTTCCGACGTGCCGGTTTTTCCCGCGATGCCGAGGCTCTGCATCTGGAGGTTTTGCGCCGTTCCCGTTTGAAAGGTTCGCGTCATCATTTCCTTTACTGTGGCCGCCGTCGATTCCTTGATGATACGGGCGGGATAGGAGGCGGGAAACTCTTTCCTCGTTTCGCCGCTTCGCACTTCCGTAACAAGCCGCGGCATTACCAACATGCCGCCGCTGGCGATCACATTGATCATCTTGGCGAGATTGACCGGGGTGATCAAAACCCCCTTTTCGCCCAAAACCACATTGGCGATGTCGCCATCCACGGCGGCATTGAAATCTAGATTCTTCTTGTCTTCCAACGGATAGCCAATGATCTGTTCCGCCCCCAATTCCCAGCGGTCAAAATAAGAAGCGATGGTTTCGCCGCCCAGCGCGAAACCAAGGGAGAGAAAAGCCGTATTGCAGCTCTGCGCCAAAGCGTCGCCAAAGGTTAAAATGCCGTGCCCCCCTTCTTTCCAGCAGGCGATGGTTTTGCCGCCGATCATCCCATAGTAACCGGGACAAAAAAAGGTGTCTTCCATTGCGACGACGCCTTCCTCCAATGCCGCCGCCGCCAATAGAATTTTAAACAGGGAGGCCGGCGGATATGTTTGCAGCGGTTTATTGACATAAGCATCGTTCTCTTTCGGCAATGTTATATAATAGGGATCATATCCCGGGGCGCTGGCCAAAGCCAAAATATCACCATTTTCCACGTCGAGGACGACGACGGCGCCATGGCTGCCGTTTAAAGCATTTTCCGCCACCCGCTGCAATTCAAGGTCGACGGTGAGGGAAACGGAACCTGCCGCCTGCTCCTTCTCGTCCTCCAAAATAAAATATCCCTCCCCTTTGATAAAGCGGTTTCTCTCGTCCACCAAAAGGCCGAGCCGTTCCCCGCTTTTTGCCCGCAGCACATCCTCGTAAATTTTCTCCAAGCCGGAAATGCCGATCAGATCGCCGACATTGTAAGAATCCAGCCCCTTTTCCAGACGATCCGCCTCTTCCACCTTTCCCAGCTGCCCCAAAATGTGGAGAGCGGGAAAATCCTCTTGATAGCGGCCGATTTGGCCGACGATAAAAGTTCCTGCCCTGGCGTCGTTTTGCAACGCTGCCGTTTCCTCGGCGTTTAATTTGCTTTTCGCGACAAAAGGCAATCGCCGGATTTCGGTGCCATCGCTTTTTAAGCCCCTGATCTTTCTGAGAATGTCTTCGCTGTCTACGCCGATCATTTTGCCAATAGCGGCTGCATCCTGTTCCGGGTCGCCGATCAAAGAAGGAAAGACCAGCAGCGCCGGTTCCTCCTTATTGTTGGTGATGGCGGCGCCGTTTCGGTCGAGTATTTCGCCCCTCGGATATTGGGTCAGCTCCACTGAGCGTACCTTTTGCTTATCGCCGACCTTGGCCAATGCCTCCGCGTCGAACATTTGCAGATAAGCCAAACGCAGGATGACGGCGAAAAAAAAGACAAAAAAGAAAGCGGCAATCAGATAAAACCGTTTTCTGTTCATAAAACACCTCCAAAAACATACCATCCCATACTTTTACGGTAATAGGATGGTATTTTTTGTCATTCTTTATTCTTTTCGCGGCGGCGGTTTTAGCTTTTGCCAAGATCAATCTGGCGGCTGGCGATATGGTTCATCAAGGGCTGGCTGTGGGTGACGGCCACAAGGCCGATCTTGCGCCTTTCCACTTCATGAAGCAAAAATTGCCAAATTTGGCTTTGGGTAATCAGGTCGAGCATGGTGCTGATTTCATCGGCGATGAGAAACCTCGTTCCCTTTCCTAAGGCCCGGGCAATACAAAAGCGCTGCATCTCACCGCCGGAAAGCTCCCCGGGAAAGCGGTTGAACCAATCCCTTTCGATGCCGAGGCCCTCGATGATCTCGGCGCCGACCCGATCTCCCTCGGCAATGGCCTCCCGCAATCGCAGCCGGGGGTTGAGGGATTTTTCCGGGTGCTGCCAGATCATTTGCACCGGGCAATAACCTTTGATGGCCCGGACTTCGCGGCCGTCGACGAGGACTTGCCCCGCCTGGGGCCTGAGGTAGCCCGCCATGATTTGGCAAAGGGTTGTTTTACCAAAACCGCTGGGCGCGATAATTCCCAACCTTTCTTCGCTGGTGACACTGAGCTGAAAATGATCGAAGAGGGGGCGGTCTTTTTTATAGCCGAAGGTGATGTCTTTGACTTCCAAAACCATTCGTTTCACCTCATTTCGCATGCGGGTTGCCTATGACCCGGAAAAGGCCAGGGAAATTCTTGAAGCCGACGGCTGGGCTTTAAACGAAGCCGGCATCTATGAGAAAGACGGGCAAAAGGCGGAATTCAACCTCCTTTATATGTCCAACAATTCCGCCCGTACCGGCATTGCCATGGCCGTTGCCGAAATGCTCGGCGAGATCGGCATCAAGGTAAATCCCGTAGGCAAAAGCTGGGATGAAATTTCCTCTCTCTATTACGAAACCCCCCATGTATTTGGCGCCGGCAGCCATTCCCCGGCAAACAGCATCATCAGCCATTACTATACGGGCAAAAACGCTTCATCATATTCCAATGCCACCGTGGACGCCCACAGCGACGAAGCCCTGGCCGCCGCCTCGGTGGAAGCATCCTACCCATTGTGGCAGCAAGCCCAATGGGATGGCGCCACCGGTGTCACCCCCGACGGTGACTGCCCCTGGATCTGGATCGCTTCAATACAGCACATCTATTTTGTCGCCGATGGCTTACATGTGATCGACCATAAGATTCACCCCCATGGCTATGGCTGGACGATCACAAACAATGTCGACCAATGGTATTGGGACTAAATTGCCGCCTTCTTCCGAGGCGCGGAGGCAAAGGCGCCGCCGCGCCCCGGAAGCGCCGTATGCCATATTTGATGGAGTGTTTGCATGAATAGAGCCAATCTTTCCGGCATCGGAAAATTTATGGGGAAAAAAGATCATCAAAGTCATCTTGCTGCTGATTGCCGTAAGCTTTTTAAGTTTTCTCCTTATTTCCGCATCGCCGGTGGATCCCGTCCGCGCCTATATCGGGGAAGTGGGGATGGCCAATATCGATGCGGAGAACCTGGCCCGGCTTGAAGCGCATTTCGGTGTTGATACGCCGCCGGTCGAAGGCTATCTCAATTGGTTCGGCGATTTTATCCGCGGCGATATGGGAACCTCCTCGTCTATCGCCAGCCCGTGGCGGACATCATCGCCGTGAAATTCCTAAACTCGCTGGTTTTAATGACTCTGGCCTGGGTATTCTCCGGAATTTTGGGATTTGCTCTCGGCATCGTCGCCGGGCTCAACCGGGGCCGTTGGATCGATAAGGCCATTAAAGGATATGCCATGCTGATGGCCAGCACCCCCACATTTTGGCTGGCCCTCGTTTTGCTGATGGTCTTTGCCGTTTGGCTGCGGATCTTTCCCGCTGGCCTCAGCGTTCCGATCGGCGTACCCGCCACCGAAGTGACGGTTTGGACATGCTTCACCATTTGATTTTGCCCGCCATTACCCTAAGCGTCGTCGGGGTGGCCAATATCACGCTGCACACCCGGGAAAAGATGATCGACATTATGGGGGAAGACTATGTTCTCTTCGCCAAAGCCCAGGGCCAGCCGGTATCCTTCATCGTCAAAAACCATGCTTTGCGCAATATTTTGCTTCCCGCCATGACCTTGCAATTCGCTTCAATCAGTGAGATTTTCGGCGGCTCCGTCCTGGTGGAACAGGTTTTTTCCTATCCCGGCCTCGGACAGGCCGCCGTATCCGCCGGTTTGGGGGGCGACGCGCCGCTCCTTCTGGGCATCGCCGTCATCAGTGCCGCCGTCGTTTTCGGCGGCAATCTGATCGCCAATCTCCTTTATGGCGTCATCGATCCCAGGATAAGGAGGGGCAGTCTCCATGAATGAATCCGGCGCCGTAATCCTACAGGCCCATAAAAAGAAACGCCTTAACCAAAGGAAGAAAACCGCCGTCTATTTTTTTCTCGCCCTCTTTCTGCTGACCGCCGTCGCCGTCGCCGGCACCATGCTGGGAAATTTGGCGGTGGCCACGGATTTCACCCAGAAAAACTTGGCGCCAAGCTCCGCCCATCTCTTCGGCACCGATTGGTTGGGCCGCGATATGCTCGCCCGCACCCTAAAAGGCCTTTCCATCAGCCTCTTTATCGGACTTTTTGCCTCTGTCGTCAGCGCCGTAATCGCCGCCATTCTAGGCAGCGCCGCCGCTACCTTGGGAAAAAGGGTCGACGGCGCGATCACTTGGAGCGTCGATCTCGTGATGGGAATTCCCCATTTGCTTTTGCTGATTCTGCTTTCCTTCGCTATGGGGAAGGGAACTTTTGGTGTAACCGTCGCCGTAGCCATCAGCCATTGGCCGACCTTAACCCGGGTGATCCGCGGCGAGATTTTGCAATTAAAGGAAGAAAATTATATCAAGATCGCCAAAAAACTGGGGGTAGGCAATCTGCGCATCGCCGTGAAACATATGGCGCCGGCGGTTTTCCCCCAATTCCTCGTCGGCCTTGTCCTGCTCTTTCCCCATGCCATCCTGCACGAAGCGTCTTTGACCTTTCTCGGCTTTGGCCTGCCGCCGGAGCAGCCGGGCATCGGCATTATCTTATCGGAAAGCATGAAATATCTCTCAATGGGCATGTGGTGGTTGGCGCTCTTTCCCGGTCTGGCCCTGTTGGCAACGGTTTTGCTCTTCGATCTGCTCGGCGGCAGCCTGCGCAAATTGATCGACCCCCAAAGCGCCCAAAATTAAGGAGGAGAGCCATGACTTGCACGAACCGTGAGCATATTTTGGAAATTGAAGACCTTTCCATCTCCTTTACCCAATATACCAAAGGATTTCGCCAAGCCGATCTCCGGTGATCCGAAATTTAAATGTTTCCGTCCACAAAGGGGAACTCGTGGCCATCGTCGGCTCCAGCGGTTCCGGCAAGAGTCTGTTGGCCCATGCCATTTTGGGCATCTTACCAGCCAACTGCAATGCGGCGGGAAATATCTATTTCAATGAAGAGCTTTTGAATGGGGAAAAAATCCGGGCGCTGCGGGGAAAAGAGATCGTGCTCGTCCCCCAGGGGGTCACCTATCTTGATCCATTGATGAAAATCGGCAAACAGGTTCGGAAAATGAGAAAAGACGAGGCGGCCTTCAAAAAGCAAAAGGAGCTTTTTGATTTTTACCACCTACCGGCGGATACGGCAGATCTTTACCCCTTTGAGCTTTCCGGGGGCATGGCCCGGCGTTCGCTTCTTTCCATCGCCATGATGGCCAGCCCCAAACTGGTCATCGCCGACGAACCGACGCCGGGTCTGCATCTGGCGGCGGCGAAAAATGCCCTCCGGCACTTTAGGGAATTTGCCGACCGGGGCAATGGCGTCCTTCTCATCACCCACGACATCGATCTTGCCTTGGAAGTGGCGGATCGGATCGCCGTTTTTTATGCCGGTTCTACGGTGGAAGAGGCTCTGGTTGCTGATTTTCAAAGCGAAGAGCGTTTGCGCCACCCCTATACAAAGGCGCTGTGGCGTTCATTGCCGCAAAACGGTTTCGCGCCTTTCCCCGGCAACCAGCCCTATGCGAAGGATATGCCGGAAGGCTGCGCTTTCGGCCCCCGCTGCCCCCAATTTACCACAGAATGCGAAGGGGAGATTCCCCAGACGGTGCTGCGCTGCGGTACGGTTCGCTGCATCCATGGCCTCATTTTCCCAGGGCGCATTGAGGCTTTCGCTATATGCGACTTCACCATAGCCATAGAGAACGTTTTGGACGATGGCTTCCCGGTCGATGGCCCGGGCGATGGCTTGCCGAATGGCGAGATGGGCCGTTACATCATTGCCGGCGGGCAGGGTTTCTCCATTTAAATCCGGTTCGGTTTTGGCCCCTGACGGAACGGTGGGCAAATTGATGCCCCGGATGTCCACAGAATCGAAGGCGGCGATTTGATGGCCCGCGATGGGCTTCTGGGTATAGGAAGGCTCGGTATAGGCCACATCAACCTGGCCGGCTTTGGCCGCGGCATAGGAGGCGTCCTCGGTCATAAAGACGACGGTGACTTCCTTGATTTTGGCCTCCTCACCGTAATAATCCGGATTGGCCGCCAGGATCACCTGTTCCCCTTTGTTCCATTGCTTTAGCATATAGCGGCCGGAACCGATGGGGTTTTGGCCATAGGTGGCGGCGTCATAGGCGTGTTCCGGTACGATGCCCACCACGGCGGCGACATAAGCAAAAGCGGAAAATGGACGTTTGAGATGAAAGATGGCGGTGGTATCGCCGTCGGCTTCCACAGAATCCAGCATGGAAAGATCCGTTTCCGTCGCCTGTTTCAATGCCTCATTATAGGTAAAAGCGACGTCGGCAGCGGTAACGGCTTCACCGTCGGTGAATTTCACATCGTCGCGGATCTTAAAAGTCCAGGTCAAGGCGTCGGCGGAGATGGTGTAACCGGTGGCAAGGTCGAGGCCGATCGTCAGATCGTCCTCAGTGACCAAAAGGGTGCTTTGGAGCAGCGGATCGTGGGTATGCTCCCCGGCGGCCCAACCCATAATGGGGTCGAAACCGGCGGCGGGTTCCGATTCGGCGTCCATAGAGATGACAACGCGATCGGTTTGCCTGGCGCTTCTCCTTGTCGCCGCCACAAGCGGCAAACAGAAACAGGGAAAGAACGGTCAGGCTTAAAATGGCAAATCTCTTCTTTTTCATGCTTCCCTCCTAAAATTTTAAAAAATTAAAAAAGAAGGTCCGATAAAGAGGACCTTCATGCTCCACAACCATCCTTCAAGGATCATACGATTCCGGCAAAGCGCAAAACCTTTAAAACCGCAGCATATTTCCTATATGCCTTTGCGATGATTATATAGAAAGAATGGCGGCGAATCAAGAGGCAAAACAAAATATGTCGAATATTTCCTCATCGGGCAAAATAACAAGAGGGTATAAAAACAGGTTCATTTCCTCTCCCGCCAGTCTATTTCGATGGGAAGATGCCGGAGAATTCTGCGTACCGCCGAAGATTGGCCATATCCCCGCACCAGAACGAGGGCCTCCTTGGCGTCTACCGTGGTCACCAGCGCGAGATGGTCATAGGCTTCGAAAACGCGGTTGAGAAAATCGATGTCCTTGGGGCTAAGCGTACTTCATAGCAAAAACCGCCGTTCATTTCTTCCTCCTCCGCAGGATCGACAGCGGGGCGATCTCTTCCTTTACCGGCAGGAAAACCCGCATTTGCGGATGGGCCGCCGCGTTTAGGCAATGCCCTTCCCCATCAAAAATTTCAGCCAATACCCAGCTTGAGCCGGATCCCTGCGGCGTCAGCCACTCCAATTCCTCACCGACGGCGAAGCGGTTTCTCTGCTCCACTTCCAACCATTTTCGTTCCCGGTCATAGGCAACGGCGACGGCGACGAAATCATAGCCTTGCAGATAACCGCCGTCTTCATAGCGGTGGCCTTCACCGGCCGGCGGGTCGAAAAGGAAACCGTCGCAATAACCGCGATGGCTCACCTTCTCCATTCCCGCTGCCAGTGGGGCAGGCCGCTTTTAAAACCGGAGGGTTCCGCAAAATAAGCGTCCACCGCTTCCCGGTACACTTTGGTCACTTGGGCGACATAATAGGCGCTTTTCATGCGCCCTTCAATTTTCAGCGCGTCGAGGCCGGCATCGACCAGCGCCGGTAGGTGGGGTAGAAGGCAAAGATCCTTCGCATTCAAGATATAAGCGCCGCGCCGGTCCTCTTCGACGGTATAATAGATGCCCGGCCTTTTCTCCTCCTCCAGCCGGTATCGCCAGCGGCAGGGTTGGGCGCAGGCGCCCCGGTTGGCATCACGGAGGCCAGGTAATTGCTGAGCAGGCAACGCCCGGAATAGGCCATGCACATGGCGCCGTGAACGAAAATCTCCAGTTCAACATCGGTTCTTTCCCGGATTTCTTTCATTTCCGCCAGGGAAAGCTCCCGTCCTAAAACAACGCGCCTGGCCCCCATTTCTTGCCAGGTCGACGCGGTTTTCCAATTCACCGTATTGGCTTGGGTGCTGATATGGAGCGGCAAGGATGGAGCGACCTCCCGGGCGAGGGAAAACACGCCGAGATCGGAAACAATCAAACCCGCCGGCTTCATATCCCGCAGCGTTTCCAGATAAGGCTCCAAAGCCGCAATATCGCGATTATGGGCGAAAATATTCACCGCGACATAGGCTTTGACGCCGTTTTCGCGGCACATGGCGAAAGCCGCCGCCATTTCTTTTGGCGAAAAATTGGCCGCGGCGGCCCTTAAACCAAAGGACTCCCCGGCCAGATAAACGGCATCGGCGCCATAGGCGATGGCAAAACGCAGTTTCTCCAAATCACCGGCGGGGGCGACGATCTCCGGCTTTTTTATTCTTCCGTTTCCTGCGATGTCGGGTTCTCTCCCCTTTCGATTGCCGCCTTTGCCGCCAGATGTTCCTCATAGGTAACGCTGAAAACATGGCTGCCGTCGGGCTTGGCGACAAAATAGACATAATCGGTTTCTGTGGGGTATAAGGCCGCTTCCAGCGCCGCTTTTCCCGGCGAACAGATCGGGCCCGGGGGCAATCCGTCGACCAGATAGGTATTATAAGGGGAATCGATGGCAATATCATTGGTTGAAAGCGCCGGTTTCGTTTCCCCTAAGGCATATTGAACCGTGGCGCAGCTTTGCAGTTTCATGCCGATCTCTAGGCGCTTAAAGAATACGCCGGCGATGATCGGCCGGTCTAAGGCGACGGCCGCTTCCCGCTCGATGATTGAGGCCATTGTGACCGTTTCCTCCATGGAAAGGCCGCGTTCCGCCATCTGGCTTCTCCATTCGGCGGAAAAATGGTTGTCAAATTCCTTTAACATGGCGGCGATCACCTCTTTTGCGTCGGTATCGGGAAAGAAGCGATAGGTTTCCGGGAACAGATACCCCTGCAAGCGCAAAGCGTCGCCGGTTTTCGGCACATAGTCGTATCGATAATCGCCATTGGCAGCGGCTTCCATAAAATCCGCCTCTGTCACGATGCCGTTTTTAACCAGCGCCGCCGCAATCTGTTCCAGCGTATACCCTTCGGGGATCGTAACCTTAATGCCCGCCAAACCCCCTTCTTTCAGCATCGCGGCAATGTCCGGCAGATTGTAACTGCCATTAAAATCGTATACACCGGCTTTAAAGTCCGCCCCTTGCCCCGTCGCCTTCAAATACAGTTTAAAAAACAGCGGGCTGCCGATAACGCCGTTTTCTTTTAGCAAAGCGCCGATTGCGGCGGAAGTGGACGCCTGCGGAATTTCAAGCCGTATTTCGCTGACATCGCGCCGCCCAAAGATTTGGTAAACGGGAACCGCCACGATGGCCAACAAGACAGCGACGATTAAGGTGATCGCTATGACTTTTTTCATTTTTCCTCTCCCCCGGCATAAACGCGTCCACAAAAGCGGTTCAAGCTGCCGGTTCTTCCGTATTGTTCTGATTTTTGTCCTCAGCCGGCGTTTTCGGTTCTTCGACGACGGCGGGGCCCTGCAATACAACCCTTTTCTCGGCGCGGTAGGTATTGTGGCTGAGCATCTTCGTCGAAACCACTTCCCCATCTTCCAAAATCTTTTTATACACCTTGCATTCTAAGCCGCGGTTGCCGGAAGATTTCACCTTCGTCGTTCCCGGTTGGAGGGACTTGTCCAATCTCGTTTCGGTAGAAAAAGGAATATAGCGCAGCACTTCGGATACAATTTCCACTTCTTTTTTATAAGAGGCGGCGCCGAAAACCATCATGGTGATGGTGCCGCCGCCACATTCCGTGTGCAGCAATACCGGCGTATCGTATTCGTTCTTAAATTTCAAATCCGAGGATCCCCAAGCCACCATCGCATCTTGGCCGGGCTTTACATAGGCGATGGGGATGGAATGGGGGTTTCTTTCCACGATCAACAGCTCACTCCGAATCAAAGCGCCGTACAGCGTTGTGCTGACCTGGCAAACGCCGCCGCCCATGCCGGGGGTAAATTCTCCGTTCTCAATGATGATCGCCTGCTTAAAGCCTCTGGCTGCGGTACGCTCCCCAACGATATCATTGAAGGAAACGGTTTCTCCCGGCTTCACGATCAGCAGATCCAAGGATTTTGAAGCCACGGCAAGGTTTTCCGACCTGGCCACTTGGCCGGCATTGTACTTCGTGCTGAATGAAGCGATCAGCGTGGTAATGTCCATCGCTTCCAAATCGGCGGTGGTGACCTCCGGCTCCATATTTTCTTCAATCCGCAAAGCCACCTCGGTCGTGGCCAAATTGTCCACCGCCGCTGTAATCAGCGCCCAGCTCTTTTCGGTATTTAAGGCCGTTCCCGTAGCGGAGGGAACAATGGAAATGACATGGTCGCCGCCAATTTCAAAACGGGCATCCTGGGCGGTGCTGCCCAATTCCTCGGATAGACGGTTCAGGATCGCGCCCTTCTTCTCTTCCGCAAATACGAAAAGCCCGGCGGTTTCCAGGTTTTTTACCTGAAACAGCAGGGAGATGCGATCCCGATAGCGGTCAAAGACGGTTCCGCTTCTTGCGGCCTGGTATGCCGTGGTGACAACGACATCGCTGTTGTCGGTCAGGCCCAATTCCTCCAGCGTAAAATCCCAAGCCAAATCTTTCCCCGTCAGGTGGAGTTTCCGGGCCATTTGCTCTTGGTACGCTGCATGTACCTGTTCATAGGCTTCTTCCTTGGTGAGATGCCCCAGGTCTTTGCCCAGGAAAAAAACATTGCCGGCGATTCGATCGCCATCCTTCCATACTTTGTCCGCCACCGCCAGCCCTATGACGGCGCCCAGCAGCAAAACCGCCACCGACACGAAAAGCACCCATATTCTTTTCTCTTTCCACAGTTTCTTCAACATGCAGGCGCCTTTCCGGCTTTTATTCTTCCTCTTCTTCCTCTAAAGCCATATAGGCATCGGCCACCTTTTCCCATTCCTCGTCGTTTTCGATTTCCGCCAGCAATTCTTCGCCGGTTTCCTCGTCGATTTCAAGGCGGAAGATCACGGCTTCGTCCTCTTCCCCGTCTTCGTTCTCCGCGGTATCCAGCGGCGCCATGATGGCGTATTCCTGGCCTTCCACTTCAATGATTTCGATGACGGCAAAGGGATGCTCCACCCCTCTTCATCGATCAGGGTGACAATCTCTTCGTCAAATTCCATTTCCATATCATGATCACTCATAGGATTCTCCTTTTTCTTCTTCCTCTAATTTCTCTTTTGCCCTTTTCTCATGGGCCAAGAAATCGAGATAGTTTTGTAGAATTAAAACCGCCGCCAGCGAATCGATTTTTTGTTTTCGTTTTTTTCGGCTAAGATCCGCTTCCAGCAAAACTTGCTCCGCCATTTTTGACGTCAGCCTTTCATCCCAGAATACGATTGGCGTCGCGGTAATGTTGCCGATTTCGGCGGCAAAATTTTGCGCCATTTCAGCGGCAGGCCCCAGGGTGCCATTCATATTTTTCGGCAAACCGATCACGATTGTATCCACATCCCGGCTGTCGATGATGGTTTTTAACGCCGCCAGATCTGCCCCCAGATCGCCTTTGCGCCGGATCGCGCCCAGGTTTTGGGCGGTCATGCCGAAAGGATCCGACAGTGCGAGGCCGATATTCTTCATTCCCACGTCTAAACCCAGAATCCGCATATTACCTCGCGTTCGAAAGATAGAAGCGGATCAGCGCCTCCATCAGCTCATCCCGCTCGATCTTTTGGATCAGATAACGGGCATCCCGATAATTTGTAATATAGGTTGGGTCGCCGGAGCTTAAATAGCCGATGATCTGGTTTACCGGATTGTATCCTTTTTCTTTTAAGGAATCGTAGACGGAAAAAAAGATTGTCCGCACATCATGTTCTTCTTTGCCGCTGCTGAATTCTACCGTATGGTCTAAATTATTACCGGTCATTTTTCCACCGCCTTTCCTTTATGCGAGTGCCTTTAAAATTTCCCTTGCTTTTTTGACGGCGTTCGGGATTTGGCCGATGTCCTTGCCGCCCGCTTGGGCCAGATCGGGACGGCCGCCGCCGCCGCCGCCAACGATGGGGGCGATCTTTTTAATCAAATCTCCGGCTTTCATTCCCAGGGCCTGCCAGCTCGGACTGGAAGTAACGATGATATGAACCTTATTCTCCTGGGCGGAAAACAGCACCAAAGCCAAATCTTTTTCCTTGTCCCTGAGATTGTCGGCGGCTTCCCGCAATTTGGCCATCTCCATATCGGCCAGCTGGGCGACGAGGAATTTGCCCCCGGCCCCTTCTTCCAGCGCCGTTTCCGCCTGTCGCAGCCTATCTCTGGCATCCTTTTGCCGATAGGTTTCCAGTTGCCTTTGCCCTTCCTTGATTTCCGCCAAAAGGCCCCTGATCTTTTGGGCCGATTCGCCTTCCTTCACCTTCAGCAGATCGCGGATTTCCGCCAGTTCCCGTTCTTCCGCCTGATAAAAATGGCGCGCATTTTCGCCGGTCACCGCTTCGATGCGGCGCAGCCCCGCACCGATGCTGCTTTCGGAAACAATCTTTAATATGCCGATTTCTCCGATATTTTGAACATGGGTGCCGCCGCACAATTCCCGGCTCCAGTCGCCTACGGCAACAACCCGCACCTCATCGCCGTACTTTTCGTCGAAGAGAGCGGTGGCGCCGCTTTCCTTCGCTTCCGCAATGGGCATCCACGCGGTGACAACCGGCAGGGCCTCCAAGATTTTGGCATTGGCCCGGTCCTCAATCGCCTGCAACTCCTCAGCGGTCACAGCGGAAAAATGAGAAAAGTCAAACCGCAGCCTTTCGCTGTTGACCAAAGAACCGGCCTGGTGCACATGGTCTCCCAGCACTTCCCGTAAGGCCCGGTGCAACAAATGCGTCGCCGTATGGTTCCGCATGGTCGCCCGGCGCAAAGGCGAAGCCACCGCTAAATCATATGCGGCTTGGGCGCCGATGATCCCCGCTTCACCAATGGCTTTATGAACAATAATGCCGTTCGGCAATTTTAGGGTGTTCTCGATCCTGGCTTTGCCCTTTTCGCCGCAAACCGTGCCTTTGTCGCCAATTTGTCCGCCGCCTTCGGGATAGAAGGGCGTTTGATCAAAAACGAGGTAGGCGGCTTCCCCCGCCGACAGATGTTCCACCTGCCGGCCATTGGACACGATGGCCAAAAGCTGCGCCTTCGCCGCCAAGGTTTCATAAGCCAAGAAACCGCTCGGCGGCACCGAGGGCAAGGCCGCGGACAGTTCCAAATCCAAGGCATAGCCGGTTTCGCCGCTTCTCGCCGCCCTGGCCCGGTTGCGCTGTTCTTCCATGGCCGCTTCAAAACCCTCGATGTCAACGCTGAAGCCGTGTTCCGCGCCGATGTCCTCCGTTAAGTCGAGGGGAAAGCCATAGGTATCGTAAAACAAAAACGCGTCTTTGCCGCTGATCTCCGACATACCCTTTTCTTTTGCCCGGGCCAGCTTTTCCTCCACAACTTTCAGGCCTTCGCTTAAAGTAAGGTGGAAGCGTTCCTCTTCATTTTTGATCACCTTAATGATGAAATCTTCCTGCTCCCGGATTTCCGGGTACTGACCCCCCATCATCGCGGCGACAACCGGCGTGATCCGCCACAAAAAAGGCGCTTCCCTGCCAAGAAGCCGGGCAAAACGGGAGGCTCTCCTTAAAATTCTGCGCAAGACATAACCCCTACCTTCATTGGAGGGTAAAACGCCGTCGCCGATCAGGAAGGTGCAGGCCCTGGCATGGTCAGCAATGACCCGCATCGGGAAGCCGCGCTCGTCCCCATAATAGGCCCGGCCCGTTTCCTTTTCGATGAAGCCGATCAGCTCTTTCAGCAAATCCGTATCATAATTAGAGGACACGCCTTGCAAAATTGAGGCGACGCGGTCCAGGCCCATGCCCGTATCGATGCTCGGCTTTGGCAGCGGCGTCATCTTGCCGCTTTCATCGCGGTTGAATTGCATAAAAACAAGGTTCCATATTTCCAGCCAGCGGTCACAGTCGCATTTGCCAATCCCGCATTCCGCCGCTTCGCAAGCGTATTCAGCGCCTCTGTCATAGAGCACTTCGCTACAGGGGCCGCAGGGGCCAGTGTCCCCCATAGACCAAAAATTGTCCTTTTCACCCAAGCGCAGGATGCGGCTTTTGGGAACGCCGGCGATCCGCTGCCAAAGCATTTCCGCCTCATCGTCGTCGGTAAAAACGGTAATATAAAGCCTGTCTTTTTCGAGCTTCAATACATCGGTTAAGAATTCCCAGGCATAGGCAATGGCCTCCGCCTTAAAATAATCGCCGAAAGAGAAGTTGCCGAGCATTTCAAAAAAGGTGTGGTGCCGCGCGGTTTTGCCGACGGTATCGAGATCATTGTGCTTGCCTCCGGCCCGCACGCATTTTTGCGAGGTGGTGGCGCGGCGATAGGGCCGCTCTTCCAATTGCAAAAATACGTCCTTAAACTGCACCATACCGGCATTGGTAAAAAGCAATGTGGGATCATTATGGGGAACCAGAGAGGAGCTGGCGACGATCTCGTGCCCCTTTCCGGCAAAATATTGCAAAAACGCGCTTCGTATCGAATTTCCGTCCATGGTTTCCTCCAACTTTTTAAGTAAAAATACCTTAATAGATAAATTATATAAATTTGCCGATTACTTGTCAATCAATGGAAAAGGAGACAATTTTATCATAAAGATATTTTATCACGATTTTGCCTATGGCGGCAATGGGAACGATAAAGAGCATACCAAACAAACCGCCAGCATATCCCCCTGCCAAAACGAGGAAGATGATGGCGATGGGATGCAATCCCACCTGTTCGCCCAAAATCTTAGGCGATATAAAAATATTTTCGATTTGTTGTACGAAAAATAAAAATAAGGCGATCAAAAACAGATTGGCCCCCGGCGTCAGCAGCGCGATCAACAATACGGGAATGGCGCCGATAAAGGGGCCGAAATATGGAATCAAATTGGATAAACCGACAAAAGCTCCCAAGGTTAGGCTATAATCGACCCGCAGAAAGAAAAGGCCGACACCGGCGATCAAGCCGACGATCAAGGCCACCAATAGATTGCCTTTGATGAAGCCGCGCAATGCGGCATCGATATTTTGGCCCAAAACCAGGATTTCCGCTCTTTTTTCCGGTGGGAATATCAGCAGCAAACGCCCGCCGATCTTTTCATGATCCCGTAAAAGATAATAGGCGATCACAGGGCAAAGCAGGATATAGAGGAGCAATTGCGGCAGAGAAAAAAGATAGACCATCGTTCTTTCCGACATTTCCAGGATCTTTTCTTGCAGAAGGTTTGCCGTTTGCTGGGAATAGACGGACAGGCCGTTGTTTTGGAAAAAAATACCCAGGTTTTCCGCAACCCTTTGAAAGGTTTGCACGATGCTTTCCATATACGTCGGCAAAGATTGGGCGAGATTCTGGCTTTCTCTGTAAATCTGCGGTGTGATAATAAAGACGAGGCAACCCACTACGGTGGCGAAAATCGCGTAAGAAAGCAGGATTGGCAAATGTTCCGGCATGCCCCGCTGTTCAAAATGATCCACCAGCGGAAAAAGCAAATAAGCCAGAACCGCGCCGGCGATAAAAAGATAAAAAACCTGCCGCATCAGAACGATAAAAAAAACCGTTAAGAGCAAGCCGGCGAAAACCCCCCAACGCGCGATATTGAGCCGCTTCATCCGATCCCCTTTCTTCTTTTGTTCATGACAACGGGGGACGGCTTTATGACCGTCCCCCGCAAAGAGCGGCGAAACATTTTGTTCTTATCGCCGCTTTACACAAGGTCCTCAAGGCTTTTTTTAACGCCGCCCAATATCTTCTTTGCTTTGCGCTCCATTCCTTTCGGCAAAATGACGATGGAATCCAACGACATCTTCTTCTTTTTACTATTTTTATGATGGTATTCGCCGTAAAAATATCCGACGGCGCCTCCGACCAAAGCGCCGGCCAAAACGCAGTACATTGGGTGTTCGTGCATGGGCTCACCTCCCGCTTTCCACCATTGCGAGATTGCCGTCTTCGGAAATGGAAAAGACCTTCGCCTCTCCGTTAAACTCCACATTGCAATTCCAGCAATAGTATTGGTTCGAAGCTATTTTGCCCACTTCCCTGCTATCGCATACGGGACAACGCATGGTATCACCTGCCATTTTTACTGATTCACCTCGTCGATAGGATAGAAGTGCCGCCCATAGGAAATATCTTCCCATATCCCTCGCGAAACCTCATATCCCTCTATATGGTTTTTTATGTCAAAAATTAAATCCGTGACGATTTCGCCTTCCTGCAGTTGTACGTCGATATTTTGCAAACAATCGACATAGAATTGCCCGTCGGCAGGGCGCACCCTTACATCGAAAATGCGGTTTTCGGCGGTGATGACGATGCCGTCGCGATAAATTTTCAGTATGTCGCCGTCAAAAACAATTTTATTCTCTTTCCTTAAATTCTTTTGTTGAGAACAAGGCCCTTTAAGCTCCGGCCTTCTTTATCGATAAGAATGTCCATCACCCGGCCTAAAATCAGACCTTCCGTCCAGGAGAAAACGGGCAATCCTAAAAGTTCGCGGCCTTTAATCATCCAATCGCCTCCGGCTCTATTTTGCCCAAAATGCGCGTACACATACCAAATATTACATAAAAACGTGACGTCAAAAGAAAAAAACCGTCCTTCATGGTGAAAGACGGCTCTATTCTTCGGTTTAAACCGTAAGGATCAACGGTGTTTTGACGCTCAACACTATTTTTCCATACTGACTCTTGTTCCAAAAGGCTTCAAGACGGAGATGCCGACCATAAAAGCCATGATGACAATCTGCACGGCGATCAAAGACAAGGCGACCCCGCCATCGGCAAATCCACCGCTGAATCCCGCCTGCCGTACTTTTTCAATCACGGAATACAGCTCGCTGATGGCGCCGATTCCCGTACAGAGCATAACGGTGATAACGGATATCCACTTTAGAACAATCCATTTATGTTTAAAAAAACCCCAGCCGGTAAAAGCGCCATAGACAAGGCCCTGCGCAATGGTGACAAGGGCCGCGGGCATAATCACCTTCGCATATAGCGACGGCAGCAATGGCGCAATGGTCAAAAAGGCGCTTTCGTCGACGGCAAAAAAACAGATCTGGGCGAGAACGCCAATGCAGACGACGCCGCCAAACCATATCGAAGAAGTTAAAATATGGAATAATTTCAGCCATTTCAATGCTTTACGATTTTTGATTTTCATGGCAATTCTCCTTGTCTATCATAACATCGATGGCATCGCCCGCTATTAGCCATAGAAGCCGCTTGGCCCTTACTCCTTTTCCAGAAAATAAGTGGCCTCCATATCGGCGGTGGAGAGGGCGAAAGCAAGGGGAAAGGCGGCGAAAGCCTCGCCGACAAAGCGTTTTTCTTCCGGCCCGGAAAACCCCATGTGATAGCGGATCGCAAAGGCTTCTTCCCTGGTCAGGCGCATGAAGCCGCCGATGATATATACGGATTTCTCACCGTGTCCGTAAGGAAGGTCGTCTTTAAACTCATAGGTCGGCACCTTTTGCCAGACGCCGTTTTCATCCTTCACATTTCGAAAGCCGGGATGGTAACAGTGAACCTTGCAGATGTCGTGCAAAAGGCCGGCAATGGCGGCGCTTTCGCCATCGCAGCGGATGCCATATGTCTCTCGAACCCGTTCCCGCTTCAAATAATCGGCCAGGCAATAATAGACATTGAGGCTGTGGGCCACAAGGCCGCCGGCAAAAGCATTGTGAAAACGGCTGCTGGCCGGAGCGGTGAAGAAGTCGCTTTTCTTCTCCAAATATTCCAAAAGGCTATCGGCCCCTTCCCGCCGGATTTGACCGCGGTAGAGTTCGATAAATTCTTTTTTCCACTTCTCGATTCTTTTCATTTTCTCTCCTTACCTCAAAAGCAAAACACTCCCTTCATCTTATTCCCTTTTTGTCCGCTTTTTCCTGCCCCCGTCCCGGGGGACGAAAAGAGAAAAACAGCCCCGCGCTTGCATTCGCCCCGCCTTCAAAATATACTATACTTGTTTATTGTCCTTTCCGGCAAGACCGCAAGATCGGAAAAGCAAAGCGCCCTTCCTTCTGTTATACTACGGCTAAAGGCGGTGAAACCCATGGGTTATCGAGAGGACATGAAGCGGTGCCGGGACTATATCGCCACGCACCCGGAAGAAGAGATCACGCCGCAAAAGCTCGCCGATATTTTCGGCTACTCATTTTACCATTTCTGCCATATTTTCCGAAGCGTCAATGGCGTAACCGTCGGCGAATTCCTACGGGACAGACGGTTATGCTATGCGGCATCGGAGCTCCTCCAAGGCAGATCGGTAACGGAAACGGCAATGGGCTCCGGCTTCGACACCGTTTCAGGTTTCACGAGAGCATTCCGGCGACGATTCGGAATGACGCCTTCAGGCTATAAAAAGAAGAAAGGCGGTAACTTTAACATGAAACCGGAAATGAAGAAACTAGATCAAATGGTGGCCATCGGCTATACGCGAAAACCCGAAGCGGAAATCGACATTCGCGAACATGGCGCTTTCTGGAAAAGTGAAGATTATGCGCCGGGGAAGAAGGAGCAGCCTCCTTCGAACCACCAGGGCAAGGTTGGCTTATGGCTGCACCCATCAGAACCAAGCGGGGATTTTTATTACTTCTTCGGCTCTCTTGTCGGCGCCGCGGACAGCATCCCCCCCGGAATGGAAGAACTTCGTATCCCCGCCGCTACCTATGCTGTTTTCCCGGTACCGAAGGGCGGCGGCGCGGAGAATCTGCAGGAAAATGTCAGAAAAACTTGGCGCGCCATCTACAATGATTGGTTTGACGGCAGTGAATACCAATCCGATCACGGCAAAATGAGCTTTGAACATTATATCGGCGACGATGCTTTTGTCTGTGTTCCCATACTTAAAAAAGAAGTAAGATAAATCCGGCCGGCGATACGGTTTCGATCCTATCATTCTTTCTTTTAAGCACAGGGAAAACAAAGATAAGGTACAATAAGTTGCGCAAAATGAAAAAGGTATAAAAAGAGACACGGTTTGCAGTTTTCTGTTAGAATGAAGTTACCATACAAACATTCTGGAAGGAGACAGCAAACCATGTCTGATAAAATTGTACAGCTTAATGAGGAAGTAATCAAGGGTCAAATCAGGGAATTGGTTCGTGGCAGCGTAGAGGAGACGCTCAACGGCCTGCTGGAGGCCGAGGCGGAAAAGTTGACCCAGGCAGCACGGTACGAGCGCAGCGAGGAACGGCAAGGCTATCGCAGCGGCCATTACAGCCGAAACCTCACCACTACCTCCGGCGATGTTATGCTCAATGTGCCCCGCCTCAAGGGGATCAGCTTTGAAACCGCCATCATCGAGCGATATCGCCGCCGCGAGAGCAGCGTAGAAGAGGCGCTCATCGAGATGTACCTGGCCGGGGTTTCGGTTCGCCGGGTGGAGGACATTACCGAGGCCCTTTGGGGCACCAAAGTGTCCCCCTCCACCATCAGTGAACTGAATAAGAAAGCCTACGTCCATATCGAAGACTGGCGCAACAGGCCACTGCAGGGCGGAAAATACCCTTATGTCTATGTGGATGGCATCTATCTCAAGCGCAACTGGGGCGGCGAATATCAGAATGTCGCCATTCTGGTGGCAATCGCAGTCAATGAGGACGGCTACCGTGAGGTTTTAGGCGCCGCTGAGGGTATGAAAGAGGACAAGGCCAGCTGGACCAACTTCTTTCAGTGGCTGAAGGGGCGTGGTCTGAATGGCGTGAAGCTCATCGTGGGCGACAAGTGCCTGGGGATGCTGGAGGCTGTGGGAGAGGTATTTCCGGAAGCGAAGTACCAGCGCTGCACGGTTCACTTCTACCGCAATGTATTCTCTGTGGTGCCAAAGTCCAAGATCAAGCTGGTGGCAAAAATGCTTAAGGCAATCCATTCTCAAGAGAGCAAAAAGGCCTCCAGAGAGAAAGCGAAAGCGGTGGTGGCCGAGCTGCGGGAAATGAAGCTCAAGGAGGCCGCCAAGAAGATTGAGGACAGTGTTGAGGAGACCCTGACCTATGCGGATTTCCCATTTGAGCATTGGACACGGATTCGCACAAACAATGCCATTGAACGGCTCAATCGGGAGATACGCAGGCGCACCCGGGTGGTCGGCTGCTTTCCCGATGGGAACTCGGCACTTATGCTGGTTTGCGCCCGGCTAAGGCATGTGGCCGGCACCCAATGGGGCAACAAAAAATACATGAATATGAAGCATCTGGAGGAGGTGGCCGAAGACATTTTCACCGCCAGCTGACTTCATCTCTTCAGGGACTGCAAACCAATTTGCGCATAAAACTTGACACTTCCAAAACAAACGGAACGCCCGGCGCAATGGCCGGTTAAGCTCTGTACCGCTTGCCGGTTTTTGCCGAAAAAAGGCCGCGAGGTAAAGCTTATATTTGCTAGATAAGCTTCGCCCCGCGGCTTTGACCCAATAGAGACTTGGGAGGTTTATCTTTTTAGCTGGCGCCGAGCAGGGCCAGGGCTTTGACGACGGCTTCCGCCGCATCCTCGGCATAGGCGTCGGCGCCGATGCGGTCAGCCCAGCGCTGGGTTGCCGGCGCGCCGCCGACCATCGTCTTGTATTTTCCTTGTATTATAGAGTAGTAGTAGTTATTATAGCCCCTCTCCAAGGGCTGTACTACACTGTAGAGGATGCTGTGGATTGGTTGTTTCCTCCTTGTATCACAATCGTTAGGGAGCCTTCGCTTACGCTCCGGCCCCCTTGCTTCTCTGGTCTGCTTTTCTTTGATCCCCAATGCCTGACATTGCGCCCTTTTTTGCGCCGATCCCGGCATCGCGACCCAACCGGGTCGCCCCATTCCCTGCCTGGAGGTACAGGGGCCGATGCGGCGGACTTTAGTTCTTATATTTCAGATTCTTCACCTTTTATTTTCCTTTTTCGGAACATAGGGAATGCCGGGCGGGGGCCGTCATGATCCCGGCCCAGGTAGAAATTGATCCAAGAGGAATGCTGGTACATATGCCAATCCGCCGGCGGCGTAATATAATCGTTCAGCGCCTGTTCACCGCCGTAAGCTTTCAGCCGCGTATAGGCCTTCACATAAATGCATTTTCTTTCGCCGGGGTATACCTCGCACCAACCGTCGCGGCTGCCGCCACAGGCGCCGTTTCTCTGATGCTTCGGGCATTTGGACATCGGGCAATTATAGGCAAGGTTTGGCAAAGCGCAATCGCCGCAGTCTTTGCAATCATAGAACAGCACCTTCGCCATATGCTCTACCCAATGGTAAGGGCGCTCGGCCCTAGTTCCGTCGACCTTCTTCGATAGCCATTTCATGAAACCGAAAAGCTTTTTATTCGGCACAAAAATCAAAGCGTGCACCACCCGGGAGAGTTTATAAATAAATTGGATTTTATCGCCGGGCAATGTATTTTTTAAATCCGAGGGACTTCCGTATTCAGACCCGTTTTTGTATCTTTTTCATAATAGTAGAAGCCGTCTTCCATCGGATAGTCGAACAATGGCACATACTGCTGCCAATTTTCGGCACATTTCTCGCCTTCCGTCAGGATGAAATCGAGATCGCCATAGGAAACATTGTGCCCCCCGATGTGGACACCGTCAAAGCCCAACCCCTTCATGATGCCGTACATGCGCGCCGCGCGCAAAAGGCGGGCGTGCTTCCCTTTATCTTCCGCCGCCTTCTCTCTTTCCAAATCCTTGAGAAGTTTATTCGGCACGACGCAGCCTGCCAGTTGGTTGTTGTTCATGATCCTCGCGGCGCCATAAGGCAACACATAAATATTACCGATCAGCGGCACATTGAGATTGTTTAAGCGCATGAATTGCAGCACTTCATGGATTTTTCGCACATCATAACCCAACTGGGTAATGACAAATTTCGCGCCGCCTTCGATCTTTTTCTTTAGCTTAAAATACTGCACCACCTGTTCCGCTTCGGTTTGCTTGAAAGGAGACACGGCGCAGCCGGCAAAAACTCGCTGGGCTGGTTCTTTACAGTTTTGGTGGGCCCCGCCGGAACCTCTAAACCTTCGTTCATTTTTTCAATCAGTTGGAAGGTATGCACCGGGTCGATATCAAACACCGGCTTGAACGGCCCTGGAAACCGCCGTCCTGATAGTCGCCGGTCATTACAAGCAAATTGTGCAGCTCCGCCCGATCCATGGCATACAGCTGGCTTTCCATTTGGTTGCGGTTTTTATCCTTACAGGTGAAATGAACCAAAGGCTCAATGCCATAACTGCGAATTTCACGGCCCAGTTCATCAGCGGTAATTGCCGGGTTCCCCGGGACAGTCGGTGATGGTAATGGCATGAACCCGTGAATCGCCGGAAGCGTCTTTCGCCGCTTTTAGCGCATCGATTTGCGCTTTTTCTCTTGCCCCTCTGCCAGGAACCACTTCCCAGGTCACGGAAAAAACACTGGGGTCTAAAAGAGAGGTTTTAAATTTATTTTCCATTGCAATCCTTTCCCCCATGACAGTTTCTTGGTTTAAGTATAACAAAACAAGGAAATGATGAAAAGAGAGAATGTCGAATTTTATGTTTATTATTCAGCGATGGCAAAAATCTCCCGCTGAAATTGTTACCAAAATAGTATATTTATCCAAGTACCAAAAAAGAATCCCAAACAAGGGCCGCACCGGAAGGCCAAAAAGCTGTCGCAACTTTTAATCTCTGGATTTTTTATTATCGATGGTCGAACCATCGCACAAAGCCGCCTTGCGGCGACTTTGCATATAGATTGTGAAGGGCCGCGTTTCAACGCAGCCCTTCTATAAAATATTTGCAGCTTTCTTTTTATCTGGTTCTGAAAACTTTGACGTAGGAATCGCAATAAATGCTCTGATTGAGCAGGATTTCGCCGGTGGCGGCGGTGGCCATCAAGGCATCGTCATTGGCATCGGCAATAACGGCATCCAAACCGCAAGCCATACCCATGGCGAGGTAGGTGCGGTTGATCAGGCCGCGATCCGGGCTCTTCTGGGAAACATTGGAGAGGCCAAGCACGGTCAACGGAGCGGGATCCGCCAGCATTTTGATCTGACGGATGGCTTCCAAAACTTCCGGCGCATGGTCCTGCGCAACGTTGCAGGGAAGAATCAATGGGTCGATCAGCAGATCATCGCTGGGAATGCCATATTCATCGGCGGCGGCAACCAGTTCCATCGCCAAAGCAACGCGGCTTTCCGCATTCAGCGGCACACCTTTGGCATCCATGGTCAGACAGATCACTTTGCAGCCAAATTTGGCGGCCATCGGGAAAACCCGGGCGATCTTCGCTTCTTCGGCGGGGCAGGAATTGATAACGGCTTTGCTGGGTTCTTTGCAAACTTCCAAACCGGCCTCGATGGCGTCGAAATTGGTGGAGTCTAAAACCAAAGGCAGGTCACAGACTTCCTGTACCACTTCAACCATCCACTTCATGGATTTTACGCGGTCTTCGGCGGTGGGGCCGGTGTTGATGTCGATATAATGGGCGCCACCTTTCTTTTGTTCAACAGCCCAGTATTGAAGCGGTTTCGGGTCAAAATTCTTCACCGCTTCGCCAATGTCTTTGAACATACCATTGACTCTTTCACCAATAATTAGCATAGAACAGCCTCCATTCTAAAAATTATTTTTGCATCAAAGCGTCGACATGTTTCTTGACGGCTTTGACGGATTCAGGGTGCCTCAAGCAAATGATATCGGCGCCGGCCTGCAGCAAACCGATGGCGGTGGTGGATTCCCAAGCGGGGCCGCGCAGTTCCTGTTCTCCCCAACCCGGGAAATCTTCGGCGGGGGCCCAGGCTTCCTTGGCGCGCCAGGATTCAAAACCGACGGTGCAAATCATAGGCATGGAAAGCATTTTATCGCCTTGCAATGCGCCCATACGGCCGCGTTCCATAATGGAATAGGCGTATTCAATCCCATAGCCAACGCTGGAAATCAACGGGTCGATGACAATGCGATCCAAAGGCATATTCATTTCGTGAATCAGAATGTTCAGCTGTTTGCAGATGTTGATGTCGAGGGGGGAACGGGCAATGATGCTGTGGCCGTTGCCCAGGCAAGCGGCGACGAGAGATTTGTAATGCTCCGTTTCCGCCACGCCGAGAAGGAGGGCCTCGCCCTTCGTATCTTCGGCAACTTTCATCAATACTTCCTGGTCAACAGCGGCATTGCCGCAGCCGACCACGATCAGCGGCAGGCCGACGGCCGCCAATACGTCTTGGACGATCTTGGCGCATTCTTCCGGTGTTTGCCCGCCATTGTCGGGATCGGCTCCATCAATTTGAGTAGATGGCATCGGCCTAGGGAAGTATCATTGCTTTTGCCCAAGCCACGGGATCATCCAACAGGTCTTTGCCGATCGCTTCTTTCAACGATTCGTGCCAATTGGGGTTCATGCTGTTCACTTCCATCGCTACGATGGGTTTATTGAGGGTTTTCGCCTTCATAATGTTGGAAAGGAAGGGCATGTTCTCCGCCAATGGTCAGGGGACGGCGCGGGTGCCGCCTTCTTCCTTCGTCGCGCCCAGTTTCACGGCGCCGACTTGGCTAGAATATTTTTCGCTAAAATCTGTACAGCCATTGTAACGCTCCTTTCAAAATTATCCTACTTAGATATTCAACTTCTTCAATAAAGCGAAGAGGCTTCCACAACCGGGAATTTTCCGGCAATTCAAATAGCGCTTTTTCCTAGGCGTCATGTTCAAAACGTCCTGGTCAAGGAACATAGCCTAGATAATTGACGCCGGTTTTTCTCTATTTCCGGTTGCAGCTCCTGAATCAGCCCGTCATCCGCTTTTGTAATGATCATGTGCACTTCAGCAATCTTCGTTTTCTTCGTTCCGCCAATTCTTTCACACGGGTGACGGTGCCACCGAGCGGAGGCGTCGCTGACGATGAGCAAAATATCGATGTCCTGAATGGTACGGCGGCTGATATGTTCCATCCCCATGCTCACTGTCGATGATCAGATAATCATAGTTGGTTTCAGGTCTTCGATGTGTTTGCGCAGAAGGTCATTGGCATAGCAATAGCAACCCGGCCCCTGAAGGCCTCCATCACCAGAAGATCGAGGTCTTTGTTTCGACCAAAGATTGCTGTATTTTATAGTAAACTTCCTTGGACATTCCTTCAGGGATGGCCTTCGGCCGCTTCGTATCTTCAATCATCTCGGAAATTGTCGTGGGAAGTTCCAAACCCAACGCCTCGTTTAAGTTGGCGTTTGGATCGGCGTCCACCGCCAGAATCGTTCCCTTTTTGTTCGCGATCAAATAGCGGCAGATCATGGTGGTAAACGTCGTTTTGCCAGCGCCGCCTTTGCCAACGATTGCAATGTGTTTCGACATAGGGTTTTCCTTTCTGTGATCAATCAGATATGGAAGGGAAGAGGACAAATCCGTATGCGGCAAGAACATCGCCGACATATTCGTCCATAAAGGCATTCCCCAAAGATAGCTCCAAATGAGTCATGCTTCTACCAATCTCCATGGCATCCGAAAAGCCGTTCTGGACAATAGGGCTTTGTGCGCGCCTTTGAGAGAACTGTTGCCAACAAACTCGTATTGCTCGGCGGGAAGATCAGGCAAAAGTCCAATCCGGATCGAATCCTTCAAATTCAGGTAATTGCCGAAACCACCGCCGATCAAAATCTTTTCGATGGCTTCGATGGGCAATTCCACCATATTCAGCATCACGCGGATGCCGGCATAGACAACGCCCTTCGCCGGATCAGGTTTTGGATATCCGCTTCGGAAATGGTGATATCCTTTTCAAAGCCGGTTTCTTCCGACCAGGCAATGACGAACTCCGGCCCCTCTTCTCCCTGGCGCATTCTCGGCGTTTCCACCTTTTGCATATGGCCCTGGCGATCGATAATGCCGGATGTTCTTAGCTTTGCCAAGCAGTCGATCAAGCCGGAGCCGCAAATGCCGACGGGAGGTTCATCGTTTACCGTTACATAGGACACACGATAAGCATCGTCCGGATCGATGTTGATCTTTTCAATGGCGCCAGGCATGGCGCGCATTCCAAAATCGATGCCACCGCCTTCAAAAGCGGGGCCTGCCGAGCAAGCGCAGCACATCTGCCAATCGCTATTGCCCAACACCATCTCGCCGTTGGTACCGATATCTATGAAGAGGGATATTTCTTCTTTTTGTTCCATCTCGACGAGAAAAGCACCGGAAACCACGTCGCCTCCGACATAACTTGCAACCGAGGGGAAAGAAATCACTTCTCCGTCGGGATGGATTTTTAAACCAAGCTCTTTACCTTTCATGACAGGGAAAAACGCGGTGGCGGGAATATAGGGTTCCCGGCGAATAAACCGCGGCTCCACGCCATAGAAAAGGTGGATCATCGTCGTATTCGCGGCCACCATCATGACGGACACGTCTTCCTTGCTTAGTCCCTGTTCCAGATAAATTTTATCCAATAGGGAATTGATGGTTTCCATGACGACGTCCTGAAGTTTTCTTAAACCGGCGGCGTTTTTAAAGCCATCGTCATACAAGCAATCATTGCTTACATCGTGACTGCCCAAGTCGGATTCATGTTCCTCTTCGGCATAAATGATTCTCGTAATGACATCGTCGCCATAGGCGGCTTGGCGGTTATAGGTACCGGCCTGGCTTACATTGGCGCCGGTGTTCAGGTCTACCAGAGCGGCCACCACCGTTGTTGTGCCGATGTCGAGGGCAATGCCATAAGGCGGCAGCTCCGAGCCTCCGCTTTCTACACGGATCACTTGGGCGCCATTGTCTCGCATCAGACATGTAGCGGTCAGTTTCCAATCTCCATCCCGCAACACCTGCGGCAACTGCTGCAAAGCACGGTGGGTGATGGTGATTTCCTCCGTTTCCAAAATGCCTTTTATTTCCGTTTGCAAACGGCTCCAGTCGCTGGCATTTTCAACCAATGTCGGCTCGGAAAGCTCTACCCGCACCTTTTTCACAAAAGGATGATCCGCATAAGCCAAATTGGCTTCGATCTGTTTCTCCATGAGAAGCCCGTCTTCCTCTTCATTGAGCAAGACTTGGTGTTCCTGAAGAATCGATTCCGGCGGAATTTTGATTTTCGCGTCCCCATCCACAATGGCGGTACACGCCAAAATCTGCCCTTCCGCTTTCTTTTTACGGGAAATATTGCCTTCACCGCCCAAAACTTGGCCTTCCAAGACCTTGACGGTACAGCGGCCACAAGTCCCCTGGCCGCCACAGGAGCTTTTCATGGAAATGCCGGCTTGTTGCGCGGCTTCCAAAACGGAGGCTCCTTTTTCAACCTCGACCGTTATTTTGCTGGGCATAAATACTATCTGACATTTTTCCACGAGCAATCACCTTTCCCAATTTAAATTATGCAAAGTTATTTTTGGCAAAGATGGAGATACCGCTGGCTTCTTTCGGCCCAACGATAACGTTCCAGCCGCTTTCTTCTTTCAGCTTGGCGCTGATTACAGCGACGAAACCGGGGATGATCACGTTTTTGTGCGCGAGTTTTCTTCCATACCCAGATTCTTGATGGCGGCGGCAATGTGTTCGCCACCAAATTTACCGGCAGCCCAAGCCGTAAGAACGGAGGTTCCGTCGGTATCGATCGGGATGATGTAGGAAGGAACGCGGCTCGCTTCCACTTCGCCCTCTACGCTGTAATAGGAAAGGGAGAAGTTGGTGGTGATGTACAGCGGGGAATTTTCGTTTACGGCGCCGACTTCATAGACTTTATGCTCAACGGCAACCGGTTTTTGCGGGTCGGTAAAGATGTTTTCCCGCAGCGAAAGCAAGGAAACCATCAAGGCTTTGGACGCGTTCTTCATGACGACGATGCTGCCATATTTGGCAACATAAACGCCGGCCTGCAAAACTTCATCCAACGGGTTTTCTTCATTGGTAAACATGATGGAGGGATAGCCGAACGGACGGTATTGCTTCTTAATGGCCTGTCTTCTGATCTGGGTCAGATCGGCGAGGGCCTCGGCGGTCTGCCGTCTGCCGGGATCAAGAACCAAGTTCTTATAGCCAAGTCCATGAACCTTGCTTACGAGTTCGTCAAGGGCTTCAAGGCCAACGGCATAAACGGCCAGAGGAACATCGTATTTTTGGGCGACAGCAACCATCGCTTCGTAATTTTCAGCGGTGGCGGCATAAACCAAGGGTTTTTCCGCGGCGATTTTTTCAAGGGCTGCAGCCTGCGCTTCGGCGGATTCGGACATCAAGATAACGGCCAGCTTCGCGGCGGCTTTTTCAGCGGCGGCGGCAAAGGCGGCGGCATCCCCGGAGGTATTTTTCACGGCGATAAAGTTCACCGTATAATGCTGACCCACACGGTCAACCTGCAAATTGGCAATGTTTTCGATCTGCGCATCGAAATCGGCGGCATTATCGTCTACATAAAAGCCAATGCCGGAGGGATGATAGAAGGTTTTGTCATGGCGGAACATTACGGTTTCATCGCCAAGCTGTACCTCTTTTTCCCCTACCCCAACTTTCACCAATTTTACCGGAGGTGCGGAGGCGGCGCCTAAAGCTTCCTTCGCTTCTTCCGAAACATAAGGACAAGACTCCAGAGAAGCCTTGCCGGCTGCCAATGCCATAGCGAACGCCAAACAAGTGGGTACGCCGCATTCATTGCAGTTCTTTTTCGGAAGCTGTTTGTAAATTGCCAAACCTGTCAATCCCATTCAAAACACAACTCCTTTCAAAACATTTTGAATATTTTCTATCATCATTTTGACAGGAGGCTTTCGCCTCCTGCCAAAAAGACAAACAAATGGTTTTTTTTACATGATTGGATCCATGGTAAGCGCCGGGTGGTTGTTTTCTTCCAGGAAGGGAAGGATTTCATCGGCGGAGGTGCCGACGGTTTCATCGGCGATCTTGTCGATGAAGTTCGGCCCCAGGCCTATTTCTTCACAAAGAGCGTTGAAATCTTCGCGAATGCTGTCCTTCAATTCCGTGGGCATCCAGATCAACCGTCCGTATCCGCCATCGGCGGGGATAAATTTGCGGCTGATCAGATAAGTCCGGCCAATGCCCATGAAGCCCGGGGTCTGCACGCCGCCGCCGCAGGAACCGGCCAAGGTGGAGAAGGTCATCCCGCAGGGGGTCATGCCGGAGTGTTCCCGGGTGGTGACCATGATGCCATTGGCTTCCGGAATCACCGCCATGATCGCTTCAAAGCAACCGCAGGAGGTCATCGGCCGATCCATCATGGTGTAGAGGTTTACTTCTTCCAAAGTTTGGTGTGAATTGGTATAGAAGTAATCGTTACAGCTCTGCCACATCCCCTTGATCGGATCGATGGCTTCGCCTTTGATTACCGGCTGGTTGGGGCCGGTGGGGTTGATTTCAAAGGATGCTTTCGCATCCAGCCAGCTCACGGCGCCGCAAAGGCCGACGCGTTCCGGCGTTACGATGCAAACGTGGTTCGGAGCGAAAGACTGACACAACAGACAGCTATAGAAGGTGTCGATCTTATCGTCGGTCATATCTCTCAAGCGGGCGTCGCGGCGGGTATAGGTTTCTTTCGCCACTTTATGCCATTCGCTGACCTTTTCAGGATCGGTGTAGATGGTGACCTGTACACGGTCGACAATGGCGGGGAATTCCGATTTAAATTTGGCAATCAGCAATTC
>JAXGQJ010000030.1:0-14880 GCA_040766505.1 Clostridiales bacterium
AAATGAAGAGAAACAGCAACAAAGAGAGAAGGACGATTCTTTTCATAGTACGATTCTCCTTTGATTCCTCTTGTATCATATGTTTTCCCCGCTGAAAAATGATAAAAAAACGCAGCCTTGTCGTGTTATTTTAGCGGCAAATATGATAGAATAACCGTAATGGGGAAAATCCGCGCTGGCGGCGGCGCCGTCCTCCCGGCGCACCGGCGCTTTTATACCCCTACCATAGCGATAAGGAGTAAAAGATGAGAGACCAACGCATATTGGATCTGGCCAAAAACTTGATCGGCCATTCCACCGAATTAAAAGAAGGGGAAAAGATCCTGATCGAGGTGATCGGCGCCGGCGAACCTTTGGGCCTGGCGCTGATTGAAGCCGCCTATCAGGTGAAGGCGGTTCCCTTTTTGCATTTAAAAAACCCGGAACTGGAAGCCGCTCTGTTGCAGCAGGCGCCGGATCAGCACTTTACGATGCGGCGGGCATGGGAGGAACCGCGAATGGCGGCGATGGACGCCTATGTCGGCATTCGCTGTACCGACAATCCCTATGCCGATAAGGATGTCCCCAATCCACGGCAGGAAGCCTATATGAAGCTGCTTTGGGAGCCGGTTCACGGCAAAATCCGGGTGCCGAAAACAAAATGGGTCGTCCTCCGCTATCCCAATGCTTCCATGGCCCAGCAGGCGGCGATGCCCACCGGGGCCTTTGCCGATTTTTATTTCGATGTCTGCAATTTTGATTACCGGGAGATGTCAAAGCGCATGACGCCGCTGGTGGAATGGATGAATGAAACGGATCGGGTCGAAATCAAAGGCCCCGGCACCGATCTTTCCTTTTCCATTCGCGGCCTTCCCGCCATCAAATGCGACGGCAAACGCAATATCCCCGATGGCGAAGTGTTCACCGCGCCGGTGAAAACCTCGATCAATGGCGTGATCCGCTACAATGCACCCTCGCCCAATCAGGGCTTTACCTTTAAAGACATCGCGCTGACCTTTCGGGACGGTAAAATTGTCGCCGCCGTGGCCAATGACAGCGAGAGGCTCAATGCCCTGCTCGATACCGATGAAGGCGCCCGTTATGTCGGCGAATTTGCCCTCGGCCTGCACCCGAAAATCAAGGATCCGATGGGAGACATCCTGTTCGATGAGAAGATCGCCGGTTCCTTTCACCTAACCCCCGGCGCCTGCTATGAAGAGGCCGACAATGGCAATCGCAGCGCCACCCATTGGGATCTGGTGTCGATCCAAACGCCGGCCTATGGCGGCGGTGAAATATATTTTGACGGCCGCTTGATCCGGAAAGACGGGCTCTTTGTTCCCGACGCATTGCAGCCGCTCAACCCGTAATAAGGAGAGGAAAACCGGTGCGAAAGAAAAATCATATCAAAGTGCAAATCGGCAAGCTCGGCCAATCCTTCCCCCCCGGCGTCAGCCTGGAGGAGGTTTTGGCGGCTTTGCCCGCAAACGATGTGCCGATCGTGGCGGCCTATGTCAATGGCCATTTGCAGGAATTGGACTATCGGCTGATCGCCGACAGCAAGATCCGATGGAGTGGATCTCACCCAGCAGCTGGGAGGGTGCGGATTTATCGCCGCAGCCAGCGGCTGCTTTTGCTTGCCGCCCATGAAAACCTGTTCCCCCGGCGCTATCTGCACATCCGCCATTCCCTTGAAAACGGCACCTATTGGGAATCCGACGGGGAGGGGCCCTTCTCGGAAACGATGCGCAAAGAGCTGGAGGAGGAGATGGAACGGCTGATCCGGGAGGAAACGCCGATCCGGCGGCTTTCGGTATTCATTGAGGACGCCAAGCGCTTCTATCGCCAGCGGCAGGATCTGGAACGGGAAACCTTGCTTTCCGCCGGCAGCCGCACGCAAATTCCCTTTTGCGGAATTTCCCATACTTTGGAAGTTTTTCACGGCTTGATGGTGTCCAATTGCCGCTTTTTGCCCTGTTTTGAATTGGAACCCTTCGACGCCGGCTTCATTCTGCGGGCCCCCAGTTGCCAAAGCCCCAAAGCGGTGCCGCGTTATGTGCCGGCGGAAAAAATCGGCGCCCTTTTTAATGACAGCGACCGCTGGGCGGAGGTGCAGGGCGTCAGCAGCATCGCCCAGTTGAACGCCGTCATCCGGCGGGGGGGCATTCAAGATCTGATCGAATTGGGGGAGGGGCTGCAAAGCCAAACCATCTATCGCATTTGCGACAGCGTGCTGGCGGACATCAAAAACATTCGGCTGGTATTGATCGCCGGCCCTTCTTCCTCCGGCAAAACGACCTTTTCCCACCGGCTCAGCACCCAATTCCGGGTCAATGGCATCGAGCCTTTGACCATCGCCATGGACGATTATTTTGTCGACCGGGAAAACAATGTCCGGGACGCCTGGGGAAACTATGATTTTGAAGCCGTTGAAGCCTTGGATCTGCCGCTTTTCGGCCACCATCTCCAGGCCTTGATTGCCGGGGAAACCGTGGCCACGCCGATCTATGATTTCCACGCCGGCAAGCGCATGAACCGCACCCGCCCGATGCAGATGGAAAAAGACCAGATCCTGATCATCGAGGGGATACATGGCCTGAACCCGCAAGTTACGCCGGGGGTCGACCATAAGAACAAGCGCCATCTCTATATCAGCGCTTTAACCCAGCTCAGCATCGACCACTACAATCCCATCTCCAGCTCCGACAATCGGCTGCTGCGCCGCATGACCCGGGACATGCAGTTCCGCGGCACATCGCCGGTGGAAACGATCACCCGCTGGGCTTCGGTGCAGCGGGGGGAAGAGCGGAACATCTTCCCCTTTCAGGAAAACGCCGATTTCTTCTTCAATTCGGCGCTCCTCTATGAGCTGGCGGCCTTGAAGCCGATCATCATGCCGCGGCTGCTGGAAATCAAAACGGAGCAGCCGGTTTACAATACCGCCCGGCGGCTTTTGGACGTGCTGGACTATATTTTGCCGATCGAAACGGAACTGGTGCCAAGCAATTCGCTGCTGCGGGAATTCCTTGGCGGTTCGGTATTCGCGGAATGAGCGGGCGCCGCCCCCGGCGCTTTTCGTCCCGCAGGGCCATATCGCATCCAAGCCCCGTTCCGGCGGCCTTTGCCATTTTCCCGGCGCGGGGCTTTTCCGCGCCCTTTGGCCTTTAAAAAAATAGATTGACAGGATATGGCAGCTTTGCTATACTCAAACCGTATTAAGCGGGTTAGTACAGTTGATGCGGATTAGAGAAAGGAGGCATAATATGATCAATCTGGATCATCGGGATCGGCGGCCTCTCTATATGCAAATCATTTCCCAGATCGAGGATTTGGCGCTGCACGGCGTTTTGCAGCCGGGGCAGCAATTGCCGTCCCTGCGCAGTTTGGCCATGGATCTCTCCATCAATCCCAATACGATCCAGCGGGCGTATATGGAATTGGAAAGCAAAGGGGTCATTTATTCGGTGCCGGGGAAAGGCTCCTTCCTCGGTTCCGATCGGGAAAAGCTGATTTCAGGCCGGAGGGAGGCCTTTTATAAGGATTTGGCGGAGCTGATCAAAATGGCCGTCGCCCTTCAAATTGAGAAAGCGGATTTCTTGGCCGCCTGCGACAGGCTGTATTCTTCCATTTCTTCTATTTCTTCTATTCCATCTATTCCATCTATGAAAGCGGGTGAGACGAATGATTGACGTCATCGATATCGGGAAAGAATTCGATGGGATTCCGGCCTTGCATCAGGTTACGCTGCAGATCAAACCGGCGTCGATCTTTGGGCTTGTGGGAACGAACGGCGCCGGTAAATCGACATTGCTGCGGATCGTTTCCGGGATTTTGCGGCAGGACGAAGGGCATGTCACCGTCGACGGCGTCGCCCCCTTTGAAAATTTGGCGGTGAAGGCGCGCTGCTTCTATATTTCCGACGAGCAGTACTTTTTCCCCAATGCCACCCCCGATGATATGCGGAATTATTACGGCATCGTCTATCCCAGGTTCGACAAGGGCCGTTTCGACCATTTGCTGGCCAATTTTGAACTGCCGCCGCGCCGTAAAATCAACACCTTTTCCAAGGGGATGAAAAAGCAGATCGCGGTCATCGCCGCCATCGCCGCCAATGTGGACTATGTCTTTTGCGATGAAACCTTTGACGGCTTGGATCCGGTGATGCGCCAGGGGGTGAAAAGCCTTTTCGCCTCGGCTTTGACGGAACGGGAAATGACCGCCGTCGTCGCTTCCCACAATCTGCGGGAATTGGAGGACATCAGCGACCATATCGGGCTTTTGCACAAAGGCGGCATCCTGCTTTCCCGTGATTTGGACGACATCAAGACCAATATCCATAAGGTGCAGGCCATCTACCCCGACCTGGCATTGTCCCGGGAGGATTTCCCCGCCCTCGACATCCTGCGCATGGAAAAGCGGGGTTCCCTTTATACCATCATCGCCCGGGGCGGCACCGATGCGATCGTCGCCGCGCTGCAGAGGGAGAAACCGGCCTTCATCGAGGCCCTGCCCCTTTCCCTGGAAGAAATCTTTATCAATGAAACGGAGGTGAAGGGATATGACGTCAAAAAGCTCCTCTTATAATCCTAAAAATACCTATAGAGGAAAGATGCTGCTGGAAAGCTGGAAAAGGACGCTCTGGCTCCCCAGCCTCGCCCTTTTGGTATTCTTCTTCGCCTTGCCGGTGGCCAATGGCCTGATCTTGCAGCGGATGGACACCGCCGCCGGCATCACCGCCGACTTCATCGCCACCACCGTCCATTCGCTTTTTCTCTTTGAGCAGCCGGTTACGAAGATCATTTTCATCGTCGGCGCGCTGCTTTCCGGCTGCACCTATTTTCACTATCTGCACCAGAAGCGGCAGGTCGATTTTTACCATAGCCTCCCCGTCAGCCGCCGCCGCCTCTTTTTAAACCAATGGGCCGCCGGGGCTTTGGCCGCCATCGTACCCTATCTTCTGATGTTGGCCATCGCCATCGTTGTTACCCTGGTGTTTGGCTATGGCGCGGTACTGCTCTGGGACCAGGTTTTTCTCGCCGCCATTTTCCATATCGTCTTTTTCCTCACCCTCTATAGCCTTGTAGCGCTGGCGGCGGTGCTCACCGGCAATCTCGTGATCCAAGTGTTGGTCGCCGGGGTCTTTTTGGCCATCTTCCCGCTGGCCTTTGCCTTTATCGGTTCCGCCTTTGAATCTTTCTATCAGACCTATTATATCTATCTTAGCCCATTGCAGGATTGGCTGATACACAGCTCGCCGCTGACGATGTATTTTGTCTATGGCTTCAAGCCCTATGGTTTGGGCGGCGGGCTCTTCGCGGTTCTCACCGCCTTGGTTTTGGCGGTCACCGGGCTTTCCGTATTCCTCTATGGCCGTCGGCCGTCGGAAGCCGCCGTACCCATCGCCTTCGGGGTTTCCGGCCGGTTTTTAAAATGCCACGGTGCTGGCGGTGGTGATTTTAGGGATGCTGAAGAGCTGTTCTTTTACCTGATCCGGAATCGGGGGGAATCCGGCGGCTGGCGGCTTCTCTTCGGCTTGATCGCCGGGGCCTTCATTTTGCCGGCCACATCGTTGAGATCGTCTATGCCTTCGATTTTAAGGCCGCCGGCCGTCATTTTCTCAGCAGCGGCATCTGCCTGGTTGGCGGTTTCCGCCCTGGCGAGTGGCGATTCCCTATTTCGATCTGACGGGCTTCGACCGTTTCGCGCCGGACGCCACGGAAGTGCGGGAAGGCCGGGTGGAAATTTCCGGCATGAACCCTTTCGGCGCTTACTGGCCGGAGGATGTAAATGACCGGCATGTGGAACTTATCCGGGTCGAAGAAATGAAGCGCCTGGAACGCTATCGGATCAGCGACGACCGCATCGCCGCCCTCTGTGACCTCGTCGCCGGGCAGGAGGCCGCCCGCGCCGACCAACAGGAAGAGGACGGCAACAATTTGTACACGCTCACACCGTCGTATTCCTTATGGCCGACGGTTCCTTAAAGCCGCCAGTTTCCACGGTATCGAGGGGTGCGGGATTGGCGATTGCCTGACCATCCTGAACGACGGCAGCGGCTGCTCGGGAGGGCCAAGTTCCCGGTGAAAATCCTTCCCCGGCGATGACCCTTGGCTATGCGCCAATGCAGTTCTATGAGGTCGGCACCGCCGGCAATTCCATCGCCGGACAGGATGCCGATTTGGTGCGGCAACGACTGTTGCCGCCTGCCGCAGACGATCCCTCACGATGGACGGACACTGGCGGAGATGCGGGAAACCACGCCCCTCGCAGCGCTGACCTTCGCTTCCGGCGATCTCTGGAAGGACGATGCTGTCATAACCTGGGACTGCCCCCTTTATCCGTCCTTTGATGCGGTATTCGCCATCCTGGAGGAAGCGGGATACGGCAAAGAATCCTTCCGGCTTAAACCGGAAAACGTCGCCCGTATTGAAACCGTCGTCTACGATTATGCAAAAGAGTTCGCCGAACCGCCCGGCCAGCGCGTGGTGACGGATCGGGAGGACATCGCCGCCATCCTCGCGGAAACGATGCCGGTGGAAGCGATATATACCAGCCTATTTTTTGGCTATCCCTATAGCGGCCAAATGGTGGAGGAATATACCCCCATAACCCGGAACGGTGAAACGATGCCCACCCGCCAAAGGCCGGAACGGTAAAAGCGGCGAAGAAGGAGAATGCCATGGGGGAATTCATCGAAATCCGCAATCTGGCCAAGATATACCAGGTCGGCGACGAAAAGGTCGTGGCCTTGCGGAAAATCAATCTTTCCATTCCCAAGGGGCAGATTTGCTGTGTGCTGGGAACCTCCGGCTCCGGCAAATCGACGCTCCTCAATATGCTGGCGGGATTGGAAAAGCCGACCAAAGGCCGGGTCGTCATCGGCGAAACCAATGTATCGGCGCTGGACGAAAAAAGCCTCGCCCTTTTCCGCCAGGACCATATCGGCTTTGTATTCCAATCCTATAATCTGTTGCCGACGATCACCGCCTGGGAAAATGTGGCGCTGCCCCTGGTCTTTCGCGGCATGGACAAGGCCGGCCGGGAAAAGGCGGCCCAAAAGATGCTGAAGCGGGTGGGACTTGCCGACCGCGCCCTGCACAAGCCGACGGAAATGAGCGGCGGGCAGCAACAGCGGGTCGGCATCGCCCGGGCGTTTGTTTCCAGGCCCAGCCTCGTCTTTGCCGACGAACCCACCGGCAATCTCGATACGAAGACGAGCCATGAGGTGATGTCTCTGATGGTGCGCATGGCGAAAAAATACCGGCAGACGCTGGTGATCGTTACCCATGACAGTGAAGTTGCCCGCTACAGCGACCGCATCATCCACATCATTGATGGCGTCGTCGACCGGGACGAGCCAAATCGCAACTGCCTCTTGGAAAAAGAGGGGCGGGAACATGCCGAAAAAACAGAAGAGGAAAAAACGAAATGCAAGGGAGAACCATCGGTATGAAAAAAAGATGTACCGCCATCGCCGCCTTATGTCTCATTTTGCTGTTGTTTGCCGCGGCGCCGCTGGCCGCCGCCGGTTCAACGGATATCGAAACCGGAATGGGCGCGGAAACGGGAACCGGCGCCCCCTTTCCCGATCCGTCCGGCGGCGGCAATGCTTTAACGCCCCATGTGATCGTCAGCGGCTATAGCTTTGGCGGCGATTATGTGACCAATGGCAAAAAGTTTACCCTCAATTATACATTGAAGAATACCAGCGCCAGTCTGGCCGTCGAGAATGTGATCGTGCAAGTCGGCGGCGGCGAATCCCTCGTCATCTCGAAGGATACCGATACCTTCTATGTGGATCGCATCGCCCCCAAGGGAACGAAATCCCTCAGCATCACCTTAACGCCGATGCAGGCCGCCGCCACCACCTCTTATCCCATCGCCATCGCCGTCGGCTATGAATACTATGATGGCGGCTCCAAATATGCCGGCGCCTCGGAACTTGCGGTTACCGTGCCTTTAAGGCAGGAACAAAAGGTGCGTTTGGAAAATGTCGGCTTTTCCGAGAGTGAATTGAACGTCGATGAGGAATATGAACTGAATTTTAAAATCATCAATTCCGGTTATGGCAAGCTGGCCAATATGGAAGTTCGGGTTTACGATGCGGAAGGCGGCGTCCTCGCTTCCTCCTATCTCGGCGGCCTGGCGCCGGGGGCGGAGCTTGCCAATGCCGGCAATCTCTATCTGATCCTGAAGAAAGAGGGATCCCAAACCCTCGGTTTCGAACTGAGCTATGAAGACGATATGGGCAATGGCAAAACCCTCGACAAAACGGTGGAAGTTACGGCTTCGGTCTATGAGCCCCCCATTATCGAAGAGGACATTCCATTGGAAACCGGGCCGCGGCTTCCCGTTTTCGCCTGGATTTTGCTGGCCCTTGCCATCGTTGGCGCTTCGGTGGCGTCGATTTTGGCGCACCGGAAAAAGCAGGCGCGGGCCGCGGCGGCGGCGGCGGATCCGGATGCCCCGGATCAAGAGGATGAAGAGGACGACGATGAGGATTTCTGATCTATTGTCCATGTGCTTTCGCAGCCTGTTTCGCCGCAAGGTACGGACGATTTTAACGGTGACCGGCGTCGTGATCGGCACCTGTTCCATCGTGGTCATGATCTCCCTCGGCGTCGGCCTCAATGAGATACAGAAGGCCTCCATCGAGGAAATGATGGATCTGACGGTGATCGAAGTATACCCCACCGGCGAGATGTCGGGGTATGGCGGCGGCGGCGGCAGCGAAAAGACGGCGAAGCTAAACGACAAGATGCTGGATCTTTTTTCGGAATATGAAGGGGTTCTGGCCGTCACCCCCGTTTTGGATCTCTATTCGGAAACCAAGATCACCAATGGGAAATATCAGTATGGCGGCAGCATAAAAGGGATCGATATGGAGGCGATGCCCCTCTTTGGCTATGAGGTCAAGGAGGGAAAGCAGGTTTCCGGCAATGACCGCAACAGCAAGGTTCTGCTGGGGGAAAACGCGGTCTACAATTTCTATTATCTCAGCGCCAATGGGGAATACATCTATATCTATGCCGATGAAAACGGCGATTATCCGGAACCCTTCTTTGACCCGCTGAAAGCCAGGCTAACCATCACCCCGGTCGGCAATGCGGAAATGGATGGGGGCGTCGCCGCGCCAAGCCCGCCGGTTCCCGACGGTATGGAGGGCGCAGGCGAAAGCGACCCCGGCGGCGGCAGCTCGGCGGCGAGCGGCAAAAGCCGTACCTTCCAGGCATCCGGTATCCTGAAGGGGGACTATAGCAAAGACTATGGTGAAACCTTTTACGGCCCTACATCGATATCGACATGGCAAAACAGCTGTTAAAGGAGCACAACGTGCTGAACGGCATCTCCTCTTCCGGCATCACCTATCCCTATGCCAAGGTGAAGGTGAAGGAAATCGGCGATGTGGAAGCGGTGGAAGCCTTCATCCGTGACCAGGGCTTTCAACCTTCAGCGCCGCCTCGATCCGGGAATCTTTGCAGCAGATGATGAATATGATCCAGATGGCCCTGGGGGCATCGGCGCCATCTCCCTCTTGGTGGCGGCCCTCGGCATCACCAATACGATCATGTCCATCTATGAACGCACCCGGGAAATCGGCGTGATGAAGGTGCTCGGTTGTCGGCTGAAAGACATCCGTATGCTCTTTATGATGGAAGCCGGCGCCATCGGCCTCTTTGGCGGCATTTTCGGCATCATCCTAAGCTATCTGATTTCGCTGACCATCAATCTGATCGCCGGCGCCATCGTGCAAAGCCAAGGGGCGGAAATGGCGACCGGTGTTTCCGTGATCCCCTTTTGGCTCGTATTATTGGGCTGCGGCATCGCCATTTTGGTGGCTTTGGCGGCGGGTTCCTATCCGGCCAGGCGGGCGATGCGGATCAGTGCTTTGGCCGCCATCCGCCAGGAATAAACCTCGTGCTTGCGGTCGATGCCCGCCGGCGCCGTTGCCGCCGAAGGGCCGGGTCCCCAATGCCCGCCGGTATGTTCGGGCCCGGCCCTTTGGTTCCGCCCGGTTTCCGGGCATCCCCCGAAAGCTCGGGGTTCGCGGGCTGTAAAACCAAGCCTCCGCGTTCTTTTGGGGTATACAAAAGGCCGGGCCCTTATCCGCCACAGGCGCATGTCGGGGCCGGCCTTTTATCGTTTTGGCTCGAATTTATGGTTTTAAATCCGTATCCAGCTTGGCGGCGAGTTCCAGGTCTTCCTCATATTTGGCGAGGAAGTTCAAAGCGGCGGGAACGGGTTCCTCCGCCAGGTCTTGCACTCCCGGAGGTTGGTGAGAACCTTGGCCCAGTCGAGGGTTTCGGCGATGGAGGGCTTTTTCCGCAGCTTCTCCTTTCGCAGCCGCTGCACAAAAGCGGCGCGATCTGCCGGGCCAGCTCCCGGCGAATGCCGGGAACCTTCGCCTCTATGATGGCCAATTCCCGTTCAAAGGTGGGATAATCGATATAGAAATGAACGCAGCGCCGCTTCAAGCCATCGCTGAAATCCCGGGCGCCATTGCTGGTGAGGATCACGAGGGAACGGCTTTCGCCTGTACCGTCCCCCATTCGGGGATTTGTAACGGCGAAATCCGAAAGCACTTCCAACAGAAAATCCTCAAATTCCTCATCGCTCGTCGATCTCGTCGATCAGCAGCACCGCCTGCTTTTCCGATAGAAACGCCTTTCAAAAGCGCGCGCAGCAAAATTCTTCGGAAAAGATGTCCTTTTGCATTTCCCGCCATTTGCCGTCCCGCGATTGGCTTTGCAGGAACAGCAGTTGCTTTTGATAGTTCCATTCATAAAGGGCATGGTGTTCGTCTAAACCTTCGTAGCATTGCAGCCGGATAAATTCCAGGTTGAAGCCATGGGCCATCACCTTCGCCAGTTCGGTTTTGCCGACGCCGGCGGGGCCTTCCAGCAGGATGTATTTTGCAGATGGCTCGCCAGGCTGATGATGAGGCCGATCGTCGGCGGCGAAATAGTTTTCTTTCCTGAGTTCCGTTTGGATAAGTTCCACATCAAACATTCTCTCAACTCCGTTATGCGCGATTGGGTATAGATTTTCTATCCATAATAGTATATCATAAATTCATGGAGTTTGCAAATCAAAATTATTTTCTGAATTGGGGCGAAAACGTTGGAGCGGCAATTGATACAATTCGCCCGCTATCTGCGGGAAGCGGGCTTAAAAATCGCGCTGAGCGAAATCAGCGACGCCTTGATCGGCATCCGGCAATTCGGCGTCGAGGACGAACATCGGTTTTACCAGGTGATTCGCGCCACCATGCTCAAGGATGAGGCGACGGCGATCTTTTCGATCTGGCCTACCGCATTTTTCCGACGGAAACGGCAAAGCTCGATTTTACCGGGAGCGGCCGGAAGAAAAACCCCGCGACGGCCAGGACGAAACCGCTCCCGACGGCAGCGGCCAGGCAAAGCGGGCATGGGCGCCGCTTCGACGGAATTTACGCGGCGCTGAAAGCGGGATCTGGAACAGCGAGCTTCAACTGATGGATCGGCAATTTGAAGCGCTGTTGCTCCTCGATTCCGATCTGGAAGAACTTTTGAAAAGATCAAGGTGCGGACGGGAATGTTCATGGTGGAAAATGCCATCGACCTTGAGGGCCCGCTGCCGAAGGGGAGATGCTGGAAATCCTCAAGGAGATGGAAACCTATCTGCGGCAGCGGTTGAGCGGCGCATCGTCGAAGAGCGGCGGGAAGAGGGGATCAACCGGCTTTTTGGACGATGAGAATCTGCTGAAAAAAGATTTACCGCCTCAATGAGGAACAGGTGCGGGAAATGGAGCACCGCATCCTCCGTTTGGCGAACAAACTGGCGTCCCGCTATTCCTATCGGCTGAAACCTTCCAAAGCGGCCGGATCAATATGCGCCGCCTGCTGATGGAGGCGTGGGAAAGAAGGGCCACACGCCGGAGAAGATGTTTTATCTTGATAAGGTGAAAAACAAGCCGTCGCTCGTGATCTTTTGCGACATTTCCGGTTCCGTTTCCGTCTACAGCGCATTCCTATTGCAACTGGTATATTCGATGACCCGCTGCTTCAAAGACATCCGCACCTTCCTCTATGTCGATGAGATCGAAGAGGCCACCCTGGCCTTTCACGAGGGCCACGCAGGATATGGTCAAGTCCGCCGTGCGCCATATGCGCTGTTCCCGGCTGGGCATCTCCAATTATGGCCAGGTTTTGAAAACCTTCCGTAAAGGAATATATCGATGCGCTCCAGAGCAAAACCACCCTATTGATCCTCGGCGACGCGAAGAACAACTGGTACCCGCCGCGGGAAGAGGAACTGGCCGATATGAGCAGCCTGGTGCAGCGGGTGATCTGGCTCAATCCGGAACCGCGGGAAAAATGGAACCGGACGACAGCATCATCGGCACCTATGCGCCCTTTTGCGACCTTGTGATGGAATGCCGCAATCTGGAACAGTTTGAAAGGGCGATGAAGCGGGTGATCTAAAGGCGGCGAACCGGCGGCGGTTTGTGAAGCGCGGCGCGGAAATCTGCGCTTCTTTGTCAAAATTCGCGCCGGCTGTCCCTTTCGCGGCCGGCGGATTTCTGTGCTATAATGGGAGCGGCGGTTTATGCGCCTATGGATGAAAACATCATGAAAAACCATGTGATCGATATGACTCCAAGGCCCGATTCGGCGGCAGCTTCTATTGTTTACCTGGCCTTTTTATGGCCGCCAATCTATTGCAGGTCTTTTATTCCTCGGTGGACGCCTTCTGGCTTGGCCGTTTCCCTTATCGGTAAAGAGCATGGTGGCGGCGGTCACCGTTTCCTTTCCGATCATTTTCTTGCTGAAGGTTTTATCGGTTTCGGCATGGCGGTCACTATCATGGTTTCCCAGCATGTCGGCGGCCGGGATTATGCAAAGCTGAAGGAAACCTGCGTATACCGCCAGGCTCCTTCGTTTGGCGGGCAGTTTTAATCACGCTGGTGGGCCTCAATGGCGAACCGTTTTAAAATCATGCGCACCGACGCCAGCATCCTGCCTTTTGCTTCGGTTTAGCTGCGTTGTGATCACCGGTTCTGGTCTTTCTTTCGGTTACAATTTGATTTCATCGCTTTTTCGCGGCTCTGGCGACGCGAAAAGTTCCCGATGCGTTTGATGATTTTGGCCACCATCGCCAATATCGTTCTCGATCCGATTTTTATTTTTTTCTTTCAAATGGGCGTGGCCGGCGCGGCGGCGGCGACGGTGTTTCCCAGGCCATCGCTTTTGTCTATGCGCTTCGCCTGCTCATTGCCGGCGACCATCTCTTGTCCGGCAGTTATCGGGCTTTTTTCCCCGGTCGGCCATCGCCGCCACCATCTTAAAGCTGTATCTCCTCTTCCTTCCAGCAGACCGCCGTCTCCCTCTCCATCATGATGATGACTTCGATGGTCAACCGCATGGGCCCGGTGGTCACGGCGGCCTTCGGCATTGCCGTGGTGCTGGAATCCTATGTTTCCATCCATATGATGAGCTTTAACGCGACGATTTCCACCTTTGTGGGGCAGAACATCGGCGCGGGCCAGTTGGATCGGGCCAAGAAGGGGGTTTCCGCCGCGATCGGCCTGACCACGCTGTTTACCACGGTGTTCTTCATCATCTTGCAGGCGGTTCCCGGCCCGCTATTGGCCATTTTCATCGGCGATGGGGAAGTGATCGCCGAAGGCGTGCTCTATCTGCGCATCGTGGCCTTTTCCTATTTCTTTTTCGGGATCATGTTCGTTTTTACCGGCGCTTACCGGGGCGCCGGGGCGATGATGTCCACCCTCGTTTTAACTTTGCTATCCGCCTGGTGCATCCGGCTTCCGCTGGCCTGGTTTCTCGGGGTCACATTGAACTGGGGGCCAAAAGGGCTGTGGATCGGCCTGACCGTCGGATTCGCCATCGGCGCTTTGATCAGTTACTTATATTATAGGTATGGAAATTGGCACCGAAAGGGCCTCACCGATTTGGCCCGTGGCGCCAACCAAAATCCAGGAGGTGAAACATGAGCAAGCTGACAATCGGAAAGATGCGGGAAATGAAAGCGCAAGGCAAAAAAATTGTGATGTGCACCGCCTATGATGTGCCCACCGCCAAAATGGCCGCCGCTGCCGGCGTCGACGTATTATTGGTCGGCGATTCTCTCGGCCAGGTGGTGCTGGGCTATGACAGTACGGTTCCCGTTACGGTGGAGGAAATGATCCACCATGGCAAGGCCGCCGTTCGCGGCGGCGGGGGCCGCTTTGTCGTTCTCGATATGCCCTATGGCTCCTATCATATTTCCGATGAAGATACGCTGAGAAATGGTTTGCGCATGGTAAAGGAAACCGGCGCCGACGCTTTGAAGCTGGAAGGCCTGCGGGAGCTGGCCCCCCGGGTTCGCTCCCTACGCCGGGCCGGGATTCCGGTGGTGGCCCATATCGGCCTTACCCCCCAAACCACGACGATGCTGGGCGGCTACCGGGTGCAGGGGCGAAACCGCCTGGAAGCGGTGGGGCTGATCGAAGCCGCCCATGCCCTGGAGGAGGCCGGCGCCTTCATGCTGGTTCTGGAATGCGTCGCCGCCGAAGTGGCGGCAACCATCAGCGCCCAAACGGAAATCCCCACCATCGGCATTGGTTCCGGGGTTGGCTGCGATGGGCAAGTCCTTGTTTTTTACGATTTGCTCGGCCTGAACCAGGGATTTCAACCCTCTTTCCTGAAACAGTTCGCCGATCTTTGGAGCGGCGCGATTTCCGGCCTGGAAGCCTTCGGCCAGGCGGTGCGGAGCGGTGATTTTCCCGATGCGGCCCATTCCTTCCCCCTCAGCGCGGAGGAGCGGGAAGCGATGGGGCCGCTGCTGGTGACGGGGCGCTGAAGCGGCTGCGGCGTGCCGCCGCGAAAGCGGCCGGTGGCGGCCCCTGCCGACGGCGCATAT
>JAXGQJ010000031.1:0-10000 GCA_040766505.1 Clostridiales bacterium
TGGTGGGAAACCGCAAATCCCGTTTATGATGCGGCGATTGCCTTGCCGAATTCCACCGCTGACTTTTGCGCGGCGACATCCGGGTTCCACTGGTTTCTATAACCTTCCGCCACAATCTCAAATCCCGCGCTTTCCATTAGCCCGTTTATCTCTTTTACCGATTCGCCGCTCCAACCATAACAGCCGAACGCCGCCGCTTTTTTCCCTTTGAATTTAAGCTCTTTCATGAGGTGGACAAACCCGGCCACCGAATGTAGGATGCTGCCGGCGATCGTCGGCGAACCGATGACGACGGTTTTTGACTTGAACACCTCGGTGATCAGGTCGTTTTCATCGCTTTTGGCAAGATTATAGACCTTAACCACCACTTCGGGATCGGCCAACCTGATCCCTTCCGCAATTTTTTCGGCGAGCAGCTTCGTACCGTTCCACATGGTGTCATAGACGATCACAATTTGGTTTTCCCGGTAATCATTCGACCACTGCGCGTATTTCTCAATGATTTGCCCGGGATTGTCCCGCCAAATGACGCCATGGCTCGTTGCGATCACCTCGATCGGAAGGTGCAAAGCGGTGACCTCGTCCAGCTTTTTTCGTAGTATGGAGCTGAAGGGGGTTAGGATATTCGCATAATACTTGATCGCCTCATTGAATAGATCGCACTGGTCAACCTGATCGTTAAAAAGCTTTTCCGTGGCCAAATGCTGCCCGAAAGCATCATTGCTGAATAAAACATTGTCTCCGGTTAAATAGGTCGCCATGCTGTCCGGCCAATGCAGCATTCTCATTTCAAGAAAAACGAGCTCTTTCCCATTCCCGATATCGATTTTATCTCCGGTTTTTACAACCTGGAAATTCCAATCCTGATGATACTGGCCCTGCAAGGATTTGACCGCGTTTGCGGTGCAGTAGATCGGTTTGTCGGGAATGCGCTTCATTAAAGCGGGGAGGGCGCCGCTGTGGTCCACCTCTCCGTGATTGGCGATGATATAATCAATTTGGTTCAAATCCATTTCACCGGCCAAATTGTCAACGAACGCTTCGGCAAAAGGGGCCCAGACCGTATCGATCAAAACGGTCTTTTCCTCTTGAATCAAATAGGAATTATACGTTGATCCTTTGTGCGTTGAATATTCGTTGCCGTGAAAGTTTTGAAGCTCCCAATCAACCTTGCCGACCCAGAAAACATTGTTTTTCACTTGCTTTTTCACTTGCTTTACACTCCTTTATCGTTATTCTTTTTCATCCCTTTGGTCCTAGCGTCTCCGATACGGGGCGGGCTCCCTTGTCCCCGGAAACGCCGACGGCGCCGCCTGCGGGCGGCAGGGGCTTGGCCTGCCGATCCATTCCAGGTTTCCTTCGTCCCATATAAGTTTCCCAAAAACGGCGACCGTATCCGCAAGCACGTGTTTGATGGCTTTGCCATTGGCAATTGCGGCGGGCCCTGTCGTTTTTCGGCCCTTGCTCCGCCCGCAAAGCCAAGCCACCATGGCTACCCAGATTATACCATATGATTCCATATGATTCCATCCCTGTTCCTTGCAATGACGATAAGAATAATTTGATCGGGACGCCAGGCATTGGCGGTCAAGGCCCCTTCTCTCTATTCTTAACCGCCATCGCGCCGGATAAACCGTCCTTTTCACAAAGATGAAACCAATCCGGGCGGCCGATTTCCCCCTTCGCCGTTATTGACATATGCCCGCAACTGAGTTATCATGGTTATGGGCATAAGCCATAAACCATGTAAAGGCTCGGCCGCAATGGCGAGGGTTGCCTGGCGGTTGAGGGAATCGGCTTAGAATGCCGGAGAAGGAGGTTGAATCGTATGCCTGGAAGAGACGGAACAGGGCCGACGGGCCAAGGGCCGGGGCGCGGCGCGGCGCGGAGAGGCCGGCGCAGGGCGAGGAGTATGGGTCTGGCGGGATGCCGTATTTGTCCCATCTGCGGCGAAAAGATTGCCCGGACAGACGGCGTGTCCCGCGCATCCACGAAACGCCCGAGGCGCGGAACGGTGACGAAAGACCCCGCATGAATGGAAAGAGCCAAGCAATGAAAATATCCCCGTCTAAAGAGAATTATTTAAAGGTTATGCTGGAGCTGTCGGGTGAAGGGGGCATCCGTTCGATCGACATCGCAAATGCCCTTGGCGTTTCGAAGGCCAGCGTATGCAGCATGATGAATGTTCTCAGGGATGAAGGTTATGTGGCCAAGGAAAAATATGGAACGGTTACCCTGACGGAGGCCGGGAAAAAAACGGCCGGCGACATCAAAAGAAAATATGAATTGCTCAAAAAGTTCCTTCATGATGTCCTGGGCGTCGAAGCCGCCATCGCCGCGAAGGACGCCTGCCGTATGGAGCACCTGATCAGCCCTGAAACGACAGACCGAATGGAATGCCAGCTTGAAAGACTTTCCAAATAGAACAATGGGCTGTGCGCGGCGGTTGTTTTGGTTTGCGGCAATTGCCCGGATGGGGAGGCCTTGCCGATCGATGGCGAAACCGCGGCGCACAGCCGCAAAGGGACGCGTCCTTTGGCGGGCGAAACACCGTTTCCCCCTGCCCGCTTTTTATTTAAAAACAAAACGGACGGAGAATTCAGCATTCAGCATTCACCCAAAGGCCAAACACCCACAACCCGTTCGGCGCTTTGGCCTGCTTTAGGGGCTGGCCATCAGCGGCCGCCGGAACACGGGCCTTTTCCCGGCGGCCTACAAAACCGCTTCACGATCAATGATGTTGACAATGCCCCTTATTTTATTAACATATATCTGCCATCATATCGTCTGCCCGGATGGCCGGCAATGGAATAAAGAAAGGGGAGAAACCATGTATACATGCGCGCTGTGCGGCAACCGAAACTGTGAAACGGGAGAACTTGACAAGGTACCACCGAATTGTCCCTGTCATGAGGAAGAGCAAGAGAAAGCCAAGGAACTGTATCAAAATAAGGACAACAAAAAACTGGCGCATTGCTCCGCCCTGACGGAGGCGGATGGTTATTGCAGCAAAACAAGGCTGGAGGAAATGATCGGCTTTGCCAACAGGTGCCACTATAAAAGGCTGGGCCTAGCCTTTTGCGTTGGATTGGCAAAAGAGGCCGCCATGCTAAGCAAAATCCTGCGGCACCATGGCTTTGAAGTACAATCCCTCATCTGTAAAAACGGCAGCATTCCCAAGGAGTTCTTGGGGATTGAAGAGAACGAAAAGGTTTGCCCCGATACATACGAGCCGATGTGCAATCCCATCAGGCAGGCGGTTTTGCTGAACAAAGCGCAAACGGATTTCAACATCATTTTGGGATTGTGCGTCGGCCACGATTCCTGTTCATCAATATTCCGACGCACCGGTCACCGTATTCGCCGTAAAGGATCGGGTTTTGGCACATAACCCCATCGGCGCTCTGTATCTGTCGGACGGCTATTATAAGTCTAAACTGTACAGTCAAAAAGACAATCAAACACCGGATTGAGATCGAAGCCGCCGGGTTTCATATCCGGCGGCGGCCCGGCAATGGCCGGAAAGCATCCATTTTCGAGTGCGGTTGCAAATTGAAGCGAAGGCAGCGAAGCAAGCCTTAGGAAACGGAGTTGATTTTTGTGGCAGACCCACGAAATGGAGAAAAATTGAAAATGTTCCCGCCGTCCCATATTTTATCCCTTCGGAAAAGGTGCGGCTGAAATACCGGAAAACATCTTAAAGCTGGAAGAACTGGAAGCCATCCGCTTGAAAGACCTGGAAGGGCTGGAGCAGAGTGAATGCGCGGAAAGGATGGAGGTGTCCCGCCCCACATTTCAACGCATTCTTTTGTCCGCGAGAGAAACAATTGCCGACGGCCTGGTAAACGGCAAAATCATTCGCATAGAGGGTGGCAATTTCACCCGAAATATCTGCCCGGTAAAATGCCCGGATTGCGAAAAGGAATGGCTGGAAAGCTTTGAAAGGCTGAATTCCCGGAAAGACGGCGGCTATGTATGCCCCCACTGTGGCTCTAAAAACATCGTATGCGGCAATTCTTGCAAAGGAGCGTTTGGGCGCGGCAACTGCTGGAAACATGGCAGATGCGGCCGATGACAGACGATCGGGCCATAGAAACATAGAAACATAGAAGCATAGAAACAACGGCCAAAAACCAAATCCACGCGGGCCTTGGATTTGGTTTTTTGCATTGCTTTTTGCCGCGAACGCCGCAGGGGTGTCCGCCGGACGAAACGATCCGGCAACAAACTGCCGATTGCCGCCGGGGCCACTCCCATAAAGGGATCGGCCGCAATGATTAAAATAGGAGCGAGCGGTTGAATTTTCCCGCCCGCTCCGTTGCGATTTACCGGATATCCGGCCCTTTCCCCATGGGCAAAATGTCCAACAAATCGTCTAAATCTTCGATATGGCGCCATACGGCGACGCCCTTCTCCGCCATCTGCCGCCGGTTGGCGCGATAGGCGATGAAGCGGATGCCGGCGCCTTGGGCGGCGGCGCCGTCGGCCCAAAAATCGCCGACATAATACCAGCTTTCCACCGGAATATCCGGGTAAATTGCCAATAGTTTTTTTGCCCCTTCCGCGTCGGGCTTTAGGCGTTTCACCTCTTCCCGGCAGACAATTTTATCGACAAAGGGCAGTAGACCGCAGCGGGACAGCGCCAGCAGCGAACCGGGGCCCGCATTGTTGGTCAGGATATGGATATGATAAACCGGTTGCAGGGCCTGCAGCACCTGCAAAGCGCCGGGTTCCGCCTCGGCGCGGCGCATTCCCTCCCGTTCCACCTTTTCGATGGCCTCCCAAACACCCTTTTCATCCTCGGCCCTCAGGCGGTGATCCGCTTTCAAATCGTCGATCAGTTGGGCGGTGGTACAGGAAAGGTAATCATAATCCGGGGGATAATAGCCGCCGTCCCGCAGATAATCGAATGTAACTTGCTTCATTCGCTCATAATCGATGCGGGAATGCAAAATTGTGTTGTCCATGTCGAAAATCATGGCTTTTTTTCTCATACCGAACTCCTAGCAATTTACAAAGTGACGGTTTTATATTATGATACGGTTGTGGAGGTGAGACAATGTCGGACACGCATGCGGAATTTGACATTGAGCGGGCGGCGGAAATGGCAAAAGACTATATCAATGCCACCGGCATGGAATGCCTGATTATGAAAAGCGACGGCAAAGGCCTTTTAAAACCCTGCGCAACCCAAGGACATGAGGTTCTCTGCTATCAAAAAGACGGAACCATCGGCAAAGGCTGCATCGAAACGCATCTTTACGGAATGTCCAAATCGCAAAGCACAAACCAGATTTTCACCTATTTTTGCCCGGTCGGCCTGCTCCACTGGGCGGTACCCATCATTGTCAACAGTGAGGTACAAGGCGCTTTCATCGGCGGTCACGCTTTTTTGAACCGTTCCCGTTCCACTTTGGCCCAGTTAAAAACGTTTTCTAAAACCCATGGCGCGCTGATCGAAAAGGTACCGGAATTGCGGAAGAGTTTGGCCTCTTCCCCGGTGATCGACACGGAACGCCTGGAAAGCCTGAAAAATATACTGGCGCTGATGGCGGAATCGCTTTCCGATTCCAAATCCGATGCCGCGGAAATCAAGGAACGCTGGGAAGCCCTGCTCGCCAAAGAGCGCTCCCTATCTTCATTGGAAAAGGAACAGGCCCAAAAATGGCAAACGATCCTGACAAAGATGAAAACCGGCGCCATTTTAGAGAAGGAAGAAGGGCTGCAAACGCTGCTTTCCGACATTGAGGAAAATGACGAAGACCTGGACAGCAAAAAGAACCGGCTGGCCATGCTGTTCATCGGTCTTACAGGACGGAAGGCGAAGAAGAAGAATTCTATCTGGCGGAAATGGCGCTCAAAGCCATTGAATCCCTGGATATTATCGAGGACCGGGCATCGCTGCGGCGCTGGGCGGAAAAGAATCTACGCCGCATCATGGAAAGCGGCGCCTATTTGCCCAGCATAAAATATGCCGATACGGTCTATAAAGCGCTGCTTTATATTGAAGACAATTATATGAAGCATATCAGCCTACAGGAAATCGCCGACCATGTCCATTTCAGCGCCCCGTATTTCAGCAAGGTCTTTAAGAAAGAACTGAACATGACCTTTACCCAATATTTAACCAAAATCCGTGTCGACGAAGCCAAAAAGCTATTGGCGGACAAAAGCATCCCCCTGGCGGAAATCCCCAATATGGTGGGATTTGAGGAGCAAAGCTATTTCAGCAAGGTATTCCGCCCTCGCCACCGGCACCAGCCCCGGCCGCTATCGGGAATCACTGTAAACGCCAAAACGCCGCATACAGCCAAAAGCCGCCGCAGGGCGGCTTTGGTTATTTCCGGCGCCTGCTCCATGGCGCCCTGCCCTTCTTCAGCCGATTAAATTCCGGGCTTTTAGAAAATCCTGGGCTACATCGGCAAAATTTTTCCCTTCCAACTCGATCTTGGCAATCAGCGCCGACATGGTTTTCGTCGTGATCAAATCCTTCATGAGGGCGACGGTGGCGCCGATTTCCGGGCATTCCGTCAGAACCTCGGCGGAAACCACCGGCAGCGCATTGGCGGGCATAAAGAATTCTTTATCGTCTTTCATCAGATCGAGGTCGAAAACGGAATAATAGGGATTTGTGGTTTCCGCGACCATGAGATCGATCTTTCCTTCCATTAAAGCGGTAAACCCCTCTTCCTCCTCATAGACCTGGGCGGCCTGGAATTGAAACCCGTAAGCGCCGGCGAAGGCGTCGTAGGCGTCGGCCCGTTCATAGAAGGATTTTTCCATACCGATCACCAGCGAAGAGGAACCTTCCGTCAAAGCGCCGAGATTTTCCGGCTTCCCCAACTCCTCCCGGCGTTCCTTCGTGATAAAAACGCCATAGCCGCCGCTAAAACCAATGGCATCCTGCACCACCAGGTCAAATTCAGTTTTATAAGCGTCCTGAACCAAGCTGGCCACACTTTTCTTCTTCACTTGCGACCAATCGCCATCGAGGGCATTTTGAAACATCGAGCCGTCATAATCCACATAAAGTTGAATGTCCCCGCTTTTCGCCCCTTTGGCAAGATCGCGTGAAAGCAGATAGCTATTGGTGGAGATCACCGCCGTATGTTCCGTTTTCGCTTCGATTAAGAGCAGCAACATCTGGTCGACCAGCAATTGTTCCGACGTATCTTTTCCGGCAATAATCAGTTGCAGACTCCCCTCCTCTTCCTGGCCGCCGCAAGCGGCAAAGGCAAAGACAGTGGCCAAGAGCAAAAGGAACACGGCAATCTTTTTCATGGAAGTACCTCCCGTATCATTGTACATAGGCTAGTATAGCACAATCCGGCCCATTTATAAAGGCAAATATATAAAAATGGCAGCGTCCCCCGTCCTCTTTTCCGTCGGGGCGGGGATAAAGGCGCCGATTCGAAAACGGAAAAATCGCAAAGGAACCGCAAAAGACACCACAAAAAGACCATATGATATAAATCATTCCCGTTTGTTGTTATTGCAACATACCGGCCTTCATGCCGCATGGTATAATAGCCAAAACACAATGTGAACCGCCCGTCATCTTATAGGGTATTAAGGAGGTAAGCGTTATGGTTGAACAAGTATTCAAACTGTCGCGAGCAAGAATGAGAAGGCCGTGGAAAAGATTCTATTCGATGAGAACCTTCATTATGTGCATACGGTATTCAATAAAGGCGAAGGTTCTGCCGGAGCATTACTCTATTCTGAATGTCTATATGACGGTCGTGCGCGGCCGACTCTCCCTCGGTCTGGATGACCAGGAGGTGCGGGAATACGATGGCGGTACTTTGCTTAAAGTCCCGTTCAAGACCAAAATGAATGTAAAGAACCTACACGAGGAAACTTTGGAACTGATCATCGTAAAGGCCCCCGCCCCTAAAAAACTAAATGCGTCGGAAAATAAAGAACAGAGCAGCAAAACTGCTCTGTTCAAAATTTTACCCTGGCGGCGACCTTCTCTTCCACGGACTCGCGTCCGCAGTACCCAAGGCGCGGGAGAGCTTAACTACTGTGTTCGGTATGGGAACAGGTGTGGCCTCTCCGCTATAGCCACCAGGAAAAGGTATGGCATATGCAATTGGAGTTCTTCAAAAATTGTATAGAGAAAGCAGTTTTGAAACACTTTGGATCGTCAGAGGCAAAAAAGGTCAAGCCCTCGACCAATTAGTACCGGTCAGCTTAAAGCATTGCTGCTCTTACACATCCGGCCTATCAACCAGATCTTCTCTCTGGGGTCTTACCAGATTACTCTGTGGGAAATCTTATCTTGGGGTTGGCTTCGCGCTTAGATGCTTTCAGCGCTTATCCTTCCCAGACATAGCTACCCAGCTGTGCCCTTGGCAGGACAACTGGTACACCAGCGGTCTGTCCATCCCGGTCCTCTCGTACTAGGGACAGATCCCCTCAAATTTCCTACGCCTGCGACGGATAGGGACCGAACTGTCTCACGACGTTCTGAACCCAGCTCACGTACCGCTTTAATGGGCGAACAGCCCAACCCTTGGGACCTACTACAGCCCCAGGATGCGATGAGCCGACATCGAGGTGCCAAACCTCCCCGTCGATGTGAACTCTTGGGGGAGATAAGCCTGTTATCCCCGGGGTAGCTTTTATCCGTTGAGCGATGGCCCTTCCACTCGGAACCACCGGATCACTAAGCCCGACTTTCGTCCCTGCTCGACATGTCTGTCTCGCAGTCAAGCTCCCTTATGCCTTTACACTCTTCGCGCGATTTCCATCCGCGCTGAGGGAACCTTTGGGCGCCTCCGTTACTTTTTGGGAGGCGACCGCCCCAGTCAAACTGCCCACCTGACACTGTCCCGCCACCGGTTTCACGGTGGCCGGTTAGAACTCCGGCATACTAAGAGTGGTATCCCAAAGGCGACTCCAGCGATACTGGCGTACCGCTTTCTCAGTCTCCCACCTATTCTGTACATAGTATACCAAAGTCCAATATCAAGCTACAGTAAAGCTCCACGGGGTCTTTCTGTCCTGTCGCAGGTAGTCGGTATCTTCACCGACATTACAATTTCACCGAGCCCCTCGTTGAGACAGTGCCCAAATCGTTACGCCTTTCGTGCGGGTCGGAACTTACCCGACAAGGAATTTCGCTACCTTAGGACCGTTATAGTTACGGCCGCCGTTTACTGGGGCTTCAATTCAAAGCTTCGGGGTTCATATAAACGCTCTCCCGCGTTTCCTCTAAGTAAACCGTTTCGCGTTACCTAGTTGCTCTTTCTTCTCTCGCTTTAACATCCTCTTTCGCTTCTCTTATCTCTTTCACATTCAAAGCGAAACCTTTACGTTAATGCTCCATCGAAAGCGCTTATATGAACCCCTAACCTCTCCTCTTAACCTTCCAGCACTGGGCAGGCGTCAGCACCTATACTTCGTATTTCTACTTCGCAGGCACCTGTGTTTTTGATAAACAGTCGCTTGGGCCAATTCTCTGCGGCCACCTCTCGCATTCGTTAAAACAAACACGATAACGTGGCACCCCTTCTCCCGAAGTTACGGGGTCATTTTGCCGAGTTCCTTAACGAGGGTTTTCTCGCGCGCCTTAGGATTCTCACCCTTCCTACCTGTGTCGGTTTACGGTACGGTCATCCGCATCCTCGTTAGAGGCTTTTCTCGACAGCTTGGGATCAGCAAGTTAGCTACTTAATTTCGCTCTTCACATCACGCCTCAGGCTTCATAAGAGACGGTTTTGCCTATCTCTCACCCTAAACGCTTGTACGCAACACCAACTGTGCGCTACGCCTACCCTTCTGTGTCACCCCATCCTTCAAACGGATACGGCTGGTATCGGAATCTTAACCGATTGTCCATCGCCTACGCTTCACGCCTCGGCTTAGGAACCGACTTACCCTGGGCGGACGAGCCTTCCCCAGGAAACCTTAGGTTTTCGGCGAAGAGGATTCTCACCTCTTTTTTCGTGTACTCATACCGGCATTCTCACTTCTGCACGCTCCAGTTGGCCTT
>JAXGQJ010000032.1:0-13182 GCA_040766505.1 Clostridiales bacterium
AAGCGCCGCACCCGGATCGGGTGCGGCGTTTCAACATGATCAGGACTTTTCTTTCAGCAAATCCCGGATTTCCGTCAGTAAAATTTCTTCCGGGCCCGGAGCGGGAGGGACCGCCTCCGCCTCCTTTTTCTTACGCATATTGAACATTTTCACCACGAGGAAGATGGAAAAGGCGATGATCAAAAAATCCAAAATTGCCTGTAAAAAAGCGCCATACCGCAATGCCACCTCCGCCGCGGCATCCGTCGCCGGCGCGATGATCCAGCGTAAGCCGCTAAAGTCCAAGCCTCCCAGCAATAAGCCGACAAAGGGCATGATGATGTCCTCCACCAGGGAACCGACGATCTTGCCAAAAGCGCCCCCGATCACCACGGCGACAGCCAAATCGAGGACATTCCCTTTCATCGCAAATGCTTTAAATTCTTTCCACATACCGTTTTCTCCTCTCTTTCCGATGGATGGGAGGAGACACCCACGCCGAAACCGGGATGTCCCTTCAAACCAATCCTAGTATGAAGGGCAAGCCTTGTCAATCCCTTTATCGGGAAAATTCCCGTCCGCACCGTTTGAACATCATGAGGGGAACCGCCCTCCCCGGCGATTCCCCTCATGACATTTCAAAAAGAGATGGTGTTGATCGGGATCATTTGTATATAAAGTGGTGACATGCTAAATTATTCTTGCTTGAAAATATTTTATAGCTTCCCTCTCGCTTTGTCAAGCCCCAGTTCATATTTTCTGAAAGAACCGTCGCCAGCGAACATTTACAGCGCTGCGACATGGCGCCGATCGCCGGGTTCCGGGGCGCAAATTGGCGCATCTTCATAATAGACCACCTGTTCCGGCAAACCTTTTTCCGTATGGAAAACAAAATTGCGATCCCCGGTTCTCAGGTGTACCTCCCGCCCGGTGATAACCAGGGAATAGGAATCGTTCTTTTCCTTTGACCAAAGATGGTTCCAAAGGCAGATGGCCTTTTCCAGTCCGTCCCCCATGCCGAAATTGAAAACCTCGTCAGGCTGGGCCAGGCGATACCGTCCGTAGATGGATTTTTCATTAAGAGAGAGCAGATGGCGATAGGCTTCCTCGGAACACATGGATTGCATCGCCTGCACGGAAACGGGGTTCCGTTCCAATGCCGCCCGGAGAAATGGACACCAGCAGGAGCGGGTCAGATCCCGATAGGCGGCGAAAGCCAAATCGGCGATCTCATGTTCCCCTCGCAAACCATCGAGAAAAGCGATCACTTCCTCGGCGGAATCGCAGGTTTCCAATGCCGACAGCGGGCTCGCAACGGTGGTGAAAGTTTTTTCCATACCCGGCAGCCGGGGCATTACATAGCTGAAGGCCATAAACTCCCGGGCCAGCGCTTCCGCTTCCTCCGGCGTCAAAAAAGGCAGCATCCCGCCGATCAAGGCGGGCCATTCTTCCCGGTTTTCATATTGCAAACGGGCGAAATCCCGCTCTTCCAATGTCTGGAGGGGGAAGCGACCCACAGGAGGCGCATCCAATGCGTCCGCTTCCTTCCGCATCAGTTTGCCGACAGATTGCGGAGCCAGACGCAGGCTGCTCTCGGCCTCCCGCGCAAAGAGCGCCTCGGCGTTTAAGTAACGGCTTTCCTTTTTATTCTGAAAATAGAAATAGAACAGCCGCTGCCATTTTTCCGCCTGGCGTAAAAAAGCATAGAAGAGCTCGCCGGTCACCACAGGGCGCAGATATTCTGTCAAAGACACCTCAAATTTTTGGTATTCCTCCTTGGTCATGGTGGCCTCGTCATACATGGTATGGACATAGCCGTGCAAATTAGCGACGATGGTCACCTTTTCATTGACCAAAGCCCGGCGCGCTTTTTGCGAGATCGGGGTGCCGTTGCTCCACATACTCTTGGTGACAATGCGCCGGTTATTGGTAAGAAAACCGTCTCCCAAAGCAACCAGGTTTTGGGAATGCAGCGGCGTGGCCACCATATAGATATCGTCTAAAGGAATACCGGCGACGATGTGCAAAGCGGCAAAATAAAGCATAGAAAGGGAAACGCATTCCCCCGCCCCGGTGCGATGGTCGGGTTTATACCGAAACGCCGTCATCGCCTCGACGGTTTCCGTTTTCCAATAGGGAAGAATGTCGGTGGTATAACGGTCGAGGCCAAAATGGCTGCGAATGTCGATGTCATAATAATAGCGATCCCCTTCATAGCCCATCAGCGCATTGCTCGCCTCCACCTCGCCAAAATCGACAAAGGGTTCGAAGCGGGCGCGTTCCAGACTTTTCTCGGTCAGGCCCCAGGTTTCCAAGTCAAGATTGAAGATATAGTGGTCCATAATATACTGCTTAACCTTTAGGACACGCTGATAAGGGCTGAGCTTGTCCATATCTTTAAACCAGGGATCCTGTCTCCATTCCCAAACCAGCGGCGACATTAAATTGGCCAATGTCCCGGCAATCATCAATTCTGGGAAAATAAAAATCTCCATATCCGACAGGGTCACGGCGGAACTCATCTTCTCTATTCTTTTTTGCCGCATGGTATCGTTTTGCTTCAATTTCATTCCACCCATCTTTCGGCATGGCCTCCATGCCTATTTATCTATATTATAGGATTTTACTTGGATAAAAACAATAGCGTTTTTTTCCTTTCCGTATAAAAAAACCATCCTTTGCGCGAAAGCAGCCGGATCCCTAAATCACAAAAAAATGCCATTTTATACAAAATGGCCAAAAGGGCCATGGATTTTACCCCTTTGACGCTACGACGCTATAAAAAAACCATAGGAACCTTCCCAGCGAAACAGCAGGGAACAGAACCAAAATACAGCGGCGGGTACAGCACCCGCTTCACTTCCCTCTGACCGTTTTGGGAGATAAAATAACTTTTTACAGCCTAAGGGGAAGCTCAACGCTCCCCCTTCTCTTTGGCCTGATTCTCTTTATATTTCTTTCTGGTGGCTTCGCCGCCACGGAGATGCCGTTCCGCTTTATTAACCTCCAGAATTTCCCGGACGCGCTTGGCAACGATTTCATTGATCAGGGGCAAACGCTCGGTCACATCCTTATGTACCGTTGATTTTGACACGCCAAAAACGCTTGCGGTTTGCCGAACGGTTGCGGAAGATTCGATAATATAATGGCTGATCTCCATGACCCTCCTCTGAATATAATCCTGCATTGAACAAAAGCCCCCCTGCCAACTGCTTCTTTGTAGAATATATATGGCCGTTTCGGGCATTTATGCCATGGGGGACCAAATCCGAGCGAAATCAGGGGGCATACACCTAAAACCCCCTTTGCCAACCGATTTTATAAATTCGAAGAAAGCAACAAAGGAATTATTATTTATCAGCCTGAAATGGGGCGAATTTTTCGCCCCATTTCCCAACAACCTGAAAGGCTCCCCCATTCAACGTGGGGGAGCCTTTAAAAAGGAGAGAAAACCCCTGTTCTGCCGTTTTGCTCCACCTCGCCACATTTTCACTGAAATATCCGTGAAAAGCGGCGATTTCGGCGCAACGGGCTGTGCCTTTCAGGACAGGGATGATCTTTGTGGGGCCATTGACCCAACACTCGGCGACGGCCCACTTCGCAATCGGGTTCCCTGTACTGTTATCAATCTCCCATTGAACACTTTAGAATTCTGCTTTCTTAGCAATATCCGCCAATGGGAAGGATACAATTTGGCATTAACCCTTGTATTCCATCAAAAGGTGGATGATCTTCGCCGCCTGGCTCCGGGTGGCGGTTTGCTTGGGGGCAAAGCGGTTATTGCCGATCCCATTGATGATCTCGGCTCCCACCATGCTGTAAACGGCGGTTTTCGCATAGGAAGAGATTTCTTTGTCATCGCTAAAGGGAGCCGCGCCGCTGCCGTCGGGCAGGCCGATTTCCATCGTCTCGGCGAAGCGGGCGATCATCGTCGCCATATCCTGCCGGGAAATCTTCGCTTCCGGCGCGAAGGTCGTTTCCCCGGTTCCCTTGGTGATGCCGTTCTCCACCGCCCAGGCCACATGGGAGGCATAATAAGAAGTCGCTTTTACATCGCTAAACTTCGTTGTGGTGGGAGCTGCGGAACCGCTGTCGCTGATCCCGGCATAGCGCCCCAGGATCGTCACGAACTGGCCACGGGTGATCGGCTCATTGGGGCCGAAGGTCGTGGCGGAGGTCCCCTTCATGATCCCTTTGGCGAGAACATAAGCCGCATCCCCGTAGTACCAGGCCTTAGCCGGGATGTCCTTCATATCCTCGATGCGGGGGACGGGAGAGGGCTCCGGTTCTTCTTCCAGCTCTTTAAATGCCTTTTCCGCCGCTGTCAATACATCAAGGTTCGTAACGAGATTCTTTTGGGCATCGCTTAAAGCATCATAGGCATTCCGGGCCGCCATAATGGCGTCGCCGCTGTTTGTCGTCACCTCACCGATGGCGGCGATCTTGGCAATCACCGCGTCGGCGGCAACCTGGTCTGGGTCGGGATCCACCGGACCTCCCTCTTCCAGTTGTTTCAAAGCCGCTTCCGCCGCCGTCAATTTTGTGAGACGGTCCGTCGGAAGATGGCCTTTGTCCGCGGCGCTCAATTTTTCATAAGACGCTCTCGCCGCCTCTATCAGAGCTTTATCCCCAAGGGTGATTTTGCTGGGCAATTCATAGATGGCGATGGCGGCGGTGATATAAGGAGGTTCCGTATCTTCCGCTTCCAACCAACGGTTGGGGTGCGTTGCGGTAGCCCCGGGTTTATCCATTTGCTCCAAATCATAATCATCGACATATTATAACAGTTCACCACAATGGCGGGGGCCATACCGCAAATGCCGCCGACAAAGCGCGTGCCGCTGATATCGCCGCTATTGCCGCAATTCACGATCGCACCTTGGCTCCCGTAAGCGAGAATGCCGCCGCTATATCTTCTGGCATTGATGACGTCGGCATTGTTGAAACAATCGATGAAAGAAGAATTGGTGGCATAAGCGGCAATCCCCCCGGCATAGGCGCTGGTAGAAGTGCCGGTATAGGAAACGCTGCCGGAGGCCAATGCCAAAGAATGCACTTCACCGTTGTCAACCGTGCCAAACAATCCCAAACGCACGGTGGCGGTGGAAATATACAGATTGGTAATTTTTTTGCCGTTACCGTCAAAGGTTCCCTTGAAGCCGCTGCTGGAAGTGCCGATTGGAACCCATGATTTGCTGGCTTGCGCGTCCCAGACGCCGGCATTGTTTACACCGCCGAGGTCGAGGTCGGCGGTGAGCTTCACCGTCTTGCCGGCGAAGGTATCGATCCCGTCATTGACAAGGGAGGCCAGACCCGCCAACTGCGCTGGGGTGCCGATTTCAAAACTTTCCGCCCCCGCCTCCGCACCGGTATACCAATCGGTATCCACCGTTCCGTCCCAAGGCGTCGCCGCAGCGATGCCGGGACTGATGCAAAGAAGCATCGGCATCATAAAAAGAATGACATACTTTTTGCTCATTTTCCTCTCCTTCTTTCATAACATAGGGATTTTCATAAAGATCATCAACCGGTCAAGTGGTTTTCTTTCCCCCTCCCCTCCGTTTTTCATAGGAAAACCCTTGATATGCGTTTTTCCTAAATCAGCGGCATTGCCGCCTTCCTTTGGTTCACGGGTTCCTAACTTTTTGTTATAGTCCCGTCACGGTGGGCGGAGCGCTTAACCCATCTGTAGTGGAAAGAAGGATAGAAAAGAAAAAGCACAAAGGATAACCGAAAAGAGAGGATTGCTCGTCCAAGCTCTCTTCAGCCGTCACCTTGTGCATGTCAGTGATTCTCGATATATTCTTGTCTTGTTGGGGAACGCCGCCGATCAACTTCAGGCGGACCGCGAAAACAGCAACAAAAAACCGTATCCACCAGTCCGGCTGATACGGCCACATCTTGATTCGCACTGGAAATACATCCGCATATTGCCCGTCTCCTGACTTCGCATCATCGCTTTCGATCGCCTTCTCGGTTATGCGCCAATGGCATCAAGATCGAAAACTCCGCATCACAGTGGCCTGCCCGCCGGGGATTCACACCCCAATTCCGCAGCAATATGACATATTCACTTTAACCGGAAAGGCGGTTTTGGTAAAACGACAAAATCACCTATCCGATCATCTCTATTATAATAGGGACAACCCCTTGCTGTCAACGCCCTTTTGTAGAGTTAATAAACCATAAAAAACTTCTGCTTTTCAGCAATATTAGGGATAGGGCATAGTTTTGGTATCAGTTGCATCTAAATCCGTACAGCGTTTTTAAAGCCATATTGCCATAACTTCACGAATGTTGCCACATGAAGCTTAAGTATGATTAACAATTGTATTTTAACGGAAGGAGTATGGTTAACAACTGCACAAACACAGGCGTTCGTGTCGAAAAATGCAAAATGAATGGGTTTGTTCGTGTTGTTTAGTGCAAATATTTGAATAGTATCCGTTGATATTTACGCGAATATGTGTTATGCTATGGTTGGTACCTTTAAGGAGGGCTGATTTATGTATAGAAAAATTGCGAGCCTTTTAGAAGCGTGGAAAGAAAGCGGACACCGCAAACCGCTGATTTTGCAGGGCGCAAGGCAGGTTGGTAAGACTTACTCGATACTGGAGTTCGGGCGTACTCATTATGAGAATGTCGCATATTTCAATTTTGAAACAAACCCAAAGCTGAATGAAACCTTTGATGAGAATATCAGTCCGGATTATCTGATACCCATTCTTTCGCATATTGCGGGACAAACGATAGTTAGAGAAAAAACGCTGATTGTGTTTGACGAGGTACAGCTTTGCGAAAGGGCGCTTACTAGCCTCAAATATTTTTGTGAGGATGCCCCAAATTACCATATCATTGCTTCCGGCAGCTTACTCGGTGTGGCAGTCAACAGAGCCAAATTCTCATTCCCTGTGGGAAAGGTGGACATGAAAACCCTCTATCCTATGGATATGGAGGAGTTTATGATAGCTTTAGGAGAGGACGCCCTGGTAAAGCAAATCAAAAACTGCTTTACAGACAATTCACCTATGCCCTCCGCCTTACATGATGCGGCTATGCAGCTTTACCGCCAGTATCTTGTTATCGGCGGTATGCCGGAGTGCGTGATGCAGTTTGCAGAAACGAAGGATTATATCCTTGTTCGGCATACACAGGACACCATTCTTGCAAGCTATCTCAACGATATGAGCAAGTACAACAATCTGAACGAAATCAAGAAAACAAGGCTTGCCTATGACAACATTACCGTTCAGCTTTCCAAGAAAAGCACTCGCTTCCAATACAAGCTGATAAAAAAGGGCAGCAGAGCCGCCAAGTTTGAAAACGCTATCGAATGGCTTTCTCTGTCTGGCATCGTGTCGCAGGTTCATAAGGTAGAACAAATCAAGAAGCCACTTGAGAATTACCGTGATATTGACGCGTTCAAAATCTATGTTTCGGATTTAGGCTTGCTTTGTGCCAAAAAAGACTTAGCGGCAAACGATATTCTCTATATGGTGGAGGAGCTCAATGACTTCAAGGGTGGTATGGCGGAAAACTATGTCAATGTGCAGCTCACAACAAATGGATACAGCACTTACTATTGGGAATCCGAGCGTGGAGCGGAAATTGATTTTGTCATTCAGCGTGAAGGACAGCTTGTTCCCATCGAGGTAAAGAGTGCCGACAACACCAGAGCCAAGAGCCTCAAGGTGTATATGGAAACCTATAAGCCAGCCTATGCGATTAAGCTCTCTGCAAAAAATTTCGGTTTTGAGGACGGTAAAAAAACTGTTCCCTTATATGCCGCATTTTGTATCTAAAAACCAATACGGCAACGGTAACGCTCACAGTGATGTGGGCGTTATTTTTTGCCCCAAAAGAAAGGAAAACCCGATAAAAAAAAATGGGTAGTGCGTAAAAATTTGTGTAAAGTCCGAAGTCTCGGTATTTGAATTAAAGGGTGACAGGCACCCTATCGCCAAAGAAAATCATAAGATGGTCGAGAATTGTGCCCCAGTTACGAATGGACAACGTCCATTTTTCGGTGATATTTATCGTCGCCAAATAGAAATTTTCATCAGAGCGTCGTCGGAAACGAAGGCGCTCTTGGTCTTTGTCACCTTGCGTAGCTGGCGGTTGAAATTCTCAATGGCATTGGTGGTGTAAATCAGTGTCCGAATCTCGGCCGGGTACTTGAACATGGTGGAAAGCTCCGGCCAATTGACCCGCCAGCTTTTCACGCCAAGGGCATATTTGCTCCCCCACTTGCCTTCCAGCTCGTCCAAGGCCGTCAAGGCCAGTTCCTCGGTCGCGGCCTTGTAAATCGGCTTTAAATCAGCCGAAAACGCCTTGACATCCTTGTAGCTGACATAGCGGGTGGATGCCCGGATTTGGTGTATCACGCAGCGCTGAACTTCGGTCTGGGGGAAGGCGGCATGGATAGCCTCAACGAATCCGGAAAGCCCATCCACTGATGCGATCAAGATGTCCCGGACGCCTCGGTTTTTCAGACCCGTCAGAACATTCAGCCAGTATTTCGCCGATTCCGTTGCACCAAGCCAGATGCCCAAGACATCCTTTTTCCCTTCCAAATCCGTGCCAATCGCCACATATGCGGCCTTCTTCGTGACAATTCCATTCTCTCGAACGCTGTAGTGCACCGCATCCAGTATAACCATTGCGTACACGCTCTGCAAGGGCCGTTCCTGCCACTCCCGGATGACCGGCAACAGCTTATCCGTTATCTTGCTGACTCGGCTATCGTCCACCTCAATCCCATACATTTCCCGCATTGTTTTCTGGATATCCCGCGTCGATACCCCTTGGGAATACAGGAAGATCACCTTGTCCTCAATAGCCGACACTCATAGCTGATACCACACTCGAAGAGCATATTTGCTATAATCACTTCTGACTTTAAACGAACAAGCCTACCGCGAATTGTTTTGCGTATTAGGCTCGACTCGTAATATTTGCTGCTATTGGTGAAGGATCCAGGACGGTATCTTGCCCGGCAACTTGCTCGGCAGCGAGTAAGTCGGCGTGTGTTTTTTGTAAGACTTCTAACAATGCCGAAAGCGTAAACTCAATAAACCGGCTCGAATCGCCGCTGTGTTGACCATAATACAGGGCATCGTAATATTCGGATCTGTTTTGATTCATAACAGATTCCATCGGAATCCATGCAAAAATGGCGTTCCATTTTGCGAGAAGCAAGGTTCGCCACAGTCGCCCTACGCGTCCGTTGCCATCGGCGAACGGGTGGATGGTTTCGATTTCATAATGCATAATCGCACTTTTCAGCACGGGGTGAAGTCGATTCTTTCGCTCAGTCAAACAAGTCACAAACGAGGTCAGGCACAAACTGTGACCTTGCCCCCGATATGCACCGCCACATCGCCGTCAAACACGCCGACATCGCCACTGCGGAATTTGCCCGACTCCGCGACCAGTTCCTGCATCATCAGTTTGTGGGCTGGGAAAGTCTCTTTACCGGCAAGGCGCCATTCAGCTCTCGCGCGTAAGGAAATAAATTTGTAGTGTCGTATACGCCATGGCGGCCATATGGGTGCGGCGCTTGTAAATGCTTATGATGCGCAAGCGTTACGGCTGTGCGCCTTTTTATTTTTCCGGTCCTTCCTGATTCTTTTCTGCACCTGTCTTTTTCCAGAAGCTATTTCTTCAATCATATTGTGCAAGTCTGACATAATGCTACCCCGTTAATAAATGAACATAATCAATTAAATCAATTGCTTTGAAACGGGTTTAAGAAAGCAAAAATCCAACCAAAATATTATGGTTGGATTTTTGACTATAATTACAATCGCTCTTGATTTTTGTTTACTATTGCAACAGTTCCAATGTTTTAACGACGGCTTCGGCCGCGTCCTCTGCATAGGCATCGGCCCCAATGCGGGTGGCCCAGCGTTGGGTCGTCGGGGCGCCTCCGATGATCGTCTTATACTTGTCGCGAAGGCCCAACCTTTTGAGTTCTTCCTCCAATTTTTTTTGTTCACCCATGGTGGTTGTTAAAAGAGCGGAAGTGCCAATCAAATCGGCATTGAATTCTTCCGCCTTGGCGATAATCGTGGCGACATTCACATCGCGACCAAGATCAACCACTTCAATACCTTGGGTTTTAATCAAAGATATGACGATGCCTTTGCCAATATCATGTACATCGCCTTCAACTGTGGCCATGATCATAAGGTCTTTTTTCTTGGATTCCTTGCCTTGGCCTTTCATGGCCTCATCAATGGTAATGCTGACGGTCTTCATAACATCTGCCGCAAGAATAAGCTCGGGCAGAAACATTTCTCCTTGGCCAAAAAGATCCCCTACTTCACGGATACCGACACTAAATCCGTCGGTCAATATTTCCACGGGATCATATCCTGCGGCCAAGGCCCTTTTCGCTATGTCTAAAGCGGCTTTTTCATCGGTTTGAATGATGCTATCAATTGCTTCTTTTAATAACAGCTCTTTGCTCATCGTGTCCCCCTCCTCCTTCTTTATAGAAAACCGGCCCTCTTTTGTTTTCGACGAAAAATTTAACCTTCTGTTTTGATGCCGGCATTTTCCTTAAATCGCTCCACGCTGTTAATGGGAATATCTAAAACATTGGCGATACGCATCTTTGCTTCCATGGCAATGGGGGTATCACTGGTGGGTTGAATGCAACCCAAGCCAAATTTCTCACGGATTTCTGCCATGACAACGCTGTCGCTTAGTTCCTTTACCGTAACTCCCAATTTTTCAGCGACATACTTTTTGGCGGCATTTATTTTCAAACCCTTTGCCAACTGTGTACGCAATACCAGATCTCCAGCATTACGTATTCCACACATGCCGGCCGCAAGTTCATGGGCGCATTCTAAGGCGACAGGATCCCCGACCCCAATCTACAAGCCATCGATTTTAGCAACTTCAACCAATGCCTTATCAATACGGCTAATGGCATCAATGGTCGGGTTATTGCTCATTGGCACAGCGCCCACCCCATACCCACATTGGCGTGAACGGGAATCGTAGCCGCTTCCGTGCAGGCCTTTAAGCATGTGCAAACGCGAGCCAAATTCCAGGCGAGGCTTTTGCCCGTATTGGTATTAACGATTGCGCCAAAATATTAACACCGGCCTTTTCGCAAACCTGTACTTGTTGGTGGGGAAACATACCGGCCAATCACCGTAGGCAGGGTCAGGTACTTGGTCATGCCGATGCCGTTGAGGTCTTGATAGTTGATGATGTAGTCCTTTGTGGTCGTGTTGAGCTGCCCGCTTATCTGATGACCACTTGCTTTAGGAAATTAAATGCCGTGTTGGTGGCTTCCTTAGCGTCGCGACCAGTGCCAAGCCCCGTGCGCTCAAACTTGCCATTGCCGGGGAGCATCTGCGTTTCAAGACGGTATACGCCTCTACCATGCCGCTCTTGCACTGCGAGATGGTATAGACATTGCCAGGGTTGGTCAGCCTCTTCTGGGATAATCTTGCCGCCGCCCTGCTCCGGCACGGAAACATATCTCTCCTCAAAGGATTCGTTGTCGATGTAGGAGAAGTTCACACATCGTAGAATTCCATGCCGCCTATTTTCTTTAGCTGCTCTTTAACGCGGCGGCGCATTTCGAGGGCGAAGACGAGGACTTCCTCGATTTCTTCTTTGGTGAATTCACCATTCGGGTAGAGCAGTTTTGCAAAGCCAGACACTATTTTGCGGACGGCGATAACATCGCGCTGGTTCAGGTTATTACCGAAATGAAAGTATTTGTCGCAGACATCGCCGAACGGTTCTTTTCTCACGGTTTGCCAAACTCGGCAAGGTAGTCCGTGATAAAGCCGTAGCTGTTGGTGAAGGATTCAGGACGGGTACTTAGGAATTTCCCAGCCGGGGATATAGCAGTGCATACGGTCGAGGAACGCCGTGTCATACGCCATCGTCAGGAACGGGTCGAAAAAGGTGGGAGGTTTTCAGCAGCACATCCACACCCTGATTGATGTTGCCCACGAAATCGCCATTGAAGCCGATGCCGCTTTTTCCTCCTTGCCTCTGGCGAAAGAGCCGGAAGCCATATAGTCTTTCATAATCTGAACGCCGTCTTTGTCCTTGAAAGTGATGCCCGCCACCTCGTCAAAGGCCACACAATCCCAAAGCCCCACAAGTCCGACCTGTTTTGAGGACATATTGTAGAAGAGGTTTGCCACCGTGGTCTGTCCACCTGAAACCAGTATGGAGTTTGGCGAGATTTCCTTATAAAGGTGCGACTTGCCCGTGGAACGGGGACCCAGTTCGCAGAGGTTGAAGTTGTTCTCAATGAGCGGAAGCATACGCGCCAGTTGCAGCCACCTCTCACGGTTGGTGAAACGGTCTGCTTCCATTCCTGTGGAGCGGAGCAGGACGGTGATCCACTCGTCTTTCGTGAAGGCTTTTCGACCTTCCTTCCATCCTCTAAATCTCTTGTGGCACGGATCACCGTTCTTCTCGACAAAGAGCAATCATCCGTAATCGTAGCGATAGACGGCCAGCAGACGCCGTCTATCGTTACTTTATCCGCTAAATACCGGTAAACCGCTTTGGCCCTAAAATTGAGGCTAAAGCGGTTTAATTGTTGTTTCAGGTTCCATCTAAGTTCCGATACCGTCATTTTTGTATTGATTGCCATTGTGGTCATTCCAAAAGTCCCCCTTTTATTTTTTGCCGTTAAACAGCCGCTTTTTCTTTTTTTTGTCTTTTGCTTCCGGCGACGCCGTCTCCATGATCGTCATGCCAAAGATCTTCCGAAAGACGTCGGCATTGCCTTTCCCATCCCATAGGTCCGGGGCATATTGGGCAAAATGAATGGCTTTAAAAGTGTCCCCCGCCGCCAATTCCAACTGCCGTTGATTCGCTTGACTGCCAAAAAGATAGAGAAGATCGCTTTTCCCCGGCAGAACCAGGCTTTTTTTCTCATTTAAAGCCAGCAATTCCCATGGCTTTGTTTTTGCGCAGAGAATGGATATGGCTGCCTTTTGAAGATACGGTGCGTGGTTTTCTGAAAGGACGCCAAGATCTATAACGAGGAAATCATAAGATTCTTTCACGATGTCACCGAAGCCATAGAAATGACAGCCTCGATGCTCCCAAAAGTAGTCCCGGCGCACAAAATCCGGAAAGAAGCCCGCCACGATTTTTAGATCCCCTTTATTGTTTCCGTCGCAATAGGCGCATTTGGCATTGGTGGAATGTAAA
>JAXGQJ010000033.1:0-13053 GCA_040766505.1 Clostridiales bacterium
CACCGATGATGGCGGCAGCTCCGGCCGCTTGCTGCAAGGGGGCATCACGGTGCCGCCGGGGGACATTCGCAACTGTCTCGTCGCCCTTTCGCCCCGGGAAGGGATTTTAGAGGAACTGTTCAATTACCGTTTTGACCGGCCCGAAGAATTGCGGGGCCATTGCCTTGGCAATCTTTTGATCACCGGTCTTGCGGATATTCGCGGCGATATGCCCGGCGCCATCCGGGCCATCGCGGGAATTCTCGATATTCGCGGCCATGTTTTCCCCGTTACGATGGACCGGGTGGAACTGTCCGCGATCATGGAGGACGGTTGCCTCGTGCGGGGGGAGACCGCCATCGTCGCCGACCCCCGCCGCATCCGGGAGGTTTGCCTGGAACCCAAGCGCTGCGCCCTCAACGAGGAAGCGGCGGCGGCGATTCTCGACGCCGATTGGGTTTTGCTGGGGCCCGGCAGCTTATATACCAGCGTGATCCCGAACCTGTTGGTGCCGGGCATGATCGATGCGCTGGTGCGGACAAAGGCGCCGGTCTATTATGTCGCCAATATTATGACGCAGCCGGGGGAAACCGACGGCTATGCCCTTTCCGACCATTTGGAGGCCATTCTTCGCCTTTCCGGCCTAAAGTTTTTAAACGGCGTTATTTTAAACAATCGCCCCGTATCCCGGGAAAGCCTCGCCAAATATGGGGAGAAAGGGGCAAGGCCCGTCGTCAATGATGTGGCGGCCCTCAAAGGTTTGAAGTTGAAAAAAGTGGAACTGCCCTTGGCGAAGGAGGGGGACTTTGTTCAGCACGACGCCGACGTGCTGTCTCAATATTTGCTGAAACAGTTGCGCCGCTGAAGCCCCGGCATTGGCGCGGGCCCACCGTGAAGGAGGCGTCATGTCTTTTTCTTCCACAACAAAAAATCAACTGGCCAAACAGCTTAGCCATAGAAATTGCTGCCAGATGGCGGAATTTTTGGCGCTGACAAAGATGGACGGCACCATCTCTTTCAATCGCCGCAAGGGGGTATCCCTCTGCATTGAAACGGAAAATCCGGCGGTGGCCCGGAAGATTTTCAAGCTGACGAAAGCCATCTTTGATACCCCGGGAAAGCTGCTTGTCTATAAAAAAAGCCGGCTGAAAAAAAACAATATCTATGAAATTTGCGTGCCGCCCCAAGACCGGATGGAGAACGTTTTCATCGCTTTGGGGCTGATGGACGAAGAACGGGTCTGGAACGCCCAATTTCGCGACAGTTTTCCCTGGGATTATGTGGAAAAGGATTGTTGCAAACGGGCCTATCTTCGCGGCGCTTTCCTCGGCGGCGGCTCCGTCAATGACCCGGAGGGAACCTACCATATGGAGATTGTCACCAGCCAGCCTTCCCAGGCGGAGGCGATGCAAAAGATTCTGGCGGATTTTGGCATTCAGGCGAAAATTTGTCAACGCAAAAATGTGCATGTCCTCTATTTAAAGGACAGCCCCCAGATTGTGGAGTTCCTCAATCACATCGGGGCCCACCAGGCCTTGCTGTCATTTGAAAATACCCGCATCGTTAAGGAAATCCACAACCGCATCAACCGGCAGCGCAACTTCGACCTGGCCAATGTCAATAAAACGGCCAAGAGCGCCCTGGCCCAGAAAATGGCCATTGAACGGATCGCCGCCAAGGTCGGCCTGGAGAGCTTGGCCCCCCATCTGCGGGAAATCGCCGCGCTGCGCCTGGAAAATATGGGCATGGGCCTCGAAGAGTTGGCCCGCCTGACCGACCCTCCCATCGGCAAAAGCGGGGTAAACCACCGTTTGAAGAAGCTGATGGAAATCGCCGAGGAATTGGGGGGCGGGGATTGAAGGGCCTTTGTTCGCTGCGGCAAGAAGAGACGAAGCGTAAAACGCCGTCTAAAACAGCCCGCCGCCAATGGCGAAAATAAAATAAAGTGGAAAAATGGTTTCATTTTTTTTGCGAACTATGGTATAATATTTGCATATAGAGTGTTTTTCGTTTCTTGGTTTTTTGTTTTGTGAGAGTGAAGGGCCTATGATTGAACAGAGACTTGTCTTAGAGCAGTCCCAAAAAATCATCATTACGCAGGAACTCAGGCAAGCCATCGCGCTTTTAACCATGCCGCTGTTGGAATTGCAGCACTTTATTGAGCAGCAATTGCAGGAAAACCCCGTCTTGGAACTGGAATATGAGAAGCCGGAAGCGGCGGAATCCATTTCCGTGGCGGAGCTTGGTGAGAAGGCGAAAGAGGACGAGGTGCGTGAACTGCTGAACCATCCCGGCGCGGTGGAACAGCAGGGATACGATTGGGAAAAGATCGCCGAGGATTGGCAGGAACGTCCCTATACCCGCCAGCCGGTGCAGGAGGAGGTTTCGTTCCAATATGAACCGGTGGAGCTGCAGTATTCCAACCTCTATGAGTATCTGCAATTTCAGTTGAATATCATGTCTTTAACCGAGGAGAAACAGGCCGTCGGCAGTTTTTTGATTGCCCATTTTAGCGACGACGGTTATCTGCTCGTCACCCCGGAGGACGCGGCCAAAAGCTGAACTGTTCCCTTGCCTTGGTGGAAGATGTGCTCCATATCATCCGCAGTTTTGACCCGCCGGGGATCGGCGGCGTTAATTTGCAGCAATGCCTGGAATTGCAGCTGGATCCGAGCGATTCCCAATATGAGGTTTTGCGGGTTCTGATTCGCGAACATCTCGATGCCATCCTTATCAACCGCCTGCCCTTGATCGCGAAGAAGATGCGCCTTTCCGTCAGGAAGTGCAGGATCTCGTCGACCGCATCCGGGCTTTGAACCCCCGGCCGGGACAGGCCTTTGGCAGCAGCGAAGTGGTGGAATATATCTATCCCGACGCGTCGTCATCGAAAAGTGGACGGGAATATATGGTCATCGTCAACGATTCGGCGATTCCCGAGGTCGGCATCAACGGTTTTTATATGCGGCTGATCAAGGAAAACAGCAATGCCAATGATGAGGTGAAGGAATATATCAAACAAAAACTCAATTCCGCCGCCTGGATCATCAAAGGGATCGAGCAGCGGCGCGGCACCATCTACCGGATCGCCGAGGCCATTATCGAATTGCAGCGGGATTTTTTGACAGCGGCGCAAGCCATCTGGTGCCCTCAATTTAAGCTGCGTCGCCCAGATGATCGGCGTGCATAGAAAGCACCGTCAGCCGCGCCATCAGCAATAAATATGTCCAAACCCCCGGGGCCTTTTCCCCTGGAAATACTTTTTCGTCAATGGCGTGGGCAGTTCCGGCAGCATGAAGGCGGCGGTCACCAATGTGAAGGGCGCTTTGAAAGACCTGGTGGACAAAGGAAAACCCCAACCGCCCCTTGAACGACCAAAACCTTGGTCAAACTATTGGAGAACGGGATATTTTCATTTCCCGCCGCACCGTAGCCAAATACCGGAAGGACTTGGGCATCCAGTGCGCCGGGAAGCGAAAGCGGTTTTAACGCGGCGAGAAGAGAAGCGCCGCTTCAGATCAGCGACAGAGAGGGGCCGCCGCAATCGGCCCCGCGGAGGAAACCATGGCGAGCTACAACTATAAACCCCTGATCGACGATGTATTGCAGGGCAATGTGGCGGCGGTGCGCGGCACCACGTAAAAAAAGCGATGGAAACCGGGCGCGATACGATGGATGTCGTCAATGAGGGGCTTTTGAAAGCGATGAACATCATCGGGGATCGCTTCGAAAAAAATGAGATCTACCGTAACGGAACTGCTGGTTTCCGCCCGGGCCGTCCATGTGGGCCTGGAAGAGATGAAACCCTTCATGATGAATGAAACCACGCCCTATGCAGACCGCATCGTCATCGGCTCCGTCGCCGGCGATCTGCACGATTTGGGTAAGAACATCGTGTTCTCGTATTGCAGTCCAGGGGCTATGAGGTGATCGACCTTGGCGTTGACGTATCCGCCAGCGCCTTTGCCGATACCGTCAATGAATATAAGCCGGAGGTGCTGTGCCTTTCGGCGCTTCTGACCACCACGGTATTGGAAATCGAGAATGTGATCACTTCGCGCTGAAAGACGCCACCTGCGCCACCGCGTTGCCGTCGTCGTCGGCGGCGCCGCCGTCAATGAGAAAAAGGCCACCCAGATGGGAACCGACGGCTATGGCGCCGACGCCGTATCCGGCGCCCGGCTGGTGGCGGAATTGATCCAGCGCCGGCGGGACGCCACCAATTTGGACAGCATGACCGCCATCTTTAACGACGGCGCTTTTTTGGAAATGCAGGATGCTTTCCACAAGATCGCCGGTGTGGACGCATGGTCTTTGTGGATCGTTTGGGGCCTGCTTATCTCGCCACTCCGGTGAGTTTTTCGATTGCTCCAGCTGCTGTGGAGAGATCGGCGTGGCGCTGGAGGAATGGAGCGGGCCAATTTTAGCCAGCACTTCTCCCGCCAAAGACGACCATCCCGAGGCCTTTGCCTATCGTTGCCGCTGCGGCCTGATGGAGATCAGCTGGCATCCGCTGATCGGTGACATGGGGCAGATCGGTTCCGATGCTTTGCGGCCACTTTTTATTGGAGGAGGATGTGCTGAAGCATCCCCTTCCCGGCAAAATTCCCGTCATCTCCGCCGAAAAGTGCCAGGGGCTTTGCGATTATGTCACCGTTTATGGGCGAACCCTCGCCCATCTGGTCGACGCGGATTTTGCCGCCGGCAGTTGGAAGGGCAGCAGAGCAGCTTTGTCAGCTATATGAAAAAACGGCAGCAATTGGAGGAAGCCTTGAAGGAAGCGGAACTGAGCGCCCTTCAGTACCCAGGTGAACCCCATTTTCTGTTTAATTCCTTAAATACCATCGCCCGGGTGGCCTCTTTCAAGGGGACAAGTACACCGAAAAGCTCGTCAGCGCCTATTCCGCCTGATGCGTTACGAAGCCTCTATCAGGTTAAGACGACGGTAACCCTAACGGAAGAGGTAAAGACGGTGCAGGATTATCTGATGATCCAGGAAGCGCGGTTCCAGGGCCGGATCAGCCGCCGCGTCGATGTGGAGCCCTCGATCATGAATTCCAAAATGCCCTGCATGATTTTGCAACCGCTGGTGGAAAATGCCTGCCAGCATGGGCTAGAACCCTGCAAGCGGGGGGGGATCGTCTCGGTGCAGGGCTGGTTGGAAAACGGCCAGGTTTTTCTTGAAGTCTCCGACAATGGCATCGGCATGAGCGAAGAGCTGCAAAGGAATATTTTTAAACTGGAGATCAAATCGGAAAAAGGCGGCCAGGTGAGCGGCCTTGGCCTCAACAATGTATTGAAGCGCCTGCAAGCCCATTTTGGCAGCGACTGTGCCTGGGACATTCAGAGCGCCATCAATAAAGGAACGACATTTCAAATCTCCTTCCCCTATATCACATGAGGACAGCTGCGGGAAACGAAGTTTTGCCCAAATCCGTGTAGAGAGGTGAAAATATGATTAAAGTGATGATTGTCGATGACGAGCCCCTGCAAAGACAATATATCCGGATGATTTTGGAAGAATTCTCCAATAGCTACAAAATTGGCCGGGCCGACAATGGGGAAGAAGCCATCGAGCTTGCGGCCCAATACAAGCCGGACATCGTCTTTCTGGACATCCGTATGCCGGGTCTTGACGGCATTGGAAGTTGCCAGAGGGCTCAGGGTTTCCCAGCCGGAAGCGCCGATTGTCATCGTCAGCGCCTATGGCGGAATTCCACTATGCCCAACAGGCCGTCAGCCTTGGTATGGCGGAATATCTCTTAAAGCCGGTGGACAGCGATGAAATCATCTCCCTGGCGGAACGGCTTTTCGGAAGACATCCATGAGGAGAGGGAAAAGCAAAAGGAATTGGAGGACGTGAAAACGGCCCTCGCCGAATCGTTGCCTTTGATCAAAGTCGGCTTCGTTATGGATCTGATCAACGGTTATCTCAGCGACGATGCGGAGATGAACGCCCGCGCCGCTTTTCTTGGTTTACATAGCCCCCTGCGCCTTGTCATGAACATTTGGGTGGACAATCTCACCACCCACAACAATTTTCGTTCCGAATTGGAGCGGCAGATCGTACGGCAGGTATCCGGAACTGATCGCCAAAGCCTGGGCAGCGCAGAATCTTTTCATCTCGCTGGGCAATGGGCAGTTCACCGTTATTTTGGCGGCTTCCGATGACATTGAAGATACCTATTTGAAAACGATGGCCATGCGGCTGGGGGATCAGATTTGTAAGACGGTTCGGGATGAAAGCTCCTCCACCGTAACGGTGGGGGTCAGCAGACGGGCATGGGCCCCACGGCATCGCCCGCTCCCACCGGAGGAGCGGTGGTGGCCAGCGAATACCGGGTGCTGTACGGCGGCGATCAACCCATCCACGCCGACGATGTCGAAGCCAGCAGTGAATATGCCAATGTGCTGAAACAGGGCTATGAGAAAAATTTGGTGATGGCGGTCTGCATGGGGGATTGGGATCGGACGATCCGCTCCTTCCTCTCCCTTTGGTCGGAATATATCAGCGACGATGAAAATATTTCCAGAATCAGGATCAAAATTTCCGATATTTGCACCGTCGTGATCCGTTCCGCCGTGGACAGCGGCATCGATTTCGAGGGGCTGGAAGAAAGCCGTATGCAATTGGAACGGCAGCTGGCCAAAGAAACCGGCCTGGAGACGATGAAGGAAAAGGTGGTCAACTGGCTCAATGAGCTGGTGGGCCGCATCCGCACTTCGCGGGAATTTCGCAATGTCAATCTGATCGATGAGGCCGTCCGCTATATGGAAGAGAATTACCGTAAATCGGTATCGACGATGTGGCGAAACAGGTGTATCTCAGCACCTGTTATTTCAGCCGCCTGTTTAAGCAAGTGAAGGGTTGAGTTTCACCGAATATCTTACCCATGTTCGCATGGAGGAAGCCCGCAGCTAATGGCCAATACCGATTATTCGGTGGCGGAAATCGCGATGCGGGTCGGCTACCGGGATTACCCGCTTCGCCTTCAGCCAGGTATTCAAAAAGCATTCCGGCAAAACGCCGGGCAGCTATCGCCAGGATGAGGCAAGCCGGACTTTGTCGCCCCGGGAATAAGGTTGCCAATATTTTCCCTTTCGGAACGGAAAAAGCGGCGGATTTTTTAGCGGCGCGGAAGAGAATATCGGTAAGCGGCCGGCAGTAAAATCCCTTATACGATGTCATCCACAATCATTTTATATCATAAAAATGTGAGGTGCTGATCTTGGCAAAACGAATTGCAATCAATGGCTTTTGGGCGTATCCAGGCGTTTGGTCTACCGGGCCGCCTATGCCCATCCGGATCTGGAGATTGTTGCCGTCAACGATTTAACCAGCGCGGATGTAAACGCACACCTGCTGAAATATGATTCGGCCCACGGAATTTGGGATTTGGATATCCGGGCCGACGGAGAGCGGATCGTCGTCGGCGACCAAAAGGTTACGGTGCTGGCGGAGCGGGATCCTAAGAATCTGCCCTGGAACAAGCTCGGCGTCGATCTCGTCATCGAATCCACCGGCCTTTTCACCGACGCGGAAAAGGCCAAGGCCCATCTGGAAGCCGGTGCGAAAAAAGTTGTGATCTCGGCCCCGGGGAAAAATGAGGACATTACCATTGTCATGGGCGTCAATGAGAAGAACTATGATCCGGAACGGCATCGGATCATCTCCAATGCCTCCTGCACCACCAACTGTTTGGCGCCGGTGGCGAAGGTGCTGCATGACAATTTCGGCATCGCGCAGGGCATGATGACCACCGTACACTCGGTGACCAATGACCAGAGAATTTTAGACCAGGTGCATAAAGATTTGCGCCGGGCGCGAACCGCTTCCAGCTCCATCATTCCCACCACCACCGGCGCCGCCAGAGCCGTCGCCCTGGTACTGCCGGAATTGAAAGGGAAGTTAAACGGTATGGCGATGCGGGTTCCCACGCCCAATGTTTCCGTTGTCGACCTGGTTTGCAATCTGGAAAAGGCAACCGACGCCGAAGCGGTGAACGCGGTTTTGAAGGCGGCTGCGGCCGGGCCGATGCGGGGGATTCTCGCCGTATCCGAATTGCCTCTCGTCTCGGTGGACTTTAACCACAACCCCCATTCCTCCATCGTCGACGCGCCGTCGACCCTGATGATCGGCGACAAGTTCCTGAAAGTACTGTCCTGGTACGACAATGACTGGGGCTACTCCAACCGCGTGGCGGATCTGGCCTCTTATATTCTTTCCAAATAAGGGGGAAGCTGCGGAATGAAAAAGAAAACCGTAAAGGATGTGGAGCTCGGCGGCAAAAGGGTTCTTTTACGGGTGGATTATAATGTGCCGATGGCCGACGGCGTCATCACCGACGATCTGCGCCTGGTGGAATCGCTGCCGACCATCGAGTATATCCTGGCGGCCGGCGCTTCTGTTTTGATCGTCAGCCATTTTGGCCGCCCCAAAGGAAAATGGGCGCCGGAATTCACGCTGCGCCCATTGGCCGCCGCTCTCGAAGCGAAACTGGGGCGCAAGGTTCTTTTTGTCGAGGATTGCATTGGCCATAAGGCCCGGGTCGTGGCGGGGAATCTTCGCCCCGGCGAGGTGGCGCTTTTGGAAAATGTGCGCTATTATCCCGGCGAAGAGGCCAATGATCCCAATTTTGCCAAGCAATTGGCCCAATTGGCGGATGTTTATGTCAACGACGCCTTCAGCGTCGACCATCGGGCCCATGCCTCCAGCGCCGGGGTGGCCGCCTTTTTGCCGGGCTATGCCGGTTTGTCGCTGGCAAAGGAAGCGGATAGGCGGTGGAGAGGGTGCTCGGCGCGCCGGAGCGGCCCCTTTATGCCATCGTCGGCGGGGCGAAGGTGGCGGATAAAATCGCTTTGTTGGCGAATCTGCTGCCTATCGCCGATAAGGTGTTCATCGGTGGCGGCATGGCCAATACTTTTCTGGTCGCTTCCGGAATTGAAATGGAAAAATCCCGGTAGAAGCCGATAAAATTCCCGCGGCCCGGGAAATTTTGGCGGGAGAATATAAGGACAAACTCCGTTTGCCCGTCGATTCCATGGCGGCGGAAAGCTTTTCCGCCGACGCGGCCAGAATCAATGCGGCCTTGGGGCAAATCCCGAAGGGCTGGGAATCCCTGGACATCGGCGCAAAGACCATTGCCAATTATACCGGTGAATTGGCCGACGCCAAAACCATCCTTTGGAACGGCCCCATGGGCGTTTTCGAGCTGGAGCCCTTTGCCGCCGGCACGAAGGCCATTGCCGTGGCGGTTGCCAAGGCCGATGCCTATACCGTTGTGGGGGCGGGGATTCCGCCGCCGCTTTGCAGGCGGTGGGAATGAAAGATCAGATCGGCCATATATCCACCGGCGGCGGCGCTTTCCTCCAGATGTTGGGGGGCAAGGCCATGCCGGGCATTGAGGCTTACAGGATTGAGAGAGAAGCGGGGCCGAACCGCCCCCTCCTTTGCTTTTGGCCTTTGCCGCCCCGCGGGCGGCAAGGTTCTTTTCTTCTCATCCATCCATTCATCTATCTGTCGATCTAAGATGAAACACCGAAACATATGGGAGGGTTTCCTATGACCAAGATCATTGCCGGCAATTGGAAGATGAACCATGGCCCCCGGGCGGCCAAAGCCTTTATTGAAAAGGTGAAACCGCTCCTTGGGGGTTCGGACGATCAGATTTTGCTCTTTCCTCCGGCCGTTTCGCTGCCGGCGGCCGTGGAAGCGGTGGGAGACGCCGCGATTTCCATTGGCGCGCAAAACGTTTACTTCGCGCCGAACGGCGCTTTTACCGGTGAAATTTCCATTCCGATGCTGCGGGAGTTGGGGGTTCATTATTGCCTGATCGGCCATTCGGAACGGCGCCGGATTTTCGGGGAGGACGACGGGCTCCTCAATCAGAAACTACAGGCGGTTCTCGCCGCCGGCCTCGTACCTGTTTTCTGCATTGGCGAACAGCTGCAAGAACGGGAGGAAGGGCGAACGATGGCGGTGCTGTCCCGGCAGTTGCAGGCGGGATTAAGGGATGTGAAGGGGGTCGAAAGCGGCCGCTTGATCATCGCCTATGAGCCGGTATGGGCCATCGGCACCGGCAAAACGGCGACGGCGGCAGAGGCCGATGAAACCATGGGCGCCATTCGCCCGCTGCTCTCTTCCCTTGGCGCCGACGCTTCGCTGCCGATTTTGTATGGCGGCAGTGCGAAGCCGGAGAATGCCGGCGCTTTGCTGCGACAACGGCATATCGACGGCTTGCTGATCGGCAATGCCAGCTTGGAACCGGAAAGTTTTGCCGAAATGGCCCACTGGAGAGAAGCATGAAAAAGAAACCGGTGATGTTGATGATTTTGGACGGCTTCGGCCTTTCCGACGAAACCCAAGGCAATGCCATTGCCGCCGCCAAAACCCCTCATTTTGACCGGCTGTGGCAAAACCATGGCCATGGCCGGCTGGAAGCTTCCGGTGAACGGGTGGGGCTGCCGGAAGGCCAAAACGGCAATTCTGAGGTGGGCCATTTGAATATGGGCGCCGGACGTGTGGTGTACCAGGAATTGACCCGCATCACAAAAAGCATCCGGGACGGGGACTTCTTCGAGAACCCCGTTTTAAATGCCGCCTTTGACGAGGCGGCCGCTAGGGGCCGCGCCGTTCACCTGGTGGGGCTTTTGTCCGACGGCGGCGTGCACAGCCATATCGACCATATTTTCGCGCTGTTGGAATTGGCGTCCCGCAAAGGCTTTCACGATGTTTATCTCCATTGCTTCCTCGATGGCCGGGATGTTTTGCCCACGTCGGCCCGATTGTATCTCGACCGGTTGGAGGCCAAATGCGCCGAATTGCGGCTGGGGAAAATTGCCACGGTGATGGGGCGCTTTTACGGTATGGATCGGGATAAGCGCTGGGATCGGCTGGAAGTGGCCTGGAATGCGCTGATTAAGGCGGAAGGCCGGCGGGTGCGGGACGTCCGCGCCGCCATCGAGGCATCCTATGCCGAGGGCATTACCGATGAATTTATAAAACCTTTGGTTCTCGTCGACGGCCAAGGCGTGCCCATCGCCAAAATTGAAGACGGGGATACGGAAATTTTCTTCAATTTCAGGGCCGACCGGGCGCGGGAGTTGATGTGGGCCTGCAAAGTCCGGATTTTGACGGCTTCCACCGCGGCCCCGATGTGCCGGACATCCATTATATTGCCTTTACCCAGTACGATGCTGCCTGCTGGGTGCCGACGGCCTTTCCGCCGGAGCCGATTTTGAACAATCTCGGCGCCTATATCTCCGGCCTCGGCCTCAAGCAACTGCGGATCGCCGAAACGGAAAAATATGCCCATGTCACTTTTTTCTTCAACAGCCAGATAGAAGCTGCCAATGAGCGGGAAGAGCGGATTTTGATCCCTTCCCCCAAGGTGGTTTCCTATGATACGGTACCGGAGATGAGCGCCGCCGGTGTGCGGGACGCCGCGGTGGAAAAGATACGGGAAGGCCTTTATGATCTGATCATCCTCAACTTCGCCAATCCCGATATGGTGGGGCATACCGGCAATTTTGCCGCCGCGGTGCGGGCCGTTGAAGCCGTCGACCTTTGCTTCCGGCGATGTTGTCGCCGCCATGGAGGAAGCCGGCGGAACTGTGCTCATCACCGCCGATCATGGCAATGCGGAGCGGATGGTCGCTGCCGGCGGCGGCCCCTTCACCGCCCATACGAACAATCCGGTGCCCTATATCGTCGTGGGGCCGGGGAATGCCGCCTATTCCTGCCGGGACGACGGCGCGCTCTGCGATATAGCACCCACTTTGCTCTATTTGCTCGGCCTGGAAAAGCCGCCGGAAATGAGCGGCTTTTCTCTGGTGGAGAAAAATGATAGATCTGATGCCGATAGCTAAGGAGGAAACCATATGCCAATCATCAGCGATGTAAACGCGAGAGAAATTTTGGATTCACGGGGCAATCCCACCGTCGAGGTGGAAATTTTTCTCGAAGAGGGAACCATGGGCCGGGTCATCGTGCCTTCCGGCGCTTCCACCGGCGCCTATGAGGCGGTGGAACTGCGGGACGGGGACAAAGACCGTTATCTCGGCAAAGGGGTTTTGCAGGCGGTGGCCAATGTGCATACGCTCATCGCCCCGGAAATCATCGGGCTAAACGCCTTTGAACAGGCGGCCCTAGACAAAACTTTGATCGAACTCGACGATACGGCGAATAAGGCGAAGCTGGGAGCCAATGCGATTCTGGGGGTGTCCCTCGCCACAGCGAAAGCCGCCGCCGCCTATCTCGGCCTGCCCTTATATCAATATATCGGCGGCGTCAATGCCAAAGAATTGCCGGTGCCGATGATGAACATTTTAAACGGCGGCAAACATGCCGACAACAATGTGGACATTCAGGAATTTATGGTCATGCCGGTGGGGGCCGCCAGCTTCTCTTCGGCATTGCGGATGGGCGCCGAGGTCTACCATGCCCTGAAGAAGGTATTAAAGGGGAAGGGCTATGGCACCGGCGTCGGCGACGAGGGGGGGTTCGCCCCGAACCTTGGCAGCAATGAAGAGGCGCTGAAGGTGATCGTGGCCGCCATTGAGGAAGCGGGATACCGGCCGGGCAAAGACGTGAACCTCGCATTGGACGTGGCGGCGACGGAAATATATCGGGACGGCCAATACCATCTCGCCGGTGAAAACGCGGTGAAAACCGGGGAGGAGATGGTGGAATATTACCGTTATCTCTGCGGAAAATATCCGATCGTTTCCATTGAGGACGGCCACGCCGAAGACGATTGGCAGGGCTGGCAGAGTATGATGGCGGCTTTGGGGGATACGATCCAGATCGTCGGCGACGATGTTTTCGTAACCAATACGGAACGTCTGGCCAAGGGGATTGAACAGAAGGCCGCCAATGCGATCTTAATCAAGGTCAATCAAATCGGCACATTAACGGAAACCTTGGATACGATCGAAATGGCGAAACGGGCGGGGTTTGCCAATGTGATCTCCCACCGTTCCGGATAAAGCGAAGACGCCACCATCGCCGACCTGGCCGTGGCGGTGAATGCCGGGCAGATCAAAACCGGGGCGCCCTGCCGTACCGACCGCATCGCC
>JAXGQJ010000034.1:0-12085 GCA_040766505.1 Clostridiales bacterium
GCTTCCATTTCTTCCAAAACGGTGGTGATGGCATTGATGTGTCCCCGCCGGTAACCGCAGCCATGAAGGTTGTGGGCATTGGTGAATACGACCACAAAATCCCGGTATTCCTCGGGGTATTCGGTTTGCAGATCCGCGGCGATCAGTTGAACCGTCCGGTAGGCATCGCCGGCCATAACAGCTGCCAACAGGGATTTGATTTTTTCCTTTTTTTCCGCAAGCTCCATGCGCTTTACCTCAGTTGAATTTGCTTAAATGTTTTCTTGCCCTTTTTCAGCAACAGCTTCCCTTCCTCAAAATCCGCCAGCGTGATGCGGTGGGCAATGTCGCCGATTTGCTTCTCTTTGATATAGGCGCCCCCCTGTTCAATCAGGCGGCGTCCGTCGCCCTTTGAAGCGACCAGGCCGGCGGCCAGATAAGCGTCGATCACATTCATGCCCGCTGCGAAATCCGCCGCGTCCATCACGACGGCGGGGATTTCACCGCCGCCGCTGGAAAAAAGCGCCCGTTCGGCTTCGGCGGCTTTTTTCGCCTTCTCTTCACCGTGAACCAGCTTGGTCACCTCATAGGCGAGCACTTCTTTCGCTTCATTGATTTTTGCGTCCCGGTAGGCGCCGAGGCGGCGTACCTCATCCATGGGCAGGAAGGTCAGCAGAGCCAGGCAGTTTTCCACATCGCTGTCGTCCACATTGCGCCAATAATGATAAAAATCATAGGGAGAAGTGCGGCGTTCGTCGATCCAAAGGGCGCCTTTGGCGGTTTTCCCCATTTTTTGCCCGGCCGACGTTGTTAAAAGCTTAAAGGTAAGCCCAAAGGCCTGGCCGCCGTCGAGACGGCGCACCAGATCAACGCCGTTGATAATGTTTGACCATTGGTCATTGCCGCCCAATTGCAACTGACAGTTATAACGCCGGTACAGTTCGAGAAAATCATAGCTTTGCATCAGCATATAATTGAATTCCAGAAAAGAGAGGCCCCGTTCCAGCCGGGCCTTAAAACACTCCGCCGTCAGCATCCGATTGACCGAAAACTGACTGCCCACCTCCCTTAAAAAGTCGATATATTTCAATTCCCTAAGCCAATCCGCATTGTTGACAGAGATGGCTTGGCCTGCGCCAAAGTCAACAAAGCGGGCCAATTGGTTATGAAACCTCCGGCAATTCTCGTCGATCTCCGCCACGGTCATCAATTGCCTGAGATCGCTTCGCCCCGAAGGATCCCCCACCATGCCGGTGCCGCCCCCCAAAAGAGCGATGGGTTTATGGCCCGCCTGCTGCATATGGCGGATGACCATCACTTGTACATAGTGGCCGACATGCAAGCTGTCGGCGGTGGGATCGAAGCCTATATAAAAGGTGACGCTTTTTTCATTTAATAGTTCCCGGAGTTCCTTTTCATGGGTGCATTGTTCGATATAACCGCGCTCTTCCAAAACATCATAAACGCTCATGATTTTCTCCTCATATTTGATAAGCGGAACGGCATGTTTTGATCCGCCCGCCGGAGCGGGCCAAAGCTCGCCGCAATCCCGCTTTCGCCGTTCTCTATTGTAGTAAAATCCCCTGGAAATTGTCAATGAAAGCGAAACGCGCCGCAATGGCAGCCGCTTACAGCGAAACCCGGCGCGCGGTGATGTAATGCTTGGCATAATAGCCGCCATCGAGGGAATCCCGGTGGCCACACCGCGGTTGACATTGACGGCATGGAGAAAGCGCCGCCCGCCGATATAGATGCCGACATGGCCGACGGAAGCGCCGGCCGGCGTCGAAAAGAAAACCAGATCGCCGGGAAGCAGGTTTTCCGGCTTGACATAGGCGCCAATTGGTGGCCTGGGCTTTCGATAAGCGGGGCAAGTTGATGCCAAAATGTTGAAAAACATAATAGGTGAAGCCGGAGCAATCAAAAGCATCGGGGCCTGTGCGTCCGGAAGCATAGGCCTTACCCTGCAAACCATTGGCGAAAGCGAGCAGGGCCTTAATGGCATCCCCGCCATTTTCCGCCGGGCGGCCTGCATCCGGTTCCCGTGGGGCGGGATCAAAATGGTCTGCCCCACCCTAAGCTCCGCGCCATAACCGGAAAAGCGGTTCAGCCGTACAATCGAAGCGGCGGTGATGCCGTGTCCGGGCGGCAATGGTATAGATGGTATCGCCGGGAACCACCGGATATAGATCAAATTCCAGCACTTTTTTCCAGAGAACAAGGATTTGGTTTTCCACCAGAACCGTTCGACGGAAAGGCCATTGGCGAGGGCAAGTTTGGCGGCGCTGAGGTTTCGGGCGGCGGCAATGGCGGCCACCGTTTCTTCCTTCGCTTTATAGAGGGTGACGCGGGCATTGGCAGGCCCAATCTCGAGAGACATGCCGGAGGAAAATCCATCGTCGTCCGTTCCTGGCGGCAAAAGCACCGCAAGAGAGGGCAGCAACAATCGCTAGCAGGAATAATAACAATGCTGGCGCAAGGCTCCACCTCCTCAATGGCTTCATTATAGCATCTGCTTTCCGATGATGCAAGATTTTCTAGGATTCTTAGAAAATTTACCGGTTGCATTTGCTTATTCATCTGATTTACCTTATAATTTAGAAGACTATTTGAAGGATTTTCGGTGAACAGTGTACAAGCGCGATGCTGATCAAAAGCGCGATGAAAGATATCCATCCTTTCTTCAGCGAAATGCACCAAGATTTCCAAAAGATGGAACAGACCTTCCCCAGGCGCTCCAAACCGATGTGCCGCTATTGTATCAAACCGCAACGTACCTGCTTAAAAAAGTGGCGGAAAGCGAATCCGCCCCCGGCTTGATGGTATTTGCCGCTCCAATCACAATTATGATTTCGAATATCTGCTTCCCTTCGCCCTCGGCCTGAAATCGTTCATATGGCTTCCTCGTGCATGACGATGTGGTGGACAATGCCGCTCTGCGCCGGGGCAAGCCGACGGTTAAGGCCAAATGGAACACAACCGCATCTCGGTCTATACGGGAAATTTCCCTGCTCACCCAGGCGATGCGGCTGATGAGCTCTTATAATGACCACCGCATCAACCGCGCACTGGCCTTCGTTTCGCTGGAGATGTGCAAGGGGGAGCTCTCTCAAATGGACGCCGTTTTTACACTGGATGATCGCATCACCCGCTATCTGTCGCGTATCAAAAGAAAAACGGCGCTCCTCATGTCCATGAGCTGTGAACTGGGGCCTATCTCGGCGGCGCCGACGAAGCGACGGTTCCTCGCAATATGAAGGTCTATGGCGATTACCTCGGTACTACCAGATTACCGACGATATTCTCGATTATCTTCCCGCCAATCAAAAGTTTGGCAAAACCTCGGCGGCGACGTTCGCCAAGGGCTGGCCACATTGCCCCTGACTCATGCGCTGCACCATGCCGATAAAGCCGATTGGATTCGCTCGATTTTTCCAAAGCAGAAAAAAACCGCGGAGGAAGTGAACCGGGTATTGGAGATCGTTCGCCAATGCGGCGGCATCGAATTCTCCGCTTCCATGGGAAAACAATACATACAAAAAGCGGAAGGAAAGGGCGGCGCTTTTAAGCTAAAACCCCTACTCCAAAGACGTCTTTTCCGAGATTGCCGATTTTGTGATGGAGTAGGATTTCTAATGTTGATCAAACCGTATCGCGGCAAAACACCGCAATAAAGGATGTTTGTTGCCGAAACCGCCGCCCACCCGGCGATGCCGTCCGCACGTGGCCGGGGCTCCAGCATCTGGTATGGAACGAAAAGCGGTGCTGCGATATCAACTGCATCACGATTGGCGAAAACACCAATGTGCAGGACAATGCTGTTTTCCACGTCGCCGACGACCATCCGGTCACGGTCGGCAATGGCGTTACCGTCGGCCACGGCGCGATCGTTCACGGCTGCACCGTAGCGGACAACTGTTTCATCGGCATGGGCGCCATCCTTTTGGACGGAGTGTGATCGGCAGTTCCGTCGCCGCCGGTACTTTGGTGAAAGAAGGCATGGAGGTGCCGCCCTGTTCTTTGGTGATGGGCATACCCGGAAGAATTGCTTCAGGATCGGCGAGGACTCAGCTCGCAAATGATTGAAAAGATGGCTCTTAAGTATCAGGACGTGGCCAAACACCATCGGTGTGGCCGGCAACGACGCGCCGTTTTTGGCCCTCCTTCTCTGGCTTCCAATCTTTGCCTGGCTGGTCTATGCCGGGCTTGATGTCCCCTCGCTAAAAAGAAATCAGCCAAAAGACCGCCATTTTACGCTGGGGCCATACAACCGCCCAATTCAGCGTGATACGACCGGGCGCTGGCAGGAAATCCGCTGAACGAGCGTTCCCTTTCCCTATACCAGTTGGACAGCGATGCCTATATCGGCATTTTCATGGAAGTCGGCGGCGTGGATTATGATACGCCCGAGGATTTTGCCGTTTTTCTCGGCGGAGAATTGCCGCAAGTCCTCCCTGCCCTCACCCTTTTGGGCCGGGGCGGAACCGGCGGGAAACGGCTTAATAAGCCGGGCGTCCTTTTCCTGGCAGGCAAAGCCGGGCGGCCGTGCTTTGGAAGTGTTCACCTATCATCCCCTGGAAGGTATACGCTGCTATGCCGCCTATCTCTACCCCGAAGGAATGGAAGATGCCATATACCAAGAGGGACGCGCCCTGATCGATTCCATCACCTTCCTGGATCTGGAGGCCCTATACCGAGAATTTTTATGAATGCATCGGCATATCTCTTAAATAGTATGGGTTGGGCGGAGGTGTTCCGATGGATTACTGGTATGTTGGTGTTTGGCGCGTATATTTGGCGGCCTGCATGAGCGCCACTTTGACCCGAAACATGACCGCCGAGGAAATGGTGACCCTGGCGGATTTTTACACTCTCGTTTCCCGGAACATCACCGCCATCGCCATCGCCAAACGGTTGGAAGGTTCAAAATAGAACCAACCGATACGCGATGCTTGTAAAAATGACGCTGTACAAGATTTGCATTTCCCAATGAAATAGATTATAATGGTTGAAAGTTGTGCTGAAAGGGCTGAAAACGGCTTGGACGACATACCGTTAGGTAAGTTTTCTTCCCGGAAAATAGAAGGACTTTATAGCAGCTGGCGAATCGCGAAGAGCAGATCTCTTTCTTGAGGCTTGCCTTGTGTGTGCTGGTCTTTTTTTGTTATTTTCGCAAATTGCAAGGAGATGAACCATAGATGCCTATACTCATTAGTATACTGCTCGTTTGTTTGTTTTTGTTTTTAAACGCTTTTTTCGTCGTATCGGAATTTGCCTTGGTCAAGATCAGGAAATCTCAGCTTGAACTCCAGGTGGAGCGAGGCTCCATCGCCGCCAAATATGCCCAAAAGATCACCGACAATTTAAATGCCTACCTCTCCGCCTGTCAATTGGGGATCACCCTCGCTTCCCTAGCTTTGGGTTGGATTGGCGAACCGGCGGTTTCCCATATGCTGGCGCCGCTGATCGACCGGTTCGGGCTGCCGGAAGCCACCAGCTATGCCGTTTCCATCGCCATCGGCTTTGCCCTTGTCAGCGCTTTGCATATCATCCTGGGGGAACTGGTACCCAAATCCCTTGCCATCTTCAGCACAGAGAAATACGCGCTGGTCACGGCGATTCCGCTGTATCTCTTTTTCCGCATCACCTATCCGATCATGTGGCTTTTCAACACCACCACCAATGGGATTTTAAAGCTTTTGGGCCACTCCCTCGCCGAGGAACACAGCGCCTATACGGAAGAAGAGATCAAAATCCTGATGGACGAAAGCCACCGGCAGGGGCTTCTCGGAGAAAACCGTTTTGAGGTGATCGACAATATCTTTGACCTCGACGACAAAGACGCGGAAACCTTGATGACGCCACGAACCGATTTGGTTTGTCTCTATATGGAAGACTCGATGGAAGAAAATATGAAAACGGTGCGGGAAACAAATTTTACCCGCTATCCTGTCTGCGTGGAGGACAAGGACAATATCATCGGTTTCGTCCATATTAAGGATCTCTATGCGATGAAGCCCAACAGCACCACCCAAGACCTGAAAATTCGCACCATTCAGGCGGTGCCGGAAAGCATTTCCGTATCCGGCCTGGTGGAATTGTTTCAAAGGGAAAAACGAAGATTGCCGTCGTCGTCGACGAGCATGGCGGCACCGCCGGCATCGTCACCTTGAGCGATGTTTTCGCCCAGATCATCGGCCATATGGAAGATGAATACCTCCACGGCGACGGTGAGGACATCGTCGTTTTCGAGGAGGGACGCCACTATCAAATCGGCGCCGCGATGCCCATCGGCGAATTCGCCGATCTGGCCACCCTCGATATGGATGAAATGTTGGAATATGAAACCCTCGGCGGCATGGTTCTAGGATTGATGGGCCGCATCCCCGAAGAGGGCGATGAGGCGGAATTTGACCATATCCACTTTCAGGTCAAAGAGATGGACGGCCGCCGGATTAAAATCGTCGACGTCCGCATCAGCGATGAAAACGGCGATGACGATTGACGGTTCCAATGCATGAACCTCCCCCTTTTACGCCATACTAGACGAAAAGGAGGTGGACAAACCGATGCATGAAAATACCGGTTATGAATTCGCCAATATAAAGAGCACCTGCTGCGGCGACATAGCCAATTTAGAAAAAAAGATCGCCAAGGATTGCGGCAAAGACATTGTGTTGCTGGCCTTTGAGAAAAAAGAATAAGGAAATACAAGAAACCGCCGGTTAAGCAAAAACCGGCGGTTTGACATTTTGATGGTTCCGGATTCAGTCCGGCAACGAAAGCACCCGGTAATACCGGGGATAAATCTGATATGACCAGGTCTTTGTTTCTTCGCCCTTCCTTTCACTGAGCACATAAACCGGCGGAGAATCGGTATAAATCTCAATTTGGCTCGTTAGCATATAGGCCACATTGCCATCTTCATCGGTTCTTTTTTCGCTTCTGCCAATTTCCGGCGGCGTAAGGCCGCTGAGGGCGGCGGCGTCCTTCATTGCCGCCAACAAGGGATAGGTGGGAACGAGCACCTGTTCCCCTTCGACGCTATTAAAGATATTGTTGATCTCCGTGATCCGCCATTGGCCGGCAGAATCCGTGGATTTTTGTTCCAAACCTAAGAAATAGCCGCTATCCGGCAAGGTTTCCCCACCGGCGCCGATGCGCTTGAAGATGACCTCATAGCCTTTGATTCGAGAGAGATTGCCGGCTTTCAGTTGATACGATGTCACGGTGGCGTCTTTTTCACCGGTGTGCCAATAAAGGCTGGAAAAATAGCGGGAGAGCATTTTTTGATAGTCTTCCGAAAGGAGAGAAAACTGAACGGCGCCGTTCCCTTCGCTCCAGGCCTTCGCCCAAGCATTGGCTGTGGCTTTGGCATCATCCGGATAGGCAAACCCTGTCAGCAAGGCGTCGAAGGCCAGATCCGCCCGAACCTTCGACCCGGCGCTGCCTTTCAAGACCTGATAGCGGACGGGATGCCACAAATCCCCCTCCTGCCGGAGTTCGATCAGCCAATACACGTCGCCGCCCAGCGAATAAAGGCAGAGCGCCGTCGCGCCATCGTTTTCATAGGCGGTTTCGCCAACGGGCCGCACCCCCGTTTCGGAGTCGGAATCTCCCACAGCATCGATCCAGGCCATTGCCGCGGCGGTGGGGCTGGCCCCGCCGACATTGGCGTTCTCCGCATTTTTCCAGGGGCCCACTCCCGCGTCATAAAAGCCAACCCGGAAAAAAGTGAGGGAAAGGAGAAGCAGCGGCAGCCCGATGAGAAGCAAAACAAAACCCGGGCTTCGCTTTTTCACCGTCAGGATATGGTTCCGGCGCGCGGCGGCGGCCCTTTTGCTGACATAGAAAAAGTCGCCGATTTCATGGTCGCTATTGACCCCTTCCAAGGCGGCGATATACGTTTCCCGCATCCGCAAGGTTTCCTCCGCCAATACCTTGCCATCCGCCGCCAGTTTGCTGTCGATCAGCCAGCAGCGGCGGGCCATATGCGCCAGCGGGTTAAACCAGTGAACGGCGGCGGCCAGATGGCCGAGGATCTTAAAAAACGGCGTCCACCTGCGGATCGCCACGATCTCATGGCAAATGATCAGATAGAGGGCGTCGGGATAGACGATGTCATGGGGCATATACATGATGGGGCGAAAAAAACCCCTCGTAATCGGGCAGGGGATATCCGCACCACCTGCAATTCGATTTTTCGTTTCAGCCGATATTCCCGTTTGGCCGCCTGCAAAAGATCGGAGAGATCGCCGCTGGCGGGAAGATAAGGCAGCTTTCGGCATTTTCGCGCGAAGGAGCGGCCGCGAAATATCTGGTAAGCGAGATAGACCCCCATCCCGGCGACCCAGAGAACCAGCAGTACCTGGGAAAAGCGGAGAGAAACAACGATGTCTTCGTTTTCATCATAGTGAAAATAATTGAACCGGGCCAAAGGGTTCTCTTCTGTTTCCTCCGCGGCGCCGCCGGTGATGGTATAGGTTAGGGTATCCAAATTAAAGGAAATGCCATACCGATCCAACGGGATCCGCAAATCCAAGCCGATGCCCGGCAATTGAAGGTTTTGGGGAATAAGAAGCAAAAAAGCAAACAAAGCCAAAGGATGGAAAAGGCATGGTAATTCCAACGCCCTTTCAACAACCGGCGGATAAGCAAGATAAGAGCGGCGAAGATTGCGCCGCCGATGGAAATGCCGAGGAAGGTCTGAAACACGTGTTCGCCCCCTAATGCATATCGCTTATAAAACGCCACTTAAAGGCCGTATTATAGTATAGATTTTAGCGGAGCGGCGAAAAAATGTCAATGGAGAAACGGAGATTTTCAGATATTTTTCCCATTTCCGATCGTTTTCGACGTCCGGCCGGACAATATCCGTTCGCCGCCGGTGAAACAGAAAAACCCCGGTTTTCCCGTTCTTGAACGGCGGGAAAACCGGGATTTTGATCCGGTTTCGCTATTTAGGCGGCGATCTCTCCGCTATTCCGTTTCTTCCGGCTCCCGTCGGCGACGGGCATTGTTTCTTCTTCATCAACTTCCGCCGTTTCCGCCGGTTCCGCTTGCGGCTCGGCCACGGCCGGTTCTTCCTGGATCGGATTTTCGGCGACTTCTCTTTCGCGGCAGAAAAAACGGCGGATAAAGCCTGGCAATCGAATATGAAAATTTTCATAAACTCACCCCGCACAGTCTTATACTACAGAATATACGGCGGCGGGTTTTTTATGCCCATTTTCTCCCAATTTCCACAAAACCGGCGGCGGACAGGGGAGGTACGGCGTTTTTAGATTTTCTTCTCGATAAAATCGGCAATCTTGGCCACTTCCATCCGATACAATTTCTCCACCGGCAGCGATTCCACAAAGGTGCGGCCATAACGCTTTTCATAGATGCGCCGATCCAACACGCAAACAACCCCCGGTCATTCTCCCGGCGCAAAAGGCGGCCAAAACCCTGTTTAAAGCGAAGCACCGCCTGGGGCAGGCTATAGCCGTAAAAGGAATTCTTTTTTCCTCTTCCATCTTTTCCATTTTCGCAGCCATAACCGGCAGATCCGGCGGCCAGAAAGGCAGCTTGGCAATCAGCAGCAAACTGAGGTTTTCTCCGGCGATGTCGATCCCTTCCCAAAAGCTGTTGGCGCCCAAAATCAGCGTTTTCGGTTCTTCGCGGATCCTGCGCAGTAAGGTGCTGCGATTGCCGGAAATCTCATGGGTCAAAACCTGGATCCCCGCCGCCTTCAATTCATCGCGGATGCGGTGATAAACCTCTTTCAGCTGAAAATGGGAAGTGAACAGCGCCAAGCAACGGCCTTTGCTTGCTTTGACAAGCTCGACAATGGCCCGGCTGGCGGCTTCCACAAAGAGAATCTCGCTGTCATAACCCACCAAAGGAAGGTCGGTGGCGGCGATCAGGGCAAGGTTTTTTGATAATCAAGGGGACGACAAAAGCATGGTTCGGGTTTCCTGGGCCACCAAATCCAGGCCACAACTGGCGATAAAATAGGAAAATCCGCTTCCGTACGCTTAAAGTCGCGGAAACAAAGACGATGCTCTCCTTATCGGCTTCAACAGATGCTCCGCGAGAATGCGGTTTACCGCCAGCGGCGCGAAGGCGAATCTGCGGATAATAGCTGCGATCCGAACCGGTTTCCAGCCAGGCCACCATATTTTCTTCCTCGGCTATGAGGAAGAGGGCGATGGCGGCGGCCATTTCGCCGAGCCGCGACAACAGTACGAGCAGGGTCATATCCTCTTCGCCGCTTTCCTCCTCCGCTTGGATTTCACAAAGCCGGGCTTTGATGCCCTTAAAGCCGGCCTCCAAATCGTGGAGCCAGAGCGAAAAATTTTCCGCCAGCACAGCGAGGGGCTGCCATTCTTCCGAGCGCCGCAGCTTCTTATCGATCCGCAAGGTGCGGCCGTAACCGCCGTTTTGTTTGAGATGGGACTGTACAAAGGTTTGCAATGCCTGATACAGCTCGTCTCCGCAGCGGCTTTGGTCGTCGATTCGGTTCAACAGATCTTTGGCGGCGTCGGCCAAAGCCGCCTGCTTTTCATAGCGCCCTTCCTTGGCAAAAATGGTCGGCAAGGCCATGTCCTTCGCCAGCTTATGAAGGAAACGGCGGCATTCTCCCAACATTTTCCCATATTCATAGTAGGTCTGCAAATAGCCGAGATGGTCTTCCGCCACCCGCTCGATCTGATGGGCCTCGTCGACCACAAGGTGGGCGGATTCCGGCAGAATGCCACGGCGCATTACCGCGTCGGTCAGCAGCAGCGAATGGTTGACGATGACGATCTGGGCCTCTTCCGCCTTTTTTCTCAAACGCGTAACGAAGCAGCGGCTGCGATAAAAGGGACAGCGATAGGAAAGGCAGGTTTCGCTTTCCGCGGAAAAACCGCTCCATTCCTTCCGTTCATAGGGGGAAAGGTTGAGGCCGTCCACATCGCCGTCTTTCGTATGCGCCGCCCAGGAAAGCAGCCGGCTCATTAAAAAGATCGGGGCGTCGCCGTTCTGTCTTTCCCAGGCCTCTTTCCATTTCCGATAGCATAAATAGTGGTTGCGCCCTTTTAACAGCACCGACCTCAATTCCCCGCCAAAAAGCCGGTTTACGGCGGGCAAATCCTTGTCGATGATCTGGTCTTGCAGATGAAGGGTATGGGTGCTGACGACGACGCGTTTCCCCCCCTCTAAAGCCAGCAAGGCGGCGGGCAGCAGATAAGCGATGGTTTTGCCGGTGCCGGTGCCCGCCTCCGCCAGCAGAAAATGGCCCTCATTCATGGCCGCCGCTGTGCCGAGGGCCATCTCCAACTGGGCTTCACGCAAAGTCATTTCCGGCAAAAAGCGCTTCAGCCCGCCTTCCCCCGCCAGAAAATCGCGCAGCCGATCCCCATCGATCCGATAGTCGGTGGGAATTTTCCGTTTTTCTTCCCGCTCTTCCGCCACGGCGACGGTTGGCGGCAGATATTCCGGCGCCGCGCTTTCGGCGGAGAAACGGGAAAAATAGGCGGCGTAGACCGGATATTCCGTTTGAAACAGCGCGATCAAAGCCGCAATTTGCCCCTTTTCCATTTCGGCAAAGGCGGCTTCCAAGGCAAGGAACAGTTGGGCCGTGGCCGCGGCGTCCCCCATGGCCCGATGGGGCGACGCATGGTCCAAACCGAGGGAGGATACGAGGTTGACCAATGCATAGCTGGGAAAGCCGGGAAAAGCGATCTTCGCCAGTACAACGGTATCGAGCCACTGATCCGGCAGCACATCGATATGCCGCCGCAAAAAAGCCCCGTCGAAGGGGGCATTGTGGGCGACCAGCACCGTATCCTCAATAAAATCGGAAAACCCTGTCATCACCTCCGCCAAAACGGGTTGCCCTGCCAGCATCGCATCGTCAATGCCGGTGATCTCCCGAATCTGGTTGGGAAGCGGAAAGCCGGGATCGATCAATTGTTGAAACTTCGCTTCAGTTCCCGAGGCCAGCCGCCGCACCGCGGCGATTTCAATGATTTGGTCTTTTTCCGGGTTGAGTCCGGTGGTTTCCAAATCGATGACCGTCCAATTCATCTTTTTACTCCGTCCTATGGTATATGTTTTATTGTAAGGGAAACGGCGGGAC
>JAXGQJ010000035.1:0-9903 GCA_040766505.1 Clostridiales bacterium
ACGCGCCGGGGTGCATACCCTCCGGCAGCTCAAACAAATGAACGATGCGACGAAACGCATGAAAAAAATCCATCAAAGATCCTGTGTCTCCATATGCCTCCGCCATGCCGCCACCTCCATACTTAACCGCTTGAATTGTTAACATACTTAACCATTATAGCGATGCGGAAGGAAATGTCAAGGGAAATTTCAGGCAGATTTTCCGGTAATTTCCGCGGGCTTGGTGCGGCTGGCAAAAGATGGCGGGGATTTGTATCGCGGTTTCCAAAATTATTATTTGACAATCCCTTTTCAACGGTGTATACTGAGTAAGTATTCTAAATGTACTAATTGATACTACAGGCCGTAAGTCAATTTTCATTTTGACTTGCCGCTCTGTGGTTTTTGTTTTGTACGTGAATAACATCTTTTTGGAGGTACAGTTATGAACAACGGTATCGTAAAATGGTTCAATGAAAGTAAGGGTTATGGATTTATCTCCAACAATGACGGCGGGGAAGATGTATTCGCGCATTTTTCCAGCATCGTTTCCAATGGATTTAAAACCCTGGCCGAAGGGCAGCGCGTCACCTTCGACGTGGAAAGAGACCCGAAAAACAGCAGCAAACTCAGGGCCACCAATGTCTGCCTCGCCTAATAAGCAAAAAATCCGCTCCCACACCGGGGCGGATTTTTTTAGCGGCAAAGTCCGTAAACCAATGGGTTCCCCGCGAAGGATTTTATATGCCCGAAAGCGCAACATCCCCTCTTGCAAACCATCCCCGCTGCGCGACAATGCCTTTGACCTTGTGTTTTAGACGGGGGGTTTGCATTTTGCATCGGGCGGCCGGGAGCCTTTTCCGATCCGTCGGCACCGCAAGGTGGCGGCAGAAATGCCCCGGATCGGCCAAAAGGGCATCGCGCCAAATAAATGCCGCGAAATCCGTCGACGCCCCGAATTCCCTGGGGCATACAAGCGCCGCCCGGTTAAGCGTGCATCCGCTTGTTCTTTAGCAGCGGCACAGCCGATAAAAGAGAAAAAACAAAGCTATCCCCAAACTATCCCCAAAATCAAAAATCACCTTAAAAGGCAAAGAAAAATCCCCTGTTATACCGACGTATAGCAGGGGTTTTTTTGGAGCTACTGGCCGGATTCGAACCGGCGACCTGCGCATTACGAGTGCGCTGCTCTGCCAGCTGAGCCACAGTAGCAAATGACCGCCCTTGCTTTTTCCGTTAGCGGACTAAGGTAAAGGCGTACTTTTTTATTTTATACGTTATTGCGATCGCCGTCAAGTCATTTTTCTTCTTTTCTCTTGATTTCCTGGAAGCGGCTGTTTTCCCGTAGGAGTTTGCGCAAATCCTCAATTTCCCGGCTTGTCAGATAGGCCTTCGGGACACAGAAGCTTTTTCTTGCCGACATATCGAGAACCAGCAGCAAATCGTCTTCATAAGAGAGGGCCCGCAGGTCGCTTTTGATTGGAACCACCCCTTTTCCCGGCACATCGATGCGGCCATCTTGATAGATCTTCACACGAAAGCGCCCTTTTTGCCCCGCGATTTCAGCGGCGGTTTTTTTTCTGCGCCGGGCGGGCAGCAAGGCCAAAATGGGGAAAAAGGCCAGGCAAATTCCGGCCATGAGAAGATAGCTTGTATTCCGGGATGTCGCGAAGGCATACGTGGAAAATACCACCAAAAGGCCGAGGATGACGGTATTCATCAATCGAAAGCGTTTCGTGCGCAGGTCGAGAATGGAGAGGGAAGCGAGGATATGGTCGTAATCCATGATATATTCCATGAAGAGGAGATAGGCGCCGTTTTCATCGCCGCCTTGGATTTTGCGCGGTTTTTCCAGGGTAATCGGTTCCTGCTCCTCCTGATCCGCCTCCGGCTCCTGCTCGGCCTGTATTTCCGTCGCAACCGGCGGCGGCGGCGCTGCCGTCCCCTTTATATGCCAAGGTTTATCGGGGAACCCGGCGTCTTTTTCCCCGTTTTCCAATTTGTCTTCGGCCATGGCGCACCTCCTCATTTTACTGTTTATATTATAACATATCCTTGCCGGAACTCCGGCGGCGACAGGTTTTCACCCCGGCCCTGCAGAAAAAGTAAAACTTACGAATCGACACACGGTTTTTGTCAGAGAAAAACATTTGACTTTTCACAAGAATGCTGCTATTATATGTTTACAACATCGTGCTGAATATCTTCGATGAAGATAGCGGGAGAACCAATTTTTTGGGGTGCATCCGGAAGTTTCGGAGGTGAATCTTCAATCCTCAACCCGTCAGCTAATCTCGTAAGCAATTGAAGGAGATTCATCTCTGCTTGACGCGCGCGCATGTTTGTGGGCGTTTTTTTGCACTTTGGCACGAATATGTTCAGAAAGGAGCCGTCTTTATGAAAATTGCTTTTTATGCGGACTGGGAAAAGCGGGGAAGGAAGTTGCGCTCGCACTGGCTGAAACGGGTGGATACGTAACTGTCTGCGGCTTATGCCAAAACGACAGTGCCGCCAGCCAAAAACCGTTGGCGATGTTTTCGATCTCAATGAACTGGACATCCCCATTTACGAATTGAAGATGCAAAAATGGCTTTTGCCCTCCACCGCCCTGATGTGGTCATCGATTTCTCCGCGGTGGAAGCAACATTGGCGCTTCTGCCCATTCTTACGGATCAAAAGGTTTCCATCGTTATCTGTACAACGGCTTCACCCCTGAAGAACTGACAGCCTTGAAAGCCTATGGCGGCCAACACGGCATCGCTGTCGCCTATACGCCGAATGTGACCATCGGGATCAATGTGATGGCGAACTTCGCCGGCGTGATCGCCAATTGCCTTCCCCATTTTGACTATCAGATTACCGAAATGCACCACAACAAAAAGCGGACCCCATTTCCGGCACCGCCTATAAATCGAAGATACTTGCTGGCAAAGCTCCCGGAAGACAAAGAACGCATCCCCATCAATGCTGCTCGGGCCGGCGGATATGGGCTATCATGAGGTTTTGGCCGTCGGTCAAAATGAGCGGATCACCATTGTCCATGAATCATTTTCAAGACAGGCCTTTGCCGACGGCGCCATTTTGGCGGCGAATATATCTTGAGAAAACGGCTATTATGAAAATGGCGGAAATCGTGCAAACCACCTAACCGTGAGCTCACTACACTGTCGTATCGGAAGACGAAACGAAAGTGCGGCACATCGAAAGAATCAAATCGCATTTTGATGAGAAAAAGGACGCCAAGGATTCGGCCATCAGCTAATCCGCCCTATGAAACAGAAACGAAACAAAGCGGAGTGGCATACGATAAAAGCAAAAGCATTTAAAATGCAAAACGCGCAATGCTCCGGCAGGCTCTTTCGGAGAGAAGGCCTAGAGCTAGTTGCGAATAAAAGGCCAGCCCGCAGCGACAGGCTACATAAGGGGCTGGCCTTTTGTGAGCAATGATACCATCGGCCGCTTTGCCGGATAGCCCGAAACCACAACGGCTTTTGCTTAAGCGCACCGCCAATGTTTTATAATAAATGCGGCCCGGACAGCGCTTCCATCCCAAAAGATTTTTAACGGAAAATTTTTCATTCCGGCGAGAGAACGTGGTATAATGACAACTACGAAGAAAACCGCGCGGCGCGCGTGTCGACACAGCGATTCCCGGCCCGGCCGGGGCGGCAGGAGGATGACAGGATGAGCATGGAAACGCTGAACCGGGGTGGCTATCCAATCCATATCGGCGCGGGGCTGCTACAGACCGCCCCTTCGCTCTTACAGGCATATAGCGGCCGGCGGGTCACCATTGTCGCCGATGGGGCCACCGGGCCCCTCTATGGGGAACGGTTGGGCGAATCCCTGCGGGAAACGGGCTTCATCTGTCAGCTCATCGTGCTGCCAAGGGGGGAAAAGACGAAGTGCCAAGAAATGCTGTTTCGTCTCTATGACGCTTTTCTCGCTTGGGAGATGAACCGCGGCGACCTCGTCATCGCCTTAGGGGGCGGCGTCGTCGGCGACCTGGCGGGCTATGCCGCCGCCAGTTTCATGCGGGGCATACCGCTCATCCAAATGCCCACCACCCTGCTTTCCCAAGTGGACAGCGCCGTCGGCGGCAAGGTGGCGATCAATCTGCCCCAGGGGAAAAACCTCATCGGCGCTTTTTATCTGCCAAAAATGGTCGTCTGTGATACGGATACCCTGCAAACCTTGGATGGCCGGGAAATCAATGCCGGTTGGGCCGAAATCGTCAAATACGGCCTGATATATGACGGTGATTTCTTCCGGCGCTTAAAAGAAAACCAAGACGGGCTCGCCACCGTCATCCGCCGCTGCCTGGAGATCAAAAACCATTTTGTATCGGAAGATCCGCTGGATCTGGGCAGCCGCCTAAATTTAAATTTCGGCCACACTTTGGGCCACGCGCTGGAAACCGCCGGGGGATACGGGGAATTGCTGCACGGAGAAGCCGTTGCCATCGGCATGGTGGAAGCGGCCCGCTGGGGAGAGATGCTCGGCATCACGCCGCATTGTATCCGCGGCGAGATTGCGGCCATTCTCAGCGCCCACGGCTTGCCGGTAGAAGCGCCCTATAATGCCCGGGTAGAGGAGGCTTTTCTACGCGACAAGAAAGGGGCCGGGGAGAAGATTCGCCTCGTTCTGCTGGAGGACATCGGCAAAACCCGCATCCATTCCATCGCCGTTGAGGAACTGGCCGGCCTTTACCGGGGAGGGGCCCGCCTATGAGAAATGTATACCTGATCGGTATGCCCGGCGCCGGCAAGACGAACATCGGCAGATTATTGGCAAAGGAAGTTCGCCGCCGCTTCATCGACACCGACCGGCAAATCGCGCTCACGGCGGGAAAAGCCGTGGCGGACATCTTTGCGGAACGGGGGGAAGAGGGCTTCCGCCAAATCGAGCACGACGTTCTGCGGCAAATCGCCGGGCGGAAGAACCGCATCGTCGCCACCGGCGGCGGCATCGTTTTAAATCGGGAAAATATCCGGCTCATGCGAAAAAGCGGCCGGGTGATCTGGTTGAAGCGCCCGCTGGAAGACATTCTTGCCAGCCCCCGCATCAAGAAAAGGCCGCTGCTGGCCGCCGATCCAAACCGAATCTATACACTATATGCAGAAAGGGAGGCCCTTTACCGTAAGGCCGCCCATTTTGAAATCGATAACATTGAGGACGGGCGGCGACGGTTGCCGCCATCCTCGCCAGGGGCTAAACCTACTTTATAAGCGTTTATAGCCCTTTTCCCGCTCTATGGCGGCGAAAATAACCTTCAATCTCCCCTGGCCCCGGCAGCGGCATGCCCAAAAATGGAAAAAGCCAGAGCCGCCTGATGAACCAGCATTCCCAGGCCATTGATGCAGGTATGCCGCCGTGCTTCCGCGGCGGCGAGAAAGCGGGTTTTCACCGGCTGGTAAATCAAATCCGCCACCAGCGCCCGGCCCGGAAGGGAGCCCAGCAAAGAAAGATCCTTAAAATCCGCCGCCACACCGTGCATACCCAAGGGTGTTGTGTTGACCAGCAAATCCGTGCCCTCGAAGGCGGCCTTGTCCCCCCAGGGACAAACCCTTGCCAGAGAATCCAAAGGTTTTATCCAGGCTTCGGCCCGGCGGACATCCCGGTTTACGATCACGATCTCCCGCGCCCCGGCGGCGGCCAAAGCATAGGCCAGCGCCCGTCCGGCGCCACCGGCGCCGAGCAGCGTCACCCTTTTGCCCGCGGGGGTAAAATCCACGTCTCGCAGCGAACGGAGAAAACCGGGGCCATCGCCGGAAAAGCCGTGCCACCCCTGCTCCGTCACCACAACCGTATTGACGGAAGCGATTTGGGCCGCCGAAGGATCAACCTTGGCCAGCAAAGCCAGAACGCCTTCTTTATGGGGCATCGTTACATTCCAGCCCGACAGCCCCAAACTCCTTTGTAAGAGCGGAAGTGTGGCGAGTTCCCCCCTCCCCAGCCGGATGGCAATATAAAGCCCATTATAACCCGCCATTTCCATCAGGCGGTTTTGAATAAAGGGGGAAAGGCTGTGAGACACCGGATCGCCGACAATGGCAAACACCTTTGTATCCTGGTCGTAGCGCATCGAATTCCTCCTTGTCCAAACTGGTTCATTTTAGTATAGCACGGAAAAATGGAGAGGTCAAAATGAAAGATATTTTGGTATTGCATGGCCCCAACCTCAATTTTCTTGGCATTCGGGAGCCGGAAATCTACGGCGATCAAACCTTGAAGGACTTGGAAGAACTTTTAAGCCGGGCGGCGGCGGCGCGCCGCCTGTGCCTCACCTTCTTCCAAACCAACCATGAAGGGGCGATGATCGACCGGATTCAGGCGGCCTATGGCCAAATCGACGGCATTTTAATCAATCCGGGGGCTTGGAGCCATTATAGCTATGCCCTGCTGGACGCTTTGGCCTCGGTGCAAATTCCCTATGTGGAAGTACATATCAGCGCCATCGGGGAGCGGGAGCCCTTTCGCCGCCACTCCGTTACCGCCGCCGGCGCCAAAGCAATGGTCAGCGGCAAGGGTTTTGCCGGATACATTGAAGCTTTGGATCTGCTCCGGGCCCCGGCCCGCGGCTGATCGGATTCGCCCCCCAACGGAAGGATAATCCGGCGCTGGCCGCCATATACTGCCGTAAGGAGGGGGTTTTATGGACGAAAAGCTGCTGCGCTTGCTGAAAGCCCACTTTCACGAATACCCGCGGCCGTGGACGGAAACGACCCGGTTCCGGCGGGATTTAAAGGCGGATTCCCTGGATTTGCTGGAAATTCTCTGCGATATCGAGAGGGAATTCCGGCTTTTCATCCCGGAAGAGGAAATGGCGCTGATCCAAACCGTGACGGAAATGGACGAAATGATCGTAAGTTGGCGTCGGAGAGGAAGAAGAAGAGATTGAAAACGTCGAATACATGGGAAAGGCCGGAAATGCAGACATCGGCAAACCGTAACCGGCTCGCCATCATCGGCGGCGGCGCCGCCAGCATGGCGGCGGCGGCGATGCCCGGCGCCCGCCTTGGCGCAACGGTTTTGCTGTTCAGAAATTTTGCAGGAAAGACCGGGGAAAAAACTGCTCGCCACCGGCAATGGCGCACGCTGCAATTTCGGCGGCAATCTTGACGGGGATCCCCGCCCGCTACGGCGCCGACCCCCGCGCTTTATCGACGGCGCGTTCCGGGCCTTTCCCCTTCAAGACAATCTCGCCTTCTTCCGCGGCATCGGCATTCCCACCGGGAAGAAGAGGGCAAGCTACACCCCTACAGCGGCCAGGCCGGCGCCGTTCTTGACGCGCTGCGGCTGGAAATAAAACAACCTCGGCGTCGAACTGCTCTGCCGAGAGCGGATTCTCGGGCAAGCAAAGACGAATCGTTTTACATTGCGAAATGAACATGACGCCTGGCAGGCGGACAAGCTGATCGTCGCCGCCGGCGGCATGGCGGCACCGCAGCTCGGCGGCGTTACGGATGGTTATACCCTGCTGGAAGCCTTGGGCCATCGCAGAACGCGGCTCTTTCCCGCCCTTGTGCAAATCAAAGGCAACCACCACTGCCCCAGGGACTGAAAGGCATCAAATGCAAAGGAAAGGCCACTTTATGGCGGGAAGAAAACCCGATCTCCACGGCGAGCGGCGAAATCCTCTTCACCGAATATGGCCTATCCGGGCCGCCGATCCTGCAACTGTCGGCGAAGGTGGTGAAAATCCTGACGCCGTCATCACCCTGGATTTATTGCCGGAATGGGAAAAAGCGCTGTTCTCGTTCCTGCTGGAACGCCGGGGCAACCTCGGCACTTCTCACGCGCAAATATTTTCTCATCGGCGTCGTCCGCAAAAAATTGGGCCAGCTCTTCATCAAGCATTGCTTACAGACAAATTTAAACCGGCAAAAGCTGACTCCCTCAGCGACGGGGAACTCGCCGCCATCGCCGCCGCCCTCAAAGGCTTCCCGCTGCCGACGGCGGGTACCCTGGGCTGGCGGCACAGCCAGGTAACCGCCGGTAGCATCGACTGTGCCGGTTTTTGCCCCCGGTCGCACTGGAAAGCAAACGAACCCCGGGGCTCTTCGCCGCCGGGGAGGTTCTCGACATTGACGGAGACTGCGGCGGCTTCAATTTGCAATGGGCCTGGTCTTCCGGACGTTTGGCCGCCACCGTCGGCAGCATCGGGCCTGTTGACCCGGGCTGCCGGAAAACCCCCTTCACAGCAGTGCAATCCCAACGACCCGATAAAAAATTGCGCCTGCAACGCCAGGGCGCTGCAAACGCAATCGTTTCGGTATACCTACCGCGGCCTTTCCCAATCAAAACAAGCGGGGCCGCGGTTTGCGGTACTGGTTTTTCGGATATGCAGGATTTTATAGCCATTCTCTTCCAGCCGGAACGCCCAGATCTCTTCGGTGTTCAGGCTATTGATGCGGATGCCATGCTACTGGTGCTGCCGGAGCCGTGATAGACGGCGATGCGGCCGATGTTCACCCCAAAGGAGCTGATGATTCTCGCCACATCCGACAATTTCCCCGGCGCATCTTCGGCCTCCACGGTAATTCTGGTGCCCCGCTCCCGGATGCCCATTAAATCGGTGAAGGCATCAAAAATATTGGTTTCCGTAATAATGCCCACCAGCTTGCCCCCGCGGTTCACCACCGGCAATGCGCCGATTTTATTGTCCTGCATCAGCACCGCCGCTTCTTCCAACAGGGAATCCTCGCCGATGGTGATGAGAGGGGCCCGGCTCATCGCGTCTTTCACCTTTGTCTTTGAAAGCAGATAGTTTACTTCAACAATGCTTAAACTCGTGGCGGTAGACGGAGAAACTTTCTGCAATTCCCGGTCGGTAACGATGCCGACCAGTTTGCCCTTTTCCACCACCGGCAAACGCCGGATATTGTGTTTTCGCAACAAAGCATAGGCATCCGTTACCGAGGTGTCCGGGGTCACCGTATAGGGATTCGCCGTCATTCTTGTTTTCACATACATGGCTTTAACCTCCCAAATAGGCCTTTTTCACATCTTCGCTTTCCATCAACACTTTGGCTTCCCCTGCAAGGACAATGGCGCCGGTTTCGATGACATAGGCGCGGTGGGCAATGGACAATGCCATTCTGGCGTTCTGTTCCACAAGCAGAATCGTGGTGCCGGTGGCATTGATATCCTGAATGATTTTAAAAATTTCCTGCACCAATAGGGGGGCAAGCCCCATCGACGGTTCATCCAACAGCATCAGCTTCGGGCGGGACATCAAGCCCCGGCCCATCGCCAGCATCTGCTGTTCGCCGCCGGAAAGGGTGCCCGCCGGTTGGTTTTTCCGTTCACCGAGAATCGGAAAACGGGCGAAAACCATCTCCATATCCTTTTTGATGCCGGCCTTATCTTTGCGCAAAAAAGCGCCCAGCTCTAAATTCTCATAAACGGACATCTTGGGAAAAATGCGCCGCCCTTCCGGCACATGGGAAATGCCAAGGCCCACCCGTTTCGGTGCGGGAACGGCATTCAAAGACTTGCCCTCCAGGGTGATGGTGCCGCTGGAAATTTGGTTCAATCCGGAAATGGCGCAAAGGGTGGAAGTCTTCCCGGCGCCATTGGCGCCGATCAAAGTAACGATCTCCCCCTCATTGACGATGAGGCTGATGTCCCGCAGCGCGTGAATAACGCCATAATAAAGGTTGACATTGCCGAGTTCAAGCATGGATGTCACCTCCCAAATAGGCCTCGATCACCCGGGGATTGTTCTTGATTTCCTCCGGGACGCCACTGGCGATCAGCATACCGTAATCCAAAACATAAATTCGCTCGCAAACCTTCATGACCAGGCTCATATCATGCTCAATCAACAGCACCGTCAACCGAAAGCGATCCCGGATCCAGCGGATGCTTTCGGTCAGCTTCTCCGTTTCCGCCGGGTTCATCCCTGCCGCCGGTTCATCC
>JAXGQJ010000036.1:0-9670 GCA_040766505.1 Clostridiales bacterium
GTAGCTTTCCTCGTTCTCGTTCACATTGGGAAGATCCCGCACGCTCCACCAGCTTTCATAAACCTCGGGATAGGAGATAAAGCGGTACCAGGGGAAATAAGGCGAATCCGTTCCTTGGTGGGCGCCTTTTTCCGGATAGCGGCCGTAGAGATTAAAATAGCGGCTGTCGATGCCGGTATGGCTGAAAACCCCGTCGAGTATCAGCCCCATCCCCTGCTGCTCTCCTTGGCGCACAAGCCGCCGAAAGTCCCCTTCGGTGCCGAAGCCGGGGTCGATGGCATGATAATCGCCGGTGTCGTATTTATGATTGCTGGCGGCTTCAAAGATCGGATTGAGATAGAGGCTGCCGATGCCGAGGGAGCGAAGATAACCGAGCTTTTCCTCAATGCCGGCGAGGTCGCCGCCAAAAAAATCCCAGTGGGTGACCTGGCCCGCCCCGTCCTTGAGATAGAAGGGTGCGTCGTCCCAATCGAGGTGGAGGATGCGCTTGACGCCGCGGCCCCCTCCCGGCGGCGGCGTTTTGCCGCTGCGGTGAAAGCGGTCGACAAAGATCTGGTATATGATGCCGCGCCGGTACCAGTCCGGCAAGGCCCAGGGCCGGTAAACCGTGATTTGATAGCGGTTTCCTTCCTCCCGGGACAGGAGGCCTTCGCCGCCGGTGGCGCCGGGCTTCGCGCCATAATAAAAAAGGTTCTCTCCCACGCTGATCTGGAAATCATACCAGAGCAGCCCCGGCTCCCCGGTTTCCGCCGCGCCGACCGCAGCGGAGAAACGGCTGCCCCGTTCGCCGTCACCAGCGGGCTCCATCGGCAATTTTATTTCCTCTTCTTCGCCCCGGCGCAGGCGCAAATATACCTGGAGAGACGGGGAAACCGGCGCCACCTCGATGGTGAGAACCGCCCGCTCCCCGCAGGGCAGGGCGCCGAAAGGCCGCCGGTAGCGGTGTTGTTGCGAGTGGTGGCAGGCGAAGATTTCAGGCATTGCCGCCACCTTTTCCATTCTCTTCCGCCCCTTCCGCCGCCGCGATCGCCGCCGTCTTTTCCATTCCTTCCGCTCCTTCCCTTGCGGGGAAAAGTTCCCGGTATAGGCTTCGATAAGCCGCCGCCGAATGCATCCAACTGAAATCGCGCCGCCGGGCATTGGCCATCAGCCTGTGCCATAAGGCCCTTTCGTTTCGATAGAGATGGGCGGCGTCCTTCATTTTAAATAGCAGTTCATGGGCATTGTAATTGGGGAAGGAAAAGCCGTCGCCATCCTCCCGGCCGGGCAGGTAGGGCTTTACGCTGTCCTTTAAACCGCCGGTTTCCCGCACCAGGGGCAAGGTGCCATAGCGCATGGCGATCATCTGGGAAATGCCGCAAGGCTCAAATTTGGACGGCATCACCAACACATCACCGGCGGCATAGGCTTTGTGGGCGAGGCCATTGTCGAATTGCAGCAAAGCCCGGAGCTTATCCCGGTATTTCCAGGCAAAATGGGCGAACAGGCCCTCGTATTTTTTATCTCCGGTGCCGACGATGACAAATTGCACCTCTTCCTGTAAGAACTCTTCTAAAATATGGGCGAGAAGGTCAAAACCCTTCTGCTCCACCAATCTGGAAACAATGGTAAAAAGCGGCGTTTCCGCCAGAACCGGCAGATCCAATTCCTGTTGCAGCGCTTTTTTATTCTCCACTTTGCCGTTAAAATCGGCGCCATATGTTTGGTACAGCAAAGGATCTTTCGCGGGATCGTACAATTCCGTATCGATGCCGTTCAGGATGCCGGTGAGATCCTCTTTCCGGTTTCGCAGGATCGCGTCGAGCCCTTCGCCATAATAGGGGGTTTGGATTTCCCGGGCATAGCTGGGGCTGACGGTGGTCACCTTGTCGCTGTAAAGGATGCCGCCCTTCATAAAGTTCAGGCAGCCGTCATAATCGAGGTTTTGCGCCGCCCCTTCGTTTCCCGCCAGGTGCAGCATATCGTTTAAAAGGGTGTGGGAATAGATGCCCTGGTATTTCAAATTGTGGATCGTAAACACCGTCTTTATGTCCCGGTAGGGGGCGGCGTTCCGGTAGTTTTCCTTTTGCATCACCGGGATGAGGGCGGTGTGCCAGTCATTGCAGTGGAGCAGATCGGGGCAAAAACCCCCCATATGGGTGAAATCCTGTAAGGTTTCGAGAACGGCCCGGCAAAAAAAGGCCACCCGTTCCCCGTCGTCCTCATAGCCGTAGATCGGCTCCCGGTTGAAATAGTATTCATTGTCGACGAAATAATAATGCATCCCCTGGTGGTGCATTTCGTCGATGCCGCAATATTGGTTGCGCCAACCCAGCTGCACGGTGCCGCTAAACAGGGGAGACATCTTCTTTTGCCAGCGATCGGTGATGGAGCGGTGTTTCGGCAGGATGACGCGGATTTCCGTGTCCCCGCCGGCGATGGCCCGGGGCAGGGAGCCCGCCACGTCGCCGAGGCCGCCGGTTTTTACGAAAGGGTCCGCTTCAAAAGCGACATAGAGAATCTGCATTTTCTCACCGGTCCTTTCTTGTTTACAGTACATTCTTCTTCGCTAAAATGATCGGGTCTTCCTTTTGGCCTTTGATGATAATCTCCGGCCCGACGTGGACAAACTTATCGGCGATGACATTTTCCAACCGCGCGTTTTCCCCGATTACACTGCGGTTCATGACGATGGAATTTTTAACGACGGCCCCTTTCCTAATCTTCACCTCCCGAAAGATGATGGCGTTCTCCACCCGGCCCTCAATATGGCAGCCGCTGGAAATGATCGCGTTTTTCGCCAAGGCTTCTTCGGAATAGCGGGTGGGGGAGTTGTCTTTAATCTTCGTGTGGATCGGGTATTTGCCCAAAAACAGCTCCCGGTAAATTTTCGGCTTCAGCAAATCGATGCTGACCTGGTAATACCTTTGCACCGAGTCGACGCGGCCAAAATAGCCGTCAAACACGTAGACATTGGCGCCGATGATGCGGAGATTGGCGCCGATGATGTCGCGAAAGTCCATATATTCCACTTCCCGATAGCCCATCATCAGGCGAAGCAGGGGTTTCCCGCCGGATGATGAAGCTGTCGGTAAGAGCAGAACGGCTCTGCCGGCAATTCCTCTTGTACGGACGCTCGCCATTGCCTTCGCGTCCACTTGCAGGAAGAACATTGTCCCCGGTCTGATGGGGAGATCGCGATAGGGCTTGACGACGAGGGTGATTTCGGCGCCGCTTTCCGGTGTTCTTTTAAAACTTCCCCATAGTCCATATTGACCACATCATTGGAAGCGGTGACGATGATCTCGTCGATATCGTCCTTTGTCAGGTATTCTTCATTTTTCAGCAGATCCCGCAGCATGAAGCGGCCCCCGGTGGAGCGCAACCCGTAGGAAGAGCCGGGAAGAATGAACATGCCGCCCTTTTTACGATCCAGGTTCCATTCCTTTCCGGCCCCCAGGTGGTCGAGGATCGGGCGGTAGAAATTCGATGTGATCAGCCCCACTGTGCGGATGCCGCAGTTGACGATGCTGGAAAGGGAAAAGTCCAGGATGCGGTAGCGGCCCCCGAAGGGAATCGCCGCCACGGGCCGCTCATTGGTCAGTTCCCGCATCGGCGGGATGGCATAATTGGTGGAAATCAATGCGATGGCGCGTTTCATGGTATCACTCCTCTCCGCCGATTAAAGGGCCTTTTTCCGTCTTTTTGCTGATGACCGAATGGTCTGGAACGACGACGATTTCATCCTCTTCCCGAAAGGAGCCGAGAACGCAGTCATTGGCGACGAGGGAACGCTCCCCGACGATCATCCGGCGCAGATGGGCGCCTTTTTTGACCACCGCCTGGGGCAGAATCACCGTGTTTTCCACGATTGCGCCTCTTCGATATAGGCTTCGGGCCCAGCACCGAATTTCTGACCTCCCCAAGGACGACGCAACCATTGCTGATGGACTATGGAAATCAAAGCCCGCCTGCCGGCATAATGGGGCGGCAGCACGCGTTGTTGCTATAGATCCGCACCTTGCCGCCGAAAAGGTCGAGGGGAGGCTCCGGTTCCAGCAATTCCATATTGGCCCGGTAATAGCTTTCGATGGTGCCGACGTCCCGCCAATAACCGGAAAATCGATAGGCGAAGAGATCTTTGCCGTTCTCCAGCAGCATCGGGATCACATTTTTGCCGAAATCATTGAGTGAGTGCTGTTTTTCTCGTCCTCGATCAGGGCTTGTCTCAAATGAGGCCATTGAAAAATATAGATGCCCATCGATGCGAGATTGCTTTTCGGACGCGCCGGTTTTTCGGCGAAGTCGGTGATGCGGCCGCTGCCGTCGGCGCTGATGATACCGAAACGGGGCGCTTCCTGCCAGGCAAATTCCTGAACGGCAATGGTGATCTGGGCCCCTGTTTTTTGTGCGCCTCCAGCATCTTGCGATAGTCCATATGGTAATGTGGTCGCCGGAAATGATCAGCACATTGTCCGGGTTGTACATCTCGATAAAATCCATGTTTTGATAGACGGAATTGGCGGTGCCCCGGTACCAGCTTCCCCCGCCTCGTCCATATAGGGAGGCAGGATGTGCACGCCGCCATTGCCCTCATCCAGATCCCAAGCGCCGCCATTGCCAATATAGGTATTGAGGAGAAAAGGCTTATACTGGGTCAATACCCCGATGGTGTCGATGCCGGAATTGGCGCAATTGCTGAGACTGAAATCGATGATCCGGTATTTGCCGCCAAAGGAGACGGCGGGTTTCGCGATTTTGTGGGTCAGGCCCCCCATGCGGCTGCCCTGTCCCCCGGCAAGCAACATTGCGATACACTCTTTGCCCATCATTTGGCCTCCTTTCCAAATCCTTCCTTATCTTTCCGGTGTTCCATTGTTTGTATAAGGGGTGTGCCAGATTTCGTCGGCATATTCTTTGATCGTGCGGTCGCTGGAAAAATAACCGGCGGCGGCGATATTGTAAAGGGAGATCCTTTGCCATTTCTCCCGATCCTCATAGGCGGCGGCCGCACGTTTCCAAGCATCCAGATAGGAATGGAAATCCTTCAAAGTGAAGAACGGGTCATTGTCCCGCAGGAGATCGTCGTAAACGGCGCAGAACTGGCTGCGGTCGCCGGGCAGGGAACCGTCGATCAAGTGGTCGACGATGGTGCGCAGCAAGGGGTCGCTGTGGTAAAGATCCCAGGAACAATAACCGCCGTGCCGGTAAAGATGGAGAACCTCTTGGGCGGAAAGGCCGAAGGCGAACATGTTTTCCGGCCCGACAATGTCGTGGATTTCCACATTGGCCCCGTCCATGGTGCCCAAGGTGACGGCGCCGTTGAACATAAATTTCATATTGCCGGTGCCGGAGGCTTCTTTGCTGGCGGTGGAAATCTGCTCCGAAATGTCGGTGGCGGGGCAAATGATTTCCGAGGCGGAAACATTGAAATCCTCCAGGAACACGACTTTCAGCCGGCCGTCGATGGCGGCGTCGCCATTGATTTGTTCCGCCACCGTATTGATCAGCTTGATGATGGTTTTCGCATAATGGTAGCCGGAGGCGGCTTTCCCGGCAAAAAGGAAGGTCAGGGGCCGCGCCAGCGCGTCGGGGTTTTCTTTTACCGCGTCATAGAGCGCCATGATCTTCAAAACATTGAGAAGCTGCCGTTTATAGGCATGGATCCGTTTGATATGCACGTCGAAGATCGAATTGGGATCGACGGTGGTTCCGGTGCGCTCGAAAATATGCCGGGCCAGCCTGCATTTGTTCTCATATTTCACCGCCGCCAATTCCGTCAGGAAGATGGCGTCCCCCGCCCGGTCTTTCAGTTTTATCAGATCCTGGGGCCGGTAAAGCCAGCCTTCGCCGATGGTGCGGCCGATCAAGGCCGAAAGTTTGGGGTTCGCCTTCAACAGAAAGCGCCGGTGGCTGACGCCATTGGTTTTATTGCTGAACCGGTCGGGAAAGATGCGGTAAAAATCCTTCAATACCGTATTTTTAAGATCTCGGTGTGCAGTTTGGCGACGCCATTGACGGAATGGCTGCCGATAACGGCGAGGTTCGCCATCCAAACGGAACCGTGGTGCAGGATCACGGTATCGTTCTCCCCATCGTCGCCGCGGATGCCCCGTTCCTCCCGGTAGCGGCGGTCGATTTCCCGCACGATTTGGTAAATCCGCGGCAGCAGGTGGGCGAAAAAGGCTTCGTCCCATTTTTCCAGCTCCGGCAGGGATGGTGTGATTGGTATAGGACATGGTCTGCACCGTCGTCTCCCAAGCCCGGTTCCAGGGGACGCCGTTTTCGTCCATCAGCACCCGCATCAGCTCCGGAATCGCCAAAGCGGGATGGGTATCATTGATATGTATGGCGATCTTCCGGGAAAAATGCGCCAGGTCGCCGCCGCGCTTTATAAAAGTAGACACGATATTTTGTATGCCGGCGGCAACAAAAAAGTATTCCTGTTTTAAACGCAATTCCCGCCCGGCGGGGCTGCTGTCTTCGGGGTAAAGGATGTAGGAGATCGCCTCCACCTCCGAGCGGCTGCGAATCGCCAGGCTGAGTTCACCGCGATTGAAAGAGGAGAGGTCAAAGACTTCGTTTACCGGTTCGGCGCTCCAAAGCCGCAAATTGTTGATGGTTTTGCCGCCAAAGCCGATCACCGGCACATCATAGGGAACCGCCCGCACCGGCTCATATCCCTCGTGGACGACGGTGAGATGGCCGTCGACCCATTTTTCCTTCACCGTTCCCTTATAGCGGACGATCACGGATTTCTCCGGCTTGCGGATCTCCCAGGGGTAGCCGTTGATCAGCCAGTTGTCCGGCATTTCCGCCTGGAAACCGTCGATGATTTTCTGTTTGAAAAAGCCGTAACGGTAACGGATGCCATTGCCATTTCCCGGTATGCCAAGATAGGCCATGGAATCGAGAAAGCAGGCGGCCAAGCGGCCCAGGCCGCCATTGCCCAGGCCGGCGTCGCTTTCATAGGCGGCGAGCTCTTGCAGATCCAGGCCCAGTTCGGCGAGACCTTCCGCCACGGTATCATAAAGGCCGAGGCCGAGTAGATAGTCAACCAGCAGCTTGCCCATTAAGAATTCCATCGAAAAGTAGAATACCTGTTTGTGCCCGTTTTCCCGGAACCGCTCCCGGGATTTCAGCCAGTCTTGGGACAGCCGCTCCCGAATCATATTCACTAAAATATAATAGCGCCGCTCCATATCGCTGTCTTCAAAGGCATTTCCCGATTCCTCCACAAAGGCCGTTTTATAGGCGGCAATAAAATCATCTTTATCTTTAAACATGAAACTCCTCTTCGCTTTTCTCTATTTTTCCTTTCAACAAAACGGCGCCAATGGGCGGAACCTTGATGTTTACGGCATAGTCCCGGCCGTGGCAGGGCTTCTTTTTTGCCCGCACCGCCTTGGGGTTGACGGTTCCGCCGCCGCCGAAGGCCATATCGTCGCTGTTCAAAACCTCCCGGTACAGGCCGGGCCCCGGCACCCCCAGCAAAAAATCCGGATAGGAGCGGGGCTGAAAGTTCAATACCACCACCAGCCAGCGGTTTTCGTCCTCGCCGCGGCGGGCGAAAATCAGGATGCTTTGCTCCCGATTGTCGGCATCGATCCACTGAAAGCCCTGCCAACCGTCGTCTCTTTCCCAAAGGCATCGTTCCTTGAGGTATAGTGTATGCAGGGTTTTGGTGAAAAATAGCATTTCCCTGTGCTTTGCGTATTCTAAAAGAAACCATTCCAACCCTTCATTAAAGCGCCATTCGATAAATTGGCCGAATTCATTGCCCATGAACGAGAGCTTGGCGCCGGGATGGCAAATTTGGTAGGTGAGCAAAAGGCGCAGGCCGGCGAAGCGCTCCTCATAAGAACCGGGCATACGGCCGATCAGCGATCCTTTGCCGTGAACCACCTCATCGTGGGAAAAGGGCAGAATATGGTTTTCGCTAAAGGCATAGACCACCGGGAAATTGAGCAGGCGATGGTTTTCCCGGCGCTGGGAAAAGCCGGTGGCCATATAGCGGAGGGTATCGTTCATCCAGCCCATATTCCATTTATAGTGAAAGCCCAGGCCGCCATCGTAAGGGGGGTAGGTGACGAGGGGCCAGGCGCTGCTTTCCTCCGCGAACATCAGAATATCGGGAAAGCGGGCCAGCAGGCTTTCATTTAAAGTCCGTAAAAAGGCGATGGCATCGAGATCGCCGTCGCCGCCCTGTTCATTTTTCTTTTGACCGCCGAGGCGCCATAGTTCAGATAAAGCATACTGCTGACGCCGTCGACCCGCAAACCGTCGATATGAAAGGCCTCGATCCAGAAGGCGGCATTGCTCAATAAGAAGCTCCGCACGCCGGGGTTGGCGAAATCGAAGGTCAAAGTTCCCCATTCCGCATGGTCGTCCTTTTCATAGAGGGGACCGCCGTCAAAGGCCATCAGGCCGTGGCGGTCTTTGCAAAAATGGCCGGGCACCCAATCCATGATGACGCCGATCTTTGCCTGGTGCAGCCGGTCGATCAGATACATCAGATCCCGGGGGCTGCCATAGCGGCTGGTGGCGGCGAAATAGCCGGTGATTTGATAGCCCCAGGAACCGTCATGGGGATGTTCCATCAAGGGCATGAATTCCACATGGGTATACCCCATCTCTGTCAGATAAGAGATGAGGGGTTCGGCCAATTCCCGATAGGACAAAAAGCCGCCGTCCTCCTTTCGTTTCCAGGAACCGAGATGAATTTCATAAACATTGACGGGCCGGCGGCGAAAGGATTTGCCCCGGCGGGATCGGAGCCAACCCTGATCCCCCCAGGTATAACCGGAAAGCGCCGTCAGAACCGAAGCGGTTTTGGGACGCTTTTCAGCGGCAAAGGCGAAAGGATCCGCCTTGAGAACGGTCTCACCGTCGTCGCCCCGGACGGCGTACTTATAGAGATCGCCGGGTTTGAGACCGGCGATGAAGCCGCACCAGATGCCGGTTCCCGCCAAGGGTCGCAGCGGATGGCTTCCCTCTCGCCAGCCATTGAAGTCCCCGGCAACGGAAACGGCGGCGGCCTTCGGCGCCCAAACGCCGAAAACCGCGCCCGCCGCGCCATCGACGGCGGCGAGGTGGGCCCCCATATAGCGGTGGGCAAAAAGCTCTTCGCCGCTTAGAAAGGCGGCGGCGTTCTCCGGGCCGGGACAGGCCGTTTTTCTCACGGTTTTCATCGCGCTCACCCCCGTTCTTTTCTTTATTATACCACAGTTTGCCAACGTTATATAGGGTTTTTCCGTCGAAGAATCGGTGTGAGATTTGGAACCGGACTTGAAAGATTTTGCATAATAGGGTAAAATAAGTAGGCCAATATCTATTGGCCGACCAATCGACAATCAAGATGGAAGAGGTGACAGCCATGCTGGGTTCCAATCAATTCAGCACCGATATCGGAATCGACCTGGGAAGCGCCAATGTCCTGGTCTATGTCAAGGGCAAGGGGATTGTTGTCAATGAGCCTTCCGTTGTGGCTATGGATCGGGAGACCCAGCAAATCATCGCCTTTGGCAGCGAGGCGAGGGCCATGATCGGCCGCACCCCGGAGCATATCGATGTGATCCGGCCATTGCGGGGCGGCGTTATCGCTGATTTCGACGCGGCCGAGCAGATGCTGCGCTATTTTATCAACCAAGTTTCCGAAAGAAGCTGGTTTTTTAAGCCCCGGGTGATGATC
>JAXGQJ010000037.1:0-9266 GCA_040766505.1 Clostridiales bacterium
CGGCGCTCTCCCCGGCGAACACCAAGGTTTCATTCTCATAAAACCGCAGCGCCATCTTGGTGGAAGCGTGTTCATGTATCGTTCTTGTCAGCGCGCCTTCCCGCGGGGCCTGAAGGGGCAGGGCGAGTCCCGGCGCGGTTTCCAGCTCCAAACGGCGGCGGTTTTGCGTCAGCGTCAAGATGCCGTTGCCGTTTTTTTCCACCCGCACCCGCTGGTAAGTGGTGAAGGTATATATTTTCTTATGGCAAAGCAGCGCGGCGATGCAGCCGGTAAACTGAAAGGTGGGGATATGGGCGACGGCGGCCATCACCGAAACATTGCGCGGGCCGAAATCATTCGCCTGCATCCAATGGTAAAAACGGGGAAAGGAGCGACCCCTGTCCTTTTCCAGATATCCTTTGCCTCCCCGGAAGTTCCAGGGTTTGCCATTGTACCTTACTTCTCCCGAAAGAACATGGTTCATGCTGAGAATGTCGTGATAGCATTCCATCCGCGGCAAAAATGCGAAGGGGCCCATGATCGGAAAACGGAGCGGCGTCAGATAGCCATAGCGCAAAGAACCCCGCAGTTCCAGTTCCGGTTCCCGAATGTCCAGGTCGATCCCTTGCGGTGAAAAGCGGTTCGGCCCGATGCGAATCTGATCGCCTTGCCGGGAAAAGGCGGTGAAGGGGAAGGAGAACAGGTGGGAGCTTTCATCGGTGATTGCCTGGAGAAAAGCGCTTTTTCCGCCGCCTCTCTCCATCGCGATGCCGGGAATCAGGGCGAGAACCCGGCCGTCTTTATGCTGTTTGAAATACCAACCCTCAAAATAGCGGTAACGGTGGTTTTGGCCGCGGTAGTTAAGGCTCATGGCGCAAATCCGTTTGGGCCGGGTGGTTCAACAGGCGGCCGAGATGGTCGAAACGGGAGCCGTGGCAAGGGCAGTCCCAGCTCTTTTCATCAGGATTCCATTCCAGTTGGCAGCCGAGATGGGGGCACCGCGCCGAAACAGGGAAGAAATTTCCCTCTTCATCCCGGTAGACGCCGAACTTTTTGCCGCGATAAGAAACGACGCCGCCATGCCCCGGCGGCAGCAGCCGGGCCTCATAGGGCGGCATATAGAGATAAGAGCGGGAGAAGCCGCCGGCGCTGGTAAAACCGTGGCGCAAGAGGGGCCAAATTTCCGGGTGCCGCTGGGGAGAAAAAACATCCGCCCAGGGATTGGGCCGCCCCGCCAACAGATCGCTGAGGATCAAAGCCGCCGCCATGGAATTGGTGATGCCCCATTTATTATAACCGGTGGCGATGAACACCCCCGGCAGCTTGGGGGAAAAGGGGCCGATATAGGGGCGGCGATCCAATGGCACACAGTCTTGGTTTGACCAATGGTAGACCTCTTGCGCCTGGGGATACAGGGCCGCCATCTCCCGGCGCAATGCTGCGTAGCGGCCGCCTTTTTGGTTGTCGCCGCTGTGGTGGTCCTCTCCCGCCATCACCAAAAGGTTCCGCCAGTTCCGAAAGGAAAGGCCGTCTTCCCGCGCGTCGATGTACATGCCCCCGATCTGCGGGCCATTGGCGAAGGCCAACAGATAACTGCGGCTTTGATACATGCGCATGAAATAGTATCCCGGCGTATTGATGAACGGATAATGGCAAGCGAGAACGATCTGATCCGCTTTAATCTGGCCGCGGTTCGTTTTTACGGTGCGCCCTTCGATGGCGATGGCCCGGGTGCCGGTATAGATCGGCAGCCCTTTGGCGATGGCGGCGAGATAGCGAAGCGGGTGAAAGGCATATTGTTCCTCCATCTTCACCGCGGCGGCCACCGGCAGCGGCAGCGGCATTTCCTTTAAAAAGGAAACGGGAAGGCCGAGGGATTCGCAGGCCCGGGCTTCCGCCGCGATGGCGGCGGCATCGTCAAAGCTGTAAAGATATGCCGGCGCCTTTTCCAGGTCGCAGGCGATGCTTTCTTCCTCGATGATGGAGAGATACCGCTCCTTTCCGGCATCATTGGCCGCCAGATATTGCCGGGCTTGTTCGGAACCGGCTTCCTTGGTTAAGCGGTCATAAAAGAGGCCGTGCTGGACTGTGATCTTGCCGGTGGTGCCGCTGGTGATGCCTTCGCCGACTTCGCCTCCGTCGATGACGACGACATTGGCGCCGGCCTTCTTCAAGAGATAGGCCAGATTCACGCCGGTCAAGCCGGCGCCGATGATCAAAATGTCGCAAAGCAAATCGCCGGCCAAAAAAGGAAAGGCGGGCCGGGCCCAAGTGGCGCTCCATAAACTGTTCAAAACCGTCACCCCATTTATCGCGGCGCCGTCCGGGACAAGCGCCACATCGTTTTCCCCAGTCTTGGCCTTTTGGCGCCGGTTCATACGCGCCGCTTTATGAAAAACCCCGGGTTTCCGCTAGGGGCCAAAGGTTGGGGGAAAGATAAAAAAACCAGGCCCCCGCCGGCGGGGGTCTGGCGAAAATTTGTGGTTGCGGTCTTTAGCGTTGGTAAATGCCGGAGCCTAGGCGGTGGGCGAAGGGCTCGAACGCCACGCCGCGGTCGAAGGCGTCTTCCACGTCTTTGCTATAGGCCATCGCGTCCCAAACGAACCGGGCCGCCGATTGAACCGCCGCCTCCAAACGGTGGCCGCGGACGAGGCCCGCCGTGAGGACGCTGGTAAACAGATCCCCGGTGCCGTGCATATGGAAGGGGAGCAGCTCGATTTCCTGCTCAAAATAAGCGCCGTCGGATTCGATGCCGCAATTAAAGAGCTTGTCCTTCCGGACGACGCCGGTCAAGACGATGCGCTTTGTGCCCAGGCCAATGATTTCCCGGCACAAATCTTCGCTGGCCTTTTCACCGAGTTCCATGTCACTGTAAGGACGCCCCGTCAGCACCGAAGCCTCGGTGATGTTCGGCGTGGCGAGATCGGCGACGGAAACCAAATCCTTCATCTTTTGGCACATGCCTTCGGTATAGGTTTTGATGATGATGCCATTGTCCCCCATCACCGGGTCGACGATGCTGAGGCCGCCGTCAAAGTCGCGGATAAAATGCATCACAATTTCGATTTGCTCCTCGGATCCCAAAAATCCGCTGTAAACGCTGTTGAATTTCAGCCCCAGTTGATGCCAATGGGCAATATATGCTTCCATATATGGTGTAAAATCATGAAAAGTAAAGTGATCAAATAAAGTATTGGTGGACAAAAGCGCAGTGGGGAGCGGGCAAACCTCAATGCCCGCCGCGGACAGCACGGGGATGGCCACGGTCAGCGAACATTTGCCATAGCCGAGGCCTTATCGTGGATGGCGGCGACTCTCGATGAAGTTTTTCATAAATTGTTTTCCTCCAGTTCATAAGATCATCGCTTCTTGCAGATTATGGCAGTATAATACAACATTTTCCCTTCCCCGCAACATATATTCTTTTCGGGAGGTGTTGTTTATGATTCGCATATCGGAAATGGAGGACAAAGACATCGTCAATATAGCCGATGGCCGTTATCTTGGCGAAATCGTCGATATCGAGATCGACATCCACAGCAATGTATCCGGGCGCTGATTATGCCGAACCTGGGGGGGATGGGTTTCCTGCGCCGGAAGGAACGAATACCGTTATTCCCTGGCAAGAGGTGCGGAAAATCGGTTTCGACGTCATTTTGGTGGAATCCACCGGCCAGACCGTACCCCAGCTGTTGCTGGAAGAACCGTATGAATTCGACCGCTAAGGTTTGCTGCCGGTACATTTTCACCGTCATTCTTCTTTTCTTCAGCTTTAGCACCGGAGCATTCCTCCAGATCTTCTTCGTTCAGTTCGGCGAAGCGATCAGTTCCCGCTGATAGTGCACTATGAGAGGATGGGGGCCGTCGGCGCCGAGGCCGCTCTTTGCTGTTATGCAGCAAGTGGGAGAGTAGTTTCGCCGATGGTGGCGCCGATGATGCCGATGCCGCAAAGGACCAGCGCAACGGCGATCCACCGTCCGGCGGCGGTGACCGGAACGATGTCTCCATAGCCGACAGTGGCGACCAGGCTATGACGGCCCAGTAAACGGCGTTAAAGAAGGTAAGGTTTTCCAGCACCTCGGCAGCGCCGCAGTGGGGAGCAGTGTGGCGCCGAAGGTGAGGATATAGAGAAAGTGGCGGAGGCTCTTCATTTCCTCGACACGGTTGAGGAAGCGGGCAAGAAATGCGGCAAAGCGCAGAAATTTTAAAAGGCGATGATTCTTGCGGCCCGGAAGCCGACCCAAGGGGAAGAATGGCGACCAGCTCAAAAACATTGTTTTTTAAAAAAAGCCTTTTTGTCTTTGGCGACAAAAAGGCGCAAGAAATAATCGACGGAAAAAATCAGCCAGATCGTTCCGTTTGCGGCGCAGGCAATATTTTCAGCCACCGCCGGCAAGCGGCCATGGAGGTCATAATAGAAAAGGAAGAGGGCCGCGAAGGCAAGCAAGGCAAAGGGACCTCATAGGCGACGCGAAGATTTGCCGGACGGAGGGTTTTTTCACCTTATACTTTTATTTCGGTTTTTGCCCACAGGTAAACGTTCGGTTAAAGAAATCTTTCACCCGGTCGGGGCAGGCGCAGTTTCACCACGCTCCATCACGACGGCAATGGCGACAATGATGCCGGCAGCGGCGACGATGGCGGCGGTGACAATCAGAAATCTTTTCATGGCGGGGCTCCTTTTTCTTTTTTCTTCTTTATATTGTACTATAAGTCCCACTTTTATGAAAGCGCCCGGGAAGAAGATTTTTCAATTTGCGGATCGCCCAAAAGTCGCTTTGCGAGAAGTTTTTTCTTCGGCCTGAAGCCTGTTTTGTCCGGATTCTAAAATGCCGCCCCATTAGGACAGCATTTTGCATTTCTTCATGTCGCTTCGACCATCATAATCTTACGGTCGCGGCTTTTTTACCCTCTTTGCTGTATGCCAAGCATTCTCTGCAACTAAACGGGGCGGCCATTGGTGGGGCGGAAAGGAATCTGGGTTTCGATGCCGCACTGGTCACAAATGACAGTGAACATTTCCCTTTCACCTCTGTCATTTCTGGCGCGTCTTCTCTTCTGACGGCAGTCGGAGCAACAGGCAGGCTCATTCACGGAAGCCTTTCTCCGCATAAAATTCCTGTTCCGGAACCCGGAAAAGAAATTCGACGCCGCAGTCTTTGCAGATTAAGGTTTTGTCGGAATACATGGATTTACCTCCTAAAATTTCCTATTTGCTTTGTCCGTTCGGGTTCGGTCGAGAATTTCAGGAGTAAACTTTCCGGGACACAGAAATAGGTTTCTCCCATTATAACCGATCGTTCCCGGTTTGGCAATGGTTACCGCCATTTTTTGTATAAAAAGTATCCGGCGATTCCGCCGGAAAGGATTAGAAATTTTCATGGAAAAATGGGAAAATAGAGCTGGAAGAAATCAGAGGAAATGAGGATAGAGTATGGACAATTATGCGTTTCACCTTGAACGGCTCAAATCCGGCGACAGGGCGACGATGGCTGCCTTGTCCGGCGGAGAATGGCAGGCCCCGAGATCCTTTTGCCCCATCTCGGCCGGATCATCTCCGTCAATACCGAAACGGGGGAGATCGCGCCGTGGCTGGGGAACAAAAACAGCGCGGCCCTCGTCTATCAATATATCGCCGATGCCGTTGAGGTTCGGGCCCGACGAGGCCGTTCATCTCCCTTTTGCAATTGCCCAATGGCGCGCACCATAGCCAAGCCCTTCCACATCGAAGCCCTTGCCCCTCTCGCCAACCGTTTCGGTGCCGATCGAGTTTCGCCGCCGCCGCCGCAGCCCTGGGCAGCGCCAAGATTCGGGGAGGGAGGTGGCCTACCAGTTCGCCTATTACCCCAAAAGGTCGCGCTGCGGGTGATCCTATGGGGCGCCGATGAGGAATTCCCCGCCAAAGCCGCCATCCTGTTCGACAATAAAAGCCATTTCCATCTCGACACCGCCGGCCTTTATATGGCCGGAATCGATCTTGCCTCCCAACTGGCTGGGAGGGCGGGGAAATGAGCCACTTTTTTGCCTATATCAGCAAGATGAAATGGATCAAACGCTGGGGCTTGATGAAAAATACGGCGGAAGAGAATATCATGGAGCATAGCTGGCAGGTGGCGGTGGTGGCCCATGCCCTCGCTGTGATCCGCAACCGGCTTTTCCCTGAAATGGGCTTGGTGGATGAAAATACCGTCGTGCTTTGGGCGCTCTATCATGAAACCGGTGAAGTCATCACCGGCGACCTGGCGACGCCGGTAAAATATTATAACCCGGAAGTGAAAAACGCCTTTCATGCCCTCGATCATATCGCCCGGGAAAAAATCCTAGGTATGCTGCCTCCGGAACTGCGGGACGCCTATCAACCGTTGATCTTTCCCGATGTCCAAAGCGAGCTGTACGGTTTTTTAAAGGCGGCGGACAAAATTTGCGCCTATCTGAAATGCGTGGAAGAACTGAAATGGGGCAATAAAGAATTTTCAAAGGCGGCGGAAGCGATAAAAAATGACCTTGCAAAGATAGAGGAGAAAGAGGTACAATATTTCTTGAAGAATTTTGTCGAGAGTTTTTCTCTAACCTTGGACGAGTTGAACTAAAACCGGGCGCAATCGGGCGGAGATTTTAACGCCGACCGGCGGTTTCATTCGAATAGAATGAAAGACAAAGGGAAAGAGGGAGAGGTGGAAATGGGCAACCGGGAGAAATACAGCCGGCAAAGGGCATACCAATACCAAGAAAAGGGCAGTCGCAGCCATCCCCGGACGAAGCGGCGCAAAAAAACCCGTTCAAACCGGAAAGCCGCCGGTATTGTGCTGGGGATCATGCTTTTGCTGGCGGTGGCTCTGCCGATCGTTTTCCACGACAGCGCGGTGGTTTCCAAGAATAAAACCTATGTCTTAAAGCCTACTTTGCTGGAACAAACGAAAACCTTTACCTTTGAGCAGGGCGCCGGTATCCGCTATACGGAAACCGTCGCCAAAGGCGCTTATCCGAAAATCCCGCCTCCCGCCGTCGTCCTGCCGGGCATCGTGATGTTCAACGGCGCCGCCAAAGGCAAGGTCTGCCTGACCTTTGACGATGGCCCCTATGTGACGATGACCGGCCAATACCTGGAGATCTTAAAAAACCAGCGGGTTCCCGCCGTATTCTTTCTGCCGGCGAACCGGGTTTCACTCTATCCCGAGATCGCAAAATCCATTGCCGACTATGGCCAAGAAGTGGCGAGCCATTCCTTTAAACACCTCAATTTGAAAAGTTTAACGGGACAGACTGTGAAGGACGATTTTGCCCGCCACCAATCGGGTCTTTCAAGATGTTTACGGCTTCACCCCAAATATATCCGGCCCCCCTATGGCAATTACAATGATGAGGTTTGCGCCGTAGCCAAAAGCTATGGGCAACAGCCGATCCATTGGAGCATCGATACCAATGATTGGCGGGGTTATTCCGCCGACACCCTCGTGAACACCGTCAGCAACAATCTGCACGACGGCGCCATCATCCTTTTCCATGAAGGGAAGCAAAATACCCTAGCCGCCTTGCCCCGGGTGATCAAGGCGGTGCGGGACAAAGGATATGAGTTTGTCACTTTGGACGAATTGCTTGCCAATTACCCCAAATAAGCGCCATTGCCTCTCTCTTAGGCATATAAAGGCCGGGCCCGTATGTACGAGAAACAAGGTACATCGGATCCGGCCTTTCGTTTGGTTTAAACGCCCGTTTTATGAACCGTAGACGATGGTGTGCAGCCGGTCGGCGGCGGCATCCAGATCATAGGTCCAATACCATACGCAGTCGCCGCCGATGCCGCCCCGGGGGTTTTCATGGGCCGGGTCGGGGATGGTGTTCTGCACGATGTTCAAGTTCCCCAGCATGACCGGGGACAGGGCCAGGAGTTGTCCATAATTGAGCGATGTTTCCGCCGTAGACAGGAAGCCCCGGATAAAGCGGGGGTATTCCGATTTCGGCATCGATTTCACTTCGGTTAAGATGGCGTTCAATACATTTTGCTGCCGCCCGGCCCGGGCATTGTCGCTGTCGATCGAGCGTATGCGGGCATAGGCCACCGCCTCTTCACCGTTCAGTGCCATTTCGCCCTTTCCGCTCAAGGCCTTCCGGCCCAATATTTCATTGACGGCGGATACCTCCGGGCCGGATAAGGGGATGGTGACGCTGCCGACGGCATCGACGAGATCCGCCATCTGCTCAAAGTTGACGGTGACATATTCCTTGATGTCCAGGCGAAAGTTTTGGTTCAAGGTTTTGATGGCAAGGCCGGGGCCCCCGTAGGCATAGGCATGGTTGATTTTTGTCTCCCCATGTCCTTCGATCGGTACCTTGCTGTCCCGCAGAATGGAAGTCATTTTGATTTCATTGTTCTTTTTGTCCACCGAAAGGATGATGATGGCATCGGATCGGCCGCTGTCGCTGCCATCTCTGGCATCGACGCCGAAAAGTGCAATGTTCTCGATGCCGGCGGCGCTGTTTGCCTGTTCCGAAATGCCAAGGCTCTCATCGTCGCTGGGCAGCGTGGTAATGGTCAGGCCGGAAAAGAGATAGTAAAAGCCGCCGATCACCAGCAGAACCGCAAGGCCCGCGATGGATAGAACGGTGATCAACAGAGGCCGCCGTTTTTTTTGTTTTTTCGCTTCTTTTGTAGCAGACATGTCGCTCCCTTCTTCCCGGCTTCCACAGTGCCGGGATGGGCCGGTATCATTCGGCGCCAACTTTTAAGACGAAGGATCGCAAGGAAGTGTTCCAAAATCCCGCGCCGTCCTTTTCGTCTGTTTGCCGCCAAGGCCTTAGGCTTCTTCGGCCGGGCCGCCGGGATCTAAACCAAAGGAGCGGGCCAGAACATCGCGGCGGAGAACCCCCGCCTGATAGGAATGGCCGCTTTCTAAACTCGACATGCGCATAATTGCGGGATTGAATTGGTCGGGGCTTAAATTAAAGAAATTGTTATGGCTTTCTTTCAGCTCCATATAGGGTTGGCCATATGCCGGCGCCGTGCAGGCGGGTACCTTTTGCACCGTTCTTTCTATGGATTCGTCGCCGTCCAGAAGGTGGCAATGAACCGTTGCGCCATAGGAAATGGCGTCGTTGGTGCGGCCAAGGCCCGCCAAAGACGACGGGGCGACGGGCGAAATCGGGCAAAGGCCGCTGCCGGAAACGACCTTGCCAAGGTCATAACCGAGCCTGCGCAGTTTAAATAGGGCCGTCTCCAATGCCCGGGCGGCAATTTGCACGGTTCCCGCCAGGGAAGCGGTGGGGGCCACCAGGATATAGAGGTTTTC